>JAFVVQ010000034.1 GCA_017502085.1 Clostridia bacterium | reverse complement strand
TCTTGGTCCCGAACCAAGCGCGATACCAAACTTCGCCACACCCGGATGCTGATGCCATAAAATTATATTACAAGTGCATATAAAAATCAAGTCTTTTTTGTCAAAATTTTTTATTCGCCCGCTTTCGTCGGCTTGTATCACTTTATTCTTTATCCGAAATCCAACCGACAAGCCGCTTTGCCTGTTTACGGTTGAATATTATTTAATATTGTGTTATCATTCTCTTATCTAATGATTGATTTTCACATCACGACTCGGAGAAACGTATGAATAAGATTATAGAAATAACAGATTTCTTTGCCCCCGAACTCGATATTTATGCCCGTTTGAGCGAGGTTCAGCTGCTGAACAAAGAGTTCCCCGAAAAAGGCTTGTTCATTGCCGAGAGTCCGAAAGTTATCGAACGGGCTCTTGATGCGGGATACGAAGCGGTTTCGTGCCTTATGGAAAAAAGACATATCAACGGTGAAGGGAAAGCGATTCTTGAACGAATAAAAGACGTTCCTGTTTTTTGCGCCGAATTCGATATCCTGACGCAGCTTACGGGCTTCAAGCTCACGAGAGGTATGCTGTGTGCGATGAAAAGAAAACCTCTCCCCTCCGTCAGGGAAATCTGCGAAAACAAAAGCAGAATCGTTATACTTGACAAAGTTATGAACCCGACCAACGTCGGCGCAATAATCCGATCCGCCGCCGCACTCGGAATGGATGCGGTAATTCTCACCCCCGGGTGCTCGGATCCGCTTTACAGACGTGCCGCACGTGTCAGTATGGGCACCGTATTTCAGATTGAATGGACTTTTTCAAGCGACGACAGTCTCGATGAAATAAAGGCTCTCGGATTCAGAACAGTTGCCATGGCACTTAAGGATGATTCGATTTCAGTCAGCGATCCTTTGCTGACAAACGAAAAGAAACTTGCGGTCATTATGGGAACAGAGGGCAACGGGCTTTCCGATCAGACGATTTCCGACTGCGATTATACGGTTAAAATACCGATGCATCACGGTGTCGATTCGCTGAACGTTGCCGCCGCATCCGCAGTTGCGTTCTATCAGCTCGGCAAAAATCAGAACGAAATCTGACAAAAAACGGAGGAAGTTATGAAACAGATACCTTTTTATCACACAAGAATCGAAGGCGGTTTCTGGGGCGAAAAACAAAAAACATCCAGAGAAGTGACCGTCGATGCGGTTTATGACAGATTTAAGGAAACAAAACGCTTTGAGGCGATGAAATGCGACCGTGAACAGCACGAAAGAGAAGGCTGGAAACCTCATATTTTCTGGGACTCCGATGCCGCCAAATGGATCGAAGGCGCCGCATACGCTCTTGAGTATGAAAAAAACGAAGAATTTGAAGATAAAATCGACGGACTTGTCGATATGATGTGTAACAGTCAGCTTGAAAACGGCTATTACAATGCATACTATAACGTCTACGATACGGACAAGCGTTTCACGGTCAGAGACCACCACGAGCTTTACTGCCTCGGTCACCTTATCGAAGCGGCGGTTGCCTATTACCACGCCACAAAAAAAGACAAACTTCTCGGTCTGGTTGAAAGATATGTTGATCTGGTTATAAAACTTTTTGTCGAGGAAAAAACCGCAGGATTTGTTACTCCGGGTCACGAAGAGATAGAGCTGGCACTGGTCAGACTTTACCGTCTGACGGGCAAGCGGAAATATCTTGAGCTTTCAGAATTCTTCATCAACAGCCGAGGAAACAACGAAACCGATAATTTCTGCCGTTGCGACTGGATGACCGAGCGTTATCCTCAGGACCATCTCCCCGTACGTGAACAGACAACTGCCGAAGGTCACTCCGTACGTGCAATGTATTTATATATGGCAATGGCTGATCTTGCACTTGAATGCAACGACGAAGCTCTTTTCGGGGCTTGTGACAAAATTCTGCATAACGTTGCCGAAAAGCGTATGTATATAACGGGCGGAATCGGTTCTTCCCACATCGGAGAAGCATTCACCGTTGACTATGACCTCAAAAACGAACACGCTTACACGGAGACGTGTGCCACACTTGCACTTTCGCTTTTCTGCCAAAGAATGTCGGCAATCAGACCGCTGGGACTTTACGCTGACGTTGCGGAACAGGCAATGTATAACGGCAGTATCTCGGGTGTTTCGATAAAGGGCGATGAATTCTTCTACGAAAATCCGTTGACCATCGACCTCTCCAACCACGATAAAAACACTGCAACCAAAGATAAAGAACGTTACCCGATTACACAAAGAGTCAGAGTTTTCGACTGTTCCTGCTGTCCTCCGAATATTCTGCGTTACGTCAATTCAATAGGCAATTTCCTTTATACGGAGGATAACGGCACTCTTTATGTTCACCACTATATGAACAGTTCGACCGAATTTGAGGATAAGAAAATCAGTCAGACCACCCTTTACCCCTCTTGCGGCAAGGTCAGGCTGACCGTCAACGGCAATTACCGAAAAATAGCTGTCCGTGTTCCCTCCTGGTGCAAAAAATTCGACGCTTCCGCTCCTTACAGCATGGAAAACGGCTATGCTTATTTCGATGCAACGGAAGTTATCGACCTTGATTTCAATATTTCTCCCCGCTTCGTCGTATCCTCCCCCTCCGTTCACGAAAACGCAGGGAAAACGGCGCTTATGCTGGGACCCGTTGTTTATTGCATTGAAGGTGTCGACAACGAAGGCGATATATTCAGTCTTTCGGTTAATACCGATACCGTTTTTGAGGTGAAGCAGGATTCCTTCTTCGGTCTGCCCGTGATTGCGGCTGACGGCTGTGCAAAGGTTGACAGCGGAAGCCTTTATTCCGACATTGATTCGGTAAAATACGAGCCGAGAAAAATAAATTTCATCCCTTATTACGCCATGGAAAACAGAGGAGAAACCGATATGCTCGTCTGGATTCCCGTAAAAAACTGAATCATTCCCACAAGAAAAAGAGTCTGCGGTTATCGCAGACTCTTTGTGTTTTATATCGGTTTTCAGGCTCCGTTTACGAAGTCCTCAGACATAATTCAGTTCCATTCCTTGTTCATAACGACAAAGGTCATTCTTTCCTGAATGCTTGCACCGCCGTGAGCATCACCGATTCCGCCGTGGTCAGACGTTACGATGATAAGCCAATCCTCTGTTTCGTAGGTTTCTCTTGCTTCGATAGACCTGATAACTTCGTAACCGTAAGCATCTTCCGTGCCGAAGCCTTCTTTGTATGCAGGGTTGTTGAAGGAAAAACCGGTATTGTGTCCCGCAGAGTCGGTATCTTCATAAATGATAAACACAAAATCAGCGCAATCGGCTTTCCCGATTTCTTCCATGGCACCCGTATGAACGTCTTCAAGACCGTCACGAAGCACAAAATCAGCTGCAATACCGTTTTCTTCACAGTGTGCTTTTTCATCACGATACGTTGAATTATTTTTTGTGAAATGACCCTTCCACTTTGTGATAAATACGGAACTGTCGATGGTACCGTCTTCAACAAGGCTCGTCACAAGCGTTTTGGGTTCAACCTCTTTGACTATGCCATTACCCTTTATGCCGTGAGTATCAGCCCACACGCCCGTCAGGATTGAACACCAGCCGGGAGCCGTCGAGGTATCCTGAGTATTCTTTGCGGGATAATTCACACCGCCGCAATAGGTGAGATTACAGGATGCGCCGTTAGCGAGAAGATAGCCGACGGCACCGTTTTCTTTTTTCTCTGCGAGAATATCCGCACGGCATCCGTCATAACCGATAACCGCAACTTTTTTCTCGGTTTTTCCCTCGGGAAGAGCGGATTTGAAGTGGTTTTCAATAATTCCGTAAAGGTCGGTCTGAGGATATGCGGTTTCGACGGTGTTATCATAATTCACCGACGCAACGTTCTGCCTGAAGAATTCTTCGGTATCGTTTTCATCGTTGTGTAAGTTTGTGAAATAAAATGTCAGAGCGGCGGCGACTATACCGAGAACAACCGCGAGACATACGATAACAATAATTGCTTTCTTTTTGTTTTTCATCTTACTTCCTCCCAAAACGGATTTTTTGACCTTGCTGTAATAAATTTAACATTTAATTGAAATATTTTCAAGCCGTTATGCAGATTTACGCAATAAATTCGGCAAAAAGTGAATATATTCACCGATACAACTGAATCCGATGCATCTGTCAGGGTTCAACACCGTTATAACAGTTGAATATTTTTAAATAATGTGTTAAAATTTCATTATTTCAAACCCGACAAAGGAGACCGATTCAATGCGTACAGTTATTTCACTCATTCAGGCATTGCTTTTTGTGATTGCATCTTTCTCGGTTCAGGATTCAAACTTCAAATTCTGGGTTGACCGTGCGGCATACGATATAGCGGCAACTTCGGAAATTTCTTTTGAACCGCTGGATGCCGCTGAATACGCAGTCACTGCGGAAGAAAAGCAGAATTGCCGCAACTGGTATAACCAAAACATTCTCACTGCCGAAAATCCCGCTTATACTTTTTCAATCGGCGGCAAGAAATTTGACCGCGATACAAAGAACTGGGATATTTCAATCGGAAAAGAAAGCGAAGTCAACGAGGTTTATCGCGGCGGCAAAACCGCGTATATCAATCTCACTCATAAAGAAAGCGGCATAGTCGCAACCGTTGAAGCAACAATCTATGAAGAATTCGCCTCCTGCGATTGGACTGTATTTATCAGAAATACCGCAGACGAAAACTCTCCCGTCGTTTCCGATTTTTATGCGGCAGACTGTATTCTGCCCACAGGCAAAAAAACACAGGCATATTTTAACAAGGGTTCCGAACCCGCCGCAGATGATTTTGAGCTTCTCATGGCACCCGTCAGCGTTCTGCCGATGAAATTCAGCGCAAACGGCGGAAGAACCGAATCGTTCCTCCCCTATTTCAATCTTCTCGGCGAAGACGGCGGCACGGCTGTTGCCGTAGGCTGGTCGGGTCAGTGGTTTGTTTCACTTGCACAGACCCTCAACGGCACAAAACTCAAAGCAAAGCAGGAAAATCTCAAAGGTTGGCTTGAGCCCGATGAAGAAATCCGTTCTCCTCTCGTCAGCCTGACATTCTATAATTCACAGAGTGCGCTCAAGGGATTCAATGCATTCCGCAATTTCACAAAAGAATGTGTTTATCCCGAAAACACCGCTCAGGTCACAAGTTCGGGCATCGGTCTGGAATTCCCCGAGTCCACTATCGATTCGCTCCTTGCAAACATAGCTACTCTGCCCGAATGGTTCACCGACGCGGTTGATTACTATTGGATTGATGCTATCTGGTTCCCGATGAACAACGGCTGGTACAACAGTGTCGGCAACTGGTATCCCGACCCCGCAAAATTCAATCAGGGCTTCAAAGTCGTTTCCGATGCCGCAAACGAAAAAGGCATAGGCTGGCTTCAGTGGTATGAGGTTGAACGCTGCTGCACGGGTACGAACGTATACAACGAATGTATCAAACACGAGGGCTGGCTTGTCGAAAGCGATGACGATTCGCGTCACCTTGTTAATCTGGCAAACGATGACTGTCTCGAATACATAACGAATCTTGCGCTCGAATCAATCGAAGAGAACGGCGTAAACTTTTACAGAATCGACTGTGCACTTTCTCACCTTTCCTATTGGCAGGAAGCCGACAAGCGTTGGGAAAACGGCAGAAAAGGCATAACCGAAAACCACTACGTAACAAACTTCTACCGTTTTCTTGATACCTTGCTCGAAATTCCCGATATGAGAATTGACAACTGCTGTTCAGGCGGAAAACGTCTCGACATCGAGATGAGCCGAAGAAGCATTCCCCTCTGGCGAACCGACTATAACTGTATGGACGAAAACGGCAATTCAAATCCCGACATCCTTCAGGCTACCCAGGCACAGACATACGGAATTTCTTTCTGGCTTCCTTACACGGGCACCTGCGCATATATCGACGGCGAATATGCTGACCGCACAAACATCCTGCCCTGCACGCAGCGTCTCGGATATTTGGATATCAGACCGCATATGAACGGCAACTACTATCCTCTCACCTACGGCGGTCTCGACACCTCAAAATATCTCGCAATGCAGTTCGATACCGATGCCAAAAACGGTATGGCTCTTATTTACAAGCGTGAAAACGTAAGCGAATCATCATATCTTTTGCGCCTCAACGGTCTTGTTGCAGATGCCGTTTATGAAGTTTATGACTACGATTCACCCGAAATCAGAACAAAATACACAGGCAGACAGCTTATGACTGAAGGCGTTGAACTCACAATAAGCGAAACACCCAAAGCCGTAATTATGGTATACGGTATTTCGGAATAAACCGTTCGGTATGCCCCAAGGCTCACCGCGGTATGATGAAATCATCAAACGATTATTATTTTCAATTTCAAAATTAAAAGGAAGTGTGTGATATGAGTCTGAGTATGCTGCATTGTGACGGCGAAAAAATCATCAACGCCGAAGGAAAACAAGTTTTTCTTCGCGGAACAAATCTCGGCGGTTGGTTACTCGATGAATTATGGCAGGGATTTTTCAAAGGCGGAGAAGCTCAGTGGGATATCGTAACCGCACTCGAAAGACGTTTCGGCAAGGAAGAAGCTGACCGACTCATAAAAATCCGCGAGGATAACTATATCACTGTATACGACCTCGACTATCTTCAGTCGCTCGGTTTCACCTGTGTGCGTGTGCCGTTCTGGTACCGCAATTTTCAGACGGATGATAACGGCACCTGGAAACGCAAGGAAAACGGAGAAATCGATTTTTCACGCCTTGACTGGGTTGTTGAAGAATGCGGAAAAAGAGGAATGTATGTCATTCTCGATATGCACGGTGTACCCGGTCATCAGAGCATCGCTCACCACTGCTGCCGTGTGAATCACTGCATACTCTACGATGAAACCGAAGAGGGCGCCCGTTTCCGTTATCTTGCCTGTGAATTATGGAGCGAAATCGCCCGTCATTTTGCAGGCAACGGAACTGTTGCCGCCTACGATCTGATGAACGAGCCGATGTGTGATTATGAGGGTGAAGATAAAGTCAACAGCAAGTATCACGACGTTTATTCTCTGCTTTACAATGCGGTCAGAGCAGTTGACCCTGATCACATCATAACGCTTGAAGCTATCTGGACACCCGACGACATACCGCATCCGTCAGAGCGAGGATGGGAAAACGTTATGTATCAGTATCACTATTATGACGATTCAAATGACAGCTTCAAGAAAGTTACCCTGCACCACGCAAGCAAAAGCTTCAATGTACCCGTGCTTGTGGGTGAGTTTTCCCCCTGCCGCGGAACTGCGGATTGGGAGTACATACTGAAGCTTTTCAACGAATGTTCATTCAACTGGCAGACGTGGACATACAAAGGGCATTGCGCCGAGGGAAAAACGAGCCAATGGTTTATGATGGGCTCGGATGACCCCGATAACGTTGTTGATATAAATAATGACTCTGCGACTGAAATCGAACGCAAATGGTCATTGGTCAGAACAGAAATTTGCTGCAAACCGATGAATGATCACGCATTGCTTTCCGAATACGCAAAAGGATAATCATTAACATTCATTTTGACAAGAAGTTTACGGAGAATCGTCATGACAATAAAGTTGTTTATTCAAGCGATAACTAAATTTTTATTCGGATTTATTTTGATTGGGTTATTAATATTTCTGCCTGCAGGTACTTTATCATTCTTTAACGGATGGCTGTTTATGGGAATTTTATTTGTACCGATGTTTTTGGCGGGGATTGTGATGATGTTCAAAAATCCCGATCTGTTAAAAAAGAGACTGGATGCAAAAGAAAAGCAACGGGAACAAAGCACTGTTATAAAATTGAGCGGTCTTATGTTCCTTGCAGGTTTCATTGTTGCGGGCCTGGATTTTCGTTTTGGGTGGCTCACACTGCCGAAAGGCGTTGTAATCGGTGCCGCGATTGTTTTTCTTGCGGCATACATCCTTTATGCCGAAGTGCTCAGAGAAAACACGTATCTCAGCCGTACCATTGAAGTGCAGGAAAATCAAAAGGTTATTGATACGGGTTTATACGGTATTGTCAGACATCCCATGTACAGCGTAACGTTACTTTTATTTTTATCAATGCCGCTTGTATTGGGTTCAATATATTCTTTTATAATTTTTCTTTCATATCCCTTTATTATTGCAAAAAGAATTAAAGGCGAAGAAAAATTCCTCGAAAAAGAACTTGACGGCTACCGTGAGTATAAGCAAAAAGTCAGATACCGATTGATTCCGTTTGTTTGGTAACAGTTAAACAAATTCCAATTTATCAAACAAAACTATAATTTTTAAAGTGAGATTATTATGAAAGACAAAAATTACTTTCTGAGCAAAGCTCAGGAAAATTATCCTGAACTTAATTTTACCGTTCTCACTCCCGACTTAACCGAATTCAACGCAAAAAGCGGTGACAGCATTCTTCTTGACCTTGGTGAGCACGCGGTGGGACATTTTTCATTCGCTTTCGATAAGGTTGATGTCTTTGTTGATGCTCCCGTTCGATTGATTATCAGATTTGGTGAAGATATAAGAGAAATCAATGATGATTTTTCTGAATATAAGGGTGTACTTTCAAAAACGTGGTTGCAGGAGGAAACAATCAATCTCGATTATCCTCAGAATATAACTATGCCCCGAAGATACGCTTGCAGATACATAAAAATAACGGTAGAAAAAGCCAACAGACCGATAAGACTGTTTGATTTTTCTTTCCGGGCTTCTACAAGTGCGGACGTATCCGTTCTGAAATCTTCAGATACAAATGATACCTTGCTTAATAAAATTGACGTTGTTTCAACCAATACTCTCAAAGAATGCATGCAGACCTTCTTTGAAGACGGTCCGAAGCGTGACCGCCGTCTTTGGATTGGCGACCTTCGTCTTGAAGCACTTACAAATTATTACACATTCAACAATCTTGAAATCGTAAAAAGATGTTTATATCTCTTTGCTGCAGGTGAATGTAATAATCTCGGATTTCTGCCGTCATTTGTTTATGAAACACCTTATTATCATTCGGGTGAAGCACATATAGCAGACTACGCACTTTTATATGTTGTTTCCGTATGTGATTATTATGAACATACGACAGACATCGGTGTTGTAAACGACCTTTTGCAAATCTGCAAATCACAGCTTGACAGCTTTGAAGCAATACTTGATGAAAATATGATTGTTACAAATCAGGACGGTTGGTTTGCTTTTATCGATTGGTGTCCGGGGCTCGAAAAGCTGACGGCTTTGCAGGGTGTATATCTTTATACTCTTGAACGTTTTTCAGAATTATTGAAAGCAATCGGTGACGAAGATTTCAAGAAATATTCATCGCTTCTTTCAACAGTCCGTTCCGCTTCTGAAAAACATCTTTATGATGAAAACACAAACGCTTTTATAAACGATCCGGATAACAGACAGTTCAGTGCGCATTCGCAGGTATGGATGATATTGGGCGGTGTTATAAACGGAGAAGAAGCCAAAAACCTTCTGATACACTGCCTTGACAACGATAAGGCAAAACAGCCCGTTACTCCTTATATGCGCCATTATGTCACAGAGGCTATGATAAAACTTGGTCTGGAGAATGAAGCGGTATTATATCTGAAAAGATTCTGGGGCGGTATGCTTGAACTCGGTGCCGATACATTCTGGGAAGCATATATTCCCGATGACCTTGATTTTTCACCGTACGAGGACAGAATGATAAACAGTCTCTGCCACGCGTGGAGCTGCACACCGTCATATTTCATCCGAAAATACGGGTTATAATCTGGGGAGAAGTTTTATAAAGGCAAATAAATGTCACACAAAAAAAGATACATTTAAAACAGAGCCTTTTCTTATAATAAATAAACAGACAAATTCCAATTTGCAAAGAAACTTAATATTTTATACAATTCAGAAACTTAAAGATGGGAAGAATGAATTTTGAGTGGATTTGAAATGTTTATAGTCCGCAGTATAACGGCGGTCATACTGTTTTTTATAACTCTGATAAACAGCATTACGGGTGTTGGAACAATCACGGAAAAGCCTGCAGATATCAACGGCTCGCTTGTCTGCACGGATGCTCTCGGCAGAAGCGTTGTTTCCGCAGGTGAAAGCGAAAAGCTGGTCGGTGTTTTCTATTTCCTTTGGCAAGGTCAGCACGGAAGCACACGAATTATCGACAATTCAAAGCTTGTCGCAAAACACCCTGAAGCTATCAATTCTGAAAAGGAATGGATTGCGGCAGGCGGCGGAAATCAACAGGAATTCCATTTCTGGGGTGAACCGCTTCTCGGATACTATTCAGCAAACGATGAATGGGTTTTCAGAAAGCACGTTCAGATGCTGACAGATGCAGCGGTTGATTTCATAGTCATCGACACAACGAATGCATTTACATATTCCGAACCTGCAAAAAAGCTTATAGGCGTATGGTATGAATATCTGCTTCAGGGCTTTGATGTTCCGCAAATCGCATATTACACCAATTCCTATTCCGCAGATACAATCAACAGAATTTACGATGAGATTTATAACAACACTGAACTCAAGGCAAAATATCCCCGTCTCGATGAGCTTTGGTTCCGTCTTGACGGTAAGCCGCTGATTATCGGCAACGAAAATGACGGTGAGATAAAACCCGAAGCAAAGGATTATTTCAGAATAAAGCAATCTCAATGGCCGAATGCAGACAAGGTAAATGACGGTTTCCCGTGGATGGAATTTGACCGTTCGCTGACATATAAATCTGTTTTCAGGAAAGACGGCATTAAGATAATGAATGTTTCCGTTGCCCAGCATTCGGATACCTGTGCATTCAGCAAAACCGCATGGTACGGCGCAAATGACTGTACCCGTTCGTGGCATAACGGAAAGAACGATTCATCCGAAAATGCTATGCTTTACGGCTATAACTTTGCGGAGCAATGGGAATTTGCAATCAAAATGAATCCTGACATTATTTTTATAACGGGCTTTAATGAATGGGTTGCTCAGAGGCAGTCTCCCGAAGAAAAGTATCCGATTGTTTTTGTTGACTGTGCCGACGAAAATGCCTCCCGTGACGTTGAACCCTCCGCAGGTATTCTCGGAGATAACTATTATCTGCAGATGGTGAATTATATCGCAAAGTTCAAGGGTGTAACAGGCAGAGTTACAAAAAGCCGGAATGTAACCATAGATATTAACGGCAGCTTTTCGCAATGGGATTCGGAAAAAATCAGTTCGGTATACAGAGATTACAGAAATGATACAGCCGACAGAAATTCAGTTGATTTTGCTCAGAATCCGATAACCGATTCATCGGGCAGAAACGATATTGTCAATATGAAGGTTGCTGAGGATGCGGAAAACTATTATTTTTATGTTGACACAGCCGACGCACTTTCTTCTCCCGACGGCGGCAACTGGATGACGCTGTTTATTAATGAAAATATTGTTATCAACCGCACCGCACCCGCTAACGGCAAAACCGACGTTGAAAAGAACATCGACGGAGTTTTCACTGAAATCGGTGAAGCCGAAATCCGTTATGAGGGCAACAAGCTGATGCTTAAAGTTTCAAAATCTCTTGTTGATTCAGCCGACGGCTTCAGCTTCAAATGGGCAGATAATTATATCGGAAATGATGTGAATTCATTCTATACAAAGGGTGATGCTGCCCCTTACGGCAGACTTTGCTATTGTTATTAAATACAGAAAACTGACTGATAAATTCTTTTTTTTCAAATTACCTCACAAAATAACGAACCACCTCTTATCGGTGCTTTATGCGTCGATTGAGGTGGTTTTGCTATTCTTTGGTAATATTCAGAATTATAAACTGTTAATCATATCAAAATGCTCTGTATAAAGGCGTTCTACGTCGGTATTCACCTTGAAGAATCCGCCCTGAAGCGACATATGATCGCCCTGATAAACGGGCATTATGTTCCACACACCTGCTGTGATATCATCCTTATCAAACTCTTTTGACGGTGCATCTGAGGGTGCTTTTGCTGAAACAGTGTTGACCAGACCGTCATTTTCAAACCAACTTTCGTCTACAACGTATCCGCCCGAGGTCGTGCCCTTGAGTTTTCCGAGTTCTCCCGCGTCGCCGCGGAAAAGGAATTCCATTCTGTTCTTATCCGCAGAATAAGTGCCGTCTGCGTTCCGAGTTGTAGCGGTGCAGGAAATTGAGAAATAATAGGTATTTTCATCGGTTACCGTATTTCTGTTGATTTCCATTGCGTGATCAATAAACATATCATATGCGGCGGTATCGGTATTCCCGGCATATGTATCTTCAAGTCCGTAAGCTGTTGTGCCGTTATGAGGTGCCGCAAGAGAGGTCAGGGAATAAATCCAATCTGCTTTTCCGCCCGTAAACAAGGGAGAAATATCATCAACAGAGGTTGAATTTCTTTCCGCCTCATCCCCTTTTGCCATAAGCGATGCGAAAACACGCATTGTTGCACCGCCGAAGGAATGACCGAGAAGATTAATTTTATTATCAGAATCCCACTTTTCAAGCATTGCTTTTCCCGTGAAATCCTTGCCGTATCTGTCGTGACCGCAACGCTCACTGTGAGCCTTGCCGTAGTCAACAACAGTTCCCGTAAGCTGAGCATAAAGTTCGCACGCTCTGTCCCACGCACTTGCAGTCCCCGAAACCGAAGCACCGTAACAGTCATAGCCTTTGTCTTCAAGCTTTCCGAGAAGCTCTCCCCCGAACATTCCCCAATAGGGCATCAGTTTATATTGAGCATCATATTCGCCCCATCCCATCAATCCGTGAACAAAAACAAAGGGGTAATTTGTGTTCCACTGTTCTTTATCAGGTGCTTCAACTTTTGACGGAATAAAAAACGAAAGAATACTCATGATTATCGCCAGAGGTATTGAAACTATCTTTGCCATAATATTTTTCTCCCCAACACTTTAATTTTCTCGATTTCCCGATTTTAAATTACAGAATAAATCGGAATGCGTAGATTATAATGTTAAGAATATTATTGAAAATAAACCTCACAAAAATATGAACATACGGGAATTCAAACTCCCAGTCATCAAAAGTATCAAGTGTGCCGATGAGAGATGAGTCGTAGGTGATTTCAGGATTCTTGAACGCTTTTGTTTCCATTTTCATTATGCAAAGGTTTTTGCAAGCTTCACGCAGAGCGTTACCGAATCCGACGGGATCTTTTGCATAAGCGAGCTTCACTGCCGCCTTATGCTGAACAACCTGCAATGCCCACATACCCGAAAGAATAGTATCATTGCCGTTATAAACTGCAAGAACGGGGCTCATATATCCGCTTCCCGTGAAGTTTGAAGAATAGTCCGAAACAACAAAGCCTTCAAATCCCCATTCCTCGCGGAGCAAATCTTTAAGAAGTGCGGAACTTGAGCCGCACCATTTTGTACCGATTCGGTTATATGCCGACATAATACCCTTGGGCTGTGCTTCTTTGACGGGTATTTCAAATGCCTTGAGATATATTTCACGCATCGCCTGCTCGTCGCACCAGGTGAAAATACCCGTTCTGTGGGATTCCTGGTCATTGAGAGCAAAGTGCTTGATTGTCGTTACAAGGCTCTCGGAATTTGCGCCCTTGATTATTTCAGCAGCCATAACACCTGAAATTATCGGATCTTCTGAGAAATACTCAAAGTTTCTTCCGCCTCTTGGATTGCGGTGAATATTAGCACCGGGTGCATACCAGGTATCTGTACCCATATCTGCGGCTTCCTTGCCCGCGCCTTTACCCATTTCATAAGCCAGGTCAGCGTTCCATGTGCAACCGATTGCGGTTGCGCAGGGATAAGCAGTTCCGCTGTCTGTATAGACAAGACCGTTTCTGCCCTTGACGCTGGAAGGACCGTCATTATCCATTGTGTGAGGAATTCCGAGACGTTCAACGCCATGGGTTTCATAGCCGCCGTTAATGACAAGCATTGTCATTTCTTCAAGCGTAAGCTGGTCAAGGAATGCATCCCATAAGCTTTCATCCTTTGCCACGTCCTGCAAAGTGATGGTTTTGCTGTATTTAACACCCATTTTCGGTGCTTCGCCCTCTGTTACAGGGTCAGGAGTTTTATCAACGTCAACCAGATAATCGTCTTTATCAAGTTCGCGGAGTTCAGGATAAGTGCCTTCAACGTCGGCCCTTGACATAATCTCGTATCCGCTGTAAACGTCTTCAAAAAGATTTTCGATTTCCGTACCCGTTATGGGATCATATTTTATAATCTTCGTTTCGGCAATTTCATAATCATATGCTGCAATATGATTTCTGACGTCGTTTGCAACAATGATTTTGTATGTGCCCTTTTCAAGCACCCAAGCCTCATTATTCTTATGGTCATAGGACGCCATATCATCTGTTTTAAATGAAATTCTGAGAATTTCGCTATCATTGGGGTCAAGCATACCGGTTTTCGCAAAACCGCCGAGACAGATTGCGCTCTTTTCAATGCCTCCCTCGGTATAGGGTGCACTGTAATAAAGCTGAACAACCTCTTTGCCTGCCATATCGCCTGTGTTTGTTACTTTAACTTCAACGGTTATGCTTTCCGTATCAAAAGCGGTTGATATAACCTCTTTTTCAAAGCTTGTGTATGAAAGTCCGTAGCCGAAAGGATACTGCACCTTATCCTTTGCAAAGGTTTCAAAATAGCGGTAGCCTATATAGATACCCTCATAGTATTCAACAAAATGCTTGCCGCCGTTATATGAATTACTTCCGAAGCATTCGCTTGAGGGATGGTCAGCAATACTGTATGCGATTGTATCGGTCAGCCTACCCGAGGGATTAACCTTGCCCTCAAGCATCTGTGGTACGGCAGTCATACCGAATTCTCCGGGTATCCAGATAATTGCGGCAGCTTTGATGCTTTCGTATTCATCAATCCAGCCCATTTCCATTACGTTACCGATGTTAAAAAGCACAACTACGTTTTCAAATGCTGAGGTAACCTTTTCAACCATTGCTTTTTCATCATCGGAAAGGCTCAGGGTTTCAACTGTATGGTCAGTACCTTCGGCACTCGTTCTGCTGATAATTATTACTGCGGTATCCGAAAACTCAACAGCATTTTCAAGAAGCTCGTTTGTAAGATGCTTCGGATCCATTTCTTCAAGAGTATTCTTTGCAAGAAGTACCTGAAGAAGATTGTTGATAACGGTATTATCTGTTTTGGGAAGCTCGTTTGAAAGGCAATGCTTTTCATAAAGAGCACGAAGCTCGGAATTATATTCAATACCCTCTGCCTCAAACGCTTCATAAAGGGTTACGGGGTCATCGGTTGTGATTGCGCCCGAACCTGCACCGCCGAAAAACGGACAAACCGAGCCTGCACCGAAAACATTGACCTTTTTGTTTGAGAGCGGAAGAAAGTTTTCCTCATTTTTCAGAAGAACGATACCCTCGCTTTCAATCTGAACAGCGATTTCTTTTGTCCGGGCTATAATTTCGGGGGCAACATCACCGCTTGTTGCAAAAGCAACGTTACCTGACATAATCGAAAAAACAAGAAACAAAGAAACAATACTCAACAATTTCTTTTTCATTTTAATTCTCCTTATACTTTGTTACCCACGGTGTATCCGTCATAGACAGCGTTGGGAATAATACCGCCGCCGTTTGAATCACCGATGTTATAAATCTCATTAATCTTATCTTTAAGCGAATCGTAAAGACTTGTGTCAGGTCTGTTGCCGATTGCAAGTACAACCGTATCCGCTTTGACAGTGTCTGTTTTACCGTCTTTGGATTTATAAAAGACTTCTGTTGCGGTGACTTTCTCAACTCTTGATTCGGAAAGAAGCTTTACACCGTTGCCTTTAAGATGTCCGAGCAATATTGTCTGTGCCGTTTTGCCCGTGTTACCCGCAAAAGTATCGGTCATTTCAATTATGCTGACTTTTTTGCCTTGCTTTGCCAGAAACTCAGCGGTTTCGCAACCGATTGAGCCGCCGCCGATAACAACAACGTTTTTGCCGCTTGGCGCACCGTTAAGAATATCTGCCGCATTGACTGCTCTTTCAGCGCCGTCAACGGGAAGCTTGTTATTAACAACACCCGTTGCACAAACAACGGCATCGGGATTAAGTGCAAGAACATCTTCTTCGGTCATCTTTTTGCCTAGATGAACGTTAACACCGTGGAGTTCAAGCTGTCTTTCAAGATAGGGTTTCATAAGTCCGAGATGCTGTTTGAACGGAGGCTTACAAGCAAGATTCATCTGACCTCCTACCTCGTTTGCAGAATCATAAATATCAACGGTGTGACCTCTCATAGCCGCAATTCTTGCCGCTTCAACACCCGCAACACCCGCACCGATAACAACAACTTTTTTCTTGATTTCGGCGGGTGTAATTGTATAGTCGTTATCCCCTCTTGCAAGCACCGCATTGCCAGAGCAGACAGCTCTTGCGCCGTGCTGAAGCTGATGGTCAATGCAATGACCGCAACCTATACACGGTCTTATTTCGTCTTCTTTGTCTTCATCAATAAGATTAACAAGGTCGGGTTGAGCAAGCAAACCGTGTCCAATAAAAATCAAATCACACTGACCCGATTTGAGTGCCTTTTCAGAGGCAACGGGATTCTGTGCACGCCCGCCGCCGATAAGGGTAATTTTCTTTCCGCCTGCGGTGATTGCAAGTCCGATTTTCATAACAAGGCAAAGTGCAACCGCCATACAATCGGCATATGCTGATTCGGGTTTCTGATTTTTCACCGCTTCGCCCGACCATATACCTGCAAGCACTTCAATCGCATCAACACCTGCTTCCTGAAGCTTTTTGCAATAGTACAATCCGTCAAGCATTGAAATTCCGCCGTCTTTGCCCATTTCAATTACAGAAAGCTTTACTATCACAGCAAAATCTTTGCCGCAAAGTTCGCGGATTCTTCTGATAATATTAAGATGAAAACGGATTCTGTTTTCTTTACTTCCTCCGTATTCATCAGTTCGGATATTGGCTGTTTTCGAAAGAAACTGCTGTCCGAGATAATAACCGACAGCGTGAATTTCAACGCCGTCAAAACCGGCTTTCTTGGCTCTTAAAGCCGCCTGAGCATATTTTTCTTCAATGTTTTTGATTTCTTCGACCGTCAGCGCACGTGGGGTTTCGTTTGCGAGACCCATCATATATGAATAAGGCATCGCAACGGCACTCGGTCCGACAGGCCGGTCTCCGATAATTTTTCTTCTTGCGCCTCTGCCGGTATGCGAAATCTGCAAAAATGCTTTTGATCCGCCTTCATGAATAACCGATGCAAGTTCGGTCATCCCGGGAATATATTTATCGTCATCGATTACAAGCATACCGTTTGTGTTAAGACCAAGCGGAGAATCAACGCAAGTAACTTCAACAATAATTGCACCCACACCGCCTTTTGCTCTTTCCGCATAATGGTTAAGCACAGCTTTGTTGACAAAACCGTTTTCAGCCTGGCTCATACCCATCGCTGCCATAACGGTTTTGTTGCGGAGTTCAACCTTTCCTATGTATCCGGGAGATAAAAGATTGGGATATTTTGCGTTCATATTAAAACCTCCGAATGATTAATATAAAAATTGTATCATACAAGCAGTAACATTACAACATCAGACAGCATAATTATACATATACAGAAAATATTGAACATATTTACCGTCAAAAGTTTTACAAAACCAGATATCCCCGCCTTCTTGTTCTGTTATGAACGATAAAAATCACAGCATCGGGGACACACCCGGAATATTGATTTTCATTATTAACCATCTTTTTTCAGCTGATAAATTCAGATTTTTTAACTGAAACTTCAAAAGCAACTGCTTTCAGGCTGTTGCTTTTTTTCGTGCCGGTGGTATAATGTGTTAGATAAACTAGAATTTTAAGAACACTCTGCGGAGGTTTTATGGCTTTTTTATTGGTTGTTATATATATTGCTTTTATAGGTCTCGGGGTACCCGATTCACTTATCGGTTCTGCGTGGCCTGCCATACATTCAGAAATGAATATTCCCGTTGAAACGGTCAGCATTCTCACGTTTATTATTTCGGGCTGCACCGTTTTATCAAGTATGTTCAGCGCAGGAATTCTCAACAAGCTCGGAACAGCCGTAGTCACCGCTTTCAGCACGGCTATGACAGCGGCAGCTTTGCTAGGTTTCTCTTTTGCACCGTCTTTTGGGTTTATGATACCGCTTGCGGTTATCCTCGGACTCGGTGCGGGTGCGATTGACTCGGGACTTAACAATTACGTTGCTCTGCATTTTAAAGCAAGTCACATGAATTTTCTGCATTGCTTTTACGGCATCGGAGTATCGCTCAGCCCCTATCTTATGTCGCAGGCATTGAGCGATGCAGGATGGCGAAGCGGTTATCGCTACGCTTTTTATGTTCAGGCGGCAATCACATTGCTCTTGATTATATCAATTCCTATGTGGAAAAAATCATCAGCAGCAGATGAATCGGAAGTTGAAAACAGCATAAATCTCACCCTTTTTCAGATGGCAAAAATGCCCGAAGTCCGTCAGGTATGGATTATTATGCTTGCAACGAACGCAATCGAATATGCCTGCGGAGTCTGGGGAAGTACATATCTTGTAGCAGAAAAAGGATTCGAGACAAAACACGGAGCACTTGCGTTGACCGTATATTACGTCGGTATGTCAATAGGCCGTTTCGTTTCGGGTTTGCTTTCCGACAAGATAAGTACGTGGAAACGCATCGGAATCGGCACAGTAATTCTTGCCCCCGCAACAGCAATTATGCTTCTGCCTCTGCACGGTGCGATTACCGTTGTCGGTTTATTCCTTGTAGGCCTGGGCAACGGCTCAATCTATCCGAATATGATACACCTGACACCTCACAATTTCGGCAAAGAAGTTTCGCAATCGATTATGGGCTCACAGATAGCATTTGCATATATCGGTGTAATGCTTGCACCTCCTGCAGTCAGTCTCATAAGTGGACTGTTCGGAATTAAAATATATCCCATTCTGCTTGCAGTGCTCTATATAATTATGGTTATAGCTCTCAGGTGCTTTGTAAATCGGCTTAAAAAGCAGAATAAATACAATGCAAACGTCTGAATTCAAGGGTGACTTTTAATGAAAAACAAAGATAAATTCGATATCAGCAGATTCATATCTCCCGATATTTTACACTCCCCTGTCTATGTCTGGGTGTGGAATGACGTCTGCACCCGTGAAATCATTGATAATCAGCTTATCGAAATGCAGAATCTCGGCATAAGAGCGTTTTATATTCTTCCCGAACCGAAAAATTTCCGACCCGACAGTATGCCGACCGGTCTTACACCCGAATATCTTTCCGATGAGTTCTTTGATCTTTGCGCTTATGCCGTTCAAAAAGCAACCGGACTCGGTATGATTTGCTGGATTTATGATGAAGGCGGATGGCCTTCGGGCGGTGCGTGCGGAAAGGTTCTCAAGGAGCATCCCGAATATGCAAGAGAAGTGCTGAAAACAATCGGGCATTCATTCTCTGCGGGAGATATATACAAAAAATCATCACCCGATGTTCTTGCCGCATTTCTCAACGATAAAGAAATGGCAGAAGAAGGATATGAATTCATCTCCGACGTTGTTGTAACCGAGTATACAACAGAAAAAACAGTTAACGGAGATACTGATTATCCCGATTTGCTTAATCAAGCCGCAACTGAGTACTTTATTGAAATCACTCACGAAAAGTATGCATCCGCACTCAAAGATGCATCCGGCAAAATCGTTACTGCAATTTTCACAGACGAACCGAAAGCGCCGTCATCAGCTTTTAACAAGGAGCTTGCGGAGAAATATGAATTAACTTACGGTGAATCAATTTTGCCGTATCTGCCGCTTATTGCAGGTAAAACGGCACCGACGGAAGAAAACGTTCATATACTGCACCGTTGGTACGATTTATGCAGCAGAATGTTCTGTGATAACTTTCTTCTGCCGTGCAAAAAATGGGCAAATGACCACGGTATGGCTTTTACGGGACATATGGACAAAGACCACGATCCCCTCGGCTGTATGCAAGGCGGCGGTAATTTCAATCTTATGCGTGCTCTGCGGTGCTTTGATATTCCGGGAATTGACATTATATGGCGTCAGCTTTATCCCGAAGATAAAATAACAGAAAGAAACGATATGAACGGCTATAACGGATTTTTTCCGAGATATGCCTCGTCTGCCGCCGCACAGAACGGCTCAAAGTTTGCATTAAGTGAAATTTTCGGTGTTGGCGGTTGTGCAATGACTTACGATACAATGCGATATACCGTCGGATATCAGGCCGTTCGGGGAATCAACATATTCAATCCGTTCAACTTTCCTCTCGGACGAAAAGGTCAGCTTCTTGCACAAGAGTTACCCGTTTTCACGAAAAATCAGCCGTATTGCCGCTTTCTCGGTCAGTTCAACACATATGTTGAGCGTCTTTCGTATCTTTCAACACTCGGCGAACGAGTCTGCGACACGGGACTATACTATCCTGTTTCAGATTTTCAGGGCGGTTTAAAAGCTGATATTATGGCAAAAGCTTTTGACACTCTCGGCAGAGCGCTTGAAGATATGACGGTAGATTTTGATATTGTTGACGATGACGTTATTCAGGCTTCAGACGGTGCAGAAAACGGTTGTATCTGCATAGGCAATGCAAATTACAGAAATATCATCATTCCCGAAGGAGCTTTCATACCGCCTCAGACTCAAACGGTTCTTGACCGTTTTATCAAAGGCGGCGGAAAGGTTTTGCATTCTCTTACAGGTATCAGACCTGCGGTTAATGTTGAAGGCAAAGGATTAAGGACGATGCTCAGAAAAGCTGAAAATGCAGAGCTGTTCTTCTTGTTCCGTGAATGCGGTGATAACAGAGATTACTGTATTCATCTGCCCTCGTCAGACGGTTATCTGCTCCATCTGGAAACAGGTAAATTGCAACGTTTCAAAGCAGAAAACGGACATCTTAACCTATCTCTTGCATTAGGCGAAACCACTGTCATAATGCTTACAGATGAAACTCTTGGTGCTGAAAACAAGAAAGAATTCAGCTTTAAGACCGATATTTCCGACGGATTCCTTTTCCGTAAAGAAGCTGAACTCTCATGCGGTGAAAACGGATTTGAAAATATCAGACATTCCGATAACTCTGTTTCCGTTATTCTTGGTGACTGGGCAGCTATAATCGGCAGTGATTATTCGGGAAGCGGCGTTTATGAAGCCGAGTTCACACTCCCAACCGAAAATATGGGAAAAGAAGGAGAAATCGATCTCGGTGAGGTGCATTATGCGGCTGAGGTTTATCTTAACGGACACTTTCTCGGAGCTGCTTTGATGCCTCCGTACAGATTCAGAATACCTGACGGTGTACTTACCGAAAACAACAAGCTGAAAACAGTTGTAACCAACACATCGGCAAATTGGTATTTTCACACCAATTACTTTGACAAGTGGAATATCAAAGAACTCTCTCCGTATTTTGAGGCAGAGATTGAATATGCCAAAGACCTTGTTTCGGGCGGACTGTACGGACCTGTTACACTTTATACGGAATGATATCCTTTTTTCCTAAATATGTTGAATATTGTGAACAGTCAGAAAAAATAAGAATTTGCAAAACAAGGAGTCAGGAAATGAACATATTAATTATTGACGGTCAGGGCGGTCAGCTCGGAAGTCAGATCATAAAGGCTGTTATCGGCCGCTATCCCGATATTGATTTAACCGCTGTCGGCACAAATGCTGCCGCCACAACTGCAATGGTGAAAGCGGGAGCAAAGAAAGCGGCAACAGGAGAAAATCCCATAATAGTTGCCTGCCGTGAGGCTGACGTTATCATCGGACCGATCGGAATTGTTATTGCCGATGCACTTCTCGGCGAAATTACACCCGATGCCGCAAAAGCCGTAGGTCAGAGCGATGCGGTACGCATTCTCATTCCCATAAACAAATGTGAAAACCTTGTGGCAGGAGTTACGAATCTTACCCTGACTTCGCTTATCGAAGATGCTCTTGCAAAACTTGACAAAATAATAAACAACCACTTGAAATAATTCGGATTCGGTTGTATAATTAATCCGTTATTCAGAAGAATAACGTCGGAACAGAAGTTCCTTTCTATTTGATTATAAAAACAATATGTTTAATGCTAAGAAGGCGTCTGTTTCTCTGAAGAGGAACTGCGCCTTTTTGTGTGCAGAAAGGATTCTTCTATGAAAAAACAAAACAATTTGGTTAATCTCGCTCTTGCGGCAATGTTTCTTGCTCTCGCTTACGTTATGCCGTTTCTGACGGGTCAGGTGCCTCAGATAGGTTCAATGCTTTGCCCTATGCACATACCCGTTATCATCTGCGGATTTGTCTGCGGCGCACCGTGGGGATTGATTGTTGGCTTTGCGGCACCGCTGCTTCGCTCGCTGACTCTCGGAATGCCGCCTCTTTTCCCCGTTGCGGTTGCAATGGCATTTGAACTTGCAACATACGGACTTTTAAGCGGTATTCTCTACCGTGCGTTTCCGAAAAAGAAAGGCTACATATATGCAACTCTTATCATTTCAATGATAATCGGCCGTCTTGTCTGGGGCGCTGTTCAGTTTGCCTGTATGGGATTTGACGCATCGAAATTCGGAATTGCCGCATTCTGGGCAGGTGCAGTAACAAACGCATTGCCCGGAATAATTCTTCAGATAATTCTCATTCCCGTTGCGGTTATGCTTCTGGAAAAAACAAAACTGATTAACAAGAGGTTATAATGGATAAAAAAGCGGTATCAGCATTCTTTGACTCGTTGGCGGATTCCTGGGACAACGATATGATTAAAATTCAATGGAAAATTGATAAAATACTCGATGTTGCTCAAGTGACAGAGGGTAAAACAGTTCTTGACGTTGCCTGCGGTACGGGTGTTCTTGTTCCCGATTATCTCAGAAGAAACGTTAAAAAGTGCGTTGCGGTTGACATTTCGGAAAAAATGATTGAAATTGCAAAAAGCAAGTTCAGTCAAAATGATAATATTGAGTTTTTGTGTGCCGATGCAGAACAATATGATTTTTCTGAAAAGTTTGACTGCATTGTGATTTACAACGCATTTCCGCACTTTGCAGACCGCGAACAGCTTTTTGAAAATCTGTCAAAGTGCCTAAAAAATGGCGGAAGAATCACAATTGCTCACGGTATGAGCAGAGAAGCTCTCATAAAACATCATTCGGGCAGTGCCGAAAAGATTTCAACCGTTCTCCCCGAAGCAGAGGATTTAGCTGAAATAATGAAAACCCATTTTAACACTGACACAATAATTTCAACAGATGAAATCTACATCGTGTCAGGCAAAAAATGCTGAAATATGTAAATTCCGATTTGTCAGACTGTTTTCACAAAAAATCAACCACCTCAATCTGTGCTTTCTGCATCGATTGAGGTGGTTTTTTCAGTCAGGATCTTTTCTCTGCGGATGAAGCGGATAATTCTTAATTATCGGATTTACCGAAATGAAGTTCTTTCATACCCTCAACCTCGTCGCAGATCGCCCTGAGATTGCAGGTTTCACAGTCAAATACAACACTGTTCATAACGTGGTTAAGAGTTTCCGCTATTGCGTAATTCTTTTCGGCTATCCGTTCCGTTTCCGAATAATCGGCATCAGGGCATGTTATGAAAATGATTTTAACACCCTTGACCGCAGGAACTTCTTTATATTTTTCAATCATCAGCGAACCGATTTTCTGAAAATCAGCTCCGTCTGATATCGCCTTTGCGGAAACACGTACCGACTCTTTATGAGATCGCGATGTACTTCGCATCATATACCCGTCAGGAAACGTATGATACTTTACGTAATCAATCTTTTTGATAAGATTATACTTCTTCTGATCATCGGCGTCATCATCAATCTGCACGAATGAAATTCTTGCAAACCTGCGATTATCCCCTATTTCACTCAAATCGTCGCCGACAACAACGATTTCATCCGTTATATCCTGTGAAGTAACAAGGTTGAAACCGACTCCGTCAAGTTCAAAAGCGGCGTCACGTCTCATAATAACCTGGTTATGGCCAACATCATTCCACGCATTGCCTTTATAAAACGATTTTTGGGGAAGAGATGATATCAGTTTATCTGTATCGGCAATTAAAGAATCAAAAAATTTCATCAGAGTTTTTTATCCCTTTTCATTGTGTCATAATGCTTTCCGAGAAAATCATAAACCTTGCGGATAAGTTTCATATCGAGATTAAAGAAATATATCACAAAAGTGATGACAAAAAGAGCGAGCAAAACACCGAGAATTATAAGAACAACTTCCATCTTACTTATCCAGACCTTTCTGACGGGCATATTCAGCCGCACCGAGCGCACCCATAAGCTGAGGGTCGGTTGAAAGCTCAACAACCTTGATTTTCAGCACCTTTTCGATTGCTTTTTTGAGTCCGTCATTTTTAGCGCATCCGCCGGTAAGAGTTATACTGTCTGTTGCACCTGCTTTTTTTGCCATAACAAAGCATCTCTTTGCGACCGCAAGCTGAATTCCGGCCGCAATTTCATCCATCGGTTTTCCTTCGCCTACGAGCGAAATGACTTCACTTTCTGCAAAAACGGTGCACTGCGCAGTAATCGGAATGGTGTTCTTTGCTTCAAGCGAAAGCTTCGAAAATTCGGGAAGAGTCATTTCGAATGCATTTGCCATCGCCTCGTAAAATCTGCCCGTTCCTGCTGCACACTTATCGTTCATTGCAAAGTTTTTGACGGTACCGTCAGTATCAATTGAAATTCCCTTGACATCCTGACCGCCGATATCAATAATAGCCTTGACCTCGGGATTGGTTACGTGAACGCCCATAGCATGGCAACTGATTTCCGATATATTTTCATCAGCAAAGGGAACTTTGTTTCTGCCATAGCCCGTACCGATAAGATATGTAAGTTCTTCTGCAGAATTGAGACCGTCAACCTGCGCAACCGCATCGCCGAGAGCGATTTCCGCACTGGCAACGGGATTAATCTTGCTTCTGTTTGTGACGTTGGCAACAATTTTTCCGTTTTCGTCCAGAATAACACATTTTGTATACGTTGAACCGACGTCACATCCGCCAAAATATTTCATACTAATTATCTCCTTTACCAAGCTAAATCGTCTTCAAAATCAACAAGCGATACATCCAGAGGTTCCTCCTGCAGAACTGTCTGCATATATTTATTGACCTGCTCGCGCATATCTCGTCTTGAAATTGTTCTTGGATCCATAAGGTCTTGCTTGACCCAGATGAAATTGATGTTGCGTTCTCTCGCCTGATCGTCAAAGATACCCGCAAGACCATCCATACCTTTACACGAAATCTGGTCATACATAATGACCGTATCGGCATCGTACTCTTCAACGATTCTCCAGAGCTCATCAACAACGTTTCTGTATCCGCCCTTTGTATGCTTACGCATAATCGAACGCTGATACGTTTTTGCAACGTCTTTAAGAGCCTGTTCTTTGTCTTCCGTGTTGTATTTGATATAAGAAATCATGGTTTCCATATCCATAACGACATTCATACCCCAGCAATTCTCAAGCCAGTTTGCAAAACTTGTGTAGTAGTTTGCGGGGCAACTCCAGACAACTGCACGGTGACGCATTTCTTTTGATACAGGCTCTTTTTTCTCATAGCCCTTCAGCATCAGCTTATTGACCTTTTTATCAACCTTGAGGAAACGCTTATCAACGCCTCCCGAAAGATTGAAATAATATATTCTGTAAAGCCAGAAAGCAGCACCCGTCATCTGCGGATGAGACGTTTTGTTGATATCCCATTTTTCAAGCTCATATTCAAGCTGCTTGTTGGAATTTCTGAGCGCTTCGAAAAATACTTCCCAGTCAAACTTTTCGCCCGTTTGCTCTTCAATGAATTTAATAAGCTCTTTGACTTCTTCAACAGCATACTCCTGAACGTCTTCGTCATTGTAGCGAAGAGGAATATTGAAAAGATGAACCGGAAGTCCGAGTCGTCTGTCGAGGAATGTTGAATTCATAACCGAGCCGTCGCACGGCATATTTGTGGCAATCATGCAACATCCCATTTTCGGATAATCGTCTTCGATCGCTACGCCCGCCTCAGCACTCGGAAGAGGACATACGTCAGCAGGCACACCGAAGCTTTCGGTAACTTCAAGATATGGCGGAGTTATCTGCTGATCAACCATCGAAGTGAGAAAAATCGGGATAGTCTGCAACGGAATAACCGTAAGATTCGGAAAACCTGAAAATATTTCGTTGGGAATTATTTCATCCGTAAGAACGATTTTTTTCGAAAGCTTATTTTTCGGATTAATTTTTTCATCCGCAACAAAAGAAGTGTGGATAAGTCCCGTTGCGTGTTTTACTATCATATTGAAATGCAGATGAACAATGCGCAGATGCGTACCCCTTAATCCCGCTGTATGTCTGTCAATGAAAGACGGGGTTGAAAGATACGATGCCATCCAACGGTATTTCCAGAGACCCCTGACAGTTGAAATCGGTGCTTTAAGGACCATAACAATCATATCTTTCCAGGTAACCAGCCAGCGATAATAGTCATACATCGTATCCTTGAAGCCGCGCCATTCTCTGTGCTTAAGCACAGCTTTGCCGTCTTTTGAATAAAGCTTACCCAAATCAGCCATTTTCCTTCGCCTGCCTTTCTTTCTGGATTTTCTTTATTTCAAGACTTTCAACGAAAGCCTGAACACGGGTACGAAGCTGACCCGATGCAGATGCGGTATACTGTCTGTCAACCGCCGCAGTGGGGACTCCGTAATCTTCACTCATAACATAGGATGCAAGAGCTCTTTCGTAGCCCCAGTATTCGCAGAATTTCAGTTGCTCATACATAACACCGTCTGCGTGATACTCGTCAACAAGATGTTTGACAAAGTCTCTGCGCTCCTGAACTTTTTCATGGCTCATATATCGGGGGCACTGACTTGTTCTGAGATAATGAACACAAATCTGAGTCAGAACATCTTCATCGGGATTTATTGCAATCTCTTCTCTTCCCGGCATCGAGCCGAAGCAATATCTGTCGGCAACAACAAGTGCACCGCTGTCTTCAATAAGCGCAGTAAAATCGGGGTCATCCATTTCAGAGCCGACAACAACAATTTTTGCCCTGAAATTCTTTTTTGCATCAGGCTCTCTTGTTCTGAGTTCTTCTGCAGTTTCACGGAGCATGGGAAGAATGAGCGACTTCGGACAGCAATACGTGACAAGGCTGAGAATATGATATTCATATCCGGTGATTCTGGGATTATCTTCTTTTCGGTAGTTGCCGATTTCAGTCATAAGACGACAAATCTCGTTATGCTCTTCAACCGCTTTGAGAAGAGCGGCATCGGAAGTATCAACACCGTAAACCTCAGTCATTTTGTTGAGAATTTTATTTCTCGTCTGTGTAACATAATGTCTGACGGTATGGTCGGCAATCTTGAACGGCATATCAAGGAAAGTGAGGAAGAATTTGTTATCCTCAACAAGATTCAGCAATTCAAAGTGCTCTGCGGCTCTGTTCATTTCGGAGCATGTTTCGCTCGCAAGAAGTCCGTTGAGGAAGTTATATCCGCCTTCGATTGCACGTTCAAGAATTGCTTTCGAATATCCACAGAGGAAATTGCTCATATAATAAGTTGCAATATCCATTGAACCCGTGCGCGGTGCACGCAGTCTGACGGAAAAACAGTTTCCGCAATTAAGCAAAACTTCAGGAATGTGATAGCAGGTATAACCAAGAGCTATGCCGCCCTCCTCTTTCGCCTGTCTCACAAGAGCGTTATTTGCCTCCTGAAGCAGATTTTCAAAATCATAAATATACTTTAAATCTCTCATTTCAGAATCTCCATTTCAACAAGAGCTTTTCTTGCGCCCTCAACAACGTTCGAATCATCCGGCAGTTTTGTGATATTCTTGCCCTCAATATCATAAATTGCAAGGTTTGAATCCGTCGGTATATATGACAAAACGGGAATACCGTTTGTGTCGATATACGGAATAACGCTTTCGTCAGGAATACGGTTGACTATTGCGCCGATTTTTTTATACATTACAAGTTCATCTGCAACGCTCTTGATGGCAGATATAACCTGCGTACCCTTTTTGCTTGCATCAGTAATCAGAAAAAGATGCGAAACTTTTTCCATAACACGGCGGTTTATCTGCTCGATACCCGCTTCACCGTCGATGACCACATAATCAAACTCATCGGAAAGAATGCTGATAACTTCTTTGAGATACGTGTTGATTTTGCAGTAACATCCGGCGCTTTCGGGTCTGCCGACTGCAATAAAAGCAAAACCGTCAGTTTCGACCAAAGCATCAAAAATTTTGTATCTGGCATCTCCGAGAAGCTCGATTGCCGCTCTCGTCTGACCGTCCTCAACAGTTTCAACAATTTCTTTGCGAATATCGTCTATCGTCATTTTAACGTCAATGCCGAGCGCAGTTGAAAGACCGACTGCGGGATCTGCATCAATAGCGAGAATTTTTTTATCGGGATAAGACTTGACGAGCAGTTTGACTATTGCGGCTGAAATCGATGTCTTACCGACTCCGCCCTTACCCGAAAGAGCAATTATTGTTCCGTTATCTTTCAATCCGAACACTCCTAACTGAAAATTATATATATTATAGCATCAGTATACATTTTTTTCAAGAAGATTAAAACAAACGAATACCGATAATAAAACGGTCGGATTACAAATCAACTAAAATCAAAAACACCTTTACAATTTATTCCGACATATGATATCATACAATTAATAGATAACCAAATTATTACGTCGGAGATATTAATATGGAAAATCTGATTATCAACAAAAACGAGCTTTTACTGATGCGTTATACAGAACTCATCCGCATAACTCCCTGCGGCAGAAATGCAATCCGTTTTCAGTCTTTCCCTGACTGCAGGGTAATTGACGAAAACTATACGCTTATGCCTCAGGATGCAGACGCCGTAATTGAGGAATTTGATTATTATGCTACGCTTACCTGCGGCAATCTGAAAGCAAAAATCGAGCCTAACGGTAAACTGACTTTTTACAAAGACGGCAAGGTTATTATCGAAGAGAAACCCGAGCTCACTTTCAAAAGCAATTACAGACATTTCGACAATAAAGGCAGCGGTCTGTGGAGTGCAAGAATTATGTTTGAACCGAATAAAAACGAGCATTTCTTCGGTCTCGGTCACAGCTGGGATAATGAATTTGATCTCAAGGGTTCATCGGTTGATATACGAAATGTGAATGCAAAATGCACAATACCTTACGTTTATTCTTCACTCGGATACGGATTCATCTGGAACAACCCCTCGACGGGTCTTTGCGAGCTTTCAAATAACCGTACCCGTTGGAGTTGCGACTGCTGCCGTTTTATGGATTTCGTCGTTATTGCAGGCACACCTAAAGAAGCCTGTGCAACTCTCTCCGATCTGACGGGATATACTCCGAAAATGCCTGATTGGGCAGCGGGTTTCTGGCAGTGCAGACTCCGTTATGAAACTCAGGAAGAACTGCTTTCGGTTGCAAGAAAATACAAAGAACTCGGCATTCCCCTCTCTGTCATCATTGCGGACTATTTCCATTGGACAGAACAAGGTGACTATAAGTTCGATCCTAAATACTGGCCCGATGTCAAAGCAATGACCGATGAACTTCACGAAATGAACACAAAGCTCGTTGTTTCGATGTGGCCGACAATCAACAATAACAGCGAAAACTATTGGCATATGAGAAACAACAATATGCTGATGCGTACATCAAGAGGTCCCGACAGAGTTTTTGACTTCTACGGCTGGCAGAATGAAATTGACGTCACCAACCCTGCCACAAGAGATTACGTTTGGAAGAAATTAAAAGAAAACTATATCGACAACGGTGTCGATGCCCTTTGGTTTGACGAAGCCGAGCCTGAAATTCATCCCGAGCATTTTGATAACCTTATATGGTACGCAGGCAGAGGCGATATGGTTGCCCTTCTGTATCCGTATTATTACTCAAAAATGGCTTACGACGGTTTTAAATCCATCAGAAGAGACGATATTATAACTCTCACCCGTTGTGCTTATCTCGGAAGCCAGAAATTCGGTTCGCTCGTATGGTCAGGTGATATCGAATCGACCTTTGAAAGCCTTGCTTGTCAGGTCAAAGCAGGTCTGAACATCTCAATGTGCGGTATTCCTTGGTGGAATACTGATATAGGCGGTTTCTACGGTGCGGATATAACAAGCGATTATTTCAGAGAACTGATTATCCGTTGGTTCCAGTTCGGACTTTTCTGCCCCGTTATGCGTCTTCACGGCTCAAGAATCCGTCATTTCGAGCCGACCCCGGGACTCATTGAACCGAGCGGTGATCCGAATGAAATATGGAGCTTCGGTGAAAAGAACTTTGAAATCATCAGAAATCTGATTTTCATCAGAGAAAAACTCAGACCTTATATCATCAGAACATCCGATCAGGCAACAGAAAAAGGTTATCCGATGATGAGACCGATGTTTTTTGAATATCCCGATGATGAAATATGCTATACTCTTGACAGCCAGTATATGTTCGGCGACGATATAATCTTTGCTCCGATTGTCGAACAAGGACAAACAGTTAAAACCGTTTATATTCCTGACGGCGAATGGATTCTCACAAAAGATAAAAAGGTTTATACCAAAGGTAAATATGACATAACGGCAGAAATAGATGAATTCGTCGCATTTGTACGAAACGGCTCCGACGTCATTGAATGCTTTGATTAAAACAAGACATAAACAATAAGGACCTTCCGAAAAAAGAAGGTCCTGAATTTTTTATATCATATATTTAATTTGCAGCATCAATTTTTTCGTTTTCAACATGTCTTTCAGCTCTCATAACTTCAAGATCGGCATACATCTTTTCTTTGTTATCGCCTTCAACGTTATACATCGTCTTGAGAATGATTGCTTTGAGAAGGTTACTCATAGCATAGCCGAAAACAAGGAACGCGAGAAGCCAGAGGCAGGTTTTCATATAAGTCGGCTCTGCCCTCATTGTTGCCACGAGGTCGCCCTCAACCGATGACTTGTAGCCTACCCAAGCGATCATATAGGGAATTGTGAGATCCTTAAGATAGTTGAGACCTGTCTGAATCCAGCCGGGAACGATGCCCTGGATAGCTTCCATTCTTTCGCCTGTTTTCCACTCAAGATAGTCATAGAACTCAACGTTGAAATGAGAGTTTGAAAGTTCCTGAACACCGATACCAAGACCGAAAATGAAATAGAAAACATAGAAGAAAATACTGTTCCATCCTTCAAAGAAAATAATGCCCATCTTTGCTTCAATAAAACAGATTGCAAAGAGAACACCCGCAGAAATCATAGAATAGGGACCGCAGAACTTAAGCAGCTTTGTGGGTTCATATTTCTTTGAAAGCTTGGTTGTGATAAGGTTGCCCACAACTGTGCCGATAGCAGTCGGAAGAGTGAGGAGAAGATTTTTTGATGAACCGACGGTAATTGCGGCAAGGTATGTGGACATCTTGCCGAGCATGGCAAGTGTGTTTGCCCACTGAATGCAATGATATGCAAGATAGTTTCTGTCCTTGAAAAGCTGGAAAATTGATTTGGAAATCTTGACTTTTTCTGTTCTCGGAAGCTCGATTCTTTCCTTACAGAAAAGACCGACCATAAGGTTGCCAAAAAGAGTTACCGTTGCAGCTATAACAGCAAGAATCATATACATCTGATTCTTGTCGTCGCTGAAAAGACCGTAGACAAAGGTTGCAAGATATGCTCCGCCGTAGCCGAGATAATATGAAAGCTGCCAGATTGTTGCAACAGTTTTCTTTTCCTTATGGTTGGGAGAGATAACCTGAACCACATTCTGACCGAGATTATTGAAAATATTGAATACTGTCTGACAACAGGCAATTCCGTAACGGAAAAGTGTCATCTGCTCAATAGTCATGCCTTTGGGAACATAGAAAAACAAAACAGTCAGCACAAACATAGGAACAAGGCAGATGATGTACCACTGACGGTATCTGCCCCAACGGCTCTTCCACTTCTGAACCGTTACGCCTGCAACGATACCGAACAGAATACTGCAGACTGTTGTGAGCGTTGTCTGAACGGCAAGCTTGGCTGCAATATCATCGGAATTGACTCCGACGGGACCGTAATAAAGTTCATGAAGGAATGCGGTTGCAAGAGTACCCGTAAGCGTAGTTCCGAACATACCGCCGATACGGGCAAGCATAATGCATACATATTCAAACGTTGTAATATGTTTTGCGCTGTCGGCCGGCAAAGCGTTAGACGGAGCCTTGACGGAGGTTGCTTTGTTGAATGCTGACATAAATTCATCTCCTATTTCTTCATTTTTATAATTTTAGCACATATTTTCTTTAAATACAATACAGAAAAATATAATTGTTTCTGCTTTACATTTTTTATATTCCGAGTTGAATTCCGCAAAATTTATGTTATAATTGCTGTATCAGACTTTTCTCAGATGATAATTGTGAATTTTGAATTTATTTCGGCAATCTGCAATACAATGAAGGGAAAAACGTTTATGAAAACATTTGATAACAAAAACTTTGAAAACTGCAAACAAGAAGTCAAAGAAAAATGGGGAAAAACCGAGGCATATAAGGAACACTGCGAAAAAACAAGGGATTATTCAGATGATAAGTGGAACACTCTTGCCGAAGCAATGGACGGTATTCTTGCCGAATTTGCATTATGCCTGAAAAGCGGCAAAGCCTCTGATTCCGACGAATCACAGTTTCTTGTTAAAAAACTGCAGAAACATATAACGGACAACTACTATAACTGCACAAACGAAATACTTGCGGGACTCGGTCAGATGTATGTTGCGGATGAGCGATTCAGAAACAACATCGACAAACACGGTGAGGGCACTGCAGAGTTTATCCGAGACGCAATTGATTGCTGCTGCTCAAAATGAGTTGATGAAGCTTCTCTTCAATTTAACACTAAAAAAAAGAAGTAACCGAGAGAAATCTGTTTCCCGTTTACTTCTTTTTCGGCAATATAATTTTTCAGAAATTGTCAGGCACTATACGTTTTCGAAATAATCAAAATCAAAAAACTCGCCTTCATACCTGTTATGAAGGTTTTTTTCTTTGCTCTGATTGACCGCAAACACCTGTTTTTTTGAATATAAAACTGCAATCTTTATATTGTTATCCACGTTTTCAATGAAATACTTTTTTGCTTTTTTATAAAACGGATCGTTGATTTTCAACAAATCCGGTATCTGTACCGACGATGAACAGCAAAGCAGGTCGCAGAGAATTTTTTCTCTTAAAATTTCACTGTTACATTTATCGGAAAAGAAAACATAGAATTTTTCCGCATATTCGCTCAGACGCATTCCGTTGCCGTTTACGTAATTACCGAAATCATTAAAAACATCAAACGGCGAAATACCAACCTTCTCTGTGAGATACTCAAGAGAAAGCAAGAATCTTCCGCTGTTATAAAGCCTGTCAACCGCATCCTCACAATTTTTGAGCATTTTTATTTCGTCGGAAGAAAGCCAGGGAGTTGACGTAACCTCATAGGGCGGTGCATCGGTAAATGAACACGGATATTTTTCAGCATCTTCACGCATATCCGCACCGTAAAGCAGCTTCAGAAATCCCATCTGAAGCATATGGGCTTTAAGCGAATAACCGATATTGAAGCTGTTTCTGAAGCTCTCCGCATCTTCTCCCGTCAGACCCGCAATGAGATCAATGTGAATATGCATATTGTTAAAACCGATGAGTTTTCTGATATTTTCAACAAGCTTTTTTGTATTTGTCCTGCGGTTTATCAGCTTCAGCGTTTCCTCGTTAAAAGATTGCATTCCGATTTCAAGCTGAACTGCGCCGTAAGGCATAGAAGCAAGAATTTCAAGTGTGCTGTCTTTCAGAATATCGCCGGCAATTTCAAAATGAAAACAAACACCGTCAGGTATATCTTCACCGTAATTATCTTTGATAAACATCAGAATTTCATTACACCTTTCCGCATCAGCGTTAAAGGTGCGGTCGATGAATTTAACAGTCTGCGTTCCGCTTTTTGCGAGTCTTATTATATCATTCTTTACCCTCTGAATATCAAAAAAGCGAAGCGGCGAACATCTGCCGGAAAGGCAGAATGCACAACGGTAAGGACAACCTCTCGAAGCCTCAATATAAGATATTCTGCCGTTAAGGTTACTGAAGAATTCTTCGCAGAACGGCGAAGGCGGATCATCCGAATATTCTTTTTCGGGTATTGTTACGATTTCGCCCTCGGCTCTGTAAGTAAGTCCGGGTACACAAGAAAGATCACCGTTCATATTATCAAGAAAAGCAGAGAAAGTCCACTCCCCTTCACCTGACAGAACATAATCAACAAAATCATATCCTTCAAGAATATCTTTCGGTCTGTACGCAACCTCCGGTCCGCCGAGAACAATCCTGCACGCGTGATTATTCTTAACTTCTCTGCAGACTTCAAGAGTTTTTGTGATATTCCATATATAACACGAAAACGCAACAATGTCAGGCTTTTCGCTGATAATTTTATCAGCAAAAGCCTTCATATCGCCGTTGACCGTGCTTTCCATAACGGAAACATCATATGTATTATCCGATAATTCACGAACACCTGCCAGCAGACACCACGGAGAAAGAGATGCGTGAACATATTTTGAATTCAGACAGGAAATTATAACCTTCATAGCATCAGAACTCATTATAAAAAACGTTTTCTTCCGACGGTCTGTAAACGGTGTGTCTCTCGTTGGGGACTGCATCGGGTGCGGGATAACCCATCACAAGAAGAGCAACGGGCTCAATGTTTTCGGGGATTGAAAATGCCTCCCGCATTTTGAAAGGGTTGAAATGCATAACCCAGGTTGAACCGACGCCGAGTTCCCACGCTTCAAGCATCATATGAGTTGTGACAATGCTTGCATCAACTATACCGCTCTGATTTCCGTCATAAGGTCTGGTCCAGCACTCGTCTTTGTTGTAGCAAACAAGCATAGCGCAAGACGCATCAAAATGGCATCTGGTGCAATCCTTAAGCTTTGCAAGTGTTTCCTCTTCGTTGATAACAAGAATCCTCTGAGGCTGATAATTGCAACCCGTCGGAGCAACCTTTGCCGCATCAAGAATTTTATCAACAACATCTTTTTCAACAGGTTTATCAATAAATTTTCGCACCGAGTATCTCTCGGTTGCAAGTTTCAGAAAATCCATAAATACTCCTTAATTCTTATTGCATTTTTCATAACAGATAAAATAAAAGTGTTTCTTATTAAATCTTTTGATTTATTCTAACACACAGCCGGAGTCAATACAATCTTTTTTTATTGCTTTTCCAAAACAATATATGCTATAATCTGAACAGTAAATTCAGATAACGGTAAACGCAGACTGTATATGAATATCGCAAAAATCAAAGCGAAGGTGGAAAAAGAAAATGAAAATTGCGCTTTTCGGCACAAATCAGCTTCAGTTTTCAAAAGTATACACTCCCGAGGTTCTGAAAAAACTTGGTGAATACGGCAATCTCTCAGAGTTAATCAATCAGAAAAATCTTGAAGAAAACTCAGAGTTTCTCTCCGACTGTGAAATCGCATTTTCGACCTGGGGTATGCCACGGTTCACAAAGGAAGAAATCTCAAAATATATGCCGAAACTGAAAGCGGTATTTTATTCCGCAGGTACGGTTCAATATTTTGCACGTCCTTTTCTTGAAAGCGGTATAAAGGTTTTCAGCGCCTTTGCCGCAAATGCCGTTCCTGTTGCAGAATACACTTTTGCACAAATAACACTGGCGGCAAAAGGATATTTTCAGGCTGAAAAATATTATCATACGCTGCCTGCCCGTTCCCTTGCTTTCGCTAACTCTTCAACGGGTAATTTCGGATGCAAGGTTGGTCTTGTCGGACTCGGTGCTATCGGGAAAATGGTTGCGGAAAAACTAAAAGCACTCGACGTTGAAGTTTATGCGTGTGATCCGTTCGTTCCCGAAGAAACCGCTAAAGGGCTCGGCGTAACACTCGTTGATATGGAAACGCTTTTCTGCGAATGCGATATTATCAGCAATCATCTGGCAAACAAACCTGAACTGAAAAATATATTCAACCGCAAACTTTTCAAGAAAATGAAAAAACATTCAACCTTCATAAACACAGGCAGAGGCGCTCAGGTTGCGGAATACCAGCTTGCATTTTCACTGTTACTCCACCCTTCAAGAACTTTCGTTGCAGACGTTATCAAAAACGAGATTTTTCCGTATATCAGCCCTCTCTTCTGGTGCCCCAACGCAATTCTGACACCCCATATCGCAGGCAGTACGGGAAAAGAACCTCAAAGAATGGCTTACTATATGATGGAAGAGATGAAAAAACTCCTCACTGATGAACCTACAAAATACGAAGTTACTCTTGAATCCCTTGAAAGAATGGCATAAAGCAATGACGGTCATATGTTTTTTTGCACTGTTACGACCCTGAATCAGTTCTGCCGAATATAAAAAAGCTAAAAATAAACCTTATTGTTTTTATCAAACGGTTGCAGTAAAGTTGACTGGCTGTTTACCGAAGAAACGGACTTTTATCAGCCTATATTATGGTTGCAAGAAAATAAAGCTTCATATCAAAACAAAAAGACTACAAACTTTTCGTAAGCTTGTAGTCTTTTCAGCTTTTTAAAGCAAGGTTACAAATTCATCATAAGCCTTCGGGTTGGCAAAAACAACGTCATTGGGCGTTGAAAAATCAATTTCTTTGCCGCCGTAAGTCAAAGCAACACCGCCCGCTTCGTTCAGGATAAGCGTACCCGCCGCAATATCCCAGGGCTGCAAACCCTTTTCAAAGAAAACCTCGCATCTGCCGCAAGCGACCGTACATATGTCATATGCCGCCGAACCGCTTCTGCGGATATCACGGGAAAAATCAAAAACTTTCCTTAAAAGAGCAAAAGTTTCATCTGTATTTTCGGGATGATAAGGAGACGTTCCGAAAAGCGCAAGACCATCCGAAAGCAGACGGTCGCTTACCGTTATCTTTTCACCGTTAAGGTATGCTCCTTTGCTTTTTTCCGCGCTGAAAATCTCTTTGGTATACGGATTATAAACAACACCTGCTATAACCTCATTTTCTTTGCAAAGCGCAACGGAAATGCAGCTGCAGCGGAAATCCTGCATAAAGTTCGTAGTGCCGTCAATCGGATCAATTATAAATCGCAGTGCTCTGCTTCCGAAATCATTATCGCTTTCTTCTCCGACAAATTCCGCCTCGGGGAATGCTTTGCCGAGTTCATCAAACAAAAAATCCTGAACGGCTACATCGTACTTTGTAACAAAGTTTTTCTTGCCTTCTTTGGCGGTTACCGCAAATTCCTGATTGTGCGCCGAGAGGATAATCTCTCCCGCCTTTTTGACTGTTTCAATAATTCTGTTAATCATAAGCCGCCTTCTTATCTTAAAATATTTCGTTTGGATTATAACACATTACAGTCAATAAAATCAATGAAATAATATTAAATCGGGATAATATATTTGCGGCAACACACCTGAACCTTATGAGCATATTTTCTCTGCATAATCTATCCTCCCGATTAACATATGTGTCAATTATAAAGCATTGCTCCCTGCAAATCAACATTCAGATGAAAAAAGAGCAAAAAAAATACAGCCCCGACGGCTGTGCACGTAATCCTCCGATTCAATTTTCCCCATAAATGGAAGTAACCCCTGACTGATGTTTCTTTACACAACAGCCAAGGGTTACTTCTCTGAATTCTTGTTATCTAACATCTTTGGTTAACCTCTCTTTCTGCAGTATTGTCCAATCCTGATTTCTTCGGTTTTCTGTTTTTCCGTTTCTTTCAGAATTGTCTTTTGAAGGATCATCGGTTTCGGTTTTTCTTTTTGCATTTCAGCTTTTTAACCTTTGAGTCCTTCAGGTTTTTACCTTCTCATCGGTATCACCCTTTCCTTGACTATAATATAGCATGGATTTCACCGATTTTCAAGACGGAATATTATACAAAGTTCACCACTGTATATTGTATATAACGGAGATTTTGGTGTATTATGCACACAATTTAAGCAAAAGGGATTGACTTTATATATACTGTTATGTTATTATAAAAATGTTGGGGCGATAAAATATGCCCTGTTTTTTCGGGTATCCGTCGGGATACCCGTTTTTTTTATAAAATAATTGACTAATCAAAAAAATGTTGTTATACTTGTTTTGGCTTCATTTATTCTATTAATAAAGGAGAAAGATGATTTATGGCAAAAAGCATTCAGGATGTTCTCAACATCATCAAAGAAAACGACATCAAGATGGTTGACTTTAAAATGGTTGACATCAACGGTCAGTACAGACACGTTACAATCCCCGCTGAAAACTTCTCCGAAGACACAATGAAGAGCGGTATCGGTTTCGATGCATCAAACTACGGCTATGCCGTTGTTGAGAAGAGCGATATGGTATTCATCCCCGACCCCGATACAGCCGTTATCGATCCCTTCTGCAGCATTGCCACCCTCTCAATGACAGGTAACGCAATGATTATCGCATCACCCGAAAACAAGCCCCTCGCACAGTATCCCAGAAACATTATCAGAGCAGCCGTTGAATATATGAAGAACAGCGGCATTGCTGACGAAATGAAGATTCTTCCCGAATTCGAATTCTATCTTTTTGATGAAGTTACATGGAACGTTGAAGGCAAACACATCGGCGCTACCGTTGACGCAAGTCAGTCATACTGGAATTCAGGCACAGACGGTCTCGGCGTTATCGTTCCCAAGCAGAAGAACTATCACATCGCAAAACCCTTCGACACTTCCTATGAATGCCGCAGTGAAATGTGCATGCATATGAAGGATGCAGGTATTGAAATCAACTATCATCATCCCGAAGTTGCTGCATCGGGTCAGTTCGAAATCGAGCCTCAGCTCGGCGAAGTTGTTCACATGGCTGACGCTTCAATGATGATCAAATATATCATCCACAACACTGCTCTTAAATACGGCAAGACCGCAACATTTATGCCCAAGCCCATCTACGGCGAAGCAGGCAGCGGTATGCACGTTCATATGCTCCTTTTCAAGGACGGTCAGCCCGTATTCTCCGATGACAACGGTTATTCACACCTGAGCGAAACAGCTCACTACTTTATGGGCGGTCTTCTCAAGCATATTGCAGCTCTCTGCGCTATCACCAACCCCAGCACAAACTCCTTCAAGAGACTTGTTCCCGGCTTCGAGGCACCCGTTACAGTTGGTTACGCAACATCAAACCGCAGTGCCGTTATCCGTATCCCCGCATACGCAAAGAGCCCCGACAAGAGAAGATTCGAGCTTCGTAACCCCGACGCAACCTGCAACCCCTACTTCTGCTATGCAGCCATCCTTATGGCAGGTCTTGACGGCGTTATCAACAAGATCGATCCCCGTACAAACGGCTGGGGTCCCTACGACTTCAACCTCTATCACCTCTCCGACGAAGAAAAAGCAAAGCTCACCCAGCTTCCCACCTCACTTCCCGATGCACTCGATGCACTCGAAGCTGACAACGAATTCCTCACCGCAGGCGGAGTATTCCCCAAGGAGCTTCTTGCAAACTTCATCAAGGCAAAGCGTGCTGAATGCGCTGAACTTGCAAAGATTCCCCACCCCGCAGAATTCGATAAGTATTATAACCTTTAATAAAGAGTTATCCCCCACTCCTCGGAGCGGGGGATTTTTTTCATATAATACAGTTATTTATCCTTACTCTGACCGTCTCAAAATTATTCTTCAAGCGCTTTACGGAAATTTCCGAGTTGCTCGTCGGTGGGACAGTAATCTGTCACCGAACAGCAAGGGATGGTCGGTTCACTGCCGTCAGAGCCGTAGAATGGCGTGAGTCTGTCATCCTCATACTGTTTTCGGCATTCCTCTTTTCTGAAATCGGGAACATCATAAGCTTCGCCGTTGAGAATGCTTCTGTGAGCAAGAATTGCCACCGATGCCATTGCAACCGCAGAATGAATGTCATAGGGATGCTCAGGCTGTCTGCCCTCACTTATGCATTCGAGAAACATTCTCGCAACGATGTAATCACCGCCGCCGTGACCGCTTTTTTCGATGAGTTCCTCATCTTTATCGTGCCACTCGGGGTCATAACAGTTGATTTGCTCCATACCGTCGGGCACCGCCCATTCACTGTATCGGAGCATAATCTTCTCTCCCATACCTCTTATATTTTCGATCTGACCGTTTGTGCCGCAGACACGGTATGCATTATGATGAGCGCCGAAAGAAGCACAGCCGCTGACCCTGAAAACAGAACCGTCATCGTTGAACGTAGTCACAATCGCCGCTCTGTCGCCTACCTTACGTGCAGTCACCTTATCTTCAAAGGGAGCAAAGGTTGCCATCGCACTGACTCTCTTCGGAGTTGCGCCCGTTGCCCACATAATCGGAGCAAGAGAATGCGTTATATAATATGAACGGGGAAGCAGATTTCTCCAATGATTTTCGAAATAAATATATTCTTTCAAAAAGCGACAATCATAGGGATTAGCAGGATGATTATACTCACCCTCGGCATAGAGAATTTTTCCGAGCGTTCCGTTGCCGCAGACTCTTTTTATCTCACGGTTGAACTTCATCTGCGGATAATTCTCCGCAAGCATATAGATTGAATCACTCTTTTCGAATGCTCTGATAAGCTCAACGCCCTCAGCCATCGTACCGTTACTGATACACTCGGAGAATACGTGAATCCCCTTTTCAAAGCACTTTACTGCATACGGTGCGTGTTCGTGGAAATAATTCGCAAGAACAACCGCATCGAGACCCTGCTCAATGAATTCATCGAAATCGGCAAAAACGGGAATATCGAAATCATATTCTTTCAGACCGTATTCAGCTCTTTTGGGATTATTTTCGCAAAGAGCAACGATTTCACATCCGAGAAGTTCAAAATTCCGAGCGATACAGAGACCCCTGCCCGCACCCATAATGCCGATTCTGAATTTTTTCATCACAAACCACTCCTCTTCAAGGATTACAGTTCAAGTTTATCAGAAAAAGTTGAAGAACACAATACCGTTTAAACCAAAAAACGACCTGCAAAGGAATAATCCTCTGCAAGTCGCTTGTTTTTCTTTGCAAGACAGTACGTATCAGATTCTGTCCATAATCTCGCCGAGAGTCATGTCGGGATTCTCAACGCCGAGCATAAGTGCTTTTTCCGTTCCGTCGTGAAGAGCTTCTGCTTCCTCAACGGTGACGTATTTCGTTCTGTGCATACAAGAAAGCTTCATACAGCCCGTTGAGGTATCCTTCATTGCGAAAGTATAAATAACCATAATGTATCTGCCGAGAGAATAACCCTCGAACTGATAATCCCAGTTGCTCATTGTGTTTGCTTCAAGCGGGAACCAGGAGAACATCATCGTTGAAGCACCTGCGGCTGCAGGATAATTGAACATCTCTCTCTGGAGTTTGCGGTACTCAAGATAAGGATAGTCCATATGCTTATATGCCCAGAACTGAACTTCGCTCATCTTCTTGAGTGCATCTCTGAAAGTTGTTTCTTCGGGAAGAACAACTCTCCATGGCAGCGGAACTGCAAGAGTACCGCCCGCACGCTTCTCGGAGAGAGTGCGTCTTCTGGGGCAGAGAACGATGAAATATGTATCATTATGTCTGTTATTGACCTTTGAAACGTGAAGTCTCATTGCAAGCTGAACAAGGCATTCGCCGCCGATTCCGTTTTCTTCCATAAACTTGAAAATCTTCTGGCTTTTTTCATAGGGAATGCTGTATTTTGTAAGCTCAGCCTTATCGTTGATGGGGTCAAAAAGCGAGGGAGCCTTGATGCTCGGGTCCTTTTTCTTTGCACGTTCAGCTTCAAGATGTCTGGGACCTTCAACACCGAGATAAAGGGGCTCGCCGTCCTTTGACATAAACTCTCTGTATGCTTCTTCTTCTCTCTTGAGGTTTTCGGGATTTGAAACGTATGCAAGTTCCTTCTTGATGATGTCCTCAAATTTGCCAAGAGGCTTGGGCATATCGGTACCGTTCTTCAGATGATCGTAAACCTTGAGAAGATCGGCGTAGAAAATGAACACTGCGGCATTATCCATAACGAGGTGATGCACGTTGAGGAAAATACCGTTTCTGCCGTCAGCCATACGGAAGAATTTGATTCTGAAGGTTTCATCCTTGAGCATTCTGACAGGCTTCTGTGCATCAGCACCGAGATAATCCTGACGCTCCTTGTCTGTCTTAAAGTCAAGAACGGGAATGTTTTCAACCTTGTATTCATCGATGAAATACTGCTTGATTTTGCCTTTTTCTTTAAAGAAACGGAGACGGAGACAGTCGTTTCTTTCGATTTCAATGTTTACTGCCTTTTCCATGACCGCAAAGTCAACGTCGTTCTTGAACATCATTGTTTCGGGAATCTGAGTGACCTGCTTATGGAAGAAACTGTGCTTTAGCATAAACTGAATCATATCCTGTGCCGGAGTAAGGTCATAGGATACTTTTACAACGGTTTTTTTTGCCATTTTTGTCCCTCCTGAAATAATATAAATACATATATATCCAAAATTCGATTAATTTTATCACCGTTATCCGAATCAATTCAATATACAAACATCCGATTTTGTATGAAAATTCAACAACCGCAGTGTTTTGTCTGTATCGGGAGACACTGTCGTCATCTGCTTTGTCACCTCTGTTTTTATTGCCATATGATTTTATTTACACGAAAAACAAAGGCAACATCGTTACAGATGTTGCCTGATTATTATTTCACTATCTTCTTGTTTTTTACAAGCTTGCTGTTTGAGTTGATATAAGAATACTTGCGGCATTTGAAAAGTTCTTTTCTGCCGTTTTCGTTTCTTGTGAAAACGAGTTCAAACTTTCCGCCTGCGGATTTAAGGGTCTTTGCAAGAATTTCCGCAGTTTCTTTATTGACGGCAATTACCGACGGGCAGGCATAGCTCTGAACATAGTTTCTGCTTGTGAGTTTTGAAATACCCTTTGTGCCGATGAGAAGATATCTCGGGTCGTCAATGGGTGAAAGAAGCTCGGAAACCGCTTTTGCAAAAACGTTCTTTTCTCTGACAGTTGCCTTTGAAAGAGAACAGTTGACGGTATTCTTCTTTTCGGATTTCTTAACAGAAACGGTTGCTCCCCTGCTCTCGATTTCGCCGATTTCTTTGAGAGTACGGAGAATAGCATTTGAAATGTTGGAAACTGTTTTTTCGGGCGAAGAATTCTTCATAACAACCGATGCGGATTTGATGAGCAATACAGAAGATATTGCCGCAATGATGAATCCGAGCAGACCGCCGAAGAATCCCGACGTTGCGATTATGATTATTGCAAGGACAATCAGAACTGCAAGAACTATTGCATAAATCTTGTTCTTATGTACTGCGCTTGCAGGCTGAACTTCTGCGGGAATTTCGCTGACCTCTTCAATCTCGGGTCTTGCCTTACCCTTGACGGCGGCATTCCATCTGCCTGCCATAACGTTTCTTGCGGCGGCAAGGGAAAGCATCTGATTGTTGATGCTTTCAAGTCCGTTTGCATCATAGGGTGCTTTGAGAATATCGATTCTGTCCGTTCCGCTTTCTATAACGTCGCTGTTATATGCAGGAGCCTGGAAGCAGGCAAAACGGCGTTTCATCGTTTCAAAATCGTCGCTTATGATTTCATCCTTTGAATCGGGCTCAACGGTCACAAGATGCCAGATATTCGACACCTTTTCGGGATTCTTTTTATCAATTCGGATTGCTCTGCCTCGCATCTGATTCGAAAGCATAAAGCTGCCCACAAAGCTTGCAAGAATAAGGGAATTGATATTCGGTGAATCCCACCCTTCGCCGAGCAAGGATTTTGTGCCGATAAGCACGTTGATAACGCCAAGCTGAAATGCTTTTGTTATGATGCTGACCTTATTTTTATTTGAGCCGCTGAAAATGATTTCGGTGTGATTTGTGTTTTCAAGCTTCTTTATTCTGCAAGGCACACCTTCGTTATATGCGATTTCCTGCGCAGTTTCAACGGCGGAATCGGGCAGAATCACAAGTGTACCCGAAAGCACCGCAACCTTTGCATCGGGATTTGTTCTGCGGATTGATTCAAATACGGGTACCGTGCCGAGAGCGTGGATTTCTTCATCCGTGCCGACGAGTTTCAGCATATCTTTTTTGATGTAGTCGGTAAGAATGAGCATACGCAGAGAGTCGCCGAGATTCTGATATTCGCTTGCAACGATTTTATTTATGCTTCCGAGTTTTCCCGTTGAGGAAACAAGCATTTTATTGATTTTATCGCTTGAAGCAAGGCGGACTTTTTTCTTTTCAATAAGAGCTTCTTTTGAAAGAATCGCCTTTAATTCTTCGCTGATTTCTTCGGTGAATATATCGGGCTTATCGATGATAAACTGAAATGCTTTTTCTGCTTCAGCTATTGAATAAACGGGTGCTTTTCTGCCCTCAAAAACCTTTTCTTCAAAGCTCTTTGAGATATTGGCATTTCCTTGTTTTGCAACACAGACAAACGATTTGAAGCCTGCAAGATTATCATAGAGTATCTCTTCGTTATTGGCGGCATTTGACACTTGCAGAGCCTTTGAAAGCAGACCGCTTCTGATTATTTCATCGGTAACAGCCGTTGCTTTTGCTTTGTAATTAGCAAGAATCTGCGATTCTTCTGCGGTGGGATAGCTGAAATATATATAGTCCTGATGAGGGCAGAGAGTTTTCTGCATAACAAGCTGAGGAACAAAAATCTCTTCGTCAATATCGCCGCAGAGGGTCTGGTATCTGTTCCATTCAGCAGGTGCGCTGTCATAGGGCGGAGTTGCAGTCAGAGCAATGATTGTGACACCTTCGCCAAGCATTGCAACAAACTTTTCGAGAGCCTTCTGCCATTCGCTTTTGAGATGATGCGCCTCATCGAGGCAGATTGTTTTTATGCCTGCCTTTTTGATTTCGGAAAGCAAATCGAAATTGCTGAAATCCTGCGTTTCTTCGGTTGCAAATTCATCTTCATCCGCTTCGGATTCCATAACGGATTTTGTAAAAGCGGCGTGAAGTGCCTGATATGTGATTGAGGTTATCAGCTTGGGATTTGTGAGCGAATATGAAATATATTCATCGGGGGTTTCGGTTTCGGGAAGATATGCCTCGATAAATCTTTCACCCCACTGCTGACGGATTGTGACAGACGGCGACATAACGAGTGCAGGCGCATTCTGTCTGCGGACAAGCTCAAGACCGAGAATAGTTTTACCGCTGCCCGGCGCGGCAACGATATGTATTCTTTTATCTTTCAGATGTTTTTGTGAATTATCAAGCACCGCCTGCTGATAATCACGGAAGGTCCATTTGAATTTTACATTACTGAAATCTTTCATAACATCACCCTGCATTTGATTTGTATTGCTATTATAGCATAATTAAACATCTCACGCAACAAAAAGGACCGACACAAGATCGGCCCTGAGTTATTTACTGTTCAACAGCTTTGATTAAACCGAAAAGATTTTTAAAGAAATAAATGAGTTTCTGGAAGAATCCTGCTTTGACCTTTACTGTTTCGGATTCGGTAACCTCTGCGCCGTCATAATTGCTTATCGGCGTGCCGTCGGATTTTACTGCTTTTGCCGTTATTTCCGTATCGCTCATAAACTGCAGAGTTATGGATTCGCCCTCTGTTTTGAATGCACCGTTGACATACCAGTAAACCTTTGCGCCCTCCGGCTCGTTTATGAGTTTTGCTTTAAGCGTTAACTTTTCACCGTAATTTACGGTTTTCGTGCCGGGATTGTTGATTATGGATATGTCAGTCTGCTTGACAAGAACGGCTGTGAAATTGAGATTTGACGCAGGCATAACCGAAGGCACCAACGGAGACCAACTGACAAACTTATAGCCGGGAATATCCGTGTCAGCATTCGGGACGATCGGCGCACCCTCTTTCACCTTCTGCGTTGTCACCTCTCCGTTAACGCTCCAGGTTACGGTGAATTCACGGGGAAGCACATTAACCCTGCATTCCGCATAGCCTTCAATGCCCAATGCGGACACCCTGATCGTTGTTGAGCCGACACTGTTTGCGGTTATAACACCGCTTGAGCTGACGGAAGCAACCAGCGGATTGAGAGAGGAATAAATGAATGTTGCGGAGCTGCCGTTTGCAAGCGAGCCTTTAACGGTTGCGGTTCCTTTATTCAGAATATCAATATTGCTGTGTGAAATCTGAATTGCGCCCGAATTACATTCCGAGCAATACTTATCACCGTTGGAATTTGTCTGCCATGAATGACCCTTTGCGGCAACAAAATTGAATTTTGTATACTTGTTGCAATCTGTACACTTGCCGAGGGTATAGCCCTCGTTTTCACAATCTGCTTCCACAACGAGAGGATTTGAATAAGTACGGGAAGGATGATAGCACCAAGTGTCAGCACCCTGGAAGGAAATATAATCCGTCATGTTGAAGAACTTAACCTGATATGACAAGCTTGTGCTGCTTCCCGACTTTGAAATGCCGCTGATCGTTACGCTGACGGTATCGTTTTCGGGGAACATCTCACCAACATTGAAAATGATACACTTCTGCGTGCCGTAATTATCGTTATTGACATTCATATATTTTTCATAGTCGTTGCAGGAAGAATCAAGTGTCCATGATTTACCGAGCTTCTGCGACGAAACCGTAACCTTGACCTTTGAACGGCTGGGAGTATCGTATGCGTTGCCGAGAGAAACCGAAAAAGCATACTGCTCCATAGTGCCGTAAAGCTCATACGGCATATTCTTTGCGGGCCAGCATACATAATCGCCCGTATATGAGCCCGAGCGTGAAGAGTCAAAAACATAAACCGATGTATATGCTCCAACATTACCTACGCCGATATACTTCATTGAGGGGTTGAGAAGCCAGCGTCTGTGGCCAAGTGCAGAAATGTTGCTCTCATCCGTATCTTCCAAAAAGCATACAACCGAACGGGTTACGCTGTTGTGGTTATATGCAATATTCGAGCTGCTGCAGCCCTTTTTACCGAGATTATAAAGAGCGTTGTCAATTCCCGACGGACGGCTCGGATTATGGGTAAGAACACCGTTTGCTGCATTGAGCATTGCACCTGCCTGCGAAGCCTCACTAAGGTCTGATTTAAGCTCAACATCATCAGGCAGGCCTGCAACATATCTGCAGAAGTTAACCGCATTAAGAGCCTGAGTCTGTGTTTCTGCATCAAGCTCACCTGCCGCATAGGGAGCTTTGAGAGAATATGCCTCGGCAAACTTCGACTGATGGTCCAGATCGAATTTAATCTGATTGAATCTTGAAACGATCTGCTGAGGTGTAGGCGATTCAACGCCGTAAGCTGAAGCCGTGGTTGAAAGCGGAAGCACTGCAAGAGCGGTAATCAGGCAAAGCGCAACCGCAACGATTTTTTTGAACATTTTCATAGAGAACTCCTTTCAGGATATAGCATCACGCTGAAATTCCATTATATTATATCACCTTCCTGCCGTTTTGTACATCGTACTTTAGTGCAAATTTTCAAAAAAAGACGGCAGATTTCTCTGCCGTCCGATAAAACATTCAATTTTTAATGCTCTGCTCCGCATTCGCAGACAAGATTATTTCCGAAGAGCTTCTGGAAGAAAAGAACAATCTTATAGAAGAAGCCTGCAATTCCGCCTTTATGGCATTTGCATTCACAATCTTTGTAAACTGCTTCTGCAGAAACATTGAAAACTCCCATTGTGAACATTGTTTCGGAATCATAATAATCTTCGAGGGTTGCGCCTGTGATATTCCAACAATAAAAAATCTTATCGTCAATCTGATCTGCCGTGATCGTTACAGCATTGCCGATAACCGAACTTGAAGCAGATGCTTTTCCGTTTATAACGCTGATATCGGTGCCGAGAGTTGCAGAACCACCGAGTTTGATTCTGATAATACACATTGCTTTGCCGTTACTGCCATTTTTATAAAGAAAATATGCACTGTCACTGGGCTTATAAGAATTAAAATCATAACAGAGTATTTCTTTGCCGTCATATACAACCTTGAATTCACCGGCTGCAGGAAGCTCATAGCCGCCGATATAGAATGTTGTGAGCACATAATATTCCTTTTGCGGGTCAGCTACCTCGCCGTCGCAATCAGGAACATGCGTTGACTTGATTTCCGAATAATAAGGCACCTGATTGTAGTCAAGCGATGGAAAGCAAGGGGTAAGGTTTGAATTTTTGAGGGTTTCTCCGTAATAGATTGGGGGTAACTTGCTGATTTCAATAACCTTTGTTGCGGCTGATGCCGAAGTCATTGAAATGCTCATCATTGCAAAAGCAGTAATAAGAGCGAGCATAATTGCCGTTATTTTTTTAATCATTTTAAATTATCTCCTTTTATCCTGCGTAATAAATCTCTTCAAAAAGCTCATATTCGGGTATTCCGTTGATACAGAGCTGATAATCCGTTCTGTTTCTCTCAACATAAATTCTGCATTCTCTGCCGTCACCGAGCTTTGCATCAACAAAGGTTTTGCCGTCTGTACGCAGAAGTGTGAATTCCGAGCCTGCTTTAACAAGTTCGGTTTTCATATCGGGAAGGATTTTAACGTTGAAAGCTTCTTTTGATTTAAGAACGAACGGGAAGCTTTTGTCTATGGTATAGAATTCATCGGTTGATTCGGGCATACCTGTTTCGGAATTCACGGTGTAGGTTTTATCGGCAGCGTATGTTCCGAGAATATCAAAGGTTGTTTCAAGAACAAACTGTGCAGGGTTATTGAAAAGAAGCTTCGCCTGATGGGTATCTTCATTTTCATCCTCCCAGACCAGACTGCCGAAAGCAGTTCTGTCAAGTTCACCTGCTTCTTTTATCTCATTGCCGTTCAGGTCATAAACAAGAATGTTTGTGTAATCGTTAAAGCCGTGAGGCACAAGATAAACAAAACATCTGCCTTTTGAATTGACAAGATAATATTCGGCACTGAAAGCATAAACATCTTCAACCGTGAATTCATTACCGTTGAGATTAAGACTGATATCTTTATATGAGCCTTCTTCCGTGTAATACGAAAGACCGACGCTGATAGTATCTTTTTTACCGTCAGACGGATTCTTATCAAACTCAACGTCGCTCCATTCGGAAAGTGTTACGGCATAGGATTCGGGGGCAACCGTATATTTCTTATTGAAAAGCTCGGGATATTCGTCAAAATTAACCGTTGCGGTAATAAGACCTGCGGCAAAGGACGCGATTTCATAGGGACTGAAATAAAAAGTTACACCCTTATAACCGATTGTCCAGTTAAACTGTTCTGCCGTGTATTCCGAAAGTGTCTCTTCAAGTGAACCGAAAAATCCGTCTGCAAATTCATCTTTTGAATTTATCTTTTCCGAAAGAATTGCAGGAAGAGATGAAATGTCGGTCATAACATCGGTTATAACAAGTTCTTTACCCGTTACGGTATCGAAGTTATATCCGCCGTAGCCGTAGTTGGGATGTGCACCGCCCGAAAACTCATCGGAATCGCTTCTGATACTCAGAACAACGTTATCTGCTCTTTGAAGAAAGTATTCGTTTTTTGCGGTGTAAACCGCAGGCTGTTCGCCGTCTTCATAATAATAATCAAGCTGTTCCGATGCATACTCATCAAGCTCTTTTGCCTTATCCTTATAGAACTCTGTTTTATCAGCATTAAGAGAATCAAGAGCTTTTGCAAGGCGGGGATATTCTTTTTCATTTTCTTCTGAAAGATGCAATTTCTGATAGTTTACCTCTGTCAGATAGTAATACTCTTCAGTATATGTTTCATATTCATAGGCTTTTTCTGTATAAACAGAAAGAAACTCCACGGCATTTTTCTTTTCGGGCAATGTGTTATCGCTTGTTTCTTCTACATTTGTTGTTGATTCATTTACGGGTTTTTCGGGATTATCCTTTACACACGAAGCAAAGCAGAAAATCAGAGAAAAAACTAAAATAAAAGATACGATTTTTTTCATAATATCACCTGTGTAAATAATCTGAAAAAGGAGTGACCGAGCGATACGGCCACTCCGTATAATAGTTTTATTTGATTACGATTGTTTCAATAAGGGGTGTTGCATCTTCAACCGTGCAATTCCAGACCATAACGTACATAGCGTTACCGGTTGAGGTATTTGCCACAAGATATGTGATACCTGTGTTGGATTCGATAGCATCATATGTGTTTGCACCGATTGTTACCGATGTGTATTCCTTGTTGGGATATGCATAGCCGAACTGCTTTTTCTGAACTTCGTATTCCATGCTCTGCTCGTCATAAACATAAACAGCGGCATTTGCGCCGAGAGCTGTGTTCTTGAAAGTAATTGTTCCGTTTGTTGAACCTGCCTCGTCATAGATAAATCCGCCGGCAGGAGTAACCGTTACGTAACCTTTTTCCGACGTGATGGGACTATTTGCAGGAGCTTCGGGTTCGTCTGTGCCGTTGTTTTCGGGAACGGGGTTTTCTTCTGCTGCACCTGCTTCGATTACAAGGTTATCATAAACAGCCTTAAACAGATCGCTTTCATGAAGCGCCGCATAATCTTCCTTCTTTGAGCCGTCAGGAAGCTTGAACTCAAGCATTGCAAATTCAAAGTCGTTAAAGCAAACGATAATCTGCATTGCAGTAGTTACGTTCTGACGAACATAGGTTGTATATTCGCCGAGCTTGCCTTCCTCAAAGATTGTGTTTTTGCTGAAGCACTTTGTAACGTAGTCGTGAACGGATTTATAAGCCGCATGAGTAACGGCAAAAGCAAGGCCGATGTTAACTTCTTCACTTTCAAGAGTACCGCATTTAACGATGTTTGTTTGTGCAAGGAAATTACCTTCGGTGTTGGCTTCATTAAACGTAAACTCGTCAATAGGCGTCTTAACTGTGAGCTTGTTGAATTTTCCGTCTGTTACTGTTGTTTCGTCAAATTCGGGAGCTGCGGTTGTCGTTTCAGCAGGTTGAGTAGTTGTTTCAGGGGTTTCTTTGCCGCCACAAGCAGCAAACGAAAGAAGCATTGCAAGAGCCAAAATAATTGCTAAAAACTTTTTCATAAAAATCATTCTCCTTTGAATAAATTTTTGCAGACACACTGCCACAATGAAATTTTAGCATCTTTTTTCGGTCTGCACATCGTACTTTAGTGCAAACTTTTCAAAAAAATTGAACTTTTTTTAAAAAAGACGGCGGATTTCTCCGCCGCCTTAAAAATTTAATCAGTGTTTAGCACCGCAAACGCAAACCTTATTGTTGCCGAAAAGCTTCTGGAAGAAAAGAACTATCTTATAGAAGAAGCCCGCTATACCGCCCTTGTGGCACTTGCAGGGGCAATCTTCATAAACTGCTTCTGCGGTTACGTTGCCGTTACCCACTGTAATATAGGTTTCAGCAGAATCTTCATCTTCAACAGTTGCGTTGGTTACTTCCCAATGACTGAAAAACTTGCCTTCAAGCTCGTCAGCCTTGATTGTTACAATCGCACCTGTGGCAGCCTTAGAAACGTTTGCCGTGCCGTTGATAACGGTGATGGTCTTGCCGTTTACGGGTGTGGTTGTGTCTGTTTCAAGGTTTGCTGTTACGGTAACAGCATTCTTGGGCATTGTGAATATGATATATGTATCGGTCTCCTGTCTGCGGGAGGAAAGGTGCACACCTTTCAATGTCCATTTTGTAAACTTTTTGCCTGCGATATTTGCGGGTTCAGCGTCGATTGATTCGTTATAATATGCCTTTGTTGTTGTTTCTTTGAAACCGTCGTTGATTGTAACGTCATAGGTGTTTGTGCTCTTTGCTTCAAAATACTTATAATTTTTGTTATTTGAAGCATTATAAGTGACGGCACCCGAGCCGTTCTGATTGGTTGATGCAGTGACTTTAATATTGGCAGGGATATTTTCAAAAGCAGTGTAAAGAGCTTTGTTGCCCGATGTTACCTTGAGATAACCTTCAGTCATCTCTAATTTTTGGGTAAAGATACCGTGGGTAGCGATGGAGTTTGCTGTGAGATTTGTTCTGCCGCCGACGATTCTGACCTTACCGCTATTTGACAATGTAGCGAAGCCGCCACTTACCGAATTGATTGTGCCGCCCATAATAAGAACGTCGCCTGACTGAGAAGCAACCGCATAATCGGTCGGGCAGTTGAAATTATGAATACCTGTATGAACAGTGATTCTGTTATTCGCTTTGTGACCGATACCGCTAACGTTGAAAACACCGTCTATCAAAGAAATGTTTGATTCGGAGGTCACCTGAGGTGCAGAAGCCTCGAAACCGTTTTGAAGATTATAGGTGCCGCACTCAGCCCAGATACCTTCAGTTGCAGAAACAGAATAGCTTTCACCGGATAACGAGATAACAGCATCCTGGTTGCCGTAGAGTTCAACCTTACCTCTGTAACAATAAATATCGTGGTATGTGGTATAGCCTGTTGAATCGTTGCACTCAAGACCGTTTACACCGCTGAAATATATTTCAAGAACACCGTTATCAGCGTAAATTCTGTATTTTTTTCCGTAGCCGTCTGTGTACTTACTGTCGTTGAGCGAGAATGTGTAGTTGTGGAGGTAAAGCTTGTTTGTGTTGAAATAAGCATAGCCGCCCGAAGGTTTTGTTGTTGTTGCAGTTTTGCTGCCGACAGCAAGATACTTGCCGTTTGTGAGTTTAACATTGTTAACATAAACCTCTGTTACGGGGTTAGGCATTGCTGCCGATGCAGTGAAACCGATTGCCATTGTCGCAAAAACGGTAACCATGCAAAGGAGCACTGCGAGGGACTTCTTGAAAAATTTCATTGAAATTTCTCCTTTCGGTTATTTTATAATTTTGTGCAAATTACATTCTGCACATATTTACCATAGTATTTTATCAGCTTTTTTCTGTTTGCGCATTGTACTTTAGTGCAAACTTTAAAAAAAAATTGAACTTTTTTTAAAAAAGACGGCGGATTTCTCCGCCGCCTTAAAAATTTAATCAGTGTTTTGCGCCGCAGCCTACGCAGATTTTATTGTTGCCGAAAAGCTTCTGGAAGAAAAGAACTATCTTATAGAAGAAGCCCGCTATACCGCCCTTGTGGCACTTGCAGGGGCAATCCTCGTAAATCGCTTCGGCTGTTACGTCGGATGTGCCGACGGTTACGCTTGTTTCTTTTGCATTCTTATCGGAAGCGGCTGCTCCGCTGACTTCCCAACGGCTGAAAACCTTGCCGTCAATCTGATTTGCGGTAAGTGTTATGCTGCCGCCCATAACCGCAGTTGAAGCTGATGCTTTGCCGTTTGTAACTGAAACATTATATGTTTTATCCTTATACGTTGCCTCTGCAGTTACATCATTTTCGGGCATTGTGAAGGTTGTTGATGCGCTTGTTGCATCAGCAACGGTTGCACCTGTTACAATCCACTTGTCAAACACCTTGCCTGCAGGTGCGGCATCGGCTGTAAGCGTTACGGTTGTGCCTGCAACAGCCTTTGAAGCCGAAGCTATGCCGTTTGTTACGCTGATGTTATATTCGGGGAGAGGAAGAGTAAAAACAATTACAAATGTTTTTTCGCCCGTAACAGAATTTTCCATGCAAAGGAATGCATTTTTATCATTGATTTTTGCTGTTACATCATCAGCAAAAACATAGCCGTTATCGGGTACGAATTTAACCTGAATTTCATAATTTTTGCCTTGCTTGAATTCGGTAATTGTTTCTGTAGGATTACCTGAAACGAGCCACTTAAGAACAGAAACTGTATAACCTGTTCCCGTTGTTGTTATAACATTTGAGGGTGCTTCACCTGCAACGGGTGCAATAACTGTTGCGTTCAGCTCGGATATCTTGATTTTCTCGGTTGCCGGGAATGTATAACAAACTTTGAGTTCCTCTGCTCCGCTACCGATTTTAACCGCATTCTGACCGTTAACAGTAAAAGCGGATGCACTGTCAAACTTATAGTACGAATTTGCTTCGATGCTGATTATGGCGGTGTATTCAATGCCCAGTTTATAGGGATCATCAACGGGATCCCAGTCAACCGATGCCACGGTGATATTGGGATTATCGCAAACAATTTCAGCTGTTGCCGCAGGAGTCTCACCTGTTACGGGTGCAGGAATTGTAAAATCAGCACCGATAATTTTTTCTGCTTCAAGAATCGGGAACGTATACGTCATTTTAAGTTCATTCTTGCCGCTGCCGATTTTAATTGCATCAGCCATATCGTGGCTGAGATAAATGTTTTTATCAAAGGTAAATCCCTCTGCCGTTTCAAGAGCAAGTTGGAACGAATACTGCGTTCCCTCAACAAAAACGGGATCTTCGGGGAACCATTCAATGCCGACAATGATTACGCCCATATTATCTGCAGTTACCTGAGAAAGGTCTGCAGGAACGGCACCTGCAACGGGTGCGGGAACATGGAAATCAATCGCCTTGAGGTTTTTCATCGGGTCGCCGACATAAAGCTCAATTTCAAACAAAATATAGGAAATCGTACCGGAGACTGTGTTTTTTTCCTGAACCAATGCGGCATATTTACTGCCGTTTACCTCAACCTCTGCAAATGATCCCGCAGCGGGCAACGCATAATAAGGTGCTTCGGTAAGCTTAACAGTAAAAGTATAATAATTACCGCCTTCAAATTCGGAATCATAGCTTTCGGTTGTTTTGTTGAAGGCTTCAACGGCAGGACCGTTTGATTCCTCAAAAATCACGCCTTCGGTTCCGATAGTAACGTAATCTGCATAGCTGTCAACCGATTTGCCGCCAAGGTCGGCAGTATCAATTGTTACGGCTATTGTTCCGATTGCATCCGCCGCAGACGCAAAGGGTACTGCAAACGGCATTATCATAAGCATTGCAAGAAAAATCGAAATAGTTTTTTTCATAAAATCACCTTAACTTTTAGGTTTTCCGCATTCCGTGCAGAACTTGCCTTTGTTTCTGTTTCCGCAGGAGCATACCCAATCTTCAGGCTTTTTGGTTCCGCATTCGGTGCAGAACTTGCCCGAATTGTTATTGCCGCAGACACATTGCCAGACAGCATTACCCTGCGGTGCAGGTGCAGAAACAGGAGCAGAAGCAATGTTCATAGTCGCAACAGTCGAAAGCAATTTTTCCGTTTTGGGGTCAATTTCAATAAACACATCATTTATTGCGGTTGCTCTGATGCCTGCTCTTGCTTCCCAGCCTGCAATTGCGAAGTCCTGCAGAATCAAATCAGCCTGTGTGTCTGCCTTATATTTCAGCTCATCAACAGAGCAGCCTTCCGCAAACATTTTTGTGAAGGTCATTTCAGCAACACGGGATGCATCTGTCTTGATAATATCAATGGGAAGCTGACCGCCGAACATAGTATTGAACTTATCAGGATCCGCAATCTCAATAATGAGAGTTGCTGTAAACTTAACTTCTGTAAACAGTTTATATGTACCCTGCACCACTTCGGTATGAAAACGACCGTCAAATTGAATTCCGTTAAAAGCTTCCATTTGATTCACCTCCGATTATGCCCAGGGGTTTGTGCTTTCGGGCTGACGGATACCGACGAGAATAAACTGCTCCCAGAGATACCATTTGCCGTCCTTTGCCTTGCGCATCTGAACGCTTCTGGGAGCGTCTGCACCGCCCGATGTGATATAAAGCGTTGCATAACCATCATTCTGATATGAATAGGGACTTTCGCTGACGATTATTGTGTAAGGCTCGGCAGGTGTGTAATCATTTGCGGGAGTTGAGCCTTCAAAATAGGAACGGGGAACGTAATCGCTGTCACGGAATCTGTCTGCAATAAAGGATATATCTCCCCCGCTTAAAGGTCTTGGTCCACGAAGGAAGTTAACCATCTGCAAAGCAAGGTCTTTGTTCTGCGGATAATAGCAGAAAGCAAGAACGGTCATTGCGGCTGTTTCAAACGGAGTTGACAAAGCAGCCTGAGGCAGAGAAGCAAATTCCTCAAAGGTTGAAGGCAGAGAAGAAAAAACAATTTTTTCTTTCTTGTTTCCGAGATTGCTGACTGCTGACGTTGCTTTGTTGAAACCCTGTGTTACAGCAGAATTCACGCTCTTTTTAATAGCGTTTTCCGCTTTGCTTTTGAACATATCAAAAAGTGCCATATATAATCACTCCTTAGAATTTTGCACCCGAGCCGCTGTGAGTTCTGCCTGAAGAGCTTGTGTGCGTTGAGTCATCGTCGCTGCTGTCGCTTGTCTGCTTGGGCTTTGTGTCAACGAACGAATATGCATATACATCCTGAGCGCCCGTAACAACCATACTGCCCTGACGGGTATAAACCTTTGCGTGATTCTGAGCAACAACGCTCTTGTTCTTTGAAGTCATTGAGCCTGTGATAAGCAGACCGACAACTGCACCGACAAGCGCAAGAACAAAGAGCCAGATAACGGGAGTGCCGGGCTTGAGCTGTTCTTCCGCTCTGTCAAGGTATGTGTTGAATGCCTTTTCGTAATCTTCAGCAATAAGGTAATCCTTCATATCGGCAATGATGCCGTCTCTGATTCCCTCAAAGAAAACACCTGAGCCGTTACCGTGGGTTGTGATATAAATTTCTCTTTCACCTTCTTCGCCGGGCTTATATACAACAAGCATACCGTCATCGTTTTCACCGTAGCCGTAGCCGTTGAAATCATAGTAATCATCGGCATAAGCCTCAGCTATAAGTCCGCCGAAATCGTAAGTTGTGTGGATTGCAACTTCCATTTCATATTTTTCTGCAATTTTTTCACATCTTGCAAGAAGCTCCGCTTCAACGTCATCGGGAATGAGGTCTGCATCGTCGGTAACAAGAGGAAGTGTTCTTTCAACCTTTTCAATAATTGTTACATAAGAATTTGATTTTGTAACAGACTCTTTATCGACTTCGGAAGGCTCAGCATATGCAGCATTTTCAAGAGCTGTTTCAGCCGTTGCATAGAAGCTCATCAGACCGCCGTAATAACTTTCGTTTGAATCGTAAGCGGTTTTCATTGCATTAAGAATATTATCGTTGAAAACATTCTTTTCATCGCCTTCGATGTAATAGTCATAAACCTTTTCTTCGGTGTTATGAACATAAACGATTGCATTTTCCGCATCTGTATATGCGTCGTATGCTTCCCTTGCGTATGCGGCATTTGTTTCGCCGAAGTTATCGCTGATAATGCAGAAGATAACGGCATAACCGCTTTCGTTTTCTATGCTCGCAGCATAATTGTTGAGCTCATAGAGTTCGCTGTCCGAAAGATGATAATCGGGGTCATAAACATACTGGCTTGTATAAGCCGATGCGGAAACAGCCATTGAAAGGCAGACCATAACCGCAACAAGAATTGCAAAAATCTTTTTGGTCATTTCTTCCGCACCTCCTTAAAGTGATGAAATAATGTTGATAATTATGTAGATAAGAGCGCCCACAGCCGCACCGCCGAGACCGCCGATGAGCTTGGCTTTCTTTTCTTCCGTGGGGATATTGCCGACGAATTTACCC
>JAFVVQ010000033.1 GCA_017502085.1 Clostridia bacterium | reverse complement strand
CGGCACTCTGAATCGGGACATCGTTAAATTCAACTCTGTGAGAAAACATTTGCGAAAAGCACTTGCTGAATTGATAGAATGGATTGAAGAAATCAAAAAAATTCTTTCCGAATTCAAAGAAGAAAAAGAACCGACCATCGCAGATATTCTCATCGACTACCTGAACTCCCGACAAGAAGCTCACAGCGGTAAAAGCAGATATTTCTACAATAAAGATCTTGCAGTTGATCTGAAACAAGTTTCACAGATAGTAACATTTCTTCAGCAACGTAACATCACTACCGCAGATTCTTTGTGGAAAATGATTGAAGAAGTTTCTGAAATTCAAAGCCGTATTGACACCGCCGATGAAAGAATAAAAGAACTCAAAAAGGGAATCAAATTCCACAATGATTATGTGAAATTCAAACCGATTGCCGATGAGTATGCAAAAAAGAAATTCGGCAGAGATAAATTCAAAACTGAACACAGCAAGGAGTTAAATTCATTCTACCGAGCGAAACGATGGGTTGATGAAAATCCGAACGCAACAACCAAATCTTTGAAAGCCGAACTTGATAAATTACAAACACAAAAAGCCACCGATGTTACAACAATCGAAAGCGACTACAGCAGCCTTGAAGAACTCAAACGTGCAAAATTTATCATTTCGGTTGTTATGGCAAATGTCAAAGCAACAGAGCAAAATCAAAATTACAAACCCACGCAAAAATCAAAACAAGAAATTATTGAATAATGAAAGGAATTAATTTATGAATAACACCATTCGTTTTGATGATAACGATAATATCATCGCAAAAAACATATCCGCATATTGGATTCCTGAGTTGACAATTCACAAGGAAATCGGCGGAACACACTACACAGTTTTCGGAACATACGAAGGTGATGAACCCATAGTCGGAAAACTTGAACGCATAATGTCAAAAAACATTTCCGAAAAAATGGAGGAAACCGAATGACAAATCAATTTGATGATGATATAATGAACCCGACCAATCCTGTACAGACAGTTGCCCAATTTAAGGAGGATACAGAAATGTCAAGGGCAACAAATAAAATTACAGCCTTGTATTGCAGACTTTCACAAGAGGATGCGTTAGCAGGAGAATCAAACTCTATAAGCAATCAAGAGTTAATATGTAAAGGGTGGTTTTTACCATCAAATACATATATGACTGCGGCTCATTTGTGGTGAATAGAAAAGCAGTTATAGGAAAGGAGTAAAAATCCGCATAACCGCTTATATATCAACATAAAAAGGAGCTGATACTTATGAAATCACATTTTGAAGAAATGGGTGGGACATACCGCCGAGTCGGAGATTATTTTATCCCCAACCTTGCGTTACCAAAATCAACAAACTATCCAATAGGCAAATACGTGCGCATTCGCCAAACATTTTTGAAAAACCACCATTATGTTATCTATACAAAGCTGGTGATGAACGGCAAACTGAACGAACACCTTGCCGAAACAGATAAATGCTGTAACGAGAGAATGGAACTTCTCTGTAACGCAATGGCTAAACAAGAAGGTGTAACGGAAGAATTAAAAGCATCTGACCAAATGGAGTGGGTTTGCCGTATGAACAACATACATAACCGAGCAGAAGAAATTGTCTTAAACGAAATAGTATATACTTTATAATCTGTCAACACCGTGCTTTGAAAAGTACGGTGTTTTTCTGTTGCAAATGAAAAAGAGACGAAACAAATCGCCTCTTTCATTCATTAAAAACCACTGTTAAGGTCGTGGCTCACCTTTCATAGATGATCTGCTCTCAAAGTGGCAGGGCACTTTAATGGAGCATTTCAGCTCCGAACATATTATATAGTTTTCAATAAAATATGTCAATGTTTTAAATATAGCTTTTTATGTTATCTTGCATCACGGTTGTGAGACTTTTTAGCTTTGGGTGCAGTGTTCAAAACTACAGCTTCTTGTTTTGCTCTATTCAGCTTTTCGAGAACACTGGGTCTCTGTTGTTCAACTGAACGTTTTGCTTCTTGCAACTCTTCAAGCATTAGTTTTTCTAATCTCCTAACATCAGGGAAAACTACTTGTTTGCCTCTGTAAATAAGCTGTCTGAGTTTCTGCATGTTTGTGCGTACTTCTTGTGCTATTGAATGCTTCACAGGAATAGGATTTCCGTTGCGTGTATGAATATGGTCTAAATATTTTTCAGTAATCGGGAACATATTTTGCAGAAGAAATGCCGCTTGCCTGCCGTCATATTCCCCAATTACGATAGATAAACATTCGCCACGCTTCTCAATCTGTTTATCTCTGATAGCTTGATACTTTTCAACTCTTGTACTCATTGGTACAACCCATAAAAGACCGGGATTATTTCTGTCTTCAAGACATAAAAATGTGGGTCGGTATGTACCGTTTTCTTTGTTTTGCATTAATTTATCGTCTTGTACTTTTGAAAAATAATCATCATTGATATGATATACATAACCTTCTTTAAAAATCATAACATCCACCTGATTATGAGTGTAGCCCTATCAAAACGATAGGGCTACATCACTATTTTCGAACCGATCACTTGTAACGCCGCCAACGGTGGGCGGACAATATTTGTCGAGCCGATCATTTATAAGCCGCCAACGGTGGGCGAACAATATTTTCATTTAACGGACATCTCTGTCCACTATTATTATATGCAAATATAACAGTTATGTCAAGTCGTTTATAAAAGTTTTAAAATACATTTTTGAAACATTTTTAGAAACTCAAAAAGGACTGAACCGTAACGGAACAGCCCTTTGCTTTTTAGCTCCCACTTGTTGGTAGGGTACACCGCTTTTGGAGTATTGCTACTCTCTACTATTATTTTACGCACGACCTAGGTCTATGTCAATAATTTTTTGGAAATGTTCATAATTTGTAAAAATGCTTGTTATTCATCCTCACCGTTCTTTGCCCTGCTCTTGTAAACATTGAATTTGTTTTTGCACTGCGGTGAACAGAACATGGCATCGGCTCTGTTGGCGACAAAAGCCTTTGTGCAATGTTTGCATAAGCGTATCGGTTTTTTCGTATCCGTCAGCATAAACATGAACATCAACTGTGTTACGAGCAGAAGCGAATGAAAGTCCCATATAACGGTAGGCTTGTCATGTAAAGCAATACGGTATGTCGGAGGATTACCGCCAAATGCCGAAATACTCTGCTGCATTATCATACGGGTTTCTTGATTTAATCTGTCATAATCCTCGTAGTAAAGCATATATTGTTCTTTCTCCATCTGCCTGACAGGATAAACAGGACGCAGGAGAGCGCCGCCAGAACGAGCAAAGCCGAAACAACAACAAAAGCAGGCAGAGAATTTGCAAAATCATAAACAGATAACAAATAACACTCACCGTCTTTGACGCGATGACCACCTATCAGAACAAAAAGGCTCAGAAATGACGCCGCAAACAGCGCATAAGGAAAAATCGAATTGCGAAGTTTAACTTTATAAATCGAACAAACGATAACGCCGTAAAGATCCGCCGCCATAACAGCACCGAAGGCGGTGATAATAAGCGCAACAAGCAAGTCCGGCAGTTCAAAAAAAGTTCTCATTTTCCGTCACCGCCTTTCGGCAGAATAAGCGTTATGAACCGTGTTCCATCCTCGCTTACGGAGCGCAGTTCCCCTTTTGCATTTTCAATTCTGTCACGAAGTTTTTCGGGCAAGGAAAATTCAAGCTCACAATCCGCCGTTATTTTAATAACAAACGCTCCGTTTTCTTCCGAAAGCTTTGCCATGAATGCCTCAAGCCCCGGCAGAAAGGCTTCAATCACCGCCTGCCAAAAGTCGAAGGCAAGCAGAACGGTTTCTGCACTCGCAGTAAATTCTCCGTCGCAAAAAACGCTTGCAGGCGCTCCGTAAAGCTTCAGATATTCGGAAGACTCCTTGACGCTGAGAAAAAGCTCTCTGACATCGAGAGTTTCCGCACCGTCGGCAATCAAAGTCAGATTAGCTCTGCGCTTGATATAGCACAAAAGCACGCAGATAAGCGGCATATTGCGGTTAAGGCTGCCCTCATTTTCGATAAGCTCCGCAATTCTGTCAAGCTGAGGCTTTACCAGAACGGAAATCGAGTCATAGAGCCTGTTCTGTTCTTCGATTCTCGCCTGCTGCTCTTCTAAATCCGCCTCGGCTTTGAGCAGACGGCTCTTTTCGTTCAGTCCGTCACCGATTTCGATAAGCTCATCGATAATTTTGTTAACCGCAGAAATATCGTCGGTCCAGAAGATGTTTCCTCCGCTGACCGGTTTCGAATGCAGGAGAGTGTCTTTGTCGATATAAACGGGTTCCTTTACCGCAAGCTTCATCTGCTCCGCAGTCAAAGGAACGGCGTTCTTGGAGCTGTAAACAATATTTCCGCCCGAATCCGCAATCTGAACGGCGGCGCTTGAATTTGAAATAAACTCCCGGTATCCCGTGTTTGACGGGAGCAAGCCTATTCTGATGCAGCTTTCAATAACCGCAATAAAGATGAAGCAATGCGTTTCGGGAAGCCGAAAAGGCAAAGACGAGCTTTTGAAGCTGAGTAAGATTATGTAAGCCGTGCCGACGGCAAGCCAGAATATCGGAACCAATTCTGCTTTTTTATTGACCGCCTTGCACTTATAGCTCAGCAAGCCGACTGCGGCAAAAATCCAGAAATATATCCAGACGGCAACCACATAAAACAACGGTCCGTAATCGTAATTGATATGCACCCCAAAAGTTAGACACTTTTGGGGTGCATATCAAAACGGAACAGTCCCGATTTAATGATTTTATTCTTCCGTATTGTCAAAAACCGACCATGAAACAAGCTTGATGTTTCTCTTTTCGGCTTCGCAGAGCAGGTCTCCGCTTTTCAAAAGCTCAAATTCATAAACTCTCTTTTTACATTCCTCTCCACCATCGGTGGGATAAGAGGGATGAAGAAACATTTCCGTGATTCCCTCGCCGATTCCGTCAAGGGCGTCAATATAATACTTCCTGAGAGTTTCATAATCCTTGATACGGCTCATTGACCACGGATTTGAAATAAGGTCATCAAGGAGCTTTACTCCCCTTTTCGTTCCCTCTGACACGATATGGTTGAAATAAAGCATCAGCGGCTTCGGAATCGCTCTGCCGAGCTGTCTTTCAAGAAATCCGGGTGTTTTCGGAAAACGGTAGGGAAGATTATATTGTTTGCAAAGCTCATATGCATCGATAAAAAATCTTCTGCCGTTTATGCCGTAAAGCGTGGCGCAATGATTATCGGCATGGTCAACCGCACAGCCCCGTTCTTTGAGAAAAAGAATCTGTTTTTCGATTTCGGAACGGACATCTTTTCTCTTTGCGTGTAGGGCGATATCCTTTTGACCGTGATAAAGTCCTTTTTCGTCGCCGAGCGATTTTGCTCCCGTCAGGCTCTGCCAGCGGCTTTCTTCGCCGTCGGAATTAATCGTCCAATGCACTCCGACCGAAAAGCCCTTTTCAACCGCTGTTTTCGCCGCATTTTCAGCATCGGGCGCAACGGTCAGAACCGACGAAGCAGTAATAAGCTTGTTTTCGTAAAGCTCGGTTATCGCCTTTGTCTGCTCGGGATTATAGCCGTAATCGTCTGCGCTGACAATAAGATACTTATTCATTTACGGTCACTTCTGCCTTTTCGGCATTTTCTGCTTTTTTCTCATCTCTGAAACGCAGGAAGAACGAGAAAACAGAAGCAAGAATCATTGCAACTGCGGGGAATACGCAGAGCAGGGTTTTAGCCGCCATCGCAGGGTTATCGCCGGGTTTGTCGCCGTTAACAAAGCCGAATAATTCGGACGCAAGATAGAACGCAAGCGAAGTGTAAAGTCCGTTGAGCCTGTTCATAACTCCGATAAGGCTTGAAATCGTGCCCTCTCTCTTGATTCCGTGGCGTGCAAAGTCGTCATCCATTATTTTGGCGCCGATGCAATCCATTGTGAGCAGGCATGCGGCAACGCCTACGCCCATGATGCAGACGATGGGAATTGCGGTTTTCATCGATGAAGCGAAATAAAGAGGAACAAAGCCGACAGCCATGGTGACAAGTCCGATTCTCCACGCAGTCAGAACGCTGATCTTTTTGATGACAAACGACCATACGACGAGAGCAACGACAGCCGCCGCAAAAACAACTCCGAGCAGGAGCGTTGTTGCTCCGCCGTCAAGACCGAGTGTATATTTAACATAAAAAGGTATTGCCTGAGAAATAAGGGCGAATGCCGCAGAGTAGCAAGCTCCGACGATGCCGAACAGCCAGAATTTGCCGTTCTTGACAAGGTCAATAATGCTTCTGATGAGGTTGGGCTTTTCGAGCTTTTCATATTCCATGTTTTCGTGACAGCCCGTAACGCAGAAAAGAATAACCGCAAGAGCGATAACACCGTAGATGATTGAGGTTAAGGAATAGCCGAGCTTGTCGGTAATCATCGGGGTCAGAGCGATGCTGATTACCATTGCAAGAAGCTGACAGATCTGACGGATTGCGTTTGTCTTTGCTCTCTGTTCATCGGTTTTGAATATTTCGGGGAACAGAGCGCCGTAGTTTGCGTTGATAAGCGAATCGAGAGTGCCCGTCATGATATACATAAGAAGCATATAAATGAACAGCCTGCTCTTTTCGGCACCGATAAATGCGGGAACATTGAAGAACAGAAGAAAGCCGAGAATCAGAAGCGGAGTGCCGATAATAAGCCAAGGTCTTCTTCTGCCCCATCTGGTTCTCGTTCTGTCCGAAAGAAAGCCGTAAACGGGGTTGTCGATTGCGTCAACGAAGGTGTAAATAAACAGCACAAGAGAATATTTCTTCATGTCAAGCCCGAGCATATCAACATAGAAAATCGCCGCAAAGGATTTGAACATGTTGATGGGGATTGAGGTTCCGAACATACCGATACCGTAGCGGAACGGCGAGGTTCTCTTTTGCAGGGTGGTTGGTGAGTTGCTCATTTTATATTCCTTCTGTAATATTATTCAAAATAAATCGGGTTGCTGACCGCTTTGACGGTCTGCCGTCTGCCCTTGACCGCTTTTATATAAGCGAAATTTGTTTTCGGAAGATTGAATTTTCCGCTGAATTCATCCTTGCCGCCCTTGAAAACGGTTTGTTCTCCGTCACGGGTGACAAGAATAATTTTTGCTCCGCCGAGCTTTTCCGCAGAAATCTCAATTTCGGTTTCATTTGAATACTTTGCGGTTTCGCCCATTCTTGCTCCGCCGTATCCGAGCCTGAGCCTCGGCCCGTCAATGCTTTTGGACACAAAGCACCTGCCGGCACGGATTCCGTTGAGAATATCTTCCGCCTTTCTTGATTCGCTCCAGACGGCTGTAACGGGATTGCCGAGAGACACAAAAGACTTGTTTCTGTGAAAATCGCTTCCTCCGACTGCGGGAATCTTCCTGCCCTCTTTAAGAAGCTGAGTCCACCATTCAATGCCGTCGGTGTTTGTCTTTCTCATCGGGCCGTTCCATATTTCCATCATGTCAAAGCTTCCGTCATCCTGCCATTTGTAGGGGCAGAAACGGCATTTCGGATGATTGACGGAGATAACGGCACCCAAATCCCTTGCATTCTGAATGAGTTTTCTCATTTCATCAAGATTATTTGCGATAAACGAATTTTCAAAAGGCGCTTTTACTCCGAAAAAATTCATATGACCGTTATAATGAGTCCACTCAACTGCGGGGATAAACGTAAATCCCCCTAAATGAGGCAGATTCAGATTTTCGGAATAATTATTGTGATTTGCGGCGGCTAAAAAATCAAGACCGATTTCCTTTGCCTTTTTGCCGAGGGTGAACATATCAAATTCGCCGTCCGAAGCGTCGGAATGAACGTGCAGATCTCCGAAAAGAAGCTCCTCGCCCTTTTCTTCAAATTCAAATTCATAAGTAACCTCAACGCCCTCGGGCATAACATGATATGCGCCGACTATGATTCCCCATTTCCCCTCGTTAATCGGCTCGGAGAGATAACCGTTTGAAGAATCGAATTCGCCGACATATATGCTTTTGTGGGCGCTTCCCGACCAGCCGAGAAACCTGCCTTTTTCGTCAACAAGGCCGATATCAATAGTGTTTGTCGGGTGCAGGTCGCCGAGAATGCCTTTGGTTTTTCTGAAATAGGAATAGCTGACCGTCAGCTTCCTTATTCCGCACGGCACATCGAAAGGAACGGTATAATATATACCTTCCTTTTCTTTAGTCACAAAATGCGTCAGCTTGGTTTTGATGATTCCCATAGCATCACCTCTGAATCCATTATAGAGCAACGGCGGATTATTTTCTTGCGATTTTTTTATAATTAGATGTGATTTTTTTAACCGTTTGTTGAAAATGCACAAATATGCTTGCATAATAACCGACTATATGCTATTCTATAAAATGAAAACAGTTATTTCACGGGAGGTGACGGGCACGGAAATATATAATGATTTTTTTAACAGCCCTACTATTAAATCCGAATGCACGGTTGACTTTCGCAACAACGAGTTCTTTAAAAAGAATGAGGTTTCTTTTCATTGGTGGAGCGCCGAAGAAACCTCTCTGCACCGCCACAATTTCTTTGAATTTTTCATCATCACCGACGGTAGCGCCGTGCATAAGCTAAACGGAAAGACCTCAAAGCTTTCAAAAGGCACTTTATGCCTGATAAGACCCGAGGACTGCCATCAGTTTCGCAAGGCGGGAGACGGCGGGTGCATTCACCTGAATTTCTGCGTTACTTGCGAGCGGTTCAAGGCTCTTTGTGACGCTTTCAAAATACCGTTTGATGAGCTTGTCGGCAGAGAGTCTCTGTCGGCAAAGCTTTCGGGTGAGGAACTGAAATATTTTGTTTCAAGAGCAAGGGAGCTGAATGTTCTTTCACGCTTCGGCGGCGAAAGTCAGGCTTCTGCAATCTGCGCAATTATTGCAGATGCGGCGGCGGTTGTCTACCGTTCGGGAGTTATTGCGGAAATGAATTATCCCGAATGGTTCACGGAGCTTCTTGAAAAAATCCATTCACCCGAAAATATAGCTTGCACCGCTTCGGATGTCTACAAAATGGGCGGATTCTCCGCTCCCGTGATGATTGAATATTTCAAAAAGTACACAGGCAAGAGCGTTGCGGCATATCTGCGGGATATCAAATGCGATTACGCCTGCATTCTGTTGAAAAACACTTCTCTTTCAACTCTTGAAATATCGGGCAGGCTCGGCTATGACAGCCTGAGCCACTTCAACAGAATTTTCAAAGAATACATAGGGGTCACACCCGCCGTTTTCAGGAACGGAAGCCTTGGAAACCCAAAGCAATAATTAGTAACTTTGCCCAAAAAAAGTTCCCCGTTTTCGGCAAAATAAACAAAAATACAGAAATCGGTAAAATGCCGTTTTTTCTGTTGACATCTCCCCTTTTTCAACTTATAATGCAGGTAAATTCCTTTATTAAGAAAGGGGGAACTGACTTGATTCCCGAAAAGCTTTTAATCAACAAGCCCGCAAGCGTCCATATTCTCTCGATTGCCAAAAAGCAGTTCAAGGGCGACGATTCGCCGCTGTTTGCCGTTACGGGAGACCTTGACATCGAAAGCAATTACGGTGAAAGCGCAGTATTTGTTGCCGAAAGCCGGATAGTTGCAATCGGAGACAACTTTCCCGACAGCTTTATCAGCCTTGATTTTTCAAGCATTGAGAATATCGAGGTCAAAAGAATGTACGGCAACGCCGTGCTGAAAGCCAAAACCGTCGGAGGCTCGTCAATCGACCTTATGCGCTTTACCTTTGCAATGGCTGACATCTGCGACGCCGCCGCCGATTTTGTTCTTAAAGTCAAAAGCGGAGAAACCGTTGAAAGCCGCTTTGCCGCCGTTGAGGCTTCGTTCAAAAATCTGCGTTCCTTCTGCCCTAAATGCGGCAGAAAACTGCCGTCTCCAAACGCTGAATGCCTTAACTGCCAGGGCAAGGGCAAGGTTGCTTCAACCCTTTTGCACTACATAAAGCCCTATGCAGGCAAGCTGATTTTCTGCATTATTCTTTCGGTTATCACTACTGCTGCGGCTCTTGTTCCTCCCTATGTCACCAGCCTGATGGTTGACTCGATTATCCCCGGCAGAGACAAGAAAATGCTGATTATCATTATTCTTTTTCTGCTGTTTGTTTATTTCATGCAATACGCTATCGGCGCTCTGCGCTCGTATATTCTGCGTGTTGCAGGCGACGGAATCATCGCAGACCTGAAAAAAGAAATTTACGCAAAAGCTCAGTATCTGCCGATGAAATTCTATGACAAAACCTCGACAGGCTCTGTTATCAACCGTGTTAACTCCGACACAACGGTGCTTCAGCAGTTCATGCTGAGAATAACTCAGGAGGCTGTCGTTCAGCTCTTTATGATGTTCGGAATCATAATCATCATGCTTTCGATGAACTGGCGGCTGACCCTGCTTTCGCTCATCCCCGTTCCCGTTGTTGTATTTTGCAGCAGATATTTTGGCAAGAAAATTTCGCCGATGTACCGCCGTCTGTGGCGCAGAAGCGTTGCCATATCAAGCATTCTTTCAGACACAATTCCCGCAATCAGAATCGTCAAGTCTTTTTCAAGCGAAGAAAAGGCAATAAAACGCTTCGGCAGGCATGTTGACGACTGGCTGAGCGAGGACAAAAGAGCGGCGAAGATTGCCGCAATTTTCCCCGCCGTTATAACCTTCCTCATCACCTGCGGTTCGGTTATCATCTGGTATATCGGCGGCAACATGGTTATCAACACCCCCGAAAAGCTCTCACTCGGCGTTCTCGTTTCGTTTATTTCATATACTTCAATGTTCTATAATCCGGTCAACTTCTTTGCAAATCTCAGCGACTCTTATCAGAACGCTCTTGCCTCAACCGAAAAGGTTATGGATATCATAAACGCCGAACCCGAACACGATTTCGGCAAGGATAAAAAGCTTGATAATTTAAAAGGAAAAATTGAATTCAGAAATGTCAATTTCTCCTTTGACCGTTCAAAAAAGGTTCTTAACGATGTCAACTTCGTCATAAATCCGGGCGATGTTGTCGGCATTGTCGGCACAACGGGTTCGGGCAAATCGACGCTTATCAATCTTTTGATGAGATTCTATGACGATTACGAGGGCGAAATCCTCGTTGATGATATCAATATCCGTGATATTGACATGTCTTTCTTCCGCTCGCAGATAGGCTATGTTCAGCAGGAGCCGATGATGTTCAGGGACACGATATTCAACAATATCGCCTATTCCGTTCCCGGCACTCACCCCGAGCAGGTCATCAACGCCGCCGACATTGCAAACGCTCACGGCTTCATTTCACGCCTGCCCAACGCATATGACACCATGCTCGGTGAAAGAGGCGTCGGCCTTTCGGGCGGCGAAAAGCAGAGGCTTTCAATCGCAAGAGCCGTTCTCAAGAACCCCGGCATTCTCATTTTTGATGAGGCGACATCGGCGGTTGACTCCGAAACCGAAAAGCTGATTCAGGATGCAATCGACCGCCTTATCAGAGGCAGAACCACCCTGATGATTGCCCACCGTCTTTCAACCCTGCGAAAAGCAAACAAGATTATCGTTGTTGACAAGGGCAACATCATTGAATTCGGCACTCCCGACGAGCTTATGGCTCTCAAGGGCAAATACTATAAGCTGATTCAGATTCAGTCAATGAGCGAGCAGGTCGCCGCTCAGAAGGCTGCGGAAAACTTTGAATAAGGAGGGTCGCTTATGTCAAGAAATTTTATTGACGGCAATGAAATCCGCCTTACCGTCAAGGATAAAATATTCTGCGATGTTGAGTTTTTCACGGGTCAGAAGTTTACGGATCTTGAGCCGAGAAGGCTGTTCCCAGTCAGTGGCCTTTCCGAATACATAACCTTTCTCAACAGCGAGGGAGAGGAACAATTCATAATCAGAAAAATTGACGGCATGGAGCCCGAGCAGAAAAAGCTTTTGCTCGGAATGCTCGATGAATACTACCGAATCCCGAAAATCACAAAGCTTGTCAAGTTCTCCGAAAAGCATAAAATCTGGATGTGGGAGGTTGAAACCGACCGAGGTAATTTCACATTTGAGATTATCAATCACATTCAGTCGCTGAAAATGTTCTATGACAAGCGAATATTAATCAAGGACGGTAACGATAACCGCTACGAAATACCGAACATTTATGAGCTTGACAAAAGAAGTCAGAAGCTCATTTTGCCCAATCTGTAATCAACGAAAGGAACGATAAACATGAAGCTTATTCTCGCAATTGTCAACAATGACGACAGCGCTGTCGTTTCCGCAACTCTTACAAGAGAAAATTTCAGCGTTACAAAGCTCTCAACCACGGGCGGCTTTCTCATGATAGGCAACACAACCCTGCTTGTGGGCGCAGATGACGACAGAGTTGCAAGAGCAAAGGAAATCATTCAGGAGCATTCAAGAACGAGAAAAAAGGTTGCAATGACAACCGATTCTCTCGGCAGAGGGCTTCAGAAAGACAGCCTTGAAGAAGAAGTTACCGTAGGAGGCGCAACCGTTTTTGTTCTCGATGTTGAGAGCATGGATAAATATTGATAAAGGAGAGCGAAAAACCGTGAAAAAAATCATTTCTTTGATTCTTGCGGCGGCAATGCTTCTTTCCGTCTGCATTTTTGCAAGCGCAGAGCAGAGCGGAGAGCTTCGCTTTTCGGATGACGGAGATTTTACGATTCTTCAGATAAGCGACCCGCAGGATGACCAATATCCCGCATATGACATGCTCAGACTCATTGAGCTTTCCATTGCACAAACCGACCCCGCTCTGATAGTGTTCACGGGCGACATCGTTGAGGACAGCCGTATAGGCGATTCCGGCGTTGACGGCGAAAACGGCAGAGAGGGCGTTCGCATAGAGGATATCTCGGGCAATCTTGATTATGAAGCAACCTTAAAAAATGTCAAAGCAAGAGTTAATATGTAGAGGGTGGTTTCTACCACCAAATACATATATGACTGCGGCTCATTTGTGGTGAATAGAAAAGCAGTTATAGGAAAGGAGAAATAATTCGCATAACCGCTTATATATCAACATAAAAAGGAGCTG
>JAFVVQ010000003.1 GCA_017502085.1 Clostridia bacterium | reverse complement strand
TAGTGAAGCCGCCTTTTCGCCTACAATATATAGGATAGGTGGTGAGGCAAGTGGACACTAAGTTTATTCGTGATAGGCTTACGCAGTTGAGGATCTTGCTGATTGTCATTTCGGCAATAGCGGGTATGTTGGTGTATGGAATATAGAATTAGGATCACAAGGTGAGTAAGACCTCATCTTGATTTTTCGGTCGATTTTGCGTATAATATTATCGTTAGGGTGACAACCACCCGAAACAACTGTGTTGCCCCTCCCATGGTGATTTATCACCACTGATAAGATTTTGATAAGCATCCATCGTACAGCTATAATAATATGGGTAATCAAAATAATCAGGACAGCAGGCACAATATCTTCTAAACAAAATTGTTTAAGATACAAGTCCCTGCAACGAGTGGGAATAATACAGTAAGGGCGTGAATCCCTTATTTATAGCCGTTCTTGAGACCTCAAATGCCAAAATGATACCATTTTGATACATTAGGTTCAAATGATACGGCAAAACACTACCCACTAATTTCATAATTGAGGAAAACCCTCTTGTATGAACGCTTAATCATACAAGAGGGTTCTTTTTATTTGTTTTCCTTTCTCTTGCGGTTAGGAAAGAAAGATTCGTTCCAGGTTTCGTATTCTTCAGGTGAAATTATTCCGTTATCGCAATCATTACGCTTAACCAAAGCTTTAAGTTTCCAATCCTTGAAATCAGGCTCTTTAATCTGATTGACCTTAACACGAGCTCTGTATCGTTTGTAATACTTATTATATATAGACAAAGCTTTATTGTTTGCAAGCTTTGCTTTGTAATTTTCTGTGGCAGCTAACTCTTGGCAAGTATAACGTGAACCGTTTTCTATGCGGTCACAGTAATTAGTATTGTAGTTCCCTTTCACAACAAAATATCTTCCGCAGCGTTTACACTTTTTAAACCTGATATTTGTTTCAAGCATTTTTGAAAACTCAAGCTCGAGCAACTCAAAAACAGAACTGAAGGCATATTTTACAACCGCTTCACGTTTGCTCATCGTATAATCCAAAAGTTCTTCAAGCGAAAGTTTTGAGTTCCTTAAAAATTTTGTCTGATCATATTTGAATGCGAACTCAACGGCTTCTTTTTTCTCTATATCACAATCATTTTCATCGTATGCCGAAGTGCGAACAAAAGAAAGTATTTCTTTTCTGGGTTTCTCAAGTTTGTGTCTATGAATTTTTTTGAAAAGATGAAATCTTTCCTGAGGTGTCATCTTTCCGAGGATTTCCGGAAGATAGTCTTCGTCATAGCAGAATTCAATCAACCATAAAAATTCACTTTGAACAACCTGCAAACGATCTGCATACCACTCAATAACTACATAAGGATCAAAGTCCTTTTCAAATCTGGGAGGACATATTGCGGTGTAAATTGAAGAATATACAATCTTATAAACGGAGTGCATTGTTCTTTCAAAGTCATATAAGAGCTCCACTTTATCCTGAAGCTCATTATAAACGGTAATACTTTCGGAATTATGATATCGACTGTCATAATCATCTTCTCGGGGATCACAAACAAAGTTTTCATATTGGTCCCAACAAGACGAGAAAAAGTCTGCATATATGAAGTCAAGAATTCCTTCACCATATGATAGCTTAACCTTGTGACCGCTTAAAACATTCAGATAAGGTCTTTTAAAGTATTGAGGATTACTTCTATAAAATGAATCTCTTGAAAAATCATACTTCTCTATATTGTATGAATTGATAAGGATATTATAATACTTTCTATTTTCACCTTCAATAAACCCCAAATATCCCTGAGGATAAGGTTTATAACGTTTTTCAAGTTTACTTTTGATATCAGCATTCATCATCATATCATATTGTTCTATAAAACCGAACATATGATGATACTCTTTTTGAAAATCTATTTCTACGAAAAATTCTTTTTTTACATTGTCAAAAACTACATAGTTCTGAAAATAGTCATCAACTATTTCATCTGAATTGCTTCTATCTATTAAATATATATCATAATCAGTCATCATGCACTGTGAATAATCCCTTTTCATAAATGCCTCCTTTTTGACAATAATGTTCCAAGAATTTTAGCAAATATAAATCACTCCAAACAACATAATACAAAACTATTGCGTTTTTGTCAACAGGTGGCTATAATTATGCTGTAAGGCACAGAACATCTGTTCGTGCTTTTTCGATAAATTTCGCACAAGGAGGTGAAACAATGAATATTTCGTATATGCTTACCACTAAAGATGTCGCATCAGAACTCGGTGTATCTTATTCTTATGCAAACAAAGTTGTAAAAGCTTTGAACGCAGAACTTGCAGAAAAAGGTTATATGGTTGTGACCGGCAAAGTAAGCCGTAAATTTTTTGAAGAAAGATTCTACGGTATGAACACAACAGCAAATCAGCAGAAAGGAGAACAGTAATTGCCCGCTTACAAAGACAAAAACGGAAAATGGTACGCTTCATTCTATGCCACCGATTGGACTGGAAAACGAAGCAGAAAATTCAAACGAGGTTTCAACACAAAAAGAGAAGCTCAGGAGTATGAAAGAAAGTTTCTCTGCAGACAAACAGGAGACCTCGGAATGACCTTCGGAACCTTCGTCGATCTTTACAAAGAAGATTTGGAAGGCAGGTTAAAAGAACACACATGGGTTATGAAAAATCATCTTCTTGACAAGAAAATACTCCCGTATTTCAAAGACAAAAAGATGAACGAAATCAAAGTTTCAGATGTTATCGCATGGCAGAACACAATGATGGCTCACCGTGATGAAAACGGAGAACCCTATTCCCCTGTTTACTTAAAAACCATACATAATCAGCTCAGCGCAGTTTTCAATCACGCTGTCAGATTTTATGATTTGAGCAGTAATCCCGCAGCAAAAGCGGGAAACATGGGCAAAGAAAAAGCAAAGGAAATGTTGTTCTGGACAAAGGAAGAATATCTTAAATTTTCCGAAGCCATTATGGACAACCCTACAGCTTTTTATGCTTTTGAAATTCTGTATTGGTGCGGATTGCGATTAGGAGAAATGCTCGCTTTGACCATCGAAGACTTCGATTTTGAAAAGCAAACCCTCCGCATCAACAAATCTTATCAGAGAATTAAAGGTCAGGATGTTATCACTGACCCCAAAACTCTCAAAAGCAACCGAACAGTACAAATGCCGCAATTTCTCTGTGATGAGATTCAGGAATATATCAAAAGCATTTACGGTATCGGAGAAAAGGACAGATTGTTCCAAGTATCAAAAACCGCTCTTCATTACACAATGAGGAAAGGTGCAAAAGATGCAGGTGTTAAAAAAATCCGTATTCATGATTTAAGACACAGTCATGTGTCACTTCTGATTGATATGGGATTCAGCGCACTTGCAATTGCAGACCGAGTCGGTCACGAGAGCATTGATATCACGTACCGATATGCTCACCTGTTCCCGTCAAAGCAAATAGAAATTGCTGAAAAATTAGATATGGAAAGGATGTGAAAAATATGTCGGCAAAAAATGTAGACTATTACGGAAGGTTCCGCAGCGTTAATGTTTCTTTCAGAGTTTCTCCTGAAGAAAGCAGTCTTCTGAATTCTCTTGTTAAGATTTCGGGTATGACGAAACAGGATTACATTACTGAAGCTCTGCTGAGCAATCAGATTATAATTCACCCCAATTCAAGAACATATAAGGCTATCAAAGATGAGCTTTCTGCGGTAACCGAAGAGCTGAAACGCATCGAAGCGGGTCAGAAAATTGATGTTGATTTACTTGATTTATTATCAAGAATTACATCTGCAATCAATTCACTTAAGGGGGCATAAGCTTGTTACCCTTAAATGAAAAAATGACTGTTCAAACTCCGTCTGCGGCAACAGACGGTGAACAGTCACCCTCAAAATGTAATAACAGTATAGCACCCGAAGAAACGGAAATCAAGTCCCAAGCCAAAAAAGAACGGCTGAGACTTTTAGGCAGTCAGCTCACTCAACAATCGAGCAAAAATTTTCTGCCGACTGTAAATCTCGAAGAACTGTTCGACGAGGTTTACCGTGACAAGCCCGCAATCGTTGAAAATCTTATTTATCCCGGAACGTATATCCTCGCAGGTGCACCGAAGGTCGGTAAATCCTTTTTCGTTGCACAGCTTGCCTATCATATTGCAACGGGACAAAAACTCTGGGATTATGAAGTGAAGCAAAGCACCGTTCTTTATCTCGCTCTTGAAGATGATCACAGACGTTTGCAAAAACGAATGTGCAGAATGTTCGGAGTTGACGGAACTGCAAATTTACACTTTGCTATCACTTCAAAAAAGCTTGGTGAGGGTCTTGAAGATCAGCTCGAAGAATTTATTGATAAGCACCCGAATACACGGATAATTATAATCGATACTCTTCAAAAAATCAGACAAGGCGGAAACGATACTTACAGTTACGCCAACGATTATGAATGCGTAGGAAATCTCAAAAAATTCGCTGACCAGAAAGAGATTTGTTTGCTGATTGTGCATCACACAAGAAAGCAACAAGCATCGGATAAATTCGATATGATATCGGGAACAACAGGCATTCTCGGTTGCGCTGACGGAGCTTTTATTCTTCAAAAAGAAAAGCGAACGGACAGCACAGCAACCCTCGATATTGTCGGCAGAGACCAATGCGATCAGAAACTTTATCTCGTAAGAAATCAAGAAAAACTTTTCTGGGATCTGGACCATGCCGAAACAGAATTATGGAAAGCTCCGCCCGACCCGATTGTTCTGAAAATTTCGGAATTTATAACCAATGAAAATCCGAAATGGAGCGGAACGGCATCAGAGCTTGTTGAGATTTTAAAGCTCGATATTCCCCCAAATATCGTGACAAAAAAATTGAATATCGTAGCAACAAATCTTGAAAATGATTTCAGAATACGATATGAAAGCAACCGTATTCACGACGGAAGAAGAATCAATTTTGAATTGATTTCTTCTGAAGCGTGACAGTTGTGACGGTTGTGACGGTTAAATTGGCGGTAGTAAAACAACCGTCACAACTGTCACAACCGTCACGGAACCGTAAAAAATTGCAGCAGAAATTTTGAGCGGTTCACGAATTTGCAACAAATATTTTCGGGGTTCAAATTCGTCAAGGCTCTCGCAAGAGCCGCAAACCTGCCCTCTGTCCGCAGACAGCCCACGGCACTTTGCAGACGGTACGTATGAAAGTGTTATAGTGGGTTATTACACTTCCGCAGAAGTGAAACCCCTGTGGCTTGCAGTGTATACACAAACCGAAGAAAGGAGAAAAAATTATATATGGCAAGAAATGACGGCGTTGACCGAGTCACCGCCCGAAATGCTAATCTTGCTGACACAAAAATAGCAAATGTTCAGCGACACAATGAACGAGAAAAAGAGTCGTACGTAAATTCCGACATCGTCACGGAAATGACTCCGTTCAATGTTCACTATAAAAAACCAAACGACACTTATGAAAACATTTTTAATAAAATGGTTGAAGATAAAATCATTTCAATCCGAGGTCTTAAAGCTGATGCAAAGAAATACGGTGAGCTGATTTTCGATGTCAACTCCGCATACTTTTTCAATCACGGCGGTTATGAATTCGCAAAGAAATTTTATGAAGATGCTTACAAAGCGGCAATCGAAATTGTCGGCGGTGAAGAGTATATCATCTCCGCAGTAATGCATGCCGATGAAAGAAACAAAGCGATGTCCGAAGCGCTCGGACAAGATGTTTATCACTATCATCTGCATGTCGTTTATGTCCCTGTAGTTGAGAAAGAAATTCTTTGGTCGAAACGGTGCAAGGATGAAAACCTGCGTGGCACAGTCAAAGAAAAAATCATGCAAGTGAGCAGCAGTAAAAAGTGGATTTCAAAACCTGCTCTCGATGAAAACGGCAATCCCATTTTACAGAAAAACGGTAAACCCGTTCTGAAAAAATCTTACAGCGTTCTGCAAGATGATTTCTTTAATTTTATGCGAAATGCAGGATACGATGATGTCGAACGTGGCGAGCGAGGAAGCTCCGAAGAACATCTCACAGTCACGCAGTTCAAGGTTATGAAAGAAGCAGAAAAGCTTAAAGCTTTTGAAGAAAAATTTGAAAAAAGCGAATCAGAATATCAATCTCTGGTAGATAAAACCAAGGTTCGTAAAACCGTCAAAAAGGGATTCGATGAAATCGAAGAAATCGGAAAAACAAATTTTTTCGGCAAAGTTGAAATGACGCAAGATGAATGTACATATCTCAAAGAGCGAGCAAAAATGAGTCTGATTCAGGAAACGCAAATCACGGATTTAAAGAACAAACTCAGTTCCGCAAAAAAGGATATCGGCATCTGGAAGAAACGATACGAAGCTCTGTATGAGCAGACAAAAGAATTTCTTGAAGCTGTCAAAAGAGCGCCAGAGAAAATCAAAGCAATTATTCAGCAGATAATACATTCTGAAAAGAACACTTCGCAACCCGAACACAAAAGCAGAAACAACTTACACGAAATATAAAAACTGAACAGCAAACTCAGTTTCCGTTTGCTGTTCAGTCTCAAAACTTATCTCTTTTCTAAAACTAACTTCCCGAATTCTTCCATCACCTCATTAAGTTCAAAAACAACCTCATCATCGCCCTGTGCGTTTTCGGGGGGATTTTCGGGAAGGATAATTTCAAAGATATTTGAGTCTCCGTTTTCATCGGTTACAACTTTCTGTTTGACGGTTACTTCGATTTCCTCGCCGTTAAACATAACGCTGATTTTCTCGGTTATCTCTTTGCTTACTTCGCTGATTTTTTCGCTTATCGCTCCGTCTGTTGCGGCATTTGCAGTTAACATCGCCGTTGCAATTAGCATAAGAGTAGCAAGCACTACAGCGAGTGCCTTTAAAGAATATCTTTTCTTTGTTGATGCCATATTCAAAATCCTTTCTTTGATTTCGTCAGACGGCTCAACACCTGAAAAAGAATTGATATATTTTTCCTTATTCGTCATTCCAATCATCTCCAAGCTGAATTTTCAACTGTTCCCTTGCCCGGCACAGTCTTGTTTTAACCGCAGATTGTTTGATATTGAGCATATCGGCAATCTCTTTGATTGGCATATCCTCGTAATAAAACAGATGGATTACCGTCCGCAGTTTTTTAGGCAGGGACATAACGGCGTTGAACAAATCCTCACTTTTTTCACTTTCAAAAGAATAGGTTGCAACGTAATCCTCAAAATCTGCACTCTTTTTTCTGAACGCACTTTTAAGAAGATTTTTACTTTCATTCACCGTAACCGAAGTAAGCCATTTATCAATATGTTCGTCATTTTCAAACTCAGTCTTTGTTTTCAGCAGTTTCATAAAAGAGTTTTGAAGAATATCCTCTGCATCATATTGATTTGCCGTGAACGAAAGTGCAATCAGAAACAACCGTTTGTTATTTCTTTTGAATACTCGCTCAAACTCGTTACTGTCCATTAAATCACCACCGCATGAAAGGTCCTTTCACTATTATAACAATTCAAAGCAGAAAAAGGTTACATAATTTTGAAGAATTTTCAAGAGCTGTAAAAAACGCAAAAATACGAATAGCAGCAGTTCAAATGAACCCTGCATCATTTGGACTGTTTCTATCGGATAACGACCTCACTTTTACGGCTGTAGAGCCGAAGAAAAATTACAAAAACCATACTATTTTCACAGAAAGAAGGCATTTATGAAAACAGGTTTGAAGAAACGTCAGAAACACACGGAAATCTACTTCAATGAAGAAAGTCCGCTCGTAGAAATTTACACTCACAACACCAACCTCAAAAACCGTCTTACGGAATATGCGGAGAAATATCCCGAGTATTGCCGACAGTTCGATGACGATGAACAAGGCGGATTAAGATTTGAAATTGAAAAAGGCAGATTCGGTTTCAGACTGACTGCCCCCTACTCCGATGAACGGAGAGCAAAATCAAGCGAAAATGCAAAACAGAATGGAATACACAGGAGGTAATTTATAATGAAAAAATTTATTATTGATGAAAAAACAGGTCTCGCTTACACACTCGTCGGTGATTATTACATTCCGAACATAACCCTTCCCGAACCCGATAAACGTCCCATCGGAATGTGGGGCAGAAAACGTCTCGCCTATCTCAAGGAGCATCGCCCGGCACTTTACAACAGACTCGTTCTCCGTTGCAAACTGAACAGTCACCTTGCCGATGTAAACGAGCAGGCAACAGAAAGACTTGACCGACTCATTGAGCAAATGGCAAAAGCCGAAGGTGTAAACGAAAGGCTGAAAATCAAAGACCAGATGCTCTGGGTTGCCCGAATGAATAACATCCGCAACCGTGCCGAAGAAATCATCCACGTTGAGCTGATTTACGATTAAAACATACTGCAGAAATAATCTTTACGGAGGTTTTCAAAATGTCAGGATTCATCAAAGAATTCTATTACGGTAACATTGAACCGCAGGAATTCAGTCCCGAACTTGCCGCAAAATTAAAATCGAAGCTTAATGCTCTTGTTGAAAATGAAAAAGCTCTTGATTCAACGTTAAAAGGCGAAGAAAAAGACTTGTTTCTAAAATATGTAAATGCACATAATGAGTTTCTTGCAGTCAGCATCACAGACAGTTTCATTTCAGGCTTTCGCCTCGGCGCAAGGTTTGCTTATGACACCTTTGTTGATGGTTGACAAACAAAGGATTTAAAGATATCATAAAAATATCTTGAAGATGTAATCGACTAAAGCTAAAAGAGGTACCATATATGAAAATAAAAAAATTAATGACAATACTTTTATCATTGCTATCTTTAACCGGTTGCGGCGCTCCCGCCTCTCCGAACAATACCTACAAACAGATTACTATGAACGAAGCCATTGTTATGATGGAAAAAGAAAAGGATTATATAATCTTGGATGTTAGAAGACCTGATGAGTTTGCTGAAAAGCATATTCCCGGCGCTATCAATATTCCCAACGAAATAATCGGAACCGAAGAAATCCAGGAGCTTCCGAATAAAAAACAATTAATTCTCGTTTATTGTAGAAGCGGTAATCGTAGCAAACAAGCATCCGAAAAATTGGTCAAGCTTGGTTACACAAATATTGTTGAATTCGGCGGAATCATCGATTGGCCCGGTGAAACAGTTTCGGAAAACTAACAAGCAAAAAATGGCAGAGAGGTGTAAATCTCTCTGCTATTTTTGTCGTAATATTGCACAATTGAAATTGTTGTGTATTGTGTAAAAAGTAGAATATTGGAAAAACACAAAACTTTTTGCGTAACAAATCGTAAATTCCGTCATATATATAATAGAGCATTTGATTTGCTCTTGTTATTATCGCTTCTAATATTTTAGAGATTTTAAATATTAATTTAGTTTTCGCTTTATTTTTTGTTGCAAAAGCTATTTAGAATTGGTATAATATATTAGTAAAATTATATTCAATTCAGAGGTGTAATTATGGCTGTAAGTTATAAAAAATTATGGAAACTCCTGATTGACCGTGATATGAAGAAAAAAGACCTCGCTGTTATTGCGGATATAAGCAATTATACCGTAACCAAAATGAGCAAAGGCGAAAATGTTACTGTCGAAACCCTCGGCAAGATTTGTGCTGCCCTGGGTTGCGGTGTTGACGATATTATGGAATTTATACCCGAAGAATGAAAGTGAGGTGCGGATAATGGCTCTTGAAAATAAATTAGGAATTACAAGCTCTCCCGAACTTGCCGAAGCTGAAGAAAGAATAAGCAAGAAAAAGGCTATCGAGCTTTTTGAAAACGGTACTCTCGATAAACTTGAAGCAGGTAAATTCGCATCTCTCAAAGCGATTCACAAATATCTCTTTGATGATATTTATACATTTGCCGGCGAAGTGCGTAAAGTCAATATTGCAAAAGGCAACTTCCGTTTTGCACCCGTAATGTATCTTGAAGCGGCTCTCGATAACATTGATAAAATGCCGCAGTCAACCTTTGATGAAATCATTGAAAAGTATGTTGAAATGAATATCGCCCACCCTTTCCGTGAGGGTAACGGCAGAAGCACACGTATCTGGCTTGACTGCATTCTCAAAAAAGAGATCGGTATGGTTGTAGATTGGAGTCAGGTTGATAAAGAAGATTACCTTCTTGCTATGGAACGCAGTCCGATTAAGGATATCGAAATCAAGCACATCCTCAAAAACGCTTTAACGGATAAGGTCAATGACCGTGAGGTTTATATGAAAGGCATCGACCATAGCTACTATTACGAAGGATACACAACGTTTAAGACAGAAGAACTGTAATTTCGGAGGAACACTATGTTCTATAAAATGATTGAAAACAAAAGAAATCAATGGCTTAATTCTACCGAGTGTACAGTTACAGCCTTGATTGACTATATAGAAAAAACAGGTCAAATGAGAGATGCACAGGTTGATGCTATCAAGACATATCTGTTTCTGAAAATAGCTTGTGACTGCAAACCACTTGAACAACTTTTCAGAAGCGGTGCGTTTAACACTATCAATCTTGATGATATTGAAATATCGCAATCTGCAAGGTCATTTCTTCTCGATAATCCAGCCGCTTGTGCGTTGTTTGAGTACGCTTGCTTGAAAAATGATAACGGCGAACAGGTTTCTGTAAAGCTTGAAAAGGCTATTAAGAGCAACCCTGAAAGCATTGATTATGATAAGTTTTTTAAGGATGCTTTTTATGGCGTTTCTTATTCGGATTATCTTTTTAGTTTGCCTATGGGTGCCGGCAAGACTTATCTTATGGCAGCGTTCATTTATCTCGATTTATATTTTGCTATCAACGAGCCCACCAATCCTGCATTTGCTCATAATTTCATCATTTTTGCACCTTCAGGACTTAAATCTTCTGTTGTTCCCAGCCTCAAAACAATTCAGAATTTTAATCCTGCTTGGATTCTTCCTGAGCCTGCCGCAACAGAAATCAAGAGAATGATTTCGTTTGAGGTTCTTGATCAGAGCAAAACGGCAAATAAATCCACCAAAACAAAGAATCCCAATGTTCAGAAAATTGCAAGTCATCAGCCTCTTTCTAAGTTGTTCGGCTTAGTTGCCGTAACAAACGCAGAAAAAGTTATTCTTGATAGAATTCAAGAAAAAGAAGGGCAAATAGTAAGTTGGTTTGAAAAAAGTGAAGAAGACAATGAGGACAAACAAGCTAATGAACTTCGCAACCTTATAGGGAAACTGCCTTCTCTTTCAGTTTTCATTGACGAAGTACATCATGCTGTAAGTGACGAAATCAAACTCCGTGCCGTTGTTAACAAATGGACAGAAAACGGAACGGTCAATTCGGTTATCGGCTTCTCCGGAACACCTTATCTTGAAAAAGCAGAAAAGATTGATGTCGTCGAAAAACTTACTCTTGCAACTGCAGAAATCACTAACATTGTTTACTATTATCCGCTTATTGATGGTGTGGGCAATTTTCTAAAGAAACCTGTAATTAAAATTGCAGAAAACGCAAATGCTGTTGAAATCATCGAAAACGGTGTAAGAGAGTTTCTTGATACATACAAAGATACCGTTTACGAAGGCGGACTTACAGCAAAGCTCGGCATTTATTGCGGAAAAATCGAAAAGCTTGAAGAAATTGTTTGGCCTGTTGTATCAAGAATTGTAGAAGAATATGGTCTCAGTAGAGATACAATTTTGAAATTCCACAGAGGCAATAAGCAGTATCCCATGCCTGCTGACAGTCAGATGCAGTTTGAAATTCTCGATAAATCTATTTCAAAAATCAGAATTGTCCTTCTTGTTCAGATAGGAAAAGAAGGATGGGATTGTCGCAGTCTTACAGGTATTATACTCTCACAAGAGGGTGACTGCCGTAAAAATATGGTTTTGCAAACAACCTGCCGTTGCTTGCGTCAGGTTGTTAAAAGTATGCCTGAAACTGCACTGATTTATCTTAACGACTTTAACGCAAAAAAACTTGAGGAACAGCTTAATCAGCAACATCACATCTCACTTAAAGAGTTTGAAAGTGGAGAATCAAAAACTACAACATTGAACCGTTACAGCCGTGTTGATTATCTCAGACTTCCCAAGGTTGATTTTTATCAGCTTAAAATCAAATATGAAACCCTTGTTGTTGGCAAAGCTACCCCTAAATCCAACATTCCTTTGTCAACCGATAACGCATATCTTGGTGGTACCATAATCAGAACAACAGACATTTCTATGGATGAAAGTAATACAGTTACAACTGTTGATGATACTGAGCGTGGCACTAAACCAGCAACATTCAATTCGTGGCTTTACGGCATTGTTAAGGGCGGTTTTGGTTCAATTTCAATGGACGAGCTTATGGAATACGAAACGGAGCTTAAAGCTGTTTTTGAGAAAATCACTTACGAGAAAAACGGCTCCCGTTATTACAGTTCAAAATACAACCGTAATATGGTTGAATCAAACATCCGCAAAGCATTCTGTGACACCGAAGATTTTGAAACAAGCGAGGAATGCATTCCCGAAGAAGCCAATCTTCTGAACATAACAAACTTCAAGCCGACAATATTTACGGACAAGCCGCAGGATTATTATCCTGACAGCGATATGGTTGAAAGAATCATTCTTGACGATAAGGGTGAGTTGAAAGCTGATCCGAAAACCGAAATAGCAATTCAGCTGCTTGAAGAATCGGGCGATTCAGAAACAGTAGCAAAACTCCGTGCAAAGCAGACATCACATAAAAACAAAGACCGTTCATTCCACTATCTGCCTTATCATACCGACAGTAGCTTTGAACAGAAATTCCTGAAAGAAGTTCTTTCTTTTGATATTCTTGAGAAAATGGGTCTTGAAGTTTATTATAACGGCGAAAGAGCCATGACCGAATTCAAGATTAAATGTTATAAACAAAAAGGCGGCAGATGGAGCTACGTTGGTGTCTATACACCTGACTTCCTTATTATCAAGCGCAAAGGAGACAAGATTCATAAAATCATTATCGTTGAAACAAAGGGTGAAATTTATAAAAACGACCCTGCTTTCATTGATAAGCGTACATTTATGGAAACTGAATTTTCAAAGCAAAACAACGTTGCTTTCGGATATGAGCGTTTTGATTATCTCTATCTGGAAGATACCCTTCCTAACATAGATAGAAAACAGTTGACATACAAAAAAATCAGCGAATTTTTTGAGGAGAAATAAGTATGGATTGGTTGGATTACAGAGAAAAACTTGGCATTGGATTTGACGATGAAACTAAATTCAAATTCTTTTTAACCAACATAACTACTGTTTTAAAAGACAGAAAAGATTTGAGCAGTCAAATAACGCCGAAAGAATACTATAAGTTTTGTTTAATGACCGGAACAAGCATGAAAAGTGATTTTTATGAATTCGAATGTTACGATTTTGTCATTAATACTGTATTTAGACATTCGGAAAAATTGAGCGATTTTATTGCTTATTATATTGCCTTTATTAATTGTCAAGATGATGCAAGCTATAAAAACCTAAAAAAAGAAGAGTTAAAAAATTTGATATGCAATTTAATGTGTGATGCGCATATTAAATATGATATTCTTGAAGAAAGTGGCAATTACTTTATCTTCCCTAAAGGTGCCAAAGAACTTGATGATGCTCTTGTGTCTGAACCTCTTGATTGGCTAAAAGATTATCCACAGGCGCACAAAACATATTGTATTGCATTAAAGCAGTATGCTGACGGAATTTATATCCGTGATGTTGCCGACAATCTTCGAAAGGCTCTTGAGGATTTTTTGAGAGGGTACCTTGGTAACAATAACGATTTAAATAAAAATAAAAAAGAAGTGGAAAATCATTTAAAATCACAGAATGTGGAACCACACCTTATTACAATTCTTTGCGCTTTATTAAATCATTATTATTTGTTAAACAATGAGGTTGCAAAACATAACGATAAGATGGATAAAAAGTATTTAGAATTCTTATTATATCAAACAGGGATTTTTATAAGAACTTTAATTCTTCTTAAATGAGAGGAAAATGATAGATGAAACGAGATATGGATTTAGCACGAAAAATATTACTTGAAATTGAAAAGCAATATGTTTCAACGGCTATATATGATCTTGATATTGAAGGATATGATGTGGCTACGGTTGCTTATCATTGCAAGATTCTTTATGAGGCTGGCTTGATTTCTAATTATAAGCACAATATGCGGATGATGAAATATGGTCTTTTGGCGTTGGGTCTCTCACATGGGAAGGTAACGAATATCTGGACAAGGTCAGGGACAATACTGTCCGGAAAAAAACAAAAGATACAATAAAGCAAAAAGGGCTTCCTCTAATTCTTGATACAATAAAAGCCATCTCAACTGCATTTATAACAGCTGCAACAGAAGGTGCAGTTAACGCTATTTTGAAAAATGGAGGAAATTAAAAATGTCAATTTATTTTCCTGAAAGTGAAGATATATATTTTTCAAAGACAAAAGAATATTTTCAAGAAGTAATAAGTTCATATTCTAATGGTAACTACAGGTCAGCAATTGTTATGCTTTATACAGTTGCAATCTGTGATATGCTTTTTAAACTTCAAGAGTTAAAAGATATGTTTAACGATACTATTGCAGGTCAAATTCTTGCTGAAGTTGAAAAGTGCAGAAACGAGAATGACAACAAATCAAAATCTCGTTGGGAAAAAGAATTCGTTGACAATGTTTACAAAAAAACTGATTTATTAGACCTTGAAGCATACACAAATTTGAATCATTTATATGATCACAGAAATTTTTCTGCTCATCCTGCTCTCAATGATAGTTATGAGCTCATAACACCCACAAAGGAAACAACCGTTGCTCATATAAAGAATATTCTTAACAGTATTTTGGTTAAACCACCTATTTTTATCAAAAACGTTGTTAATACACTTACAGAAGACCTAAAAGACAAAAGACATTTATATGAAACAGAGTTTGAAAAATTAAAACTATATCTAAACAATAAATATTTTTCTAAAATGACTCTTTCGATGAAGCTAACGGTTGTAAAAGCCTTTTGGAAGTTTTGCTTTTGCTTGCCTGACGATGAGGATTGTAATACAAATATGCTTATTAACCGTAAAGCTTTAAGAATATTAATATCTGGAATTGAACACGAAACACTTGATTATATAAAAAATAATCAACGGTTGTTTTCCGTAGCGACAAATGATAGGTGTTTGTTAAATTTGACAATTCTATTATCAGATTATCCTGCCATATATAGGGATTTAGATGATGATACCCGTCTTCAAATAGATAAATATCTTATTACAGACACAAAAGCAAAAGCTTTGGCATGGTTTAAATACAAAACCGCCAAGGAACATTTGGCTTATTTGAAATCGACAGCCTTTTTAAGTTTGGATGTAAATTCAATTAAAAGAATGACTTCGTATTATACAAGCATAGGCGAATCTTCTACTTTAATCGATTTTTTTATTTGGTATTACGGTGAAAGTCGTAGTTATGATTCAGCGGATTCCAGATTTGAACTTGCTATAGAGCCTTTTTTGGGTAGAATGTCAGCAAAACAATTTGAGCAAATAATTTTAAACACAAATAACAACAGACAAATTTGGGATAGAGGATTAGCACGTTCTGCAAACAATAAAATAATGAGATATGCAAAAAATGTGTTGGACAATGATTTTGATTATTCAAAGTATACCCGTTTCTTTTTTGATGAAAAAGTATTAAATCCCGATGAACCTAAAGAAGTTACTGGTAATTCTGATAGTGATATTGATTAAAGATTTCACTTTACTGGAGGTAAAATATAATGCCGATTAAATATGTACCGTTTATTCCGGAGCCTGTTGAGGGACAGGCTGTTCTCGGTAATTTTAACAGAATACTTAAATACAAAGGTGCTGATGAAACATCAATGGTGCTTCAGCGTGGTATGCCTTTATATGAAATGGAAAAACTTGAAACTGTCGGCGAAAACGCTGACGGTAATATGGTTATTCGTGGAGAATGTGTTTCTGCTTGCGCATATCTCAAAGAGCAAGGCGTACAGGTTGACCTTGTTTATATTGACCCGCCTTTTGCAAGCGGTGCCGATTATGCAAAGCAGGTTTATGTTCGTAGAAACCCAAAAGTTGCTGAGGCTATTGCCATAGCAGAACAAGACATATGTAAAAACGACGACGATTTTCGAAAATTCGAGGAAAAGATGTATGGTGATGTTTGGGATAAGGAGAAATATCTCAATTGGATGTATGAAAACTTAATGGCTATAAAGTCAGTTATGAGCGAAACAGCCTCTATTTATGTTCATTTAGATTACCATATTGGTCACTATGTAAAAATACTGTTGGATGAAATATTTGGCGAATCTAATTTTATAAACGAAATTATTTGGAAAAGAACGGGTGCACATAATGATGCTGGAAAATACGGTATAGTACATGACACCATTTTTTGGTACGCAAAAGGTTCGGAATATATGTTCCGAGAAATGTTTATAGAATTAACTGAAGAGCATAAATCAACTCGCTTTAAATACATCGAAGAAGAAACTGGACGCAAGTTTTATCCCGGTCCTATAACTGCACCTGGAACTGGTCCAGCAAGAAATTTTAGGGGTGTATCCCTTATGCCTCCTGCCGGCAGACATTGGAGCTATTCTCAAGAAAACATAGATTTGCTGGAAAAAGAAAATAAAATATATTATAGTTCAACTGGAACCCCATATCTAAAAGAATATGAGGATGAATATGTGGCACAAGGACGTAGAGTTCAAAGTATATGGGATGATATCCTACCTTCAAAAACAGGTAATGAACTGGTAGATTATTCTACTCAAAAGCCAGAAGCACTTCTTGAACGTGTCATAGAAGCCTCCTCAAAAGAAAATATGACTATTGTTGACTTTTTTGGCGGAAGCGGTGTAACTTCGGCAGTTGCAAACAAACTCAATCGACGATTTATCCATTGTGATATAGGGTTAAATTCAATACAAACCACCCGTGACCGCTTAAAGGCTGACGGTGCAGAATTTGACATACTTGAAATCAAAGACGGTATTCAACTTTACCGCAACCCTGTTCAGACAATGGATAAAATTAAGTCGTTGATTCCAGGACTCAAAAATGAGGATTCTCTTGATTCGTTCTGGGAAGGTGCACTTACTGACAGTAAGATTGGTTTAATTCCTGTTTATGTACCCAATCTTGCTGACAGCTCAGTTAAACTGCTTAATAAAGTAACGATCAATCGCATCATCCATCAGGCGATTCCTGAACTTGACAGCAGCATCAAAAAGGTTATTGTTTATTACATAGACATCACAGATGAAGCTGAAATTATGCAGTTCATTAAAGATGACGACAGCACAACTGTTGAAATCGAACTTCGTGATTTAAAAACAGTTCTTGATAATGTTGTTATCGGCGACTATGTAGAATTCCATATTGACGAGGTTAATGAAGATTTATTCGGTGGCTATTCTGTTGTTATTGATAAATTCATCAGCGACCGTGTGATTTCAAAGATTGACAAATTCAACGAAAAAGCCTTCCTCAATTCTTCCGAAAAGAAGCCTTATAAGCCTATTGAAATCAGCGAAGAAGGTCTTGAACTGATTGAGTTTATCAGCATTGACTGCACCGCAGCCGAAGGCGAATGGCATTCTGACAGCGAAATCAAAATCGACAAAAACAGTTTTGTTATCGTCAACGGTGAAAAGACTAAAAACTTCTGGGACGGCTCTGTTCGCTGTGACAAAACACCTCTCCGCATAAAAATCCGTAACATCTGCGGTGACGAAACCATCTGGGAGGTGTAACAAATGCTCATCGAGTCATTTGACGTATTGTTTTATACAGCAATATTTGTTCTCCCTGGTTTTATAATCAATGAAATAGTTTCAGCTTTTAATCCAACACCCAAAATATCGGAAGGCGTATTATTATTGAAGTGCCTTTTATACAGTATATTACACTGTGCGCTGTGGAGTTGGATGTATAAGTTGTTGTTCACAATAGAATCAAAATATCCTAATACATATTGGGCATTACTCGTAGTCACAACAATTTTAGCTGCTTCAATTGTTGCTGTGATAATGGGTCTTATTCAGCAGAAACAAATCGTCAGAAGTATCTTTTCACATTTTAATCTGCACATTTCCCATTCAATACCCAACTCTTGGGACTATTGCTTCTCAAAAAGTGAATCATCCTGGGTTATTGTAACCTTAGTTGATGATAAAATGATATATGGATGGTTTTCTACCAAATCATTTGCATCATCTGATTCGGATGAAAGAGATATATTTATTGAACGGATATATAGTATAGATGATAATAATAATTGGATTGAAAACAAAAGTATTGAAGGTATTTATATACCAAAAGAGCAGATTAAAACTATTGAATTTTTGAAAGGGAATTAAAAAAATATGAGTGATAAAAAAAACAATTACGGTTATCAACCAACATCAGGTAATGGACAAAGAGGTCATCAGCCAACAAATCCAAACCCTAATGCAGGGCATCAACCCACTACTTCTGTAACAACGCAGCCTCCCAATGTCGGTTCAGGTGTACAATCTCCGAAAAAGTAAACACTTATCAAACCATAAAATTCAAAGAATAAGAATATACTTGAGCAAAACAATAATTTATCGCTTTAAAGTGTTGACGTTGTGGCGAAAGTGTGATAATATTATCTCAAATCCACAGGAATCTGATACCACAGATAAAAAGCGAACTCTGATACTAAATGAGACTAAACATTTTGAAAAATCAGGGCGATTTTAAATGTTCGAACAAACGTTCGACTTATTTATCAAGGGTTTTCGGCTTTCTGAATATAAAATTTTCGCTAGATTAGGCGAGTGGGAGTAAGTTGAAGCTTTACCACACATATTTTTACCATAGCAAAAGTTAAGAGCTAACTGATTTTGATGTCAGTTAGCTCTTTTTTGTTGGAAATACAACTAAAGACTATTTACGCTTTTTCATTTCTTTTTCGGCTAAGCGTTTTTCCTTATCCCTCTTTTTTAACATTGCATCTTCTTCAGCTTTGATTTTTGCTTCCTCTTCAAGTCTTTCAACGTCTGTTTTGGCTTTTTCGTACAGACCGAAGATATCATCAAGATGAGTATAATTATCTCTTTCTTTAAGAAGCTTCATAGCATTTGAATAAGGATAAGTTGAATGGAAAAACATTGATTTTTCGGCTTCAAGCTGTTTGATTTTTTTGCGTATTTCTTTCGCTTCATCCTTGCTTGATGCACTTGCGGAATAGAGTCTGTCAAGCTCTTGGTAGTCAGGCTCGGTTATTTTGCCGTCAGGATAGAATTTAATCATCTCACGGTGAGCTTTCAGCATGTCTTTGCCAAAAGTAATTTCTTCTTTTCTGACGATTTTTTCTGCCTTGGTGTTTTTCGGAAGTTTTCTTGCTTTTTTCAGTTGAGCTTCGTCAAAATTGAAAATTGATTCGTAACCGTCCGAAGCAATGATTTCGGCTCTTTTAACCTGACGGATTATTTCCGGTTGCTCGAATTTATGAAGTTCATTAACAACAAAATCAACGTCATAACCGTCATCGCCTTTGAGAAATTCAAGAATTGATTTCTTTTTCTTTGTTTTTACATCGCCTTCAAGCTTCTTTGCTTCGGCATCTTTTATAATTTCAACCGCTTCAACGATGTTTTTGGGGTCATAAACTCCGTTTCCGTAGTCCTCAAATGCCGCACGAATTTTAAGGCATCTTACAACCGCACGCTGTTTCTTTTCGGTAAGGTCATAGAAGAACAGCGGAATAACATTCATCGTTGCGCCGACAACAGATGAAAGAATCATCGTTTTTGCCATACGGTCATAGCTTTCTTTATTTTTAAGAATCCACCACGGTGCGTGCTTTCCGCTGACAGGGTCAACAGCACCGTTCCCTTCATAAACGCCTGCACGTCTCTGAAGCCACGGAGTAACATAACCCGTACCCATGCTGATAAAAGCGCCCATATAGCTGACAATGCCGAACATTCCGTCAACACGCTCACCCGAAATATATTGCTGCATATCTCTTACGTCCGCATCAATAGCCGACTTGATTGTTCCCTGAAGCTCATTGAACATCTGATTAAGAGTTCTGAAAGTAACAAGCGCAGGTACGCTGTGATAGGTTTTATAAACCACTCCGAGAAGGAAAATATTAAGTACGTTTGAAACGATGTTAAGGTTCTTTTTACTCATAAACCTTGTAAGGAACGGAGAAGTAACCATAGGAACGGAAGCGGAAAGACCGAAAAGAGTATCTATCAGAATCTTAACGCCTGCCGACTTCTGATTACCTTGCGGAGTATCGGGATAACCGAAGTTCTGATAACGCCATGTCCAGTCAATAAGGTCACGGGAGTTATCCTCAAGGAACTGCGCCCACTGCGCAATGCAAATAACCCAGAAGCTTCTGTTTTTGGAAAGTGCTCTTATTGATTCTGCGAAGCCGACACGAGTATTATGAGTTTTTGCAAGCACAACCCTTTCTTCAACACCGAAATACATGAAATAATACATCGCCGCACCGATAACGATAAACGGAATGAAAGCGTATCGCCAATAATCAATATTGGTGTCCTTGGTTTCACCGAACATCGTGCTTGCCATATATGTAAGAATGGGTCTTGAAATAGTCCACGACATACTGAAAACAAACTGTGCAATAACTTGAACGTCCATTCTCTCCTGAGAATTCGGAGAGATAACCATAATCATATTGTCATACGCAAGGTTATAGAGAGGAAGAAACCATTTTATGCCGAGAATGCACAAAAGAACTATTGCCATTTTGAGGAAGTAACCCGTAGTTATATGACCGTTCAGCATAACACCGCCGTCGGGTAAAGAACCGTAAGGAAACCACACAATCACAAACGAGAGTGCGATTGCAGGGAAACCGTGATACTTCATAAAACGCTTGAAGCGTTTATTGGGTTCTTTCGGATTATCAATAATTCTGCTTCGTGATATCGTAAAGAAAAAATCAATAAAGATAACGATGTTATTCATCGTCTGGATGTGCATGGGTTCAATTCCGATATAAGGGCACTGAACAAGAACGATGTTTGTAACACCGAGCGTTATCTGCGAAACCATGAGAGTTGCCCATATCCAGCCGTATTTACCCAGGGCAAAGTTCATAATCTCTTTGAAAGAAACATATCTGCCGGGCATGGGTTTATTCCAATAGACAGCTGCCTGACTCAGCTTTTCCCGTGCATTAGCCGCAAAATATGAGTTGCTCATTTTTACACCTCATTAAATCTGATCTCAGCTCTGTGTGTACCCGCTGAAGTTCTGATTCCAACAAGTTTAGCTCCGTCGGAATATTCTTCAACCGTTCTGATTTCACCGTCACAGTTTATTTCCGCAGCCTTGTGAACATAAATAAGGCTTTCACCTGCAGAATCGGAATGAAAATCCAATGTAAAGCAGCCGTTTGTACGGTCTGTATGATATCCGTCAACTTCGCCTGAAACTGCAACGGGATAAGTTCTGCAAAGCATCTGCATGAGGTTTGAATCAAGGTCATCGCCGTGATAAGCCCAATAAGTCTGACTCCATTGGTTTTCATCAAAATAATCAAGAAGCTCGTTTGCATGACCGAACCATGAAGTGTCATTATTATCGCTGCAGCCGCCCCATTCGCCGACAACAACAGGAACATTCAGTCTTTTCTGTGTATTACGCATTTCACCGAAGAAAGCTTTAACTCTGTCAGCATTGGCGTATTTATAAAGCGGAGTATCAACGGTCATATCATAGGAATGAGGGCCGAAGCACTGGAGAGGTTCTCTAATGCCGTTCACCGTAATGGGAGGCACAAACTGACTGACACCGCCGTTGCAAAGAAAACTCTGCTCAATCATAATAATTCCGTTGGGTGTTATCTCACGGATAGCTGCTGTAATTTTATTAAGAAAAGGAGAATACTTCTCAAGGTCAAACTTTTCGGCAAGAGAATCTATTTTCTCCATTATATCACGCACAACATTACCGCCGATTGAATCAAGAAGCTTCGGCATATCTTTTTTAAGAAGTGCTGAGAAAATTGTTCCGAGTTTTATTTTTTTACCGAAAACAACTTCTTTAAGTGCACTTCTTACAAGACGCTTTATCATCGGTTTTGCATCCGAACCGGGAAACGGTTCATTCATAAGATCAAAGCCGAAAAGTGCAGGACTGTCACCGTAACGCTTTGCAAGCATCTGCCACATATCGGCATATCTGTCCTGTAATCCCCTGCCGTTAACGGGATCGTTATTCCAGAAATGGTCAAAGCAGTTATGTACCCATTTGCCGAAAACATAGCCTTCAATCCAGACGTATTTCGGAGGTTTGGGTGAAACACCGCCGGTAAGCGATGCCCAAAGAGGTGCTCCGTCGCCGGGTGTGCCTCCGCCGTAACCTGAATATAAATCCTGATGCATATCAATAAGGATATAAACGCCGTACTTTTCAGCAAGTAAAAAGATATCATCAATTGATTTCAGATAGCTTTCATTATACTTTTCGATTTCCGGTTCAATGTTTTCCCATGTAACTGCAAGGCGGATTAAATTAAAACCCTTTGATACATATTTTTTGAAGAATTCTTCATCAAGGTTATATCGGAAGCTTTTCTGACCGATAAGCTTATCATCAGTATTTATTCCGCTGAAATAACGGGTTCTTCCGTCAGAATCCGTAAAGCTCATACCGTTGGTTATAATTTTATCCATATATATCAGCCTCCGATAATACATTGAATTACTGAAAATAATGTCGATTTCGATTTAACCATATTATACTATATGTCATATGTATTTTTCAACCAATGAACGAAAATACTTAATGAAAGAAAAATGCAATAAAACTATTTTTAATAGATAAAAAGTTTTTTGCCCAAAACCGCGATTTATCGCTTTAAAGTGTTGACATTGCAGTGAAAGTGTGCTAATATTATCTCAAATCCACAGAAATCTGATACCACAGATAAAAATTGAAAGTTGCTACAAAGTGATACTATTTTTTTCAGAAAGTTGGCGTAATTTCAAGAGTTCGAACAAATGTTCGACTTATTTATCAAGGGTTTTCGGGTTTACAAATATCAAAAAAGTGCCAGATTAGGCGAGTGGGAATAATACAACCAGACGGCACAAGCGTTGATATGCCTCAGTTTTGAGGTCTTCAAAATGCTCTGTGGCAACGTTTTGGCAACATCTGAATTATCTAAAAGTTAAGAGCTAACTGATTTTTATAGTCAGTTAGCTCTTTTTCATTTATCACAGAAACAAACGTAACATTCAAAACTTTTTTCGAAGAGTTATCATCAGTCACCTTCAAATATCTTAATCAACTCACCACCACAAGCAGTACAGTATTTTGTTGTTTCTACCATTTCAAAAATTGTATATCCCTTACCACACTTCTTGCACTTGTAAACACGTTTCAACGGCTGCGGTCCGTAAATACATGCATGTTCCACATCGTTAGTCGGGTCATATTTCACGGCACACGCAGGTCGTCCGCATTCAGCGCAATACTTATCGTTTTCGTGCAACCCAGCCCCGCAGGTTCTGCATACATAATAATCCATAAAATTTTCTCCTTTTATTCTAATATTTTTTTATAACATATTTCAGGGATACGCTTATCAAAATTCCACGTATGCATGGAATCTCCCACGCAAAACTCCCTGTCGCTGCAAAGTTTACACTCTTCACTGTCCTCACATCGGTCTCTGCGATAATCATCAAATCTGTTTTCCCAGACGTCAACAAAACTGTCAGTGAAAATGTTACCCTGAACCAGCTCAGGACGTCTCTCGATATCCAGACATCCGAATATATCTCCGTTACAAAGAACGCTACCAACACAAATTCCCGATCCGCAGAAGAAATAATGGTCTCTCAAAAAGCCTTCAAGATCCACTCCGAGATAGTGAGAACATCCGTATGTAACGTGAATGGGAACATCGTGAGAAAACCTTTTTTCACGGATATAATTGAAAAGATAACTGTAATCCTCTTTAGCAAGAAGAAGCTTTGCGTTATCTCTTGCTCTTCCGATAGGATCCATATTCACAAGTCGCCACGAATCCGCTTTTGCGTTCAGTACAACGTCATATATTTCATCAAGTTGTTTTATATTTTCCTTGTGGACAACCGTAGTTACCTGAACTGCAATATCGGTTGAGGCGACCTTCACCAAATTGCGTATTCCGTCAACTGTTTTTTTATACGAACCCGAAGTATCTCTGAACCATTCGTGGGTATCCTTTGTTCCGTCCAGGCTGATTGACACCGACCTGACACCGTTTTCTTTGATTTTCTTTGCTGCCGTTTCGTCAATCAGTGTTCCGTTGGTCGTTATTCCGCACAGAAAACCAATTTCCTTCGCACATTTGCAAATCCTATAAAAATCGGGATGCAACATCGGTTCGCCGCCTGTAAGACAAACCATAATTTTATCCGCCTCATATCTGGCGGCTACATCTTCTAAAACAGATTTTACAGCCTCATATTGCAGGAATTTTTTGTTATGGGGTGACGATCTGCTGCCGCAATGTATACAAGACATATTGCATGAATCCGTAATTTCAAAGAAAAGATATGTAAGTTTGGGATTTTTCCATAGCTTATTACGGCACTGCGCCAGCAATTTCATATTTTCAATTTTTACATTCTTACTCATAGCGCTAACCTCTTAAATAACCGTTTGTTGCCTTTATTCACCATTTTTTGCACGGATTTCTTCAAGTTCTGCAAGTATTTTCTCATGCTGTTTTTCATCAAGTGAATACTTATGAATGGGCAACGCCTGAAGAACACAGCCCACTGCAGGTACAAACGTGATAAGTATAAGCATTGCGGATGTGATTTCGGGATATGCCGTTGCAAAATCAAGAGTATAATCAAGCCCCTGTGCGGATGCGTTTGCGATATTCTGTGTAAGGGTATTGATTGTATCCGTATAGTTTACAAATGAGAAAATCAGATTTGTGACAATGGCGGTTATCGCTGCAGTCAGCTTCGAGGTGAAGTTGATGCCTGAAAAGAATACGCCGTCATTTCTCTTGCCCTTCTTATGTTCCATATAGTCAATACTATCTGCAATCATCGTTGTGTTGTAGACGGTTGAGAAGCCTGTGAGGAAACCTGCGATAAAGAGCATAACCGCAAGGAAAAGTATATGCTGATATCCGACAAAGAAGATGAGTATATAAGGAACTGCATTGAGATATGAGGTTACGAGATAGACCTTCTTCTTGCCGAATTTTTTTGCAACCGAGGTACTGATATTCATTGCGATAATCATGCCGACAAGGAACGGACCTCCGAGTTTTATCAGCCATAAGGTTTCGTCGCCGCCGTTACCGAGCACCCATTTGCAGAAATAAATACCCGCTGTCATAAGAATCGTCTTTGTGCATCCGAGAATGTTTGAAGCAAGGGCACGGAGGAAAAGTTTGTTTTCCCACATAAGCTTGAGGTTTTCTATGAGACCCGTATCCTTTTCCTTGGGAGCCTGAGTGATTCTTTCACGGATGAACGCAAAAGGCATACGGAACAGAATACCGCCGAACATCGCAATAGCAATAACCGCAAACAGATAGCCCTGAGGTTCGGAGAAATAAGCAAGATCGGAGTTCGCTTTACCCGTATTCGCAAATAAACCGATATCGATTGCACCGAGTGCATCCTTGATCGGATAGAAGCCGACAACGATGATACTGCCGATGCTCGAAATTGTTCTTGCAGCAGAAATGAGCTTTGCTCTCTTCTGCTCATCGGGAGTCATAAGAGAAGTTACGCCCCAGAGAGGAATGTCACCAAGTGTATAAAGCGTTTCCCAAAGCAGGAAACTGATCACAACATATGCAATCTTTACACCCATAGGAAGACTTCCGATAGGCATAAACATCAGAATCGTTGTAATCGCTATGGGAATGGGAACGAATTTGAGATAAGGTCTGCACTTGCCCCAACGGGTATGTGTCTTATCGACAACGGTACCCATAATTATATCGTTGACACCATCCCAGACTCTTGAAACACCCATTATCATGCTCACTGCGATTGTGGGAATGAAAATAATGTCGGTATAAAAAACCTGAAGCACAGAGCCGATTATGGCATAGATGACATTCTGGCCGAACATACCCACAAGGTACATATTTCGCTCTTTGTTGGAATAATCGCCGATATCTTTCGTGGCATTGGGGTAAGACCAGCAAAACAGTTCTTTGATTTTGTTCTTCATACTGCACACTCCATAAAGATTTTAAGGTTAATCTTTCCCTTACACCAATGATAATATCATAGAAGAAAATAAAATTCAAGTTTGATTTGCAATCGGATATCTTATGTGATAATATAGAATTAAATTGGGAAAGGAAAGGCACTTTGTGCCGAAAATAATTATGAACAAGAAAAAACACGTTCATACCGTAGCAACCGCTCATCTCGACACGATATGGAACTGGGATTTCGAAAGAACCTTGAAAAATTACATCCCGCAGACCCTCAACTGGAATTTCCATCTTTTTGAAAAATTCCCCGGATACGTTTTCAATTTCGAGGGTGCATACCGCTATGAACTGATGGAAGAATACTATCCCGAACAGTTCAAAAAGCTGAAAGAATACGTTTCGGACGGCAGATGGTATCCCTGCGGTGCGGGGTGGGAAAACGGCGATGTCAACGTGCCGTCTCCTGAAGCACTTTTCAGAAACTTTCTCCTCGGCAACGAATATTTCAACGAAAAATTCGGTATCAGAAGCCGTGACGTATTCCTGCCCGACTGTTTCGGTTTCGGCTATGCCCTGCCCTCAATCGCCAGGCATTCGAATCTCTACGGATTCACAACACAGAAACTCAGCTGGGGCAGTGCATACGGTCAACCGTTCGACATAGGTAAGTGGTACGGACCTGACGGCAAATATATCATCGCAAGCATCAAAATGCAAAACTATGTTGCGGTGTTGACAAATCTGCGCAAAAGCAAGGTAATCAAAAACAAACTCAACGAAAACGAACCCTTCGGTATGAATTTCACCGAAATCTTCCACGGAATCGGTGACCGAGGCGGCGGACCTCTCCCGATATCGGTGAGAAGTCTTCACAAAAATATGAAGAAGAACGACAAATCCGATATAAAAGTTCATTCATCTCCGTCAGACAAGGTTTTCAAGCATATTATGACTGAAATGACGGAGGAGGAACGTGATAAGCTCCCCTCCTGGAACAACGAGCTTCTTCTGACAGACCATGGCACTGCGGGTTACACCGCAAGGGCTCTGAGCAAACGTTGGAACAGAAGAGGCGAAGAACTTGCGGATATGGCTGAAAGAGCCGCAGTTACCGCCGGATGGCTCGGAGCTGCAAAATATCCGCAGAAGGAACTCAACACCTCGTGGAAACGAATCATCAACCATCAATTCCATGATGACCTGCCAGGCACATCGATTCAGAGAGCATATCTGCGTTCATGGAATGACTACGGTCTTTCTCTCAATCAACTTTCCCACGAATATGAAAAGAGCGTTTCGGCAGTTGCCTCAATGCTTGATACTTCATTCTGCAAAGGCACTCCCGTCATAGTAAACAATCCTATGGAAAGCAAGAGAACAGGCTGCGTTACCGCCGTTATTGACGGTAAATTCAGAAACGTTTCCGTACGAAATTCAGACGGTACCGAAGTCCCCTCTCAGGTAGTTTCATCAGCCGAATCAAAAACAACAATCGTATTTGTTGCGGATATGTCCCCGCATTCATTCACCGTTTTTGACGTCACCGAAAGTGATGCACCCTACAATGTCAACACGGCTCTTCGGGTTTCTGCAAATTCATTGGAGAACGAAAGATATACTGTTACTCTTAACGAAAACGGAGACATAGGATCGATTTTTGACAAGGAACTCAACAAAGAATTGCTCTCAAAACCCGTTACACTCGGAATTTTTGATAACTACGTGGGCGGATGGTTCTATCCCGCCTGGGAAATCAAACACGATCAGTCAATCAGACCGCACGACAGAGTCGCTCAGCTGGTTGAATCGAAAGTTATCGAAGACGGTCCCGCAAGATGTAAGATTCAGGTTATACAGAAATCCGACGATTCGGTTTTTACAAACAACATCTCGCTTTCGGCTGGGTCGGATATGCTCGAAGTTCATTGTGAATTCGACTGGAACAGTCAGCGTACGCTCTGCAAGAATATTTTCAGCTTCACCTGTTCGAATGATGAGGCAACCTTCGACCTCGGTCTCGGTGCAATCAGACGAGGCAATGCAACTCCCGAGGTTTATGAAGTACCCGCACAAAAATGGGTTGACATCACCGATTCTTCCGAAGAATACGGCGTTTCAGTATTCAGCGACTGCAAATACGGATGGGATAAATACGATAACAACACGCTCAGACTCACCGTTATGCTCACGCCTCTCAACAACTCTCGCCCCGCATCAATGCAGAGCATGATGGATCTCGGACTCAACAGATACGGCTATGCAATCTGTGCACACAAAGGTACGGACATGACGAGAGTGCAGACCGCCGCACGTGAATTCAGCGCACCGATGACGGCTTTTGTTGCCGATAATCATACAGGCATTCTCGGAAGTTCATACAGTTTTGCCGATATTTCTGATAACGGAATTATCATCAGAGCAATCAAAAAAGCGGAAAACTCCGATGAAATTGTCATCAGAGTAAATGAGGGCAACAACAGGCAACATCAGAATGTCAGCCTCTCTCTCGGCAACGGTATTGCATCGGCGAGAGAAATTTATGCATCCGAGGAGCATATAGGCGATGCAGAAGTCAACAATAACCGTCTTGTTTTCGATATGGCGCCATATGAAATCCGAAGTTTTGCGGTCACACTCATCCCCTCTCGGGACACTGCCGTTCAGGTTGAACAAACGGCTGTTATTCTTCCGCTCAACACCAAGGCAATTTCTTCAAACAGAAGCAGAAGAAATAACGGTATTGACGGCAAGAATTACACAATCCCCGCAGAGCTTATCCCTGACAAAATCACAAGCGGCGGAATTGATTTTACCATAGCAAAAGGAGATTACGATTCTCTCATTGCAGACGGTCAGACTATATCTCTGAATCCGGATTACAACAGATTTGTCATCCTTTGTGCAAGTCTTGACGGTGACAGAGAATTCACCTTCCGCATTGACGGAAAGCCCGTAACACTCAGGGTCAGCGATATTGAAGAGAGACCGTTCGCCTGGGATTTATACGATATGAAGCGCACTGCAAAAATCAAGACCGACGTTATCGGTTGGGAGTGCACTCATACCCACAACGCAAAGGGTGACAACTTCGCCCATCAGCTTTTCTTCTTCAAATATGAAATCGAAACAAGCGGCGCCGCATCAATCACTCTGCCCGAAGACAAGGCTCTGTTTATCCTCTCGGCTACACAGGTCAAAGAGTCTGCGGAATGCAGATGCGCAACCGAGCTTTACGATACCGTCAGACCCAGAGATTTCACTTTCAAGCTGAAAAACCTGAAAGCAAAGCTCAACTACGCTTACAGAAAAGCCATAAGCTACATCTGGAGAATCGACGACGTCGGCAGAATAATTTATCTTCATTACAGACCTTAATACAGACAAAATGCCCCACAGAGTTTCAGCTCTGCGGGGCATAATTTTTATTTTTTATTTAACGAAAACCTTGTAGCACTTGATTTCGAAAGGCTTGATTTCAAAGCTCATTGCCTTGCCGTCAGCAATATCAACTGCAACGTCTTCACGCTCAAGGAGATTACACTCTGCAACGTTTGCAATCTCAGCGAAAAATTCTACGTTAACCGTTGTTCTTCTGCCTGATTTTTCAACAAAACGTACGATGTAAGCATCTTCGTCTTCACACTTCTTGACTGCTTCAAGAGTAACGTTCTTACCGTCAACGCTGATGAAGGAACCGCTTTCAGCACCCTTTGCGTCAGCCGCAATTTCAACGGGAAGCATCGGATTATTGAATTCAAGACCTCTTACGAGTGTCTCTGCATCCTTCCAGCCGCCTGCGTGAGGATAGAGTGAATATGTGAAGTAGTGGTCGCCTCTGTCTGACTTCGGGTCGGGATTCATCGGAGCCTTGAGAAGAGTGATAATCATTCTCTGCTCGTTGACCTCGTAACCGTACTTGCAGTCGTTGAGGATTGTGAGACCGTAGCCATCTTCAGACATATCGATGAAGTTATGAGCGGAAACCTCAAACTTAGCCTTATCGTAAGGATTGTGGCGGTAGTTGGAGCTTTCGATTGTTGCGTATGCGATATCTCTTGTGAACTTCTGTGCCTTGATATCAACGTCGAAACCGACCTTAAGGAGTTTTTCCTGCTCGTGCCAGCTGATGAAGGTATCGAAATCGATTCTGTCAAGCTCATTGTAGATAATGATATTCTGCTTGAGAGTTGACTTCATAATGTTTTTGGCAACAGTTACGCAGGTGAACACGTCACCGCAAACAACACTTTCAACCTTACCTGCTTCTGTTTCGAATTCTCGGTCTGTGTAGGTTGCAACGATATCCCATGCATCGTACTTGCCGGGAAGGTCTTCGTAGATACGGAAAACATTACCCTTGCCTTCAAGAACTTCGCGGTTATTCTTCTTATCGAAGATTGAAACAAGTTCTGCAGATGCGTCAAACTTGAGGCTGAAGTTTGCGTTTTCGATATCAGCGCTGTCAACTGTCTTTGCTTCCGCAACAGCGGCATCCTTTGTGTAATATACTTTATAGCCGACTGCAGGAACGTCTTTTGCTACGAAAACAAGAACCTTTGTGCCGTCAAGCTTTGTATATGCCTGAACGGGAACCTTATTGCCCTCTGCGTCGAAGATTTCAACGTCCTTGTAAGGAAGCTCAACCTTTGAGGTCGCAGCCGTTCCGAGTGAATTGAAGAGCGCGAAGGGTTTGCCGTATTTTGCTTCGCCGCTGATATTGCCTGCGATTGCATTGAGGGCGCCGTCACGGACTTCTTCACCGATTGCAATGATATCTTTATAAATATCGCAAAGATCGCCGAATACCTCGGTAATGTGTGAGCCGGGAAGTGAATCGTGGAACTGGTTTGTGAGAATCATCTGCCAACCTTCATTGAGCTTTTCAAGAGGATACTCATAACCGTATTTCATTGCGATTGATGCAAAAATTTCTGCCTGACGGTAGAGATTTTCGCTGTATCTGTTAAGCTTCTTGAGAAGAGCCTTTGTTGTATGAACGCCTCTGTGCTCTTCAAGATAAAGCTCGTCTTTCCACGTGGGGATATTGGTATCGGTTGCCTTTGCCTTCATTCTTGCAAGTGAATCTTCGATCTTGCTGGGCTTGGTTTCGGGCAGACCGGGGAAGCTCTTATAACGCTTTGCATATTCAAGCATTTCGGTGTCAACACCGCCGCCGCCGTCACCCCAGCCGTAGCAATACATTGATTCGCCGATGGTAGCCTTATCCGTATACTTCTTCCAGTTCATCTTGAGCGAGTCAGCCTCAACTGTGCCGATGAAATGGGTGGGAGGAACGATGGAGAAGATCTTTGATCCGTCGGGGCCTTCCCACCAGAAGGTGTTATACTGCCAGGGGTTTGTATCGTTCCAGATACCCATCTTATGAGTTACGAAATATTCAACGCCCGCCTTCTTGAGAATCTGAGGCATTGCATAGCCGTTACCGAAAACGTCGGGTACCCAGCAGGTTTTGGGAGTGATACCGAAGGTCTTTTCAGCATATCTTACGCCGTGAAGAAGCTGACGGACAAAGGATTCACCCGAAACAAGGTTACAATCGGGCTCAACCCACATTGCGCCGATATATTCCCATCTGCCTTCTTCGATACGTTTCTTTACCTGATTGAAGATGTTGGGGTATCTCTTTTCCATCTCGATATAAGTGGGAGCGGTGCTCTGTGAGAAGATGAAATCGGGATACTGTTCCATAAGACGGAGCATTGTTGCGTGAGTTCTGCCGAGCTTGCGCACATACTCTTTATATGCCCACATAAACACGATATCAAGGTGGGAGTTACCTACAAGAGAGAGTGTGCCCTCTGTCTTATAGTTGGGATTGTTGTAAACTCTTTCTTTGAGAACTTTCTGTGCCTCAAGAAGACCCGCCTTGAATTCGTCACCCGTTACGTCGAAATTGACGTGAGTAAAGGCTTCCTTGAGAGCGCTTCTGATAAGCTCTGCAAGACCCGTATCGAGAACAGGCATAAAGAGTGCGTTGAAAATTGCCTTGAAGTCCCAGTAAACCTCTTCGATTACGGGATCAACAACACCGATGAACGAGCATGAAAGAGTCTTGACTGTTGACTCGTTTGAATGCCATACGTAGTAGGACTCGATGTCGATATCGTAATGCTCACCTGCAACGGCTTCGTTTGAAAGAAGAACGCTGTTGCGGAAGGGATCGAGACCCTGATAAGGTTCACCGTTGATTGAAAGAAGGGAGTCACCTCCGAAATAAACGTTGAGGGTTACCTTCTTGCCTGCAAAACGCTCGGGAATATCGAACGAGTTCTTGAAGAATGCACTCCAGCCGTTGTTACCCCAACGATCGCCTACGTTGAGTTCTTTCCACTCATCGTAGAAATATTCGTAATCACCGATACCCTTGTAGATACACTCCTTCATCTTCCATGCGGGAAGTGATTCGATATCGGTGTAAATTCTCTTTTTGAGGGTCTTGAGTTTGACGTTAACAACATCGTCAAACGAGAAAATACCTCTCTGTTTGCCTTTTGTGGCATCACGCCAGTCATCAACATGGGCATCCATTGCGTCAAGAGCCGCAACGGCGTCAAAGTTTTTGATTTCTGCCAACTTGAATCGTCCTTTCTTATGTGAATTTGTGCTTAAGTATAAAGTAAGACCAAATTATACCGTTTACAGTATATCACCAATATCTGCACATTTCAATATAAAAAAGTTTAAAATATTTTATTTTATGATTTACATATTCTTCGTATTGTGATAGAATAATTTGTAATTTTTTTTTGAAAGGAAATCGCTATGCTTCTCGACAAAACAATCATTATCCCCGACCTCGGCCCTGTCGGTCCCGAGAGCGGATTTCATCTTCTTGAAACAACGGAAGACGGCAAGTTTATTTCGGGCAAAAACGGCGTTGAAAACATCGTTGCAACGGGTGACAAGAAGGTTGAATTCGTTTCATTCGGCAGCCACACCCTTGCAGGTGTCAAATCCGCTATTGCGTATCCCGTATACTATCCCGTTTATCCCGTAAAGACAGAATATCCCCTCAACGCAGTCCTTATGGACCTTGACGGCACAACCGTACGCAGCGAGGATTTCTGGATCTGGATCATTCAGATGAGTACCGCAAGTATGCTCGGCAATCCCAAGTTTGAGCTTGAGGATGCTGACCTTCCCTTCGTTTCGGGTCACAGCGTATCAGAGCATCTTCAGTACTGCATTGATAAATACTGCCCCGGCGAATCCCTTGAAAAAGCACGTAATTTCTATTTTGAACATACTCACAGAGAAATGGAAGAAATTATGGCCGGCAGAGGCAAGGAAGGTGCTTTCACTCCCACTGAGGGCGTCAAGGATTTCCTTCTTGAGTTCAAGGATATGGGTGTTAAAATCGGTCTCGTTACCTCGGGTCTCTACGAAAAGGCTTGGCCCGAAATTCTTTCCGCATTCCGTACTCTCGGTATGGGTGACCCCAAGGATTTCTACGATGCAATCATCTCTGCAGGTTTCCCGCTCCGCAAGGGCAGCGTAGGCACTCTCGGCGAACTTTCACCCAAGCCCCATCCCTGGCTCTATTCCGAAACATCAATCGTAGGTCTCGGCGAAGCTTTTGCAGACAGAAACAGGGTTGTCGGTATCGAAGACAGCGGTGCGGGCGCTTGTTCAGTACGCCTTGCAGGCTACACAACAATCGGTATTGCGGGCGGTAACATCGAATCAAGCGGCACAAAGGCAGTTTGCTCACACTTCTGCAATAACTTTGCCGAAATCATGAAGATAATCAAAGGATAAGGAGAAACGTTATGGATAAGAAAGATAAGATTCAGTGTCATTTTATATCAAACACACACTGGGACAGAGAATGGCGTTTTTCAGCCCACCGTACTCAGCATATGCTCGGCTATATGGTTGATATGCTTCTTGATATTCTCGATAAGAATCCCGACTACAAGCATTTTCATTTTGACTCACAGACAATGCCCATTCAGGATTATCTTGAGGTTTATCCCGAAAAGAAAGAAAAGCTTCAGAAATACATCAGAGAAGGCAGAATCGCAGTCGGTCCCTGGTATTGCCTCCCCGATGAATTCACGGTCGGCAGCGAAGCGCTCGTGCGCAACCTCCTTCTCGGCCACAAAATCGGCAAGGAAATGGGCGGCATAAGCAAGACAGGCTACTCCCCCTTCGGCTGGGGTCAGATTTCTCAGCTTCCTCAGATTTATTCGGGATTCGGCATCAACTTCGCTTCATTTTACAGAGGTATAAACACCTACAAAGCACCCCGCTCCGAATTCTTCTGGGAAAGCCCCGACGGCTCAAGAATCTGGGCATCACGTCTGGGCAAGAGACCCCGTTACAACATCTGGTACGTTGTTCAGAGACCCGTTTATTTCAATCAGGAAAACGAAAACAACAGAGATATGGTCTGGAATGATAACAACGGCGTTTTCAAACTCATCGACAGAGACTGGAAACTCGACTATCAGTACACCCATCCTTTCTATGAATATCATAAAGAAAACATTCAGGCAAGAGCAGAGCAGGCTATTGAAGAGCAGAATGCAGACTGGACCACAAACCACCGTTTCTGGTCAGCAGGTCATGACTCATCCTGCCCCGATGCAAGAGAAGTTCAGCTCATCAAAGACCTTGACAATGCGCTTCCCGACGCTGACGTTTTCCACAGCACACTGCGCGAAATGGAACAGAGCATCATCGACAACTTTGATCCCAACTCCCCCGTGCTCAAGGGCGAAATGCGTGACCCCTACACCAAGGGCAGCGTAAGTATTCTCTGCGGCTGGATTCTTTCTGCAAGAACTTACATCAAACAGGAAAACTTCGACACAGAAAGAAGACTCATCAACTACGCTGAACCGTTCGCAGTTTTCGCATCTCTTGCAGGTGCACCCTATCCCCAGAATTTCATTGACCTTTCATATAATTATCTTCTCCAGAATCACGGTCACGACAGCATCGGTTCCTGCGGCAGAGACGTTGTATACGAAGACGTTATGAGCCGTTACAGACAGTCGAGAGAGCTTTCAAGCTGCATCTTTGAACGTGCATTCATGGATATCGCAGGTGACATCGACCTCAAGTCATTCAGCAGAGACGATGCCGCAATCGTTGTATTCAACCCCGCTCCCTTCAAGAGAAGCGAGACAGTCAGTCTCCGTGTCGAAATTCCCGCAGAGTGGAAGACAGGTACTTTCGAAATCGTTGATGAAGACGGTAACATAATCAAGTATCAGATTATCGAATCCAACGATAACAATGCTCAGATTATCCAGAATCCCAACGATACCGCAAACGTTCTTCACACAAGACAGCGCCTTATCGCTGCTGAGGTCAAGGATATCCCCGCAATGGGCTACAAGACCTACAAAATGCGTCCCACATATAACGTCAGAGCAACAACTCCCGTAACTCTCCTCAAGACAAATCAGGTTATGGAAAACGAATTCCTCCGCGTTTCATTCAACAGCAACGGTACTTACAACGTTGTTGACAAGGAGACAGGCAAGGTTTATGAAAACCTCGGTTTCTTCAAGGATGGCGGCGAAATCGGTAATCCCTGGGAGCATTTCGTACCCGAATTCAACGAAATATTCACAACTCTCAACGAAAACGCAACAATCACCCTCCTTCGTGACGGTGAATTCGAAACCGCATATAAGATTTCAATGCGCTGGATGCTTCCCGAAAAGCGTTCCGCTGACGAAAAATCAAGAAGCGTACATAAGCTTCCCGTTGATATCGACAGCGTTGTTACTCTCCGCAAGGGCGCAAAATACGTTGAAATCGAAACAACAATCAACAACCGCTGCGAAGACCACTATCTTCAGGTTGCATTCCCCACAGGAATCAAGAGCGAATTCTCATATGCTCAGGGTCAGTTTGACGTTGTCAAGCGTCCCATTGCTCTTCCCGATTACTCACTCTATGATGAAATCCCGATGACAGAGCATCCGATGAATTCATTTGTTGACCTTACCGACGGCAAAGTCGGTGCAGCTCTTCTCAACACCGGTCTCAAGGCTTACGAGGCTGCCGATGACGAATGCGGCACACTCTATCTCTCACTCATCCGTGCATATCCTCTTCGCATCTGCGTTACTGCCGATATGCAGAACTACAGCGACTGGGATAAGGGTTCACAGTGCATCGGCGTGAACACATTCCGCTATGCATTTATGCCTCACAAGGGCGACTGGGAAGAAGGCAACGTATGGCAGGAGAGCGAACGTTTCAATCTCTACTGCACAGCCGCTCAGATTGCTCCCACCGCTCACGGCAAGAATCCCCTCACCCACGCATTCCTTGAGCTCAAGGATGAATGCCTCAACATCAGCGGTATCAAGAAGAGCGAAGACGGCGAAGGCTATATCGTCAGACTCTTCAACCCCTCCGACAAGACAGTCAAGACTGCGATCCGTCTCAACGGCGGCATTGCTCCCATTGAAAAGGCACAGTCTCCCGTTGAAAGACAGATGGCTGAATTCGAGCTTCCCGCATACTCGGGCAAGAAGTGGAAGGAAATCAAGCTTGTTACTCTTGAAGAACTTGATTCCGCTCCCCTCACCGTTGATGCAGACGGCTTTGCTGAATTCGAAATCACAGGCAAAAAGATTCTCACAATCAAGTTTATCGGTTAATTGCAAAATCCCTGCTGAGGCTTCGGCTTCAGCAGGGATTTTTTAAAAGTCCTTGTTATCGGACAGAACATGGTGTATAATACACTTATAAAACCAAAGGAGCGGTGAATATGGCTAAATCTTCAAACCAGAAGCTTAAATTGTTATATCTTCTTCGTTATCTTATGCAGCACTCCGACGAGAATCATCCCGTCAGTACACCGATGATTATTGCAGAGCTGACCAGCAACGGTATTTCCGCAGAAAGAAAAAGCATTTACGACGATATCGAAGCGCTCCGTAATTTTGGCATCGATATCGTTCAGCTTAAGGGTAAAAGCGGCGGATATTATATTGGCGAACGTGACTTTGAACTCCCCGAACTGAAGCTTCTCGTTGACAGTGTTCAGTCCTCCAAATTCATTACGCAGGATAAGACCTATAAGCTCATCAAGAAAATCGAAAGCCTTGCAAGTGAATATGACGGTCAGCTTCTTCAGCGTCAGGTTTTCGTCACCAACAGAGTCAAAAGCATGAATGAAAGCATCTACTATGCGGTTGACGTTATTTCCGATGCAATAACACAAAACAAGAAAATCCGTTTCCAGTATTTTGAATATACCGTTACAAAAGAACGCAGATTGCGTCACGGCGGCGACTTCTATAATGCGAGCCCCTTTGCACTCATATGGGACGATGAGAATTACTATATGCTTGCGTGGGATTCAGCCGTTGAAAAAATGAAGCATTTCAGAGTTGACAAAATGCAGAATGTCACTCTCACAGACGACGACAGAGAAGGTCTCACCGAATTCGAAAAAGTTGATATGTCAGCTTATACGAAGTCGGTTTTCGGTATGTTTGGCGGCAAAGAGCAAAAAGTAAAACTGCGCTTTGCAAACTATCTTGTCGGCGTTGTACTTGACCGCTTCGGCAGAGAAACAACAATAATCCCCGACGGCAACGAGCATTTCACCGTTACTCTGAACGTTGTTGTCAGCCCCCAGTTTTACGGCTGGGTTTTCGGGTTCGGCAAAGATGTTGAAATAATTTCACCCGAAACCGTCAGAGAAGAAATGAAAAATCAGGCGGTGGAAATCCTGAAAAATTACGGCAAATAATCACAGGCTTACCATTCACGCATCAGAAGAATAATGCTTTTCTTCAGACGAAGACTAACAAAAAACCATCGGCTCCAACCGATGGTTTTGCTTTTGTTCTACATATTAAAAATCGGATAATGTCCGATAAATTCAACCTTTTTAATATAGGTGCATCTGCGTTTTGCAAAGAAATCAGGGTTGTCCGTCGCGTGATAAACCATATAAACATCCCCGTTCTCACGGTAGAGAAAACTGCAATGACCCGTGTGATAAGTGTCTGACGTCTTGCCTCCTTTCATCACAGGCAATGCACTCTTTATCCACGAGGATTTTTTCATCACGTCATTACCGACAAGAGTAAGCATACCGAGACAGTATTTTCCCGAACTGTAACCGCTGCCTGAATAAACAATGTGCACGGCATCACCGACATAAAGCACTGCGGGACCTTCATTGACCCACCAACCTGTTTTTTCCCACGGCAACTGCGGTCTTGAAATTATAACGGCATTATTTTTTCCGTCGGCATCCGATCTGAGAGTATACGGGTTTTCCATCTCAGCAACACAGATACACTGATGCGCAACATCAACGTACGCCGAGCAGACGTAATAGAGTCTGCCGTCTCTTTGAAGGTAAGTTCCGTCGATATTATTGAGTCCGTCGGGAGCCAGTCTGGATCTGAACTCGTATTCACCGAAAATATCTTCGGTTTTGCTCTCAAGCACAAAACCGTAACGGTAATAATCCGAATGCGGCTCATCGGAATTTCTTTCGGGCATCGTTCCCTTTGGTGCAACATTTTCCCTGAACTTTGCGCAGGCAACAATATACCATTTTTTGCCGATTTTATGAATTTCGGGCGCCCAGATTTCGCCCTCAACACCGTCGGCTCCAGCCCGATAAACAGTTTTCTGCTCAAGGGTTGTCAAATTGTCAAAAGAAGCAACCCGCCTGATATCAACGCCTCCGCCCGTCGTGAAAAGATAGTAGGCAGAACCGTTATCCTCAACGATAACAGGATCACCTCCGTCGGTAGGATCTATCGGTTTCTGCGAAACTCCGAAAGGATTCGATATCCCGCAAATCTGCATAAGCGCCACTATGAGGATCAGAATACTCTTTGACCAAGTCATAAACAAACCTCCGTTTCTCTTTCAACTCAATTTTAATGCATTTGAAGAAAAAACGCAATAGTCCGTAAAAAATCAGACTGCCTCACACTTCACGAGACAGCCTGTGCTTTTTATTTTTCGATTTTAACCTTGATCGGTTTGCGATCCCTGAAGTATGTAACGTATTCAAAGCCGCACCTTTCAGCAATGGCATATCCCTCGTCTATACCCGCACCGACGTGTTCAGTGAAATGTGCATCCGAGCCGAGAGTAAGCAATTCGCCGCCAAGTTCTCTGTAACGTCGCACGTAATCCTCTGTCGGCATGGTCTTGCCGATGGGCTGACGCAGACCGCTTGTATTGATTTCAAGTGCTTTTCCGTTGGCAATAAGCGTTGAAAAAATATCATCAATAATACCGTCGAATCGGCTCAGTTCAATCTCACTTCTGCCCGCCTGAACGATATATCGCATAGGATAAGTCAGGTGTGCCAGAGTATCAAATCCGTTCCACTTTGCGAGAAGAAGCATTTCATCAAAATACTGACCGAGAAGATCATAAATCTTATCTTCGGTCATACTCTTATAATCAAGATCACCGAAATCAGGCATTTCTCTGAGATTGTGTATTGATCCGATAACGAAATCATATTCGTATCTTGCAAGGGATTTTTCGGTCAGTTTAATGTCATAGGTCGGTTGACCCATCTCAATACCACGAAGAATACGGATTTTATCGGACTGACTCTCAACAACGGACATAATATCCTCATAGCTTGTCTGCTGACGGACACCGAGATTATGTCTTTCATAGAAATCAACGTCAAAATGATCTGTGAAAGCAATTGTTGAAACGGAATTTGCAATCGCAGATTCAGTCATCTGCAGAGCGGAATAATTACCGTCGAAAGAACTCGACGTGTGCATATGCAAATCAATTCTGTTTTTATAAACTGACATTTTTAATCACCTCATTAACTATGAGATTATATCACAAGTCGCAAGCAGTGTCAACAAACCTCATATGCAAAAAATCGGGGGCAGGTGCAAAACACCAACCCCCTTTGCGGAAATGAATTTACTTCATACCGTTTTCATAAGCCTCAATCATCTTCTTGAACGTTTGACCCATAGAAACAGATGTGTTTGTATCCGTTGATACGCCTTGATTTTCTGTCGGGTTGTCAGATGACGGGTTAATTTGTCCCGCACGACGTTTGAGCTTTCCGAGAAACTTTTCGGTTGATTCTCCCGTAAAAATCTTTATGCTCAGCCTCATACTGCCGTCATCAAGCGGAGTAACAAAAATCTTATCAATATAGGTATCAACAAACTCTTTGGAAATCGTGCCTTTTCTTGCATCGTTCTGTGCCGCCGATATTGCCGCACGAACTGCCGAAATATGCTTTTTGAAATCCTCGCTTGATTCAAGCGCTTCATTAAGCTCTGCAATCGCCTTTTCAGCTTCTGCTATTTCACGGTTGCATTGCTCGGTCATCTCAATGAAATCTCTGTCGGTAATCTGACCTGCAACATTATACTGAAGCAACTTGGATTTCTTCTGTAAAGCAAAGTCAATAACCTTTTCCTGCTCCGATATCTTTTGCGGAAGTTTTCCGTTATCGGTCATTTCGGAGTACATACGCACATATTCGGCAACAAGTGCATCTGCATCCGCTTTTGTATCACGAAACACCTCAAACAAAATCGGTTTGATTTCTTCTTCATAAATCGCAAATGAGGAACAGGAATCCGAGCCGCCTTTGATTTTGCCCGAGCATATCCACTTGCTGTTTTTATTTCCGCTTCTGTCCTTGGATTCACGGCGATAATATGCCGTTCCACAATCGGTGCAGAAAAGCTTTCCCGTCAAAAGATTTGCGTGGTTGCAAATACCCTGACGTGCTTTTACATCATCACTGCGTCTTTTCAGAATTTCGTTTGCCTTATCCCACAGTTCTTCAGAAACAATTGCAGGCACTATTTCGCCCGTTTCGTCTTTGAACATTACCCATTCTTCGGGCGGCAAGAATTTCTGCTTCTTTGTGAACATATCAACGACACGAACTTTGTTGCCGACATAATATCCCTTATATTTGGGATTTGAAATCATATTTGACATTGTTGAATGAGCAATTTTGTTGCCCTTACTGTTTCGGTATCCTTTGTCCCAAAAGATTGTTTCAATCTGCTTCATGCTGTATTGGTCGGTAGCATAAAGTTCAAAAAGCTCTCTGACCATAGCCGCCTGTTCTTCATCAATAACAAGCTTCTTATCAACCTTTGTGTAGCCGAAAATATTGCTGTTACCGAGTACAACGTTTGATTTTATCGCCTGCTGATGACCGAATTTAACTCGGCTTGAAAGCTTGCGGAGTTCATCCTGAGCGATTGACGACATAATCGAAAGTCTTAGTTCACTATCCTCGTCAAGCGTGTTGATGTTATCATTCTGAAAAAATACGCCCACGCCAAAGCCGAGAAGCTGACGGGTAAACTGAATTGAATCGAGAGTGTTTCTCGCAAATCTGGAGATTTCTTTTGTTATAACAAAATCAAAATTTCCGTCTGCCGCATCATCAATCATTCTGTTGAAATTTTCTCTTTTCTTAACAGATATGCCCGACAAACCCTCGTCAATATATCCCGGCACAAAAGTCCACGCACGATTCTTTTTTATAAGATTTTCATAATAGCTTATCTGATTGCCAAGCGAATTTAACTGCTCATCACTTTCCGACGAAACACGGGCATAGTATGTTACCCTGAGAGGAATTTCATATATGCTTTTTGATTTCAGCTGCATTCGCACACTATGTATATCCATATCTTTTATCCTCCTTAAAAGTTTCGTTGTATCATTATCTGTATATTATCATATTCCAAGAAAGAAATCAAGAGGTCTGAAATAAAAACAGACCTCTTTCTATCTTGACTGACCGGACGGCTTATGTGCATGAATTTTATTTGCCATACGGTTCCGTTCCGTTTCGGTTATAAGACCTTTTTCATAAAGCGTATCGTTGAAGTAAATAAGCCATAACTTTTCAATAACGCTCTGCTTTTCATATTCGCTCATTTTTCTACCTGTGCTCTGCTCATTGTTTTCAAACATCAGCCGTCCCCCTTTCGTTTAATAATTTTTGCCAAAGTTTAATGTTTATTCTGTCGAATTTATTAAGTCTCCTTTCATTATTCAATAATTTCTTGTTTTGATTTTTGTGTGGATTGCTGTGATTCTTCTTGCTCGTGATATTTGACGTTTGCAAGAACTTTTGAAATGATAAATTTTGCTCGTTTGAGTTCTTCAAGGCTGCCGTAATTGCTTTCGATTAAAGCTTCATCGGCAGCTTTTTCTGTTTGCAATTTTTCGAGTTCGGCTTTCAAAGATTTGGTTGTTGCGTTCGGGTTTTCATCAACCCATCGCTTTGCCCGGTAGAATGAATTTAACTCCTTACTGTGTTCGGTTTTGAATTTATCCCTGCCGAATTTCTTTTTGCTGTATTCATCTGCAACGGATTTATATTTCGCATAATCACCGAGAAATTTAATTCCTTTTTTGAGTTCTTTGATTTTTTCATCAGCAGAATCTATACGGCTTTGAATTTTAGAAACTTCTTCAATCATTTTCCATAAAGAATCTGCGGTAGTGATGTTGCGTTGCTGAAGAAATGTTACTATCTGTGAAACTTGTTTCAGATCAACTGCAAGATCTTTATTGTAGAAATATCTGCTCTTACCACTGTGAGCTTCTTGCCGGGAATTCAGATAGTCGATGAGAATATCTGCGATAGTAGGTTCTTTTTCTTCTTTGAGTTCAGAGATAATTTTCTTGATTTCTTCAATCCATTCTATCAATTCAGCAAGTGCCTTTCGCAAATGTTTTCTCACAGAGTTGAATTTCAAAATGTCCCGATTCAGAGTGCCGAGACTTGTTTCTTCACCTCTGCGTTCCATTTCCGATGCAGCGGGACCGAGATGAACAGTCGGCACTAAATCTATTCCCTGACGTTCATAAGAACGCATATCAATTCTTTCGGGTCGGTTATTCTTTTCGAGATATTCGTTAACTTTTTCTTCCCAAGCGTGCCGCCAAATTTCTGCGTTTTCTCTTTTGTTCCAATCAACAATATCTTCACGGTGTTCGCCGATACGGTTGCCGTATTCATCAAGGTCATAAACCTTTCTGCACTTCGGAAGCCACTTTCCGTTTTCATCAATTGCTCGCATTGTCAGCATAATATGTGTGTGCGGATTGCCGTCACCTTTATCGTGAACGGCAAAGTCGCAACACATTCCTTTTGAAACAAATTGCTCACGGCAATAACTTCTGACAAGCTCTGCATACTGCTCGGTTGGAATTTCTCTCGGAAGTGCGATGATAATTTTTCGGGCGAGCTGTGAGTTTCATTGTGTTTCAACTTTCTCGGCGGAGTTCCACAAAGTTTCTCTGTCATAATATTTTTCGGGTGCGTTTTGAGGAAGAAGAATTTCAGAGTGAATGACTTCGTTTTGTTTTCTTGTATAGTTTTTGCTTCGGTTATCATATTCCGAGAAAAGTTTGGAGCCGCTTTGGTAAGCGGCTCCGGCAACAGCGGATTTATTTTCACTACGTTTTTGTATTGAAATCTGAAAATGGGTACAGGATATTTTTATCACGCTCCTTTCAAATTGGGGTAGAC
>JAFVVQ010000032.1 GCA_017502085.1 Clostridia bacterium | reverse complement strand
TATCCGCAAAAGTGAGGTATTTGTAACTCATTCTTTCACCGTCCTTTGCATAAAAAAATAAATGCGAGAGGTTGCAACCTCTCGCATTTTTCGTCTGCTTTCGAGTGGTTTAACCTTTCGCATTTAATGCTACAATAAATACAAGAATATAAAATTTATTAAAACTATTGCATTATCCTTATGTTTGTTGTATAATTTTAACATTATGTTTTGGAGGTACACTTTTATGGACTTTATTTCACTTATGCTCCCCACCGGCGGCGCAGCTGCAGGCAACGGCTCAGCTACAGGCGGCCCCGGTATGATTATTATGCTTGTTGCTATGATGGGTCTTATGTATTTTATGATGATCAGACCTCAGAAGAAAAAGCAGAAGGAAGAGCAGAATATGCGTGATAACATCCAGATCGGCGATGAAATCACAACAATCGGCGGTATTATGGGCAGAGTTGTTACTGTTAAAGAAGATTCTCTCATTATCGAAACCGGTGCTGACAGAAACAAGATGAAAATCACAAAGTGGGCTGTTTCAGCCAACAACACAGCTAACGAAAAGGCTGAGGCTGAGAGACAGGCTGCAAGAGAAGCTGCCGAAGCAGAGAAGAAAGCAAAGATGGAAGAAGCAGCGGATAAGAGCAAGGCAAGACGCAAGAAGACAAAGAAAAAGGATGACACTTTTGATTTCTGATTCCGAATAAAACAAGATCTCCCTTCATATTATTGAGTATCCGATAGTATGAGGGGAGTTTTTTTATGCCCGAAAAAAGAAAAAATCAGAATGACGGCGGAATGCCGCTGAAAAGGATAGCCGTCTGCTCAATTATTGGTACGGTGTTATTGTTTCTGGAGATTATCGGTTTTTCCGCCTTGGAACTGAAATTGGATTTCGGCACGCCTCTTTACTTTCCCGTCGGAGTGGCATCAGCTTTTCTTTCAGGCTTTACAGCAGGTTTCGCTGCGGTTATCAAGGATAACAAAAAAGCTGCGCCCATCGGTGCGCTGACGGGTGCAATCGAAGTAGCGATAAGCGATATTTTTCTTGTTCTCGTCAACAACGGAGAGGTTGGGAAAAATCTGATATTTATGAATCTTTCGGTTGTTGCGGGGTCGGTTATCGGTGCGGTTGCGGCGGCAGGTATCAGGCGCAAAATCCGATACTGAGGGCAGAACGGTATGAAGAAAATTCTTGTATTGATTCCGCTTTTTCTTTTTCTTTCAGCTTGTTCCGTGCAGGAAAACGTCAGTCCCGATCTGTTTGTTTCGCGGCTTGAAAAAACAGTTCGCGACGCTGCTATTGATTCAGACGGTATTTTTTATGAGAACGAAAAATCGGTTGTGTATGCGGATTACGGCGGATGTCGTTTTGCAATTGAAATGACGTGCGATTCCGACGGAAAAGTGAAAAAAATAAGCCTTGCCTGCAATGATACAGACAAGGCGGAATGTTTTTATTCTTTTATCAAAAATATTGTTTCGGTTTATGCGCCCGATGAAGATTGTGACAGAATTCTGCAGAATCTCTGTTGCGGCAAACAGTTTTCTTTTTATGAGTCGCAGTGGTATTCTTATTCGTTTTCATCAGCCGTATCAGGCTTTTATTTTGGGGTTGAAAACAAAAAACTTGCTCCCGCGAAGGATATTGGTCTGACTCTCAAACCCAACGATATTGTCACACGCGCGAATTGAAAACTTCGTATGCAACGTCGGGGGTATCTGTCAGCGGGGATGTTTTCGTCTCGCATACCTCTGAAAGGATAATTGCCGTTACGGTTAACAGAATTTTAATAACCATCTTATATACTCCAAAAATCAAGCTCCGATGAACAGATATCCATCGGAGCCGTTGTTATTTTATATCATTTCTGAAAGTTTAACGGGTCTGCCTTCGGCAACCGATTTCTTTGCTGCAAGAGCAACAAGAATGGAATTGAGACCGTCAGCGCCTGTTGTGGGAGTTTCTTTGTCGTTGATAACTGCATCAACAAACTGAAGCATTTCGTCTCTGAATGACTGCATATATCTTTCAAGGAAGAAATAGAGAGGTTTATCGGCAACAACGCCTTCTTCACCCATAAATACAACGTTTGTGGGGGTATCATTGGAAGCAACGGCTGCACCCTTGCTGCCGAAAACTTCGATTCTCTGGTCATAACCGTAAGCAGCTCTGCGGCTGTTATCGATAACGCCGACTGCACCGTTTTCGAACTTGAGGCTGATAACTGCGGTATCAACGTCGCCTGCTTCACCGATAGCGGGGTCAACAAGGCAAGTAGCGTTTGCGTAAACTTCTGTAACTTCGCTGCCTGCAAGGAATCTTGCCATATCGAAATCGTGGATTGTCATATCAAGGAACATACCGCCGCTGACGGCTGAATATTCTGCCGGAGGGGGAGCGGGGTCTCTTGAAGTGATTTTAACGATGTGAACGTCACCGATTTTGCCGTCGTTCACCATTGCTCTGACGTTTGCAAAGTTGTGGTCAAAACGTCTGTTGAAGCCAACCTGAAGCTTTACGCCCGCTTTTGCAACTGCATCGATAACTGCGTTAACCTTTTCGGGAGTCAGGTCAACAGGCTTTTCGCAGAAGATGTGTTTGCCTGCTTCTGCAGCTTCGATAGCTATGTCAGCGTGGGTATCTGTTGAAGAGCAGACAAGTACTGCATCAACTTCAGGGTCAGCGAGCATTTCTTTGTAGTCAGCGTAAATCTTGGGAATGTTGAGCTCGGCTGCAACTTTTTCCGCATTAGCCTTGAATACATCGGTGATACCTGCAACAACAGCAGTCGGAACGTTGTAGGTTATTGACTTTGCGTGCAGGGAACCGATTCTGCCGGCACCGATGATGCCGATTCTGAGCTGTTTCATATTAAAACACCGGTCCTTTCAATTTGAGGGCATAAAACCCCTGTTCTTGTAAATTTTAACATATTATATTTTGGATTTCAACAGTTTGTTTTGTTATTTTGAGTATTTTTCTTTTGTTGCAAGTCCGCCTCTGATGTGTCTTTCCGCTTTGTTGATATCAAGCACTTTTCTGACCGATGAATACAGTGACGGATTTGAATATTTCAGTCTTTTTGTGATGTCGGTATGTACGGTACTTTTGGATACCCCGAATCTTTTGGCTGCCGCTCGTACCGTCGCATTGTTTTCAACAATATATTCCGCAAGCTGAGCGGCTCTCTGCTCAACGATATTCTGCAAAAAAATCCCTCCGTTATTTCATACTATTATAGAATATGAAAAGACGAAGGGTAATATGACGAAAAATACGGGACTGCCAAAGGCAATCCCGTAGGGTTATCTTTCTTCTCTGAAATACGAAAGTCCGAGACTTGCAGGCGGCTGATTTTCCTTTTTCTGACGCATACTGATGATGATAAGAACAAGGATTGTAACCACGTAAGGAGTCATTTTGATAAGCTCAACCTGTTCAAATGAGAGGTTGGGAATATAGTTATAAGCGATAAGGAGTCCGCCGAAAAGAATTGAACCGATAATGCTGAAATTGGGACGCCATACCGCAAAGATAACAAGCGCAATTGCAAGCCAGCCTCTGTCACCGAAGCCGTTGTTTGACCAGATACCGTCTGCATAGTCCATAACGTAATAAAGACCGCCGAGACCTGCGATGATGCTGCCGATACAGGTCGATACATATTTGTATCTGTTGACGTTGATACCTGCGGCATCGGCAGTTGCGGGATTTTCGCCGATTGCTCTCAGGTGCAGACCTGCTCTTGTTTTGTTGAAGAATAATGTCACGAGAATTGCAATGATGATTGCCGAATAAGCAAGGAAGCTGTATGAGAAAAACAGTTCACCGATTGCTCCGAGTTTGTCTGCAAAGGGGAGAGCTGTTTTGAAGCAACGGCTTGTTTCAACCAACGCGATTGAGGGAGTGTCACTGTTTGTAAGTTTGATCAGCGAACCGCCGAAGAAGTTGCCGAAGCCTACACCGAAAGTGGTCATTGCAAGGCCCGTAACGTTCTGATTCGAGTGAAGAGTTACCGTCAGAACGCAATAAATCAGACCCATAATAAACGAACCGAGAACAGAGGAAAGAAGGGGAATCATAACTGCGAGAATGGGATTGACGGTTTCAACACTTTGTTCATAGAAGAAAGCACCGATAACGCCCGAAATAGCACCGACGTACATTATGCCCGGGATACCGAGGTTAAGATGTCCGCCTTTTTCAGTGATGATTTCGCCCGTCGAACCGTAAAGAAGGGGAATGCCCTGCATAACAGCTCTCTGAATGAATGAAACGATCATTTGCGTTTTTCCTCCTTTTCTCTGAATTTGATTGAATAATTGATAAAGAATTCACTGCCTATTATGAAGAATATGATGATTCCGGTAATGATATCGGAGAACGAATTGTTAAGGTCAAATTCCGAGGAAATCGCAATAGCGCCCTTCTCAAAGAAAACAAGAAGGAATGAGGTGAGGAACATCATGATCGGGTTGAATTTTGCAAGCCACGAAACCATAATTGCGGTAAAGCCTCTGCCGCCGACAGTATCGGTTGCGATGGTGTGGTCCGTACCCGCAACCATAAGAAGACCTGCGATACCGCAAAGCGCACCGGAAAGAATCATTGTGCGGATGATAACCTTTTTGACGTTGATGCCGATGTATTTTGCGGTATTTTCGCTTTCACCGACAACCGCGATTTCGTAACCGTGTTTGCTGTGCTTGAGATAAACGTAAAGCAAAACGGTGAGGATGACAACGATGAGAATGTTGAGGAAGTATTTCTGATCAAACACCGACGGGAACCAACCGGCTTTTGAAATGCTGTTGATAATGCCGATGCTTCCCGAACCCTTGGGAACGGAATATTTGAATGAAAAACACGAAACTATCTGGATTGCAATGTAGTTCATCATCAGGGTGAACAGGGTTTCGTTTGTGTTCCACTTTGCCTTGAAAATTGCGGGGATCAATGCCCATACCGCACCCGAAACAACGCTTGTGATAAACATAACAAGTATCAGCAGTGCGGGGCTGAGCTTGTCGCTGAGAAGAATCATACAAAGAGCCGCCGCAAGACCGCCCATAAGTGCCTGACCTTCCGCACCGATATTCCAGAATTTCATTTTGAAAGCAGGAGTAACTGCGAGTGAAACGCATAGAAGAAGAGCGATTCCCTGCAGAAGATTCCATATACGTTTTTCGGTGCCGATTGCACCGTCTATCATTGTTGAATAAACGTCAATGGGATTGAGTCCCGTGAGAAAAAATGTGACAAGACCCGCAACGATGAGCGCAGCCAGAATTGCACCTGCACGGATAAGCAGTGATTGCCAGGTGGGGATCGCGGGACGTTTGACAACGTGAAAAAGAGGCTCGTGATTTTTGACTGCGGGTTTACTCATTGCTTTCACCTCCGTCGTTTCTGGTCATCAGAAGACCGATTTCTTCCTTTGTTGCGGTTTCGGCATCGACGATGCCTGTGATTTTACCCGAGTTGATAACCATAATTCTGTCGCAAAGTTCGATGAGCACATCGAGGTCTTCACCGACAAAGATAACTGCGACACCGCTTTCTTTCTGTTTGTTGAGCAGATTATAGATAAGGTAGGAGGAGTTGATATCGAGACCTCTTACGGGATATGCAACCATAAGCACGGTGGGGGATGCGGCGATTTCTCTGCCGACAAGGACCTTCTGTACGTTACCGCCCGAAAGTCTGCGTACGGGCGTTTTGGCGCTGGGAGTAACAACCTCAAGGTCCTCAATGATTTTGTTGGCAAGGTCCTTGGGATTCTTTCTGTTGAGGAAGGCGGATTTGCCTTTTTTATAGCTTCTGAGAAGCATATTGTCGATGATATCCATATTGCCGACAAGACCCATACCGAGTCTGTCTTCGGGAACAAATGAAAGGCGCACACCGAGTTCTTTGATTTTGACGGGGGACTTGTCCCTGAGATTTTCCGTGTATCCCGTTGAAGGATTATGATAAAGTATCTCACCTTCGTTGAGCTTCTGAAGACCCGCAATGGATTCAAGCAGCTCTCTCTGACCGCTTCCTGCAATACCTGCAATGCCGAGAATTTCACCCGCACGAGCGGTGAACGAAACGTTGTTCAGCAACGTGACACCCTCACGGTTTATGCAGGAAATATTTCTGATTTCAAGTCGGTCGGGAGTTTCCTCAACCTTTGTTCTTTCAATGTTGAGTTCAATCTTTTTTCCGACCATCATTTCGGTCAGCTCGGATTCGTTGGTTTCTGCGGTGTTGACCGTGCCTATGTATTCACCCTTGCGAAGAACTGAAACTCTGTCAGAGAGCGAAAGAACTTCGTGAAGCTTGTGGGTAATGATAATAATAGCCTTGCCGCTGTCACGCATATTGCGCAGAACAGCGAAAAGCTTTTTGGTTTCCTGCGGAGTAAGTACGGCGGTAGGTTCGTCGAGAATGAGAATATCCGCGCCTCTGTAAAGCACTTTGATGATTTCAACCGTCTGTTTTTCGGAAACCGACATTTCGTGGATTTTTTTTGAAGGTTCAAGTTCAAAACCGTACTGTGCGGTGATTTCTCTGATTTTCTTTTCGGAGTCCTTAAGGCTGAAATTCTTTTCGTCTTTGAGACCGAGAACGATGTTTTCGGTTGCCGAGAAGACGTCAACGAGCTTGAAATGCTGATGAATCATTCCGATTTTGTATTTGAATGCATCTTTGGGCGAGCGGATAAGTACCTCCTGACCGTCAATATAGATATGACCGTGGTCGGGATAATATATGCCCGAAATCATATTCATAAGGGTGGTTTTGCCGCTTCCGTTTTCGCCGAGGACGGAGAGAATCTCACCCTTGTTGACGGTTAAGCAAACGTCCTTGTTGGCAACAATCTGACCAAAGGTTTTTGTTATGTTTTTTAATTCAATAGCAGGTGCTCCCAAATCGATACCTCCTGATTTAATTTTCAAAAACGTGCTGAAATCCTTTCAGCATACTTTTCAAAATTAAATATCAAAAACCCAATAGGCGGAGCCGAAGCTCCGCCTTGGAAGGATTTAAATCAGTTGAGAAGAGTGATACCGTCGATGTCGATGTCGAAATAAGGAGCTGAACGGTATTCGGATTCGTGGAAGTAACCGTTTGCGATAACCTCTGTGTCAGCCTCGAAGTTTGCATCTGTGTCAACGTCTGCAAGATAGGAAGCGAGAGGAGCGCCGTCCTTTGTGAATGTTGCGGTATCAAATACGTGAATTTCGCCGCTGATGAGCTTTGCCTTTGCATCTGCAATAGCTTCTGCTGTGCCTTCTGCAGCAACTGCGGTGTTGATGTCTGTAAGAACAACTGAGCCTGTTTCGAGAGTGCCTGTCCAGTCGTCTTCGATGTCAGTGCCGTTCTTTGCGCATTCGATCATGTGCTTGAAGTAAGGTGTCCAGTCGATTCTTGAAGAAACGATGAAGGTGTTGGGGCAAGCTGCCTGAGTGCTGCCGTTATAGGAAACGTTGGGGATACCTGCGTTTTCACAAGCTGAGGGAGCGCCCATTGAGTCAGCGTGCTGGCTGATGAGTTTGCAGCCGCTGTTGATAAGAGCTGTTGCAGCTTCTTTTTCAAGAGCTTCGTCATACCATGAGCCTGTGAACTGAACTTCCATTGTAACTGAGGGGCAAACCGACTTTGCACCGAGGAAGAATGATGTGTAGCCTGACTTAACCTCTGCATAGGGGTAAGCGCCTACGTAACCCATCTTTGCTTCTTCAGCGGTGAACTTGCCTGCAGCGATCATTTCGTTGAGCTTCATACCTGCAGCGATACCTGCGAGATATCTGCCTTCATAGATTGAGGCGAATGCGTTGCTGTAGTTAGCGAGACCTTCAGTGTGAGCTCTTGTGCCTGTTGCGTGGCAGAACTGAACTTCGGGATGGTTCTTTGCAACTTCGATCATATAGCTTTCATGATTGAAGCTGTCGGCAAAGATAACGTCGCAGCCGCTTTCAACAAGGTCTTCTGCAGCTTCCTGGCATTTTGCTGATTCGGGGATGTTCTTCTTCATGATGTACTCAACGCCAAGCTCTTTGCAAGCTGCTTCGGCAGCAACGATGAAGTTCTTGTCATAAGTTGAGTTTTCGTCGTGAAGGAAGATGAAGCCTACTTTGAATGCGTCTTCTTCGGGTTTTTCGGGTGTCTTGTTGCAGCCTGCAAGACAGAATACGCAGGTAGCGGCAAGAATGAGTGAGAGAACGAGTGCGAGAATTTTTGCTGTTTTCTTCATTTGGTTTACCTCCTGAAATTTTTTTTGATTACCGCCGATGATCTCTCATCAACGGATTTGGTAACCTATGAATTCATATGATTCAAAATCATACAAAACACATATTGATTATACTTCATAATTTGTTAAAAATCAAGAAAAATATTAATTAATTCGACGGTCTGCGACAACAAAATTATACGGGAATAAGTGTGCCACGGAGTTATTGACAATGAATGAATATTCAAATATAATGAATGTATTAAATTTTGGGAGTTCGGTTATGGCTTTTATCAGTGTTTTTGATGTTATCGGTCCCGATATGGTCGGACCTTCAAGCTCACATACGGCGGGTGCGGCTTCAATCGCGCGCCTTGCACGTAAAATGATGCATAATGATTTGAAAAAAGTGAATTTTGTTCTCTACGGCTCATTTGCCAGGACTTACAGAGGTCACGGCACCGACAGAGCGCTTCTCGGCGGCATGATGGGATTTGCCACAGATGACGTGCGAATCAGGGATTCGTTTGATATTGCAGAAAAAGAGGGAATTCAGTTTTCTTTTGAGGCAAACACCGTCGAAACCGACGTGCATCCCAATACGGTTGATATTGAAATCGAGGATGTAACGGGCAGAAAGCATACCGTCAGAGGTGAATCGATCGGCGGTGGCAAGGTCAGACTGACAAAGATTGACGGTGTGAAGGTTCATTTCACAGGTGAATACCATTCTCTCATTGTTGAGCATAAAGATCATCCCGGAGTTATCGCAAAAGTTACAACGGTGCTCAGCAAGTGCCAGGTCAATATAGCTTATCTCCGTGTTTACAGAGAAACAAAAGGCGGAGTTGCATATATGATTATCGAATCCGATGAAGAAATAACGAATTCAACCGTTGAAGAAATTGAGAAGAATCCCTTTGTCAGGGATACTATGCTCATTCGCAGATAAGGAGAATATTATGGATTTCAATACAGCGCAGGAACTGATAAATATCTGCGAAAAAGAAAATAAAAAAATATCCGAAATAATGCGTCTGCGTGAAATAATTTACGGTGAGCGTAATGCTGACGAAGTTGATGCAAAAATGAGAAAATCGCTTTCGATTATGAAGGCATCCGCACATACGCCTCTGACAACCGTCGTTAAATCGATGGGCGGAATGATCGGCGGTGAAGCGTTTTTGCTTGAAAAAAGAAGGAAAGCGGGGGAGTCGATCTGCGGTAACGTGCTTACGAAAGCGTTGATTTATTCACAGGCAGTGCTTGAGGTGAATGCATCGATGGGTGTTATTGTTGCCGCCCCGACGGCAGGCTCTGCAGGTGTTGTTCCCGCCGTTTTGTTTGCTCTTGCAGAGGAATTCGACATCTCCGATGACAGGCTTTGCGATGCATTGTTTACGGCGGGTGCGGTCGGATCGATTCTGATGAAGAATGCATCCGTTTCGGGCGCAGAAGCGGGCTGTCAGGCGGAAATCGGCTCGGCGGCGGCAATGGCTGCAGCCGCGGCGGTTGAACTGATGGGAGGCACTCCCGAACAGTGCTTTGAAGCGGCGGCTATAACAATCGGTAATATGCTCGGTCTTGTCTGCGATCCGATTGCAGGTCTTGTTGAAGCTCCTTGTCAGAGCAGGAATGCCGCAGGTGCATCGAATGCCCTGACGAGTGCCGAAATGGCTCTTGCGGGAATCAGATCAGCAGTGCCGTTCAATGAAATGGTTGATGCGATGTACCGTGTGGGCAAGAAACTTCCGATGGAGCTCAGAGAAACCGCACTCGGTGGCTGTGCCGCTACTCCGACGGGCTGCGCACTCAAATGCTCGGTTTTCGGAGGATGCTCGTGATGGATGTTGTGACGTTTGTTGCAAGAAAAGATTAAGTTTGACAGAATATAAAGGTCGGAGCAATCCGACCTTTAAAAATTAAAAAAAATAAAATTGAAAAACTTATTGACAAATTAAAATCTTTTTGATATTATATGTATCGTTGCCAATAAGGCAACATTTGGGCCATTAGCTCAGTTGGTTAGAGCAACCGGCTCATAACCGGTTGGTCCGGGGTTCGAGTCCCTGATGGCCCACCATAATATGATATAGAGGGGTATAGCTCAGTTGGTAGAGCAGCGGTCTCCAAAACCGCGTGCCGAGGGTTCAAGTCCTTCTGCCCCTGCCAAAGAAAAGTCCGAAAAACCTTGATTTTACAAGGGTTTCGGGCTTTTTTCATACCTAAAATCAATTTTGCTAAAATCGCAATTTACCGTAAAATATCGTATATTTTCGAGCACTATATGTCCCCCGATATGTCCCCCGCAAAAGACCGCGAGCCTGTTGTAATAAGGGGTTTTGAACTTTGGTTTAATTTAAAATATAGCGTTTTTTAGGGTGTTTTTTACCGCGTGCCGTAATTTTGATGTTTTTAAGACTTGTTTTATTGATATTTATAACGTAAAAAAATAGAGCAGAATGGCAATAAGATCATTCTGCTCTTAATCGTTTATGAAACCAAGGTTTCCTTTATAAATTTGTCCTGCAGCATAGCGGCATTGGTTTTGGTAGCATCATCAACATGAGTGTAAATGTTTGCAGTAACACCGTACTCACTGTGTCCCATAAGCTCCTGTGCTGTTTTAATATCAACACCTGACCATTGAAGCATTGAACAGTAGGTGTGACGTAGCTGATGTGCGGTGAATTCTTCAAAGCACTCATCCGCAAAGCAGAGGTTGTTCTCGTATGCACCGTCAGCAACCCTTAACGCTACCATATAGCTCTCGAAAAGGCGTTTCCACGCAGTTTCCGTCATTCTTCCTCCGTAAACCTTCTGAACGACATAGGAGCCCTTAGAATGCTTTTTAGCTTCAAGAAGTAAATCGCAAAGAAAATCATTCATAGGTATTTTTCTCATGCCGGCTTTTGTTTTAGTTTCCTTCAATTCGCACTGTTTGAAATCATAGGATTTATTAACATTGATGATCTTGTTCTTGAAGTCAATATCAAACCAAGTAAGAGCTGTAAGTTCACCTCGTCTGAGACCTGCAAGTAGCATTATACAAGCAGGGAGTTTAGCTCTGTGTTCAGTAGTAAGGATTAGTTGGATAGTATGCTTATTTATAGCTGTTCGGGTTTTGGTGACTGAATTTTTAGGGATTTTCAAATCCTCGCAGGGATTACAGAAATTATAAGCTCTCTCTTTTCTTGCAAACTCAAAGACATTAGCAAGAGCTCTGATATATCTTTGAATAGTTTTCTTCGCCGTAGTTTTGCCTGTTGACGGATTCTTCTTGTATAATTCGTTTATGGCGGGCTGAATGTGAGAAGGAAGAATATCATTGAGCTTTGTTTTTGCAAGAAGTCCGCCTTTATAATCTATAAAGTATTGCAATCTCGCTTTTAGAGTTTTGTACTCAGACTCTTTGATATTATCACACATCACTTCACTTTCTATCGTTTCAAGATAATGATTTACCCATTTTATAAGGGTATCATTATTTTTCAGAATGTTCAGACCACTGTCTATTGCGTTCTTATACTCTCTTACTCTCTTCTCAAGCTCTTTCTCCGTCTGAGCCTTGAGCTTTTTGTATTTGGGTTTTCCGTTAGCATCTGTACCTATATAAAGTCGGGTACAGAAACTGTTTTTTTCTACATAAATCTTATTCATTTTTTCCTCCTGAAAAAGTATTTGAGGGATGCTTTTGCACCCCTCACGTCAATATTACTGTTTAACATCATTTTCATCAAATGTGCCGAGTCCCATTTTGAGAAAATCGTCCTGACTGACACGCCATTCTCTTCCGATTTTTCGAGCCTTGATTGTACCTTTCTGACAGTATTTCTTTAACGTCTCATAATTAAATCCCGTCAGACCTGCCACCATCTCCAGAGTAAGCAGATAAGGTAAACCGTCAAGGCTTGAAATATAATTTCTTTTAATTGCATTAATCTTCAATAAACATCACCTCCTTATCGTGAATCCCTGTCTTTTTGACGGAGAAGGTATCTGTAATAATGCTCACAAGCTTTCAGTACAAAATTTTCAAAGTCTTTATCCTTAATCTTAGGAGCAACTTTTTGTAGCTTCTC
>JAFVVQ010000031.1 GCA_017502085.1 Clostridia bacterium | reverse complement strand
TTAGTCGGTGTTGATGACGTTGAGGGTCCACCCGTTCCCATCCCGAACACGGTAGTTAAGCTCAACAGTGCCGAAAATACTTGGCTGGAAGCGGCCCGGGAAGATAGGTCGACGCCGACATTTTTAATTGCCCTAATAGCTCAGTCGGTAGAGCACGCGGCTGTTAACCGCGGTGTCACAGGTTCGAGTCCTGTTTGGGGCGCCAGAAAATACAGATACCCGTTTGGGTGTCTGTATTTTTTTATGTTCTGAAAGGACTCGAAGGGGAGCGGTTGTGAATGACAGTCCGGTGGACTGTCAGAGCCGCGACTGACCGAGGCCCGCAGGCCGAGAGTCGAGTCCTGTTTGGGGCGCCAAAGCATGATAATCCGAACCTTTTCTTTTCACAGAATCGGTTCGGATTATTGCTTTATTTCTGATATTCAGTTTCTTCTAAAAATGCAACGGAGCAGAAATCAGCTGCTCCGTCTTTTTTATGTCTTGTTCTGTTGGCTTGCTTTCCATTCAGCGAATTCTTTCTGACCTTCTTTGCTATTGAAAAACTCTAATATGTCCGGATACAAGGCTTCTGCCAATGTCTCCAATGCGTCTTCCGATATGCCCGAAATCTTTTTGGGCGGCTTATTCTTTTCAGCCACGGAATTTGTTTTGATCTCCTTTCTTGTCAAAGGAGAAAGTTTAAAATGAAATTATCAATCACCATGTATATTCTATATCATTATTTTATTTTTGTCAAATCAATCAAGACACTTTTAAAATCACAATTTCTTATAACTTAAAATATTGGCTTTGTAATGCATAAAACGCAAAAGTAGAGTTATTGGTCAAACTATACGCACCCCTTGATTACCGCACTTTCAAACCCTTATATATCACCGGTTTTGAATGTTCTATTTTTCTACTTTTCACACTTTTATTTCGTTAATTGATAAATTTCACACATTCTATTGATTTATTGTTTTAAAGTGATATAATTTAAATGTATATATTTTCCATTCGTTTTGATCGGAGGATTGTTTATGGCTAATTTGATTCAGAAGCTTATTGCTATATTAACATCTTTTATGGTTACTCTTTTTGGGGTGCCTGTGTCTGAACTGCCTGAGATACCTGATGTTAACAATACAGTTATTGAAAGTGGAACGGTTGAGGAAAATAAGGTTGACATACCGGAAGTTGAAGAACAGGTTGAAGTTATTTCCCAGCACCATCCCGTTGTAAATGGTGTTTTGCCAGACAAGTCAGTTATACCTGAAGGTTCAATGCAAAAGGTTGAAACCGCAGCGAAATTAACCGAAAATCCCTCTCCCGCAAGTGATGCAGACTTTACAATTTCAGAATCAGGTGTACTTACTGCCTATACAGGTGCAGGTGGTGTTGTCGTTATACCTGAAGGTGTTGTTGAGATTGCAGATTATGTTTTTGATAACAAAACAACTGTTACCGGAGTAACATTTCCTGAAACTTTAAAAGTTATCGGTGAGTTTTCTTTCAGATGTTGTAATAATATTAGATTTGTAAATTTTGGTGGCAATGAATCAGTTATTGGTTATGCTTCATTTTTAGGGTGCACAGCACTCGGAACGGTTGATATTCCCGATAGTGTTACTGAAATTTCGGGACGTCCCAATTATAGCGGTTACGGGGCTTTTTATGGTTGTACAAGTCTTAAATCTGTAAATATCGGAAAGAATGTTAACAAAATAGGCATGGAAGCATTTTATGGTTGTACTGCCCTTACTTCTGTAACATTTTCTGACGATTCTTCCTTAAAAACAATCGGTTATGCTGCTTTTTCAGGATGTTCAGCATTATCTGAATTTGCACTTCCTGACGGTATTGTTACAATTGAAGATTATGCTTTCAGCAATTGCACCTCATGGAAATCTTTAACTTTACCTGATTCTGTAAAAGCTTTAGGATATAATATTTTTACAGGTTGTGGTTTTACAACAGTTAACCTTGGTACAGGAATTTCTATTATACCTCAAAACACATTTAGTAACTGCCAGTCATTACATACAGTTTTGATGAGCGACAACGTTAATACAATCGGCTCGAATGCATTTTATGGTTGTAAGTCTTTGTCAAGTTTAGAATTTTCGAACAGCCTGATTAAAATTGGTTCTTACGCTTTTTATGGTTGTGATTCGCTCTTAAATATTACACTCCCCGATTCACTTGTAACATTAGAAAACAGTGCGTTTGCATGCTGCTCCAATCTCAAGAGCATTGATCTTGGCGGAGGTGTACAAACGATTGGATACAGAGCGTTTGCAGAATGTGTTGCACTCGATTCTATAATTATTCCCGACAGCGTAATAGAAATTTACGGTAATGGCAACACCTACAACCATGGAGCATTTTATAATTGCACAGCCTTAATAGAAGTTTCTTTCGGTTCAGGTATAAACAAAATAGGATATGCTGCTTTTTACGGATGCACTGCATTAATAACAGTTGGTTTTTCGGAGAATTCAAGTCTTGTTACAATAGCAGATCATGCTTTTGATGCGTGTAATATGCTGTCCAATATTGAATTACCGGAAGGTCTTGTAAATATCGGTTCTTATGCGTTTTATAATTGCACTGCTTGGAAAGATATGACTTTGCCAAACACACTCGCATCTCTTGGAAATTATGCTTTTGCTGGTTGCGGATTTATTACAGTTGATACCGGAAATAATATTTCAACTATTTCTGAAGGTGTATTTAATAACTGCACAAGCCTTCATACCATTACTATGCATAGCGGATTAAAAACAATCGGAAACTCAGCATTTAGCGGTTGCACCGCACTCAATACAATTGAATTTTCTGACGACTTAACAACCATAGGTTCAAATGCTTTTTATGGTTGTAAAGCATTAACAAATGTTGAATTGCCCGATTCGCTTATCACATTAAATAACTTTGCCTTCGGATATTGTACAAGTCTCCGTGAGATTGATTTAGCTAAAGTTCAGACTATCGGATATGCGGCATTTAAAGGTTGTACAGCTCTTGGTTCAATTACAATTCCGGGCAGTGTTACAGAAATTTATGGTAATTCATCGAATCCATCTTATTATGGTGCTTTTGCCGGATGTACCAGCCTCAGAGATGTTAATATCGGGCAGAATATCCTTAGAATTGGCTACGGAACTTTTAGTGAATGTACTGCTTTGACAACCGTAAATTTTGCAGCGAACTGTAAACTTGACACAATTTACGGAAGAGCTTTCTACAATTGCACAGCTCTTTCAAATATGGTTTTGCCAAGTGGACTTTCAACCATAGGTGAATATGCTTTTTATAACTGCAAAGCATGGAAAAACCTGTTTTTACCTGCTTCAGTAGTAACATTAGGAGAAAATGCGTTTGAAAATTGTGGTTTTACAAGTGTTGAACTTGGTGCCGGTATTTCAAGTGTTCCCAATGAAGCGTTCTTAAACTGCCAATCACTCAGAGCAGTTATTATGCACGAGGGCGTAAAAACAATCGGTAGTTATGCATTCGGCGGCTGTGTTTCTCTCACTTCTGTTGTTTTACCAAATGGTGTAACAACAATAGGTAACAGTGCATTTAATGGTTGTTCTGCCGTTAGTGAGATTTCAATGCCAGAAACATTGACGGTAATTGGCGAATATGCTTTTTCATCATGCAATTCACTTTCTTCGGTTGAATTTCCAGATAGTCTTAGTAGTTTAGGAAACAGAGCTTTTTGGCGTTGTGAAAACCTGAAAGAAATTGATTTCGGTACTGGTATAACAACAATCGGACAAGGAGCATTTTATAGTTGCAAATCAATAGAAGCAATCGTAATTCCTGACAGTGTTACATCAATCGGAGACACATCTAATAATTCTGGTGTTTTCCAAAACTGCACAGGATTAAAAAATGTTGAAGTTGGTTGCGAGGTTCAGTTATTGGGTTGTGGGGCTTTTAGAGATTGTACATCACTTGAACAAATCACATTTAAGGAAAATTCATCACTTCAAAAAATCGTTGATTATGCATTCCAAAATTGCACTGCACTCTCTTCAGTTGTTTTGCCGGAAAGTTTGATCACTATTGAAGGTTATGCTTTTGACGGATGTAGTGCAATTCAGTCAATTGTAATTCCCGAAGGCGTGACTTCGATTTATGGCTATGCATTTAGAAATTGCCAAAAACTTGAAGGTATCGTTATTCCGTCATCAGTTATTTCTATCTCGAATTATGTTTTCGAAGGTGTTTCTGATTTGACAATCTACGGCTACGCCAATACTTATGCACAGACTTATGCAACCAACAACTCAATTCCGTTTGTTGAAATCGGTGTTGCAGTTGAAAGCATCGAGCTTAACCGAAACAATGTTTCGATAACCCTTGACGATACTCTTACACTTATTGCAACAATTACACCCTACGATGCAACATCAACAGAAATTTCTTGGGTGTCAACCAATCCCGAAGTAGCAACCGTTGACGAAAACGGTGTTGTAACTCCGCTTACGCAGGGTCAGACAACTATCGTTGCAACAACAGTTCTCGGTGCTCTTCAGGATGTCTGCTATGTCAGAGTTGAAAATTCAGAGGTTGCAAGCCTTGAAATTGAAGCAGAGCCTTCAAAGCTTGTGTATAAGCTTGGTGCAGAGCTTGATTTGACAGGTCTGCTTGTTCTTGCTGTTTATAATAACGGTTCGAGCGAAAATGTTATAGGTTACACAGTCAGCGGATATTCACCCGATACTCTCGGTGAGCAGACAATAACGGTTACATACAAGCAGAAAACAGCAACATTTACTGTTACTGTTGTTGAGTCATATGTTCTTATCTTCGGCGATGTAAGCGGTGACGGACTTGTTGATGCTGCCGATGCAATACTCATTCAGAAACATGACGGCGGACTCATGGAGTTCAACTCCGAACAGCTTAAAGCAGCCGATGTCAATGCAGACGGGGTTGTTGATTCGGCAGATGCAATAAAGATTCTGCAATATGATGCGGGCATAATTCCGTCACTCAAATAAAAATAACAAATCATCAAGGGAAAGAAACTCTGTTTTTCTTTCCCTTATGTTGCTGTATATAAAGGAGTCAGATAAATGAGAAAAACAGTTAAAAAAGGCATAGCTCTGCTGATTTCAATAGCGATTATACTCTCGCTGATACCGGTTTCCTTGATAGCTCTTGCAGCTCAGGAAGAACCTACTGTCAGGGTGTCAAATGTATATGGCCGTGCAGGTGAAACTGTTACGGTCAGTGTTACTATGTCCGAAAACTCATATGCATGCGGCGGCAACTTTAATTTAGTGTATGATAACACTATGCTACAGGCTGTCAGTGCGTCTTGCGGAGATCTTGCTGCAGGTATGACTCCTATTGCCAATCCACAGTATGATGCAAATAAGGTGCGCTTTACATTTGCAGGCATTACGCCTATAACAAAATTCGGAACTCTTGTTACTGTTACTTTCAAAATTCTTGAAAATGCAGAAGGTACAATACCTCTGACTCTTGAAAAAGTAAATCTTTATAACAGCAATTCCGAACATCTTATAAAAACTGTTGAACATGGTTCAATTATTGTTGACGGTTCATTTAAAGTTCCTACTCTCTCAGTGGGAAGCTATAATGTTGAATCGGATGAAGAGTTGACAGTTAACGTCGGTATTACTGAGCTTTCACAGGTTTGCGGCGGTAATTTCAATTTTGTTTATGACAATACAAAGCTTGAAATAATTGAAGCAACACAAGGTTCATTGCTTAACGGTTTTGCAAGTTATATAAACACTGAATATTCTGACAACGCAATCAGAATGTCATTTGCAGGCGTTAATCCTATTACCGAAGCAGGTTCTGTTCTGAATATAAAATTCAGAATAATAAGTGAAGAATCGGGAACGGCTTCAATCGCTATTGAGAATTCAAGACTTTATGACGGAGACGGTGAGTTTATTTCTCATTCCTACGAATCGGGGGAAGTTAACATCAAATATATTCCTCCGCACACAGCAAAACTTTATGTTCAGAAAGTAACCGGTTACACTTGCGGTAATGTTTCCGTTGCTGTTCAGCTTGCTAAGAATTCAGGTGTATGCGGCGGTAATTTTACATTAAAGTATGACAACAGCAAAATGACTCTGAAATCAGCGGTCATAGGTGAAGTCATTAATGACAGAAGTGCATATGTCAATCCTAATTATGCCGACAATAAAATAAGAGTGTCATTTGCAGGTACAGAACCGATAACAGATGCAGGCGATGTTGTTATTCTTACATTTACTCTTTCCGATGATTCAGAAGGCGTAAATTCACTTACTCTTTCCGATGCAAGAGTATATGATGCAAACGGTGAAGCAGTTTTGCTTAATTGTTATGACGGCTTTGTTGATGTTGTAAACAACGGTGCAACATCGGGCGATTACAGCTACATTGTAAAAGACGGTAAAGTTACAATTACCGCATATCTTGGTGCAGATGAAAATGTTTCTGTTCCGCAGACAATCAACGGCAAGCCTGTTATTGCAATCGGTGACAGTGCATTCAGAAACTGTGCAGGAATAAAGAATGTTTCAATTCCCGAAGGTGTTGTTTCAATTGAAAACAACGCATTTTCAAACTGCGTTAATCTTGAAAAAATCAGTCTTGCAGAAAGTGTTGCAACGATCGGCGAAAAGGCATTTTTCGGTTGCAATATTCTTAACAGAGTTGAGCTTACAAGAAGTGTGACATCAATCGGCGACTATGCATTCGGCTATCTTTACGGCACAACAAAGAATGAAAATTTTGCAATTCTTGGTTATGAATATACGGTTGCTCACGATTATGCAAACGTAAATGAAATGAAATTTATTTTTCTTGATGAATACTACAGACCGACGTTTGATGTTACGGTAACAGCAAACGGCGAAAGCTATGCATTTGGCGAGTGGACAAAAGGAACTGTTACGATTACTTTGACAAACACATCGGAATATGACGGTGAGGTCGAGTATTTCTATTCTATTGACGGTGGAGAATTCACATCATTCAACGGGACATTAGAAATTACAGACAGCGGAAATTATGAGTATTCCTTTATGTCAAGAAATGATATCGGAAGAGAATCGGAAATCAGCGAGATTTTTGAGATTAAAATTGATAATGATGTTCCGGATGTTTCAGCAATATCAATTACACCTGAAAATGAAACAATCAATCCTGTTAATATTTCATTTACTGCAAATGATTATCATAGCGGAATATCTAAAGTCTGTTATGATAATAATGAATTGACTATTGAAAACGGAAAATATAATTTAACGGTATCCGCAAATGGCACATATTCTTTTGTGATTATTGATAATGCAGGGAATGAATATGTTCTTGAGCAAACAATCGATAATATAATTGTTGTAGCACCTCCGACGGCGGTTGAGAACTTTTTTGCTGCCGGAGATATGATGAAGATTTCTCTTGCGTGGAGTACTGCTATCGAATATCGTGTTTCTGGCTATGAACTTTATCGTGCGGAATCTGAAAATGGAGAATTCGCTTTGATTAGTTCAATTGATGGAAGAAGCACTACAAGATATGAAGACAAGAAAGTTGAATTAGGCAAAACATATTTTTATAAAATTATTGCAGTCGATATTTACGGTCAAAAAGGTGAAGAGGGAACTATAGTCAGTGCAACAGTTCTTTCAGATACTTCTGCACCGATAACAAAGAATCTTTCAGCAATGTCAAACGGTTATTTGACAGACGATGTGTTATCGAAAACTGTTGTCTTCAGAGCAGAGGCGGAAGATAATGTTTCCTTGGATTCTATTTTGTTTAGTTATTCCATTGACGGAGGAAAGATATATCAAGATATAGGCTTGAATCCAATAGAGAATAACTGCTCAATAATTGATTTTGACACTACCATTTTAAGTGACGGTTCAGTAAGAATAAAAGCATGTGCCGTTGATGGTGCAGGTAATTATGGTAATCAGATTATAAAAGAATATGTGATTGACAATACCGGACCGGAAAAAGTCAATTTATATTCATATGAATCGGTGTCAACCACAGTAACATTGAAATGGACAGATGTAAAAGACACAGATTTCAGCCATTTTATAGTTGAACAGTTTGATGTTAATACAGGTGAATATAAAAAGATAACTACTGTTTACAGCACTCTTGGTGCAAATGTCACAGGTCTTATTCCTGATTGTGAATATAAATTCAGAGTGGTTGCTTTTGATAAATACGGCAATAAAGGAACATATTCAGAAGAACTTATAACAAAAACAAAAGCAGACAAAATATCTCCTGTTATATATAAGCAAACTCCCGAAGCGGGATATTTTAATGGAGTGATTCCTTTTTCTGTTGTTGTACTGGATGACTATTCCGTAAAGTCTGTTGTTTTTCAAACATCATATGATTCAATCGGTTGGACAGATTATAAGTTTGTTGATTGTGAAGATATATCAAGTTCATTAACAGTATCTTGTGATATCGATACCACAAGTTTTGAAGAAGGATTTATTTATATCAGAGCCGTTGCAACTGATTGTGCTGGCAATGAAAGTGACAATTCTGTAGATACAGCTCCGTATGTTCAATATTTTGTGGACAGAGAACCACCGTTGTCGGTTGAAGGAATAACTGCTACGGCAAGCGAAGGCAGCGTTGAGGTTAGCTGGGCTGATTCTGATGATTTTATAGCTGAATATAATGTTCTCAGATCTGTTGGCGAATCAACAGAATATGAAATTGTTGCCGCTGGCATAACAAATCTTAATTGGTTCGACTATTCTATACGAGAAGGCGAAAAATACAATTACAAAGTTGTTGCAATTGATGTGGCAGGCAATGCAAGTGTGGAATCGTCTCCTGTTTCCATAGTTATTGATGAGTCTGTTTTTAAGGACAAGATCCCCCCAGTCATTCAGCTTGTTACGCCTTATGACGGAGATGTGGTCGGTGGTTCACAAGTCAGAGTTTCATCTTATGTTACAGACAACATAAGAATCGAAAAATTCAGGGTTGAAGTGAAAGACAGTTTGCTTTCGCTTTACAATACTGTCAAAGAGGTAAACAATGTATCTGCAAGATCATATACTGACGTTTGTGATATTTCGCTTGAAGATTACAACGATAGCGATGCATTATACATTAAACTTACAGCGATTGATGCGGCAGGTAATGAGAGCGATTCTGTAAAATATCAATATACAGTCGATAAAACAGCTCCTAAAATATCTGTCGTTGAAGCTGAAGTGAAAGATAATATCGTAACAGTAAAATGGAGCACAGCAGAAGATTGTGTTGATGTTGATTGTTACAGAATATACAGAAGTTCCGCAACGGAAAACGCTTTTGTTTTTCTTGCAGAAACAGCAGTTTCAACGAACACATCTTTTGTTTATACGGACAGATTGTCAGCAACAAATGATGGTAATTACATTTATAAAGTAGTTGCTGTTGATAAGGCGGGGAATTCAGCGGCTGGCTTGAGCAACGAGGTGTTCTACAAGTATAAAGAACCAGATTCATTTACTGATGGTTCATTTGAAAATGATTATTCACCTGTTAATAAAGCTCCTCGTGCCGTTATTGTTGCCGATGCTTATGCTGAAGAAAAAGTAGAATATCTTTATAAAGGTTCAATGTCTTATGATGAAGACAAAATAGAGGTTTATTCGTGGGACTTTGGTGACGGGACTTTTTCTAATGAATCAGACCCTATTCATATTTATAATGAACCTGGAATTTATGAGATTACTTTAACGGTTTACGATTCGGAGAATCTTTATCATAGCGATAGTTTTACTGTTAATGTAGCTAAACGAGAAGTTCTTGGCTCATGCACGGTGACCGTCGTTGACGAAAAAGGCAGTTTGATGATAGGAATGCCTGTTTTCTTTAATTTGGGAAATGACGATATGTCCATAAAGTATACCGATAATAACGGAAAAGTCTCTTTTATAGCTTCTGAAGGAACTTATGTTGTGGGTGCATATAAAGATGGCTTTCTTCCGTCAAAAACGTCGGTATCAATAAAACGTGCTTCGGATTCAGAGGCAACGCTTTCTGTTGTAGAAAAAGATATTGTTTCAGGTTCGTTTGAAGTTGAAAGAATGACTCTTGATGAAATAATAGCAGCGGGTATTGATGTTAACGATCCCGATAACAGACATATTGTCAAAATTAATGTAAGATTAAAATATTCAAAAGTTAGCAAGAATATTTCTTGCTATTATAATCCTGTTACACAGGAAACCAGAGTTGATCCAGGTAAACCCGGAAGAGGTTTTATACTTCCTCCATACATTCCTCCGTACATTCCTCCGTATGGTCCGAATTCTCCGAATGATGACGATGGTGATTTTACTCCGTTTAATCCGGAGGGATATGATTATGATGGTCACTCTTCTTATTGTACGGCAGAACCTATTGTTGATGAAAACGGAAACATACAAGGTGTTGCTATTTTTGATATACCGGTTGAAGCCACTTTCTTAAAAGAGTTCTTTGATGTTAAACTTCATATTATCAACAATGCTGATTCTGATTTTGCATTGGTGAATAACGAAGTTAAGCTCCATATTCCTGAGGGATTGACATTGATGAAAGAGGCAATCGGTTATTCGAATAGTACCGATGTAAGTTTTGATTCTCTTTACGGCCAGCAAACCAAGACTATAAGCTGGGTTTTGAGAGGTGACGTAAAGGGTGAATATGATCTTTCTGCTGACTATAGCGCAGTTCTCAAAGATTTCAATGTAAATGTTAACAGAAGATTCGTGACCGAAGAACCTATAAAGGTTTACGGAACAGATGCAGCAGAAATGTTTATTGTTGCATCAGAACTAATGGAAGACAATAAAATTCTTTTTGATTGCGGTATCCACAATAAGAGCGACATAGACATCTATCTTCCGGATATTTATATTGTAGAAGATGAAGTTAAGGATTATGAGGTTAATTTCTTAAATAAGCTTCATGTAAAGTCTGATGGCAACGCAGAGTATCTTAACGTAAAAGACGGATTAATGGTTTTAAAGCCTGGAGAGTCACTATATGCTCAATATGAATTGACCTATACTAAGCAGGATTTTGGCGATGACAAATTGTTTTTATCATCAGCAACTTTTTGGTATTTATCTGAAGCCAAGATGGATGTAACTATTCAAAGAAAGGAGCAAGAAACAGAACTTACAAAAGTAAAACAACTTAATATTACTGAAAGTATAAATGAAATCAGCCCGTATATTTACACATTAAACGGCTTGGTAAGTGTAAAGGTTAACAACCAAAATGCTCGTTACACCAGTGAAAACGGTGTGTTATATTTGAAGGATAAAACAAAGTTAGTTTTATATCCTTCACAAAAACCACTTGAAGAAGGTTTTACTATTTCGAATACAGTAGAATCTATATCAACAGGAGCTTTTTACGGTAGAGAAGATTGGAGTTATATGTTTGTTCCTGAATACGTTACCAATCTTGAAGAAAGATCTATCGGTTTCGCATATGAGAGTATGGTTGGCCACGTTGCAGACGAGAATTTGATAATTTGTTGTTATACCGATTCGGCTGCACATAAATATGCGATGGAAAATAACATTCGTTATATTCTTGTTGACGGAAATTACGGGATGAGTTTTAACGGTCAGTATCAAAGAATATATATAGGAGAAACCTTAACGGTAACTATGTTCTTTGTGAAGACAGACTATAATCCGGAAGATGTTATTTTTAGTGTAGAAGATGTCAATGTAGCGAAGATATTGGAAACAAAGATAGAAAAAAATGAGCTTATACCTGGTTTTTATAACATTTATGTTAAACTGGACTCGGTTACTCTTGGCTCCACGTTTCTTACAGCGTCATTGCCGAACGGCAGCTCAGAAACAACTCAAGTGATAGTTGAAGAAAGACCTGTTTATGTTCCGTATGATTCAACAGATGACGACATAGTTGCTTTTGCATTATCAAATCTTGTTTATGAAGATGATCTCGAGAATCATTTAGGTGAAACAGTTTCTTCTATGGGTTATGGCAACGAACTTATCTGGGAGAATTTTGAAGATGCTACATGGGCTGATCTTTATAGCAGTTATATTTCTGAATATAAACTGATTCATACCAAGAGGGATCCGGATTCCGGCTTTTTTGCGGCGGCTTTTTACCATGAAGAAAAGAACAAATTGTTTATTGCTTATGAAGGTTCATACCCATTTTCTATTAAAAACCTAATCTCAAATCCCGGAGAAATGTGGAATGACTGGGCGGTTAACGATGCTATGGTATTGTTGTTTGATAAAGTTACTTCTCAATTTCCTAAAGCAATTGAAATGGTTTCTGAATCAAAGAGTAGTGTGCCCAAATATAAAGATCCTTATATCACTTTAACAGGTCATTCTCTTGGCGGCGGTTTAGCGATGTTCGTTTCTGCATTGGGTGATATTAGATCGCATACATTTAATGCTCTACCGTCAATTGATATTGGTTATTATCACATGGCGGCACTATTTGGTGAAAATTTTCATGGTGTTGACAGGTGGAAATGTATTGACCATGTTAACCCTGATGATTTGGTTTGTGGCAAGTGGAGCATTGATAAAAAGCATAGTTTTGTGCATGAGCAGAGTGATTTTGAACATACTAATCACTCACTGAATTCAATGTTGACAATAACCAAAGGTAGATTACGTCTTACTGATTACAATCCGAATTATATTACTGCAAGCAGTTTTAGCCAAGGAAATATTAATCCTTGGGAACAATGTGTTTTTGACACTCATTTAGATGCTCAAAACAAGTTTATTCTGAATTACACATATGAGATTGCTAAAATGTTTTTGAGTTCCGGTCCGACATTGGTAAGTGCGATAAAAATTTTAGCTGAAATGATTAAAGATCTTTTTTCAATTTTCAGCAATAAATTGGTTCTGGGATCATCGCTTGCTGATTCAGTTAAAGGATCAAGCTGGATAGAGATATTTTATTCTAGCAGGGACATTCTCTACGGAGGAAACGGTAATGATACCATTGATGGTTATTCAGACAGAGATGTTATTATCGGTGGCAAGGGAGATGACATCCTTGTTGGCGGTTCCGGAGATGATTTGTATGTTTACTATAAAGGTGACGGAACAGATTACATAATTGATGATTCAGGCAATGACGTTATTGCGATGGTTGGATTTGACAAAAGGGATAAGGTTGTTATTGATAAAAATCCCGGCGGATATAAGCAACAGGGCGAAGTGATTGTTAAATGTAATAATGAGGTTATACTTAAAATTGAAACGAGAAACAATTATAAGTATTTTGACCTAAAAATGACTATTGATTTTGTCGGACTCGACAAGGAGATAGAAGTTAATGTGTTGAACAATAGGGTTAATGATGATCCGATAGACTGTTCGTTTGCTTGCCCGATTGAGTTAAAGATTTATTCTCCGGAAAACGAACTGTTAGCTCATCTGAAAAACGAAGAAGAACAAAGAATATATACCCAATATGGATCCTTCTTTACAATTTATGATGAGGAAACTAAAGGATATCACAAGTATTTATCAAGCATTGACAGCAGATGTCGGGTCGAGATAATCGGAATTGATACTGGTGATATGGATGTTTCATTACAACATTCTGTAGCCGAAGACACTTCTGTGTATCATTATGAAGATATTCCTGTTGTCAATGGCGAAACAATGACTTTTGATTTGCCTACCAAAACGATAAGGTCAAAGGCTGCTGAATATGACCTAAATGATAATGTTTCTGTTCCTATTGAATGCTTTGAAATGTCCGATAAGGAACTGGTTCTTTCTGAAGGCGACTCATTTAGTCTTAATGCAATTGTGTTCCCTATAAATGCTACGAAACAAAAAATTGTTTGGTCATCTACTGATGAATCGATTATCAATGTTGATAAGAATGGCAGAATAACCGCTATAAAAAAAGGGGAAGCAAAAATCTTTGCAACAATTGAAGATGTAGGTTTCTTCTGTACATGTGATATTACCGTTGGAGAAAAAGTTGATCCACAGGAACGAATGATAACATGGGTTGTCGATGGCGTTTCTCAAACTCAATTGGTGTCTATAGGTGATAATATAGAAAAACCTGCAACACCGATAAAAGACGGATACAAATTTATGGGTTGGACACCTGATGTTCCTGAGACAATGCCTGAATATGATTTGACATTTACTGCTGTATTTGAAAAATCATACATATGTCCTGATTGCGGAAATGAAATTCTTGGTGAAGATGAGATTAACGAACATATTGCTGCGGAAGCAAGGATGAAGGCAACAGTCAAGATTAAGAACAACAACGGTTCAAACACAATCAAATACGGTGAAACATTTCGCCTTACTGCCATAATAACCAATATGCCTGCAGACGCAAAGATTTACTGGTACATTGAAGGTGAAAAGAAGGGCGAAGGTGAAATCTTCAACGTAAGCTTTGAAAACGGAACAAAGACCGTCGAAGTCAAGATTGTTGATTCAAACGGAAATGTTCTCAAAAACGCAATCGGAGACGAGATTAAAGATTTCGAAAGTGTAACAGTAAAGGGAGGTTTCTTCCAAAAGATTATTTCGTTCTTTAAGAATCTTTTCAGAATGAACAGAACTGTTGTTCAGGCGATCTTTAAAGGCACACTCTGAAATTTTATCCTATAAAATAAAAATGTGCGGGGGTCGTCAATCAAAATCCTAATGGCGCACTTCTATACATATCTTTCAGAAATGTATATGTGCGTAGCTCCGATAATGAAAAATCAAAGATTTTAAACAAGGGTTTTACCCTTGCGCTGCGTTGCAGCTAACCCAATAAATTATCCCGTTGTTTCGTTTGAAGCAACGGGATTTTCCGTGTAAAAATAAAAGATTTAATTGTAAATTTTCTGTTAACAATTAACTTGTGCCCAACACTATCCTTGACAAAAAAGTTGGACAGAATTATAATTTCACTAACCGAACAATTGTTCTTCCGACAAAACAGAGATTTTAATTTTTATAAAAACAGAAGCTTCGGAGAAGCGCTGCTTGAAATAATTTTGCAAAAATATTTCAATTCCGGGGATTGGGGTTGTCCCCAACAAGCGGCAAAAATAGTGGTGCAAAAATTTGATTTTTCAAATTTGGATAGCCATTTGCCCTGCTTGCAAAGTTAGTGAATGGGTGAAAACCCGAACGGTTTTGCGAGCAGAATTTGCAAAGTGTGTACACACTTGCCCTGCTTGCCAAGTTAGTGCAAGCAATAAAATCAACGTAATATCAGGGCTTTTTTACAGTAGCAGCAGTGCTGTGGTAATGTGGGAAATTTATTTTCCATATTTCCATAGTATAAAATTATCATTTTGAATTTAGTTGATACGGAATTATTTATGTGCTAATATAAAACCGAATAAAGTTTCGGAGGCAGAGGTATGAGAAAAAAGATTTTTGAAATGGTCGAACCTGGCGAAGGACTTAACAAGGTCAGCAGTTTTTATGATTATTTTATGATGATGGTCATAATCGTAAGCCTTATTCCGCTTGCTTTCAAAAATGAAAATGCAGCATTTTTTATTCTTGATAAAATCTGTGTTGCAATTTTTATTGTTGATTATATTCTTCGTTGGATAACTTCGGATTATAAATACAACAAAAAATCTGTTAGCTCATTTATACGATATCCGTTTTCTTTGATGGCGATAATAGATTTGATTTCCATTCTTCCGTCATTGACTGTAATAAACAGCGGATTTAAAGTTCTTCGTGTTTTGAGAATGATTAAAGCATTCAGAGTGTTCAGAGTTTTTAAAGCGTTAAGATATTCTAGAAGTGTTGAAATTATAGTCAACGTTTTGAAACGCTCAAAAGAATCACTGGTTGCTGTTGGAACCCTCGCTGTCGCATACATACTTATTGCGGCTCTTGTTATTTTCAATGTCGAACCCGAATCGTTCAATTCTTTCTTTGATGCGATATATTGGGCAACGGTTTCTCTTACAACCGTTGGTTACGGAGATATTTATCCGATAACAACAATCGGAAGAATTGTGACAATGGGTTCATCAATTTTTGGTATTGCAATCGTAGCATTGCCTGCCGGTATCATAACCGCAGGTTATATGAACGAAATAAATTCAGAAAAAGAGGAGGCTGATAAATGAAAGCAGTAATTTACGCAAGATATTCTTCGGATAATCAGCGTGAAGAATCCATTGAAGGTCAGATTCGTGAATGCACCGAGTTTGCAGAGAAAAACGGAATGACTGTTCTGCGAAGTTATATCGACAGAGCATTCTCCGCAAAGACCGATAATCGCCCCGAGTTTCAGAATATGATTAAGGACAGCGGTAAAAAGTTGTTCGATGTTGTGCTTGTCTGGAAGCTCGACAGATTTGCCCGTAACCGTTATGATTCCGCAAAATATAAATCGGCGCTCAAGAAAAACGGAGTAAAGGTTGTGTCTGCAACGGAAGTGATTTCCGACGGTGCAGAGGGAATTATTCTCGAATCGGTTCTTGAAGGTTATGCAGAATATTATTCTGCAGATTTGTCCGAGAAGGTTGTCAGGGGTATGACCGAAAATCTTCTCAAGAATAAATTCAACGGCGGAACGATTCCGTTCGGTTATGTATTAGAAGATCAACATCTGAAAGTTAATCTGCTTACGGCACCATTCGTTCGCAGAGCATTTGAAATGTATAACGAAGGTGCAACGATGAAAGAAATCCGTGACTGGATGAACGAGCATCAGCTGAAAAATCCGAGAGGCAACCCGATGACCTACAACACAGTTGAGCATATGCTCAAAAACAGACGGTATATCGGTGAAGAAAAGTTCAGGGATATGGTTATTCCCGATGCACTCCCGTCGATAGTTCCAATGAAACTTTTTCTGCAGGTTCAGGATAAAATTGCGGTAAATAAAAAAGCTCCCGCCCGAAGAAAAGCGGAAGACGATTATCTGCTGACAACAAAACTTTTCTGTGGATTTTGCGGAAAATTTATGATTGGTGAAAGCGGAAAAAGCAGAAACGGAACTGTTCACAGATATTACAAATGTGCAACAATCAAAAACCTGAAAGGGGATTGCAAGAAGAAATCCGTCAGGAAAGATTGGATTGAAGATCTGATAATCAGAAGAACGATTGCAATGCTCAATAACGATGAGGTTATTGATGATATTGTATCAAAACTTCTTGCTTTGCAGGAAAAAGACAGCTTGGAACTTCCGTATTATGAGCGTGAACTTGCGGATACCGAAAATTCAATTGATAATTTGCTGAATGCAATACAGCAGGGGATACTTACAAAATCGACAAAAGAACGATTGGAAGAACTTGAAAGCAGAAAAGAACAGCTTGAAATTCTGATAGCAGAAGAAAAGATGATAAAGCCGAAGTTGAGCGAAGAATTTATAAGATTCTATCTGATGAAATTCAGAAGTCTCGATATGGCAAAACTCGCTCACAGAAAAATACTGATAGAAACATTCGTCAATTCGGTATATATTTTCGATGACAAATTAGTGATAACATATAACGCAGACGAGAAAACAGAAACCGTAACTCCGGAAGAGATAAACGGTTCGATTATAGAATGCTCAGGGGCGCCATAATCACGGGACGATATGATACTCCATGCAGAAACTCTTGAAAAATCAGGGGTTTCTGCATTTTTGTTCCTGAAATCTATGACTGAAGATCGGGCCGCATTTCAAGGGCTGTTATGACTAAGATGTATTTTAATATCACAACTTATTTTCGTATGTCAGAATCAAGTGTACGAAAAATTCTGATTTGTTGACATTGAAATTTTTGTATGTTATCATTTTACCAGCACGTTTGTTAGGAGACAGATTTTTATGATACCAAGGCACGAACACCCGAATCCGCAGTTTGAAAGAGTAAACTGGCTAAATTTAAACGGTGAGTGGGATTTTGAATTTGATTTCGGCAACAGTAAGCTTGAAACAGGAATTTTAAACCGTGAAGAATGGGAAACAAAAATAATTGTTCCTTTCTGCCCTGAAAGTAAACTATCGGGCATTGAATATGTTGATTTTATCCCTGCTGTGTGGTACAGAAGAAAAGTTAATATTACTACCGAACAATTAAACGACAGAGTTTTTATTCATTTCGGTGCAGTTGATTATTATACAAGAGTTTTTATAAATAACAAGGAAGTCGGTTCGCACAAAGGCGGATACTCTTCTTTTAAATTTGATATAACAGAATTCCTCAGCGCAGGTGAAAACACGATTATTGTCTATGCTGTTGATGATGTGAGAAGTTCACTTCAGCCTGTAGGCAAGCAGTGCAGAGAGTTTTATTCGCACGGATGCGATTATACGAGGACAACAGGCATCTGGCAGAGTGTGTGGCTGGAATTCACACCAAAGAATTACATTAAAAGCGTTAAATATTATCCCGATTATTTGAACGGAACTGTTGTTGTTTCTGCAATTGTTGATGGTAACGGAGAATTTGAAGCAACTGCTTTTTATAACGGCAAGAAAATGGGTTCTTTCAAAAAGCTTGCAGAAAATACAGTAAAGGGTGAAATAAAGCTTGAAGAAATCCACCTTTGGGAAGTTGGCAACGGAAGGCTTTATGACTTGAAAATCAGGTTCTGTGATGATGAAGTTAAGAGTTATTTTGGATTGCGTAATGTCAAGCTGGACGGTTTTAAATTCCTTGTTAACGGCAGATCTGTATTTCAGAGATTAGTGCTTGACCAGGGATTTTACCGTGACGGAATTTATACAGCACCTACAGATGAAGACCTTAAGAAGGATGTTGAATTGTCACTTGCGGCAGGCTTTAACGGAGCAAGACTTCATCAGAAGGTTTTTGAACCTAGATTTTTATATCACTGCGATAAAATGGGGTATATTGTCTGGGGTGAATACGGAAACGGCGGAATAGATTATTCGAGTTATCGCTCACTTGAGATTATGCTCCCACAATGGCTTGAATGCGTTGAAAGGGATTTCAACCATCCGTCAATTATCGGTTGGTGTCCCTTTAATGAAACATGGGATTTTGAGGGAAGAAGACGGAATCCCGAGCTTCTCAGAAATGTTTACAGAGCAACAAAATATATTGATGAAACACGCCCCTGTATCGATACCAGCGGTAACTATCATGTGGAAACAGATATATATGATGTTCACGATTACGACCAGAATCCTGAGGTAATCAAAGAAAGATACGATCCGTTTATGGAAACAGGCGAGCTTTTTGAAAAAATGCCTGACCGCCAGAAATATACGGGTGCACCTGCATTTGTAAGTGAATACGGCGGAATTCAGTGGTCAATAAGCCCGGGCGAAAGAGATTGGGGCTATGGCACAGCACCGAAAACTGAAGAAGAATTTATTTCAAGATACAAAGGTCTTACAGATGCATTTCTTGATAACTGTAATATGTTCGGTTTTTGTTATACACAGCTTTATGATATTGAGCAGGAGCAGAACGGTATTTATTATTACGACAGAACACCAAAATTTGACCCTGAAATTTTCAAGGAAATAAATTCACGAAAAGCAGCGATAGAGGATTGATGATAATATGTTTTACAGTGTCAGACAATGATGCTTGATACTTTTTATAAGTCTGAACCGTATGAGATCGATGATGACGGTGTATATGAAATTGAATCTTGTCAATATATTTTGCTTTATGGCATACAGATTTCGCAGGTAAAGCTGTTCCTTTTGATGTTTGCGAATCTTTTTTCGAAGAAGAAAAATCTAAATCAGAAATACGGGTGTTATTCCGTACTGTAAAGACATAATGAAAGACCATTCTTCAGGGTGGTCTTTCGTTTTGCCTATTTATTTGCTTAATTTATTGACATTTAAGTATCGGTGATATATAATATTTCCGATAAAATTTTATAGGAGTGTGTAAATATGCCCTTAGTAAATGCAAAAGAAATGCTCACAAAAGCAAAGGCAGGCCACTACGCAGTCGGTCAGTTCAATATCAATAACCTTGAATGGACAAAGTCAATTCTCCTTACCGCACAGGAAATGAATTCTCCCGTTATCCTCGGTGTATCCGAAGGTGCAGGCAAATATATGTGCGGCTACAAGACCGTTGTAGGAATGGTTGAAGGTATGATCGAATGCCTTAACATCACTGTTCCCGTTGCTCTTCACCTTGACCACGGCTCATATGAAGGCGCAAAGGCTTGCATTGAAGCAGGTTTCAGCTCAATTATGTTCGACGGTTCTCACTATCCCATCGATGAAAACATCGAAAAGACCAAGGAACTCGTTGCAATCTGCGAAGAAAAGGGCCTTTCAATCGAAGCAGAAGTCGGCTCAATCGGCGGTGAAGAAGACGGCGTTGTCGGTGCAGGCGAATGTGCTGATCCCAACGAATGCAAGATGATTGCTGACCTCGGCGTTACAATGCTTGCAGCAGGTATCGGAAATATCCATGGCAAATATCCCGAAAACTGGGCAGGTCTTTCATTTGATACTCTTGCAGCAGTTCAGGAAAAGACAGGCACAATGCCTCTCGTTCTTCACGGCGGCACAGGTATCCCCGCTGATATGATCAAGAAGGCTATTTCTCTCGGCGTTTCCAAGATCAACGTTAACACAGAATGCCAGCTTGCATTCCAGGAAGCAACAAGAAAGTATATCGAAGAAGGCAAGGATCTTCAGGGCAAGGGCTTCGACCCCAGAAAGCTTCTCGCTCCCGGCTCAGAGGCTATCAAGGCTACAGTAAGAGAAAAGATCGAGCTCTTCGGCTCAGCAAACAAGGCATAAGCTTTAATATTCAAAAAAAGAAAACCACCCCGAGCGGGTGGTTTTTTGTTTGTCATTCACTTGCCAAGGCATTCAGGAATGCATCGGATTCGGCGTGAGATCTGAACACGGTGATGTTTTTGCCACGGTATTTTTCGAGCAGGTCATAAATTTTCGGGAGAGCGGTTTGCGGAAATTCTTCGATGAATTTACGGAATTCGGGGTCAAATTCGGTTTCAAGCCACGGCATATCGTAGCGCCCCTTACCGATTCTTTCGGTCGCTCCCCGAATGCAGATTTCCGTGGGCAGATCATAAAGAAAGACCGTGTCGCATTGCTGAAGCCTTATTTCGAGCGTTCTTCCGTAGTTGCCGTCGATTATCCATTCGGGCTCGGTGAAGATTTCCGCAATTCTTTCATCGAATTCTTCCCGCGGGATATGGGTTTTGTCGGGCTTGTGCCATACGGCATCAAGATGATAAAGCGGAATACCCGTCAGCTCGTGCAGTTTAACCGCAAAAGTTGTTTTGCCGCTTCCGGGACATCCTATTACTATGATTTTTTTCATTTTACTCCTCATGACAGTATCTCCGTCGGAGATGTGTTTTGATTTTATTGTAACAACCGACGGTATGATTGTCAACGGCTTCTTCGCACATCCCTTTTGGCTATTTACAAAACGCAGAATTTGAGTTATTATTAATATGTATATGATAAAATCAGTTCCGTGCCGCTTTCGGCAGAAAGGAAGATGAAGATGACAGAACTCAGATATTGGGAAAATCCTTATATCATCAAGGAAAACAAGGAGGACGGCCACAACACCGCTTTGCCCAGGCCCACCGTCAAGGCGGCGATTGAAGGCGGAGAGGCACCTCTTCGTATGACTCTCAACGGTGTCTGGAAATTCCGTTGGCATCAGGGAGTCGATAATCTGCAGTCCGATTATTTTGCAGACGGCTATGACGATTCGGCATGGGATGATATTGAAGTCCCGTCCGTATGGCAGCTCAAGGGCTACGGCAAGCCGATATATCTGTGCAATTCCTATCCGAAGGCACTTTCATCCGTGAAAAGTGAAATCCCGAAAATCAATCATAACCTGAATGAGCTCGGTGTTTACCGCCGCAGCTTTACTGTGCCTGAATCCTTTGCGGGTAAAAGAATCTTTATTCAATTCGGAGCCGTCAAGGCAGGATTCTTCCTCTATATCAACGGCAGACGTGTCGGCTATTCTCAGGGATCAATGACTCCCGCGGAATTCGATATAACCGATTATGCGGTTATCGGCGAGAATCAGATTACTGTTGAGGTTTTCAGATATACCGACGGCACTTATCTCGAAGACCAGGATATGTGGTTCCTTTCGGGTATTTACAGAGAGGTTTTTATCTATGCAGAGGAGGAAATCTGCATCAGGGATTTCTTTGCGAACTCTTCTCTTGATGAAACCTATGAAAACGGCACTCTTGACCTCGAGGTTACTCTCAAGAACTATAAAAAAGAATCCGTTGAGTGCTCCGTTGAAGCGATTCTTGTCAGCGACGGCAAGCAAAAAAAGATTGCTTCCGAAAAGGTTACTGCGGCAGCGGGAAAAACCGTTCTGAATTTCAGCCACGTTGAAAAAAAGGCGAAACAGTGGTCCGCAGAAGAGCCGAATCTTTATAAGCTTGTTCTTGTGCTTAAATCGGGCAGAAAGGTGATTTCCGCAAAGTGCATCAGAATCGGTTTCCGCAAAATGGAAATCAAGGGCAACGTACTCTGTATGAACGGCAAACGTGTTATTATCAAGGGAGTCAACCGTCATGATTTCGATCCCGATAACGGTTGGGCAGTGCCCCTCGAGAGATATTATCAGGACCTTCATCTGATGAAGCAGGCTAATATCAACGCCATCAGAACGAGCCATTATCCCAATGCCGAGATTTTCTATGAAATGTGCGATGAACTCGGCTTCTATGTTATGGATGAGGCTGACGTTGAGACTCACGGCGTGCGCCGCAAAAACTGTCCCGGCGACAACCCCGAATTCAAAGAGGCGGTTGAGGACAGAGCGGAGAGAATGGTGCTCCGTGACAGAAGCCATGCCTGTGTATGTTTCTGGTCACTCGGTAACGAGGCGGGTGACGGCGAGAATTTCACCCATGAAAAGAACGCAATCCTTGCGCTTGACAATACAAGACCCATCCATTACGAAGGCGATTTCGACTTCACGAAGAGCGATTTCATCAGCAGAATGTATCCCGTTGAGAGCGTGGTTGAGCTTATGCGCCACAAAAAGGCAATCGTACCCACTCTCTATGACAACGTTGCAAATGCCCTTGCGGCCGATAACAAGCCCGTATCTGCTGAAACATATAATACTCATCCCGTAATGTACTGCGAATTTGCCCACGCAATGGAAAACAGTCTGGGCAATTTCAAGGAATATGTCGACGATTTTGAAAATTATGAGCATATGTGCGGCGGCTTCATCTGGGACTACGTTGACCAGTCACTCCGCAAGGTTGAGGATGGCAAGGAAAAATGGCTCTACGGCGGCGATTTTGACGAGGGTAATACCAGCTACTACTTCTGTGCAAACGGTATTATTTCTGCCGACAGAATGCCTCAGCCCTCATATTACGAGGTCAAAAAAGTATATTCCAACCTTGAACTGGTTGATTCTGACTGCAGAAACGGCAAGATTATAATCAAGAATAAGAATCTTTTCATTTCAACGAAGGATTATAAATTTGTCTGGAGCATTACCGTTGACGGCAATCAGGTCAGCGGCGGTACGGTTGATAACGTTATTGTTGAGCCGCTTACCGAAAAGGAAATTCAGCTTCCCGTCAAGCTTTCGGATTATCCCGAAGGTGAGGTTATCCTGACTGTGTCATTCGTACTTGCTGTTGATAAGCTCTGGGCGGATGCAGGCTTCGAGCATAACTTCGGTCAGCTTGTGCTTCGTGAAGCGGTTGCCGCAAAACGCAGACCCGCTTGCGGCGAGGTGAAGTATTCCCACAACGGTACAAACGTTAAGATCAAGGGCGAAGATTTTACCGCTGAAATAAGAGGCGGCGCACTTGCTTCGCTCAGATACGGTGAAAAGGAAATCATCGAGCCGAATTCACCCCTCAGACCCGACTTTTTCAGAGCTCCTACAGATAATGACAGAGGTTATCTCAACTTTGTACCTTTCCTGAGCGGAATCCATCCGATTTATCAGTGGAAAAGGTCGACTGCACAGACGGTTGCATATTCCGTTAAGACGGCATCAACTCCCTCAGGTGTTGAGGTCAGAGTCAACTGGGCAGCACCGTTTGTTGCCGGAGTATCAACTGTTTATCTCTTTTCCCCCTCGGGCGAAGTGACTGTCAGCCACAAGGCAATCGGTCTTGCGCTGCCGATGCTCAAGGTCGGTATGAGAGTGGGCATCAGAAGTACGCTTGATAACGTTGAGTGGTACGGCAGAGGTCCTCACGAAACCTATTGCGACCGCAAAACAGGTGCGAAAATTGCCCGTTACGAAATGAGCGTTGCCGAGCTTGAGCACAGATATATGAGACCTCAGGAAAACGGTCACCGCACCGACGTCAGAAGCCTCTGTGTAAGCGATGATTCGGGATTCGGAATCGTTGTTGATTCAATGGATGTTCCTTTCGGATTCAACCTCGGATACTATAACCCCGAAAAGCTCGACAGAGCGACACATCTCTATGAGCTTGAAAAGGATAACTGCATCACCCTTTGCCTCGATGCGGCGATGCGAGGCGTCGGCGGCGATATGCCGGGATGCGCATATCTCCACAAGCCCTATAAACTCAAGGGCGGCAGAGAATACAGTTTCTCGTTCAGAATATCAAAGAAATAATATGAACAAGACTAATGTTATGAGGCTGCTCGAGGCAGCAAAAATTCCCTACGATCTTCTTGAATATGAAGTTGATGAGAGCGACCTTTCGGGTGAAAGCGTTGCAAGAAAAACGGGCAAGGACCATTCGCAGGTGTTCAAGACTCTTGTTTTCAGCGGCGAGAAAAACGGCTTCGGAGTCTGCTGTATACCCGCTTGTGATGAACTTGATCTGAAGAAAACTGCGAAGGCTTTCGGTGAAAAGAAGGTTGAAATGATTCCCGTCAGAGACTTGCTCAAAGTGACGGGTTATATCAGAGGAGGCTGCTCTCCGATAGGAATGAAAAAGCAGTTCCCGACGGTCATCGACGAAACTGCGTGTCTGTTTGATAAAATTTACGTCAGCGCAGGGGTCAGGGGAGCGATGCTCGGCATCAGTCCCGACTCTCTCGCCGAATACGTCGGCGCAAAGCTTGTTGACGTGACAGTATAACAAAAAGCGTACCGTTATTGCGGTACGCTTTTTCAGTGAATAATGAAAAGTGAAGAGTGAAAAGTTTCGGAAGGGCGTTGCCCTTGCCCGAATTTTAAGTGAAGAGTATCTTGAGTGAATAGTGAAAAGTTTAGGAAGGGCGTTGCCCTTACCTGATTTTTGAGTGAAGAGTATCTTGAGTGAATAGTGAAAAGTTTAGGAAGGGCTTCGCCCTTACCTGATTTTTTGATTGCGGATTATGAATTGGATTTTTTCTTAATCCTTGCCCAGTATTCTCTTGCCGCCTGCTCGGTTTTGTTGTCGCCGAAATCATAGTAGCGGCGGTGTTTGAGAGCATCGGGCAGATACTGCTGATCAACCCAATGATGCTCAAAATCATGGGCATATTTATAAAACTGACCTTTATTCGGGTTATCCTCGCCATCATAGTGCATATTCTGAAGCTGACGCGGCACGGGACCCGTTTTGCCTGCTGAAACATCCTGCATGGCGGCATTGATTGCGTTATATGCGGAGTTGGACTTGGGACTCGTTGCAACAAGCACAACCGCATCGGCAAGCGGGATTCTGGCTTCGGGCAAACCGAGCATCATTGCCGAGTCCACTGCCGCCTTGACAATCGGAATTATCTGCGGATAGGCAAGTCCGACGTCCTCGCAGGCACACACAAGCAGTCTGCGGCAAGCGGAAATCAGGTCGCCCGCTTCAAGCAGTCTCGCAAGATAATGCACAGCGGCATCGGGGTCAGAACCTCGCATCGACTTCTGATAGGCGGAAATGATATCGTAATGCTCATCACCGTCTTTATCGTATCTCATCGCACTTTTCTGAGTGAGAGATTTTGCGCTTTCAAGGGTGATTTTTTTGATTCCGTCGGTTTCGCTTGCCGAAAGTACGCAGAGCTCAACACTGTTTATCGCCTTGCGCACATCACCTGCGCAGGCGGTTGCGATGTGACTGAAAACGCCGTCTTCAATATCGTAGGTTTCGTTTCTGTCCGTTGCCATAAAGTCGAAACCGCGGCGGACCGCTTTTTCGGCTTCGGCGGGGGTTACGCTCTTGAATTCAAATACGGTTGAACGGCTGAGAATCGCACTGTAAACATAGAAATAGGGGTTTTCGGTTGTGGATGCAATGAGTGTTATCGCTCCGTTTTCAATGTATTCGAGAAGAGTCTGCTGCTGCTTTTTGTTGAAATACTGAATTTCGTCGAGGTACAGTAGAATTCCGTTGGGGGCAAGAAAAGTATCCAGCTTCGCCACAACCTCTTTGATATCCGAAGTGCCTGCAGTTGTGCCGTTGAGCTTGACGAGATGCCGGTCGGTTGTTTTGGCGATAATACTCGCAAGAGTGGTTTTGCCGACACCGGGAGGTCCGTAAAAAACCATATTCGGTAATTCGCCTGATTTGATTATGTTGCGCAAAGGCTTGCCCTCGCCGAGAAGGTGGGGCTGACCGATGATATCTTCAATTGTTTTCGGGCGGAGTCTGTCCGCAAGCGGTGCTGACATCGGGATTCTCCTTCGTAATTTACTGATATAATGATATAAATAATAGCGTGAAAAGTCAAGAAATAATTGACGGCGAAAAAGTCGGCACATCAAATCTTGACATTACACCGTATCTGATATAAAATTATTGCGTATGAAATTGCCGTTTCGGGGGAATATAACGGCAAAATCCGTTCTGAAAAGAGGTTTAATATGAATATTCTGAAAAAAATCACGGCACTTCTGCTGATTTTTACTCTCGTTTTTTCGTTTGCAGCCTGTGACGGCGGCGACGTGGAACCGACGGGTCTTGATTTCGAAAACGGACCGACGGTACCTCCCGTTGTGCCTGAAGATCCTGACAGAGGTGATAAGAAGGTCAACATTGCGGCGGTTGAAGGTGTAGGCGGTCTGCCTTTTCTCAGGCTTTTACTTGATCGCGGCTATGCTTATAATCTGGTCGAATCCGGTGCTTCGCCCGCAGAAGTTGCGGATATGCTTAAAAGCAACAAGATAAGCATTGCGGCAGTCGGAATTGAAGATATTCCCGCTCTTGCGGCTCAGACCGATATCCGAATTCTTGCAGTTTCTGCAAAAATGACACTTTCTGCCATGATGAAGAAACCGCCTGAAGGAGAGGATAATTCTTCAAAAAGCAGAGACGTTTACTGCGGCGGTAAGGATACTGCGGTGCAGTACGTTGCGGAAAAAGTCCTCAGAGAAAACGGTACTTTTTCAAACGTCACCTTCATCACTGATGCTGAAATTACCGAAAAAATGAAGAATGGCGAAGATTGCATTTTCATTCTTCAGGAACCCGAAGCGCTTTATGCAACAGCGTCATACCCCGATTATTCCCGAGCGGCTACTCTGACCAACAAGTGGTCGGAGGATTACGTGCCCGCATATACCTGCATCGTTGCAAGAGGCGATTTTGTTGATGCAAATCCCTCAGCGGTCAAGGAGTTCCTTGTTCATATCGAGGGGATTGCCAACTCGTTTGCAACGGAAATGGGCGCAATGTACACTGCGCTTGAGTTTGTTAAAAAAGGATGGTACTCCTCAAACGAAACTGCTATGAAAGCCGTAAGCACAAGCGGAATCGTATACGTTGAAAAGGAAGAAATGAAGAAATCCGTCAAGTCGACTCTCGATTTTCTCAATTCGAAAAATCCCGCAATCGGTCAGGTTGATGACAGTGTGTTTTATATGGGATAAAACTTTATCTGCAGGGAACGAAAACTCCTTGCAGATTTTTTTTGTTTAGTCAAACATAACAAAGGACAGAGCTGATATTTGTGATGATTGCCGAAACTTTTGCTTTGACGAAAGAAAAAACTCGAATTTCGGCAAAAAGCATCTTGAAATTATCGGCGGAATATACTATACTGATTACATACGTGCTCTTTGTTTTCAGGGAGCAAAGTTGATTAAGCGGTAATCCGCAGATTTTTAGGAGGAAAAAACCATGAAAAAGCTTCTCGCAGTTCTCCTCGCAGTTGCAATGCTCTTCTCATTCGCAGCTTGCGGCGGTAACGAAGAACCCGAAACCACAACAGCAGCTCCCGTTGAAGAATCAACAGACGCACCTGCAACAGATGC
>JAFVVQ010000030.1 GCA_017502085.1 Clostridia bacterium | reverse complement strand
TGTCCGGGGTTGTCCGGATCATTTTTATATCCGAACGGCGGTTTTCCCAAATGCTTTCCGCTCATTCCTTTTGCTTTAAATACGGCTCTGACTTTCTTGCTTGTGTCCTTTGCGTAAAAATCATTGAACAGATTTCTGAACGGAGTAAAATCGTTATCTCCCTTTTCACTGTCAACACCGTCGTTAATTGCTATGAAACGGATATTCTTGCTCGGGAAATACAACTCTGTATATTGACCGACCTGAAGATAATCTCTGCCGAATCGGCTCATATCTTTGACGATAAATGTGCCGACAAGACCTTGTTCTATCATTTCAAACGCTTCTTTGATTGCAGGTCTGTTGAAATTGGTTCCGGTGTAACCGTCATCAACCAAAATCTTTGTGTTAATCAGTCCGTGATCTGCTGCATATTTTGTTAAAAGATCCCTTTGATTCTGTATGGAGTTTGACTCGCCATCTAATGCATCCTCATTACTGAGACGGCAATAAAGAATAGTGATTTTTTGCTGACTCATAGTGTTGTCCTCCTTTTTGGTTGAGTCAGCTGACAGTTTCATAGTGCTTGAATCAAGTATATCACAATTATCTGGAAATGTCATCAAGATTCTCCTTTCGGTCATCAAAAATAATTCGCTTGACTTTGTTTTCTAATTTTTCTTTGCCGTCACATTCACAACTGACAATATAGGTTGTGTGGCCGATTTTATGTTCATCGGTACGGCGGTAAATTTTCAGTTTGTTTAACAGATACTCTCGGCATTCTTCTATGAAGGATTCGGGAGGTTCAAAAATCGGTTCGTAGCATTCACATAAATCGTAAGGGTCATAATTGTATTCAATGGGTTCATAAATATTTTCTGTCATAAGAATCTTCCTTTCATTATTCAATATTCTGTTCCTGCTTTTTGTAAGCGGAACGGTTGTTTTGAGCCATCAGTTTCTTCGCTTCTTCAAGGCGTTTGAGAACAGACGGCTTTTCGTTTTCTTTATGTTCCATCGCTTGATTCACTATGTATCTGATTTCTTCAAGCTCACGGAGTTCGGATTGATGGGTGGATAGGTTGGCTGTTAATGAAATCTGATGTTCCGTTAATGCAGATATTTCAGATTTTATCTCTGCTTTTGCACTCGGTTTGCATTCGGGATTTGCCTTCATATATCGCACAGCAGTTTTGTATTTCTCGATTTCGGATTTGTGTTCGGAATAATATTTTTCTTTGCTTTTCTCAAAAAATATTTTTGAATATTTATCATAAATCGGTTTATATTTTTCATAATCTTCAATCTTTGAAATGTGCTGTTTCAGACGTTTGATTTTCTTTTCGTCTGCCTTTATTGATTTTCTTGTTTCGTCAATCGGTTTCAGAATTTCATTGAGTTCATCAAGAGTGCAGATGTTACGGTTTTTCAGAATCATAATTGCCTGCGATATTTTCTTTAAATCTGTGACAGCACCTTTTGTCTGTGCAGATTTATTCCAATCACTTCTGCCTTCTTTTCGCATATCGAGATATGTATTCAGAATATCAACAAGCGTTGTTTCGGGTTGATTGAATTTTTCGAGTTCCGCTTTGATTTCTTCAATCCAGCTTTTGAGAATTTTGATTTTCTCTTTGATTTCTGTAAGCAGAGCATTGGTAGATTTTATCGATCTATTCTTATCGCCCTTGTCGGTTTTTATGCCTTTGTTTTCCATCTGACGGACTGCAACACCTTCGTGGACTGTCGGGATTTTATCAACACCTTGTCGCTCATAACTGCGGTAATCAATTCTGTCGGCAAGTTGTTTTTCTTCAAACTTTTCGTTGCACATTCTTGCCCATTCCGATCGCCAATGCTCAAGAGTTTCAGGTTTACCCCAGTCGGTTGTCGGTACGGCAGAGAAGATGTAATTTCCGTTATGGTCGGTTACTCTGTTACCGTTTCGATCAAGCTCATAAACACGTTTTTGTTTGTTACCCCATTTGCCGTTTTCTTCAATCGGTCTTATCGGACACAACACATGAACGTGAGGATTTGCGATGCCGTTTGTTTCGGGAGAATGAATTGCGAAGTCTGCAATCATTCCTCTTTCAACAAACTGTTCCAGTATGAATTTCTTTGCGAGAGAAATATTTTCTTCCATCGTAAATTCATTCTGCAATGCGAAATCAAAACTATATGCGAGCTGAGCCTTTTTGCCTTTTTCAATTTTTTCGACTTCGTTCCACAGAGTTTCTCTTTCGGATAAATGTTGCGGAACATAATCAGGCAACATAATTCCCGATTCAACAACTCCGCCTTTGCGTGTGTAATCGCTGACTTCACCGTAATACTCGCTCTTTAATTTTTCGCCTGCACGGTAAGCGGCACACGCAATAGCGCTTTGTCCTGCACTTCGTTTTATCTGGGTTACATGGAAATGAAAAAGTGACATTACGACTCAAACCTTTCCATATACATTTTCACTTCGGGCAGATCGAAAATGAATTCGGCAAGCTGATAAAATTCCGCAGAAGTCATATCTTTTGTTTCGGGGCAGACACTTTCAATCGCTCCGCCTTTTTCACAAAGACGGTGAGTGCGTTTTGCTCTTTCACCTTTGGTGAGATACTCTATGCGATTGGTGAGCCGCTGATTTTGATGTTCAAGGATTTCGATTTCTTTTTCATTTTTTATTTTTTCTTCAATTAATTCTTCTTTTGATTTACTCATAAAATCTCCTTTTCTGTTTTTGGATACAAAAAACCCGTTG
>JAFVVQ010000029.1 GCA_017502085.1 Clostridia bacterium | reverse complement strand
GCTTACGGTGCAGGCGGAATGCTCGCAGGCTTTGTGTTCATTAAGAATAAAATCCCGAAAAAGCCGTGGATTATGGCAATATTCGGATTCCTTGCAGTTGTTATCTGGATAGGACCTCTACTTGACACTTCACATATCTTCATTATGATGCCTGAAATCAATATTTCAACAATAACAGCATCTCTCGCATCGGGATTCCCCGTGAATGTAAGTCAAGGGCTTTGCACCGCACTTATGATGTTTGTTTTCGGAAAACCGCTTCTTGAAAAACTCGACAGAGTGAAGCAGAAATACGGAATACCGGAGGATGAAAATGGGATTTGAGCTTTGCCTTATTATTGTTGAAAACATTCAGGGGTTTATTAATGTTAATTTTTTTGATTATTTGAAAGTTTTGAATCAAAAGCACCTTACCGAAGTGCTTTGTGCTTATGATTATATTTAATCAGTCCGACAAATTGGAATTTGCAGAATTATTGATTAACTTTGTGATTACACACAACATCCCCGTTTATCGGATAACGGTAAATCGTTTTAAACGTCGGAAATCAACTCACGTTGTCCGAAAGAATTTCCATCTCAATACAAAACGGTGTTGTATTTTTTGGTTTTTATGTTAGAATGGATTTCAGTATTTATATAATCGTAAAAGGTTTGGCACAACGGAGGTTTATTTATGGGAAACGCCTTATATGTTGATACTATGATAGGCACCGTCGGCGACGGTCAGATTGAAAAATCCCACGGCGGTGGAAAAACCTATCCGGGCGCCTGTGTTCCCGGCGGAATGGTTCAGCTTTCGCCGGATACCGTCAGCGGCGGTGATAACGGCAGCGGTTATAACTACTGCCACAATACAATCGAGGGCTTCAGTTTCAACCGTATGAGCGGTATAGGCTGGTACGGCGATCTGGGAAATCTTCAGGTTATGCCCGTAACGGAAGACACCGACCTGCGAAGCGGAAGCAACGAAGAATTGCCGTTTACCAAAGGCACAATCGGATGGAAATCGGAATTTTCTCACGAAAATGAAAAAAGCCGCGCGGGATATTACTCCGTTATGCTGGACAGATATAACGTTCTTGCCGAATGCACAACCTCGGAGCACACAGGATGTCTGAAATTCACCTACCCTGCTGATTCCGAAAAAAAGATTATCATCAATTTCAGCAGAAGAATCGGCGGCAAGGCGGATTACCAGAAAGTTGATATCATAAACGACCAAAGAATTGAGGGTCATATCAAATGCACCCCCGCAGGCGGCGGCTTCGGACACGGTGACGGCAAGATTTTTTATGACGTTTATTTCGTTATGGAATTTTCGCACCCGTTCACAAACAAAAGATTCTTTGAAAGCGAAGAATTCACCGACGCAACCGAGGGCAAGGATTTGGGTGTTTTCCTTGATTTTTCAAAAGAAATCACCGAACCCCTGACGATAAAATGTTCAATCTCTTACGTTGATATCGAAGGCGCAAGGAAGAATTTCTCTGCAGAATGCGAAAACTCGGATTTCGATACTATGGCGGAAAACGCCCTTGCAAAATGGGATGACGTATTCTCCTGCATAAACGTTTCGGGTACGGACGAAACCGACCTGAAGCTTTTTTACACCTGTCTGTACCACGTGCTTCTTGACCCCCGCACAATGGCTGACACAGACGGCAGATACAAAATAAACTATCAGATATTTGAAAACACCGATTATAAGCAAAGAACCGTGTTCAGCGGTTGGGACGTTTACAGAAGCGAGTTTCCGCTTTTGAGCATCATCCGTCCCGATATGGTCCGTGACGAAATCAATTCTCTGCTTAAAATCGCAGAACTCAACAACTCCTCGTTCCCCCGTTGGGAGCTTATGGGAATCAACGCAGGCTGTATGGTCGGCGACCCCGGTCTTATCGTTCTTGCCGATGCCGTTATCAAAGGAATTCTTCCTTATGATACTGAAAAGGCATACGAAATATCAAAAGCCTCAAGCATTTGCCTGAAAGAGCTCGGCGGAAAAGAATTCAGATCAATCAGACCCGATTGCAAGACGTATCTCGACAGTTGCTACGTACCCGAAAAGCTGAGCGATACTCTTGAATACCTGCTGGCAGATTTCACTATGGCGAAATTTGCCGAATATTCAGGCAAAACTGAAGATGCAAAGTTTTTTACTGAGAGAGCAAACCGCTACGGAGAAAACTACAACGAACCCCTGCAGTTTTTGGCACCCCGCAAAGAAAACGGTGAATTTGTTTTTGAAGAAGACAGATACGATGACGACGGAACCGTTGAAAGCAACATTTTTCAGCAGTCATGGTTCGTGCCCTATGACGTAAAAGGTCTGAGCCGACTTTTCGGAGAAGAAAGAACTGTTGAGCTTCTTGAAGAATTCTTCGAAAGAGCCGATTTGAAAAGCCTCTGGAATGACGATTACAACCATTCTAACGAGCCTTGCCACAACATAACTCACTATTTCAGCATTCTCGGTCTTCCCGAAAGAACACAGTACTGGACAAGACGTGTTCAGAAAGAAGCCTATCGCACAGGTGCATACGGCTTTTGCGGTAACGAGGATGTAGGACAGCTTTCCGCCTGGTACGTGCTTTCTGCTTTGGGTTTTGCTCAGGTCTGCCCTGCCGACCCGAAATATTACCTGAACACACCGCTTTTCAAGGATGCCGAAATCAGGCTGGATAAAAACTTCCATTCCTGCAAAATTTCAGATACGCTTAAAATAAGATGCGACAAGAATCCGCTCGATTGTCTCTATATCAAAGCCGTTAAGTTTAACGGAACGGAGATTGAGAAAAACTATCTGACCTATGAGGAAATCACAAACGGCGGAGAGCTTGTTTTTGAGCTTAAATAAAATCAGCCGTAAGCTCTCAGCAAAAAGCCACCTTTGCAAATCAAAGGTGGCTTTCAGGCACATTATATTGATCAGGCTTTTGCAGAGTGCTCTATATGTTGTATGTTTTCTTCAGAAGGTAATTGAACACCGACTTCGCGTGCAGCTTACGTTCTGAGCCGGTCAAGATCAGTTCCGGTCTGAGGGACAACTGAATTAATCTTTGACATTTCGTTTACACCACTTCAAATTCAATTTGCATTTGCCTTGTTTTTAAGCAGTTGCATTTTACTGATTATGATGTAAAATATTTTACATTATTATCCGAAAGATTCCTTACAAATCTCGGCTCCGACCAACTCCGCAGAATACCGTTTTTTGTTAAAAAAAACGTATGAATTTACAAAAACAAATCAGAGAGGTATGAAAAAATGGAAAAGAAAAAGCTGTATATCTTGACATATGACCATGGCGGATATGTTTTGTGGAAAAACGAAGTGAAGCCAAGACTTAAAAAAATCTATGAGTGGATGGAAAAATACCCTAAGCTCAGAATAGGTCTTGACTATGAGTCGTTTACTTTTGACGAATTTTCAAGGTGTGACCCGGATGTTGTTGAAATGATTGGCGATTTGTTGAAGAAATATCCCGACAGAGTCGGTCTGGGCGCAACCACCTACGGTCAGCCTCTTTCACTTACCATCAGCGAAGAATCCAACGCCCGTCAGCTTATTTATGCAATAAGAACAAACAAAAAATATTTCGGAAAAACTCCGGATGTATATTGTATTTCCGAGTTTGCCCTGAACAATCAGACACCTCAGCTTTTGAAACTTACCGGTCACAAGGCGGCGATTCTTCGTTCTCACGTTATGGGTTACGGATATCCGAGAACCTTCGATTCCGCATGGGGCAGATGGATTGGCAAGGATAAAACTGAAATTCCGGCTGTTCCCACTTATGATAAAATGGGCAGAGGATTTAATTGCTGCACCGTTGATAACTGGATTCTTTCACGTTGGCCGCAGGATACGGAAATATCACTTGAGAAATTTGAGGAAATGTTTGAAAAATATTCTCCTCTCCTCGCTTCAAGATATGACGACCTCACTCAGCCGATCGAAGAAGTTACGGCACATATCGAAACAAAAGATAATTATGAATATGTTCTTCTTGAGGATATTCCTGCTCTTTATGGCGAGGCAAAGGATGAACTCGCAACAACCGATAATGATTTCCATGTTCAGATGCCTTGGGGCTACTGCGGAAATGAGATTTTCAACGGTGTGCGTAAGGCTGAAGTTGAGGTTGTTCAGGCTGAAAAACTGAACGCATTATCCGTTATGCTTGGCGGAAAAGCATATACAGAAAATCTGGATAATGCCTGGAAGTATGCCCTTGCGTCACAGCATCACGACGTTACAATCTGCGGACTTTTTGACCTTGCAAGGCGTTTTATTCCCTCATCTCTCAAGGATTCAGATTATGTCAAAACAGAATCTCTCAAAAATATTGCCTCACACTTTGCAGGCAAGAACGGCAATTCTGTTCTGGCAATAAACACAAACTCGTTTTCGGTCAATGACTGTCTAAAATTCGGTGAAAACAAATATGTTTATGCATCACTTCCTGCATACACTGCAAAAGTTATTTCTGCCGATTCAACAAGCGGTTATGAAAATGATTTCAGATGGGATGCCGAATCAGGAATACTTAAAACCTCGTGTCACATCATCAAGCTCACCGAAAAGGGCATTGAATATATCACAAATCCTGACGGAAAAAGAATTATTGATAACGGCAACAATGCTATGTTCACCGCGCATATCGACGGCACTGATTGTGTTTCAATCGGCAAATGGAAGGTTGAACTCAATGATTATTGCGGTGCGGTTGCAACCTATGAAGGTAAAATCGGAAGCGTTTCTTTCATCTTTGAAATGCGTTTCGGCGGTCAGAGTTTAAGCAGAATTGACTGCAAATCAAAAATTGAAGTTCATAATGAACGCATAGGTATAATCGGAGATAAGGCAGGGCTTGAAAAGTCGATCACCGTCAACGGTCACAAACACGAAGGAAAACTCTGCTTCAATATGAATCTTTGTATGAATAAAAACAGAAAAATGTTCCGTGACCTGCCCTATTCAATCTCTGAATGGGACGGAGATATAAGAGTAACCGAAGATTATTGGTATGAAAAAGACCGAATTATAATCGATAAAAAGGTTTCTCCCGAAGAATCCTTCAACTCCTCAACGCAGCTTAACGGCATCTATTGGATTTGTCTGAAAGATGATAAAAACAGCGTTGCGGTGTTCAACAAGGGCTGCATGGGTTCTGACATCAAGGGCAATTATATTTCAATTCCTCTTGTTTACTCCGAAGAATACCTTTGCGGAACGAAAATACTTGACGGTATTTATGAGGATGAATTTGCAATCAATATTGATAACGGACAGAATCCTCACAAACAAGCTCTTGCTTATGCATATGCTCCCGCTGTAATTCCTGTTGAAAACAGTAAAGAAAAACTTACCGAGCTTAAATTCGCATCATTAAATGCCGATAACAATGTTATCATGACAACGGTTTATCCCGAAAGCGATTACCTTCTTGCCCGCTTCTGCAACTACTCGGATGAAAAGCAGAACCTGACATTTAATTGTCCATACGGAAAAATAATTGAAGAAACCGACCTTTTGGGCAATAAAACCAAAGATTCCGAAGGCAGACTCGAATTCCATCCTTGGGAAATCAAAACCGTTAAAATCGAATTATAATAAAAGCTTAATTTCAAATTGTATGCACCTCAAAAGACAGACGCTTTTGCAGGTGCATATTTTTTACTTTTTATTACTGTTCACTTTTTGTTTTGCCTATAGGTGCAACCGGAGCTTCGTATTCTTTGAATATCAGCCGGTCTGAAACCATATCCTTTGTCTCCCGATTCTGTATATACTTCTACTTGGTGGTATCGACAACAACTTTGATGTTTTCCACAAGTTATACTTGTGGTTGTTTATATAATAAGAAAAAGCAGACAGCGTCATACAAAGATGCTGTCTGCTGATCTTTTATCAGGTATAAAATACAAACAGTGATTGCGGGTAAATTTCACGGTTTGCACGGAACGTATATTTTTTTTAGAGAGAAACTGACAAGAAGCTGTTCTTACCTGACACCCTGTTTCTTGCGCTGCTGTTACATCCGCTTAATGAAGTCATACTCAAAGCCATGGCCTCCCGCTGACGCCACCGTTTTCTTGCTCATAAGCAACCTCCCGCCAAGCACTCCTTCAAAAATTCGGATCAAGGCTCCACTATATTGAATTTGGCGTTGCCCGACGGATCAAACTGATTGAGATTATCAACAATCAGTTCAAGCTTCGATGCGTCACCTTCAAGCTTCATCGCAGAATTGATTTTATCCATATCATTCTGAACGAAAAGTGCAAGTGCCTTATACGGACAAGTCACTGTCAGATCTGCATCATCCGAATTTATGTTTGCATACTGCAACAAGGCTCCGTTATTGAAATGAAGCAGGATTTTTTCCTGTGTTTCTGCAATAACAATGTTTATTTTAAAGTTCTCGTTTGAAATTGCATCTTTATCCAAAAGAATGGCAACATAGTCAAAAATCATTGCTGCAGTCATATTTTTAAGAACAGAGCCGTCCGACTTGGCATTAGTCCCCTTTTGGGCGGCATTTCCGCTTCGCAGTTCAAGCGCAGCAGAAAGATAGGCATTTCTCCATGTGCCCGATTCAGCCTGATAACCGAGCTGTTCGAGAGCATCTGCACAAAGCAGTCTTGCCGCTTTGTTTTCAGGATCGGCATAAACAAGAACATTCGTGACCTCTGCAACCCATTGATACTCACCTTTATCAAAATCTGCCTTTGCTTTACGGAGAACCTCATTCGTGTCTCCGAGGTACTCGACCCATTTCTTTGCGCTTTCCGAAGGCTCAAGAGGATTGAGATTTACAGGGTTAGCATCGTACCAGCCCATATATTTCTGATAAACGGCTTTTGAATTATGCTCAACCGTGCCGTAATACTGACGGGTATACCAATTCTTTGCAAGTTCATCGGGTAGTTTAATCATATTTGAAATTTCATCGGAGGTATAGCCCTGGTTAATATAAGTGAGAGTCTGATCGTTTATGAATTTATAGACTGCCGCAGTATCCGCAAGATAATCATTGACGATGTCATTCCCCCAATGCGGCCAGTTATGCGATTGGAAAGTGATCTGCACATCATTGCCGTAAAGAGCAATCGCTTCGGTTATATATTTTGCCCATGCATTTCCGTCACGAATCTGTGCACCTCTTAATGTATAAAGATTATGAAGCGTTGCCGTGCAGTTTTCAGCTACCCAAAGTACCTTCATTTCAGGGAACCATATGTTCATTTCTGCAGGTGCTTCCGTTCCCGGAGTCATCTGGAATTCCATTTCAACTCCGTCAACGACGTAGGTTTCTCCTGTTTTTTTAATTTCATACGTCGGCTTGATGAAGCTGACCATTCCCGTTGACTGACCCATTCCTATGCCCATTGCCATTTTGCCTGTTTCCGACTGTTCAAGGAAAACACCGTACTGATAAGACGCCCTTCTGCCCATACCCTTACCTGCATAAAGGTTTTCGCTCACTGCGTGTTCGGTAAAATGCTCAGGAACAATAATCGGGATAAAACCGCTTGCAAGCTGTTCATCAAGAGAGAGTGTGCCGTCGGCAACCTGCTCATCGGTAATAACGCCTTTGATTCCTCCGTAATGGTCAACGTGGGGATGAGAAATAACAACAGCTTTGACAGGAAGCTTGCCGAAATTCTTTTCAACAAGTTGCATCGCCGCCTGAGTGCATTCAACACTCATCAAAGGGTCAAAGATTATCCATCCCGTGTCGCCTTTGATAAGAGTAAGGTTTGCCATATCATAGCCTCTGACCTGATATATGTTTTCGCAAACCTCAAAAAGACCGTAAGCGTGGTTGTTTTTAGTGTTTTCCCAGAGGCTCGGGTTTACGGTATCGGGACATTTTTCATAATTATCAACAAAGCTGTATGCTTTCTGGCTCCAGATAACATTTCCTTCAGCATCCTTGAGTTCAAGCTCTTCAGGTGCATCTATAAGCCCTTTTGTTGCAAATTCATATTCCGTTTTATCATTAAAATCAAGCGAGGAATAAACGGCAGAATTAACCTCGACGGTATATTCGGTTGCCTCTTTTGTTTCAGCATTCAGACCCAACTCCGCAACCATATCGGTGTCCTTATTGCCACACGCGGAAAACGAAAGCAAAAACACAACTGCCAGAACTATTGATAAAGTTTTTTTCATCAGAACCACTCCTTTTTATAATCGCTTTAACAGATTCAGTATACCACAAGCACATTTCTGTTTCAATAAATAATTTTATATTTGTCAGGATATCAGGCTGAGACCTGAAAGGACATTATACGGACGAAACCCTTTGAGGAGAGAGGAAACGGCTGCGAACCGCATTCCTTTTTCGGCTATCCCTCAAAGGGTTATCTTTATGCTTACTTTTTTTCAACAACCTGCCTTAGCCGACATGACATCCGGTCACTGTCACTACGGCTGTCAGATTTCCCAGATTATCTGTCACATCAACACGATAACACGCCGTTGTTCTTCCGTCTTTTATGCAAACTGCTTTTGCAATCAGTTTTTCGCCTTTGGCAGCTCCGAGAAAAGAAATATCCGAACGCAATGACACACACCCCATCTTTTCCCAGTTCGCCGCAACCGCAAAGGCAAAATCCGCTAACATAAAATATGTTCCACCCATCACAGCACCCATTGCATTGCGGTGAGAATCCGTAATGATCAGACTGCAGACAGCACTGCGTTCTCCGATTTCTTCTATCACAGCTCCGTTTTCCGTTGCGAATCTGTCCCCTTCAAATATCTTTCTTACTTCTTCCAGAGATTTCTTGTTTTCCATTTGTATCACTTTCTCCTTAACTGAATTAATCTGAAAATTCCTTTGATTTTATATATTCAATGACGGTTTTCATGCTTTTGGAAAGCCATTTGTTTTTGTGATAAATAAGCTGTTTCCAAATGTCAATATTTACGTCGCAAACATCGAGATAACACAGTTCTCCCGAATCAAGAAAAGGCTTTGTTACAAAATCGGGAAGATAAGAAATCATTTCGCTTTGTGAAACCATTGACGTTATAATATCCGTTCTTCCGATTTCAAGAACAGGCGTAATAAACAGAGATTTCCTGGCAAGTTCTTTATCAAATACCCGTCGGTATCCCTGACCGTATTCGGTCAGTATAAACGGTTCGTTGATTATATTTTTCATCATAAGACCTTTGACACCCGCAAACTTTGATTTTGAACTTGCAACCATATGCATGGAAATTAATTCTTCTTTTGCAATGATATAATCTTTATGATAAGAATGACTGTCAAGAGTAATAATCAAGTCTGCTTCGTTATGGTCAAGCATATCAAACATAACATGAGTATCAGCGGTGGTGAATTTGATCGAAATGTCGGGATATTTATTATGAAATTCTATATAATGAGAATTAATCATTTCCTCGCACACAGAATCAGGTGTTACAAGATTTATATGACCGCTGAGAGCTTCTTCCACAGCGATGCTTTCTTTGAATTCATCGGTCAGAGCACAAATCCGATGTGCATATGATACAAGCTCGTGACCGCGCTCGGTTAACGTGATTGTGTGATTGATTCTTTCGAACAAAAGACAACCCAGTTCTTCTTCAAGCTGTTTGATCTGAAATGAGACCGTTGACTGCGAATACCCGAGCAACTCGGCAGCTTTTGTAAAACTTCCCAGTTCCGCAACATGGATAAAAGTAGTAAGATTACGCAATTCCATTTTATCCGCCTCCTGACATCGAAAATATTAATAGTAACCATTAAAACTATTTGTTTGACCGATAGCAAAACTCATTATATAATCAAAACCGGACAAAATCAAGTCTTAAATGACGATTTTTCAGGTTTTAAGACAGGAGGTAACAAAAATGACAGACACACAGGTTTTTACCATCGTTGCTCTTGCCGCGTATGCAATCATTATGATTCTTATCGGCTGCTTCAGCTACGGAAAATCAAAAACACTTGACGGATTCCTTATCGGAGGCAGAAATATCGGTGCATGGGCAACTGCATTCGCTTACGGAACCACATATTTTTCAGCTGTTGTTTTTGTCGGTTATGCGGGTCAGCACGGTTGGAACATCGGCATTGGTGCAATATGGATCGGTGTCGGAAACGCTGTTCTCGGTTGTTTGCTTTCATGGCTTCTTTTCGCTAACCGCACAAGAAAAATGACAAAAAAACTGAACGCACGAACCATGCCCGACTACTTTGAAAAACGATACAACTCAAAAGGTATGAAAATTCTTGCCTCAGTTATTATCTTTGTTTTTCTTGTCCCGTACTCAGCTGCTGTTTACAAGGGTCTCGGTTCGCTTTTCAGCTCTGTTTTTCCCGGCGTTGAAACCTGGGTCTGGATGCTTCTGATTGCTTGCCTTACGGCTGTTTATCTTGTTGCGGGCGGATACATTGCAACCTCCTATACCGACCTTGTGCAAGGTATTATTATGATTGCAGGTGTTATTTTGCTTGTTATTGCTGTTCTTCGTCACGGAAGTGTTGAAGGAATCAGCAGTCTTATAGATAATCTTTCTAACTTCAAGCCACTCCCCGATGATCCCAATCCCGTAACAGGCGATCAGCTGACAAATATATTCGGCGGTTCTTCATTCAAATTCCTTTGCTTCAACATTATGCTTACCAGCTTCGGTACATGGGGACTTCCTCAGATGATAGGCAAATTCTACGCAATCAAAGATACCGCTGCCATTAAGAGAGGTACAATTATTTCAACAATTTTCTGTACTGTTATCGGTTGCGGCGCATATCTTATCGGTTCAACCTCAAGACTCGTTCTTGGCGGTAAGCTTCCCAAAGGCGGTATTGATGCCGTTATCCCCACTCTTCTTACGGAAGTTCTCGGCAACGGAACATTGGGAAATATTCTTCTTGCCATTATAATGATTCTTCTTCTTTCGGCTTCAATGTCAACACTTCAGTCAGTTGTTCTCACATCTGCTTCGGCAGTTGCGGTTGATCTCATCCCCGCTTTAAGGAAAAAGGAAACAAAACCTGAAAATCAAATGCTTTTGACAAGAGTTCTTTGCCTTGCATTTGTTATTTGTTCATTCATCTTTGCAACCCGTAACATTCCCATTATTGTCAGCCTTATGTCTTTTTCCTGGGGTGTTGTTTCAGGTTGCTTCATAGGTCCTTACATCTGGGGATTATTCTCAAAGAATATCACAAAAGTCGGTGCATTTGCAGGTGTTCTTTCGGGTCTTATCACCGTTGGCGGTGCAACACTCGTGATTTCCCTGCAATCGGGATTCTCCGCCGCAGCAGCAAAATCACCTGAAATGGGTGTTACTGCAATGGCTGTTTCAATGATAATCGTTCCTCTTGTAAGTGCTTTCACGAAAAACAAAAAAGCTGAATCGGAACGCATTGAAGAAATCTTTGAATGCTATAAAGAAACATAATTCCAAAGAAAACAAGGTCTTGTTTTTGCAAAATATTTTAAAAAATCTTTATAAAATAAAGGCAGAATTTTTTCGGAAAAATTTCAAAAAAAGTGTTGACAAAAGCTTTTTCGAGTGCTATATTCAAGTCAATAAATGCGATGAGCAGAAACCAGTAGGTCGGAAAGAATCTGGAGAGAGTTGCCGGGTGGTGCGAGGCAATGAGGGAGTCCTTCTCGAATTCATTCTGTTAGCAGTGCGCTGAATAAGAGTAATCTTTAGTAGGACGCAACGGGAGTTCCCGTTACAGAACTAGGGTATGTCAGTACCCGACAAGGTTGCTACCGTGAGATGGCAACGAACTGAGGTGGTACCACGGGATTAAAATTTTCTCGTCCTCTGTATTCTTTATCGGAATGCGGAGGGCGTTTTTTTATTCGCCGACTTCACAATCCGAAATCCAAAAACCAGAAAGGGTTGTCAAAAATGTCGCAGAATTACTATCAGAAAGAAATTGAAACGATGCCTCTTGAAGAAATGAGAAAGCTCCAGTCGGAAAAACTCATCAGGCAGGTAAAACACGTTTACGAAAACGTACCCTATTACCGCAATCTTATGGATGAAAAAGGCGTTAAACCTGAAGATATCAACGGAATCGAAGATTTGCACAAACTCCCCTTCCTCACAAAAGCCGACCTTCGCGATGCTTACCCCTACGGACTTCTTGCAAAGCCTCTTGATGAGTGTGTCCGCATTCAGTCAACATCCGGCACAACAGGTCGCCGTGTAGTTGCATTCTACACTCAGCATGACGTTGATTTGTGGGAAGATTGCTGTGCAAGAGCCATTACAGCGGTCGGCGGAACAAAGAAAGACGTTTGCCAGGTAGCTTACGGCTACGGACTTTTCACAGGCGGTCCGGGTCTCAACGGAGGTTCACATAAGGTAGGCTGTCTTACTCTTCCGATGTCATCGGGCAACACTGAAAGACAAATTCAGTTCATGACCGATCTTAACGCAACCATTCTTTGTTGCACCCCGTCTTATGCCGCATACATCGGCGAAACACTCAAAGAACAAGGATATAAGCCTGAAGATATTCCTCTGAAAGCAGGTATCTTCGGTGCGGAGCCCTGGACAGAAGAAATGCGCAGAGGAATCGAAAAGACACTCGGCATCAAGGCATATGATATTTACGGTCTAACCGAAACTTCGGGACCCGGTGTAGCATTCGAATGCGAAGAACAGACCGGTATGCACGTTAACGAAGACCACTTCTACGCCGAAATCATCGACCCCGAAACCGGCGAAGTTCTTCCCGAGGGAAGTAAGGGTGAACTTGTTTTCACTTCTCTTGACAAAGAAGCGTTCCCGCTTCTGCGTTACCGTACCCGTGACATATGCGTTCTTTCACGCAAGAAATGCTCCTGCGGAAGAACTCTTATCAAGATGGCAAAACCGATGGGCAGAACAGACGATATGCTCATCATCAGAGGTGTAAACGTATTCCCTAGCCAGATTGAAACCGTTCTTCTCAACGAAGGATATGAACCCAATTATCAGATTATCGTTGACCGCGTAAAAAACAACGATACGTTTGATGTTAATGTTGAGATGACTTCCGATAAGTTCACCGACAAGGTCAGCGAAATAATCGCAATGGAAAAATCTCTTGCAGGGGCAATGAAAACAATGCTCGGCATCAATCCTACAGTTCACCTTGTTGCTCCAAAGAGCATTGCACGAAGCGAAGGCAAAGCAGTCCGTGTTATTGACAAACGCAAATTAATCTGAGAGGAGAAATAAAAAATGGCTATCAGACAGTTAACGGTTTTCGTTCAGAACAGAAAAGGAACAGTTGTTTCGGTTACAGATATTCTTGCAAAGAATAACATAAATATCCGTGCTCTTTCAATTGCCGAAACAGAGGACTTCGGTATTCTTCGTCTTATTGTTGATAACGAAACTGCCGCAACAAAAATCCTCGAAGAAAACGGATATCTTATCAAAATAATCAATGTTGTGGGTGTTAAAATCGGCGACAAACCCGGTGCACTCACTGCAGCACTCAACGTTCTCGACAAGGCAAACATAAACGTTGAATATCTCTATGCATTTATGGCAAGAACGGAAAAACACGCCTACGTTGTTCTTCGCGTTGAGGATAACGACGCTGTTGAATCAGCACTGGAAAACGCCGGTCTTCATCTTATAACCAACGAGGATATCTGCAAGTTGTAAGCACAGGGGCATCCGTTATCGAATCAGGGCAGCATCACAGCCCCCCACTTTCAGACTCTTGTTTATCCGAATCACGCTACCGCAGATTGTCAAAAAGCGAGGCTGAAGTTCGGACAGTTTTATGAACACAAAAAGCCGACGGATTACCGTCGGCTTTTTGTGTTGATTAATTGTTATTATCCAAGTGCGACCATGCTGAAAACGAGTGCAAAAAGAGCAACTGTTTCGCAAAGACCGACAACGGTGATATACTGCGAGAAGCCTTTGCCTGTTTCTGCAAGAGCATCTGCACCAGCGGCACCGGCTTTACCCTGAACAACAGCGGAAACTGCCATTGCAACGCCTGATGCAATACCGAGACCGAAAAGGAATGAGGGGTCTGCATCCGCCGAACTCATCTGCTGCATAAGAAGGAAGCCGTAGATAGTCTGTGTAAGAGGTGCACCGGCAAAAACCGTAAGGATGAAAGGCGCAGCCTTATTGCTCATATAGCACTTTTTCCATGCGCCGATTGATGCCTGACCTGCGATGCCGATACCTATTGCAGAACCGATTGCGGCAATACCCATTGCCAGAGCTGTTGCTAACTGTCCGAAATTCATAATAATTCTCCTTAATTTTCAATTTGTTCTTCAAATGGTCTGAATTTATGTCCGCTCCAGGACATATCAAGATGCGATGAGAACTCCAATGTGTTGAGTCTGATTCCGTGAACGATAACCGAAAGCACGTTCAGAATCATATTCAGTCCGTGACCGAACACAAGAAGTACTATTGCAATAATCATAAATAAGAAATTACCGAGCAAGGGACTTGCAAGTTCATTGACCGTTGCAGATATCGCTGCGCCCGCAAGACCGACAGCCCACAGACGGATATACGAAACAATATCCGAAAAAACGTTGACAACGCCGAGCAGAACGGAAACGATATTCTTGAGACTTTCAAGAATTGATTTGCCGATGCTTCCGTTATAGTTTGAGAACACGAAGCTCATAACAAAGCCAACTATAACAAGCACGAGTGCAACCGTGCCCACGGGAATGCCGCTTATCACAAGACCGAACGGGAAAACCTGAGCATTGACAACAAAGCTGAGCACCACATAAAAAATGCCGACAAGCTGCATAATTGCTCCGATATCTCCGAGAATCTTTATTGATTTTCTGTTGCGTGCCGCCACTTTCAGGTGCGCAACGGTAAGCTGAACAAGAGCCAGCGAGAAGCAGAATATCTGCAGATTCTGTGCGGTTGTAAGACCGTATTCGCCGTTTGTCCACGGAGGACACCAGATTCTGTCAGCATAAACGTTTGAAATAACGGGAACTGACAGTTTCTGAAGCCATTCGGGAATCTGTTCGGGAGAAAGGCCGAACCACGTGCAGGTCAGCGTTCCCCAAAGGATTGTTGACAAACCAAACAAGCCTACCAATAAGAATGCGGGGGAAACTTTTTTCTTTGCCGCAAGTGTTTTTGCAATCAGAATTCCCGTAACCCCGGTGATAAGAAGTCCGTAACCACCATCTCCGAAAATAATTCCGAAGAAAATGAGGATAAATCCGAGAAACCAGCCGGAAATATCATATTCAAAGTAACCGGGAACGGTGCCGAGGAAATCGGTCAGCGGATAAATGAGACTGACAAACTTGTTGTTTTTCAGTTTGGTGGGAACGTTGTCCTCTTCGGTAGGTTCTTCAACGAGAAGACCCCACGAATTCTCTTTTGCCGTGCTTTTGAGCTTTTCAAGATTTTCTTCTTCAACATATCCCGTAAAATAAGCAACGGATTTTCCGTCAGCGGACAAGGTTTCGTTTGCCATGCCCGTCTCATATACCTCGAACTCAATTTCTTTTTCATAAGCTCTGATTGCCGTTTTTATGCTGTCGGCAACCCCTGCGAATGATGAAATCTTTTCGTCAATCTCTTCAATGCGACTATTTGTGTTACCGAGTTTTTCTTTGATTTCAGCCGTCGAAGTTGCGGGCATTTCAAATCGGTATGTCTTTAAGGAATTGACAATTTCCGTTTCTTCCTCTGTTCCCGATTCAATCAGCAAAAACTTCACGGAAGATTTTGTTTTCTCTATCGACAGAGTTTTTACATTCTCACCGAGATTGCCGTATTCTTTAAGCGGCATTTCATACAGCGAAATACCGATGCCTTTTTCTTTCAGTCCGCCGAACTCTGCGGGGTCGATTTCGCCCCAGGCGGCAATGCGGTCAAGTTCTGCGGAAAGAGTAATCTTTTCAGCCGAACAAAGCTTCTTTTCTTCTTCAAGAGAAATTATCTGTTTCGCAACGGAAAATGCTTTTTCACTGTCAACGTTTTCTTGCTTTATCTTTTTGTTTTTCTTTTCCGAAACGCTGAAAAGTGCGCTTTCAAGGAGCGATACCGCCTCTTTAAGTTCCTCGAGTTTCTTGCCGGATCCCTCAACTGATTCGATATGAAGAATACCGAGCTTACGGAGTTTGCTGAGTGTTTCGGATTTTTTATCTCCCATAATTATGAGAGAAACCTTTTTCATAGGCACTATCATAATGACCATACCTCCGTTTCCGAAGATGTTTCATTGCGTGCCGCAATTTTGCGTTTTGAAATCTTGGAGCGGACAACGGCACTCACCTGCTGATCCGCCATATAAATTGAGATTTTTTTGATGTTTGCCTCTGTTTCGGGGATTTTGACTTTTTCAAACAGATTTACTCTCTGCGAGGTTGCACGAAGCTCCTCTTCGAGAAGTCTGACCTGCTCCTCCAACACTTCCGCTTCCAGATCGAGTGACATAGCCTTTTCCATATGATTTGCGGCTAAATCGACCCACAGCGGAGTTTCATATAAATCATAGTCTGCCCTGGAGAAATCCGCACCCTCATACACGGGAATTGAAACACCCGCAATATTACCCGTACCTTTACGGATGTTGCTTACGGTGATTATTCCTTCGGGGAATGCCTCCGTTTCGCTGAAAACGGCAATCCACGAACCGAAGCCTCTTTCAAGGTCTTCTTTTTTCTTTCTTACCGTTTCCGCTTTTGCTTCAATCGTGCGGATTTCAGCCTGAAGCTGTTGTTTTTTGAGTGTCAGAGTAGGCAAATATCTCCGATACATTTTGAGGGCATCCTTCTGTATCTTCAACTCATTTTTAGTCAGTTTGATTTTTGCCACTTCAATCCTCCTTATCTGACGGGCCAGAACTCGTCTGTAAGGTCGGATTTTATGCCCGTTTCGTCCTTTTCGAAGCATTCTGAAAGAATTTTCCAGCCGAGGTCAAGAGCTTCTTCAAGGGAAAGATTAACTGAAAGATCCATAAGTTTGTTTTCAAAAAGCTGACCGTATTTAAGAAGTTTTCCATCCCAGCGTGACATTGCAAAGCCCATATTCTTCTTTTCAAGGGTTTCTTTATACGAAGAATACATACGGATCATTGCATCCATAAGTGCACGGTGGTCTTTACGTGTTTTACCGTTGACGTTCTGCTTGAGTCGTGAAAGCGAACCGAAAGGCTCGATTCTGCCACCCTTGAGATAATACTGACCCTCCGTGATGTAACCCGTGTTGTCGGGTACGGGATGAGTAACGTCGTCACCGGGCATTGTTGTAACCGCAAGAACGGTAACGGAACCCGAATCGGCAAAGTCAACAGCCTTTTCATATCGGGCGGCAAGCTGAGAATAAAGGTCACCCGGATAACCTCGGTTTGAGGGAACCTGTTCCTGAGTGATGGCAATTTCTTTCATTGCATCGGCATAGTTTGTCATATCGGTAAGAAGAACAAGAACGTCCTTGTTCTGCAATGCAAACTGTTCCGCAACGGCAAGTACCATATCGGGAATCATCATACATTCAACGGTAGGATCGGATGCGGTATGAATGAACATAACGGTTTTGCTGAGTGCCCCGCCGTTTGAAAGTTCTTCTTTAAAATAAAGGAAGTCGTCATATTTGAGACCCATACCGCCGAGGATGATAACGTCTGCTTCAGCCTGAAGGGCAATTCTTGCAAGAAGCTGATTATAGGGTTCACCCGAAATGGAGAATATCGGAAGCTTCTGCGAAACAACGAGAGTGTTGAACATATCAATCATCGGGATGTTTGTTCTCATCATGCGGTTTGCAAGAATACGCTTGGTGGGGTTGACGGAAGGTCCGCCGATGGGCTTCATATTTTCTGTGAGTGCGGGACCTTTGTCTCTCGGATCACCCGAACCGTTGAAAATTCTGCCGAGCAGGTCTTCACTGAATGAAACACGCATTTCGTGGCCGAGAAAACGAACCTCGTCACCCGTCGAAACACCCTGGCCGCCCGCAAAAACCTGAAGCGAAACAATATCACCGTCAATCTTATTGACCTGTGCAAGTGATTTGCCGAAACGGGTATTTATCTGTGCAAGTTCATTGTAGCGAACACCATCTGCCCTGACGGTGATAACATTGCCCGTAATGGATTCGATTCTGTTGAAAACTTTATTCATTATCACTCACCGTCCTTTAACAAAAGCTCTGCCTTGGCGGTTGTTCTGCCCTGACCTTCAGCATACATTGCGTCGATTTCAGCCTCTGCCCTTGCAAAAGCTTCGCTTTCAAATTCGGTATAGTTCCAGTCAATAAACTTCTGACGCATACGGTTGAAAAAGCTTCGTGCGTCATCTTTATTTTCAAGTGTATAATCACTGCCGAGAACATAAATCAGCTTATCGGTAACATATCTCTGACGCTCTTTTGTGCAGTTTGCATCTGTCAGATCGAATGAGTTCTGCTGAAGATAAACCGAATCAAGCATTTCGGACTTGAGATATACGGTGTAATCCTCAAGGCTTGTGCCTTCTTCACCGACAACCTTCATCATTGAACCGATTTCGTTGCCGTCAAAAAGAAGTTTTTTGCAGAAGCCTGACTTTGCGGAATCTGTAACCGTCTTATATTTTGACCACGAGATAAGCGGATCGATAGCGGGATATTTTCTTGCATCGGAACGTTCACGTGAAAGTCCGTGGAATGCTCCGACAACCTTGAGAGTCGCCTGGGTAACGGGCTCTTCAAAGTTACCGCCTGCGGGAGAAACCGTTCCCCCGATTGTGACGGAGCCTTTGCTTCCGTCGGGAAGAAGAACGTAACCCGCTCTTTCATAGAACGCGGCGATATATGATTCGAGATATGCTGGGAATGCTTCTTCACCGGGGATTTCTTCAAGTCTGCCCGACATTTCACGCAGAGCCTGCGCCCAACGTGACGTTGAATCGGCAAGAAGAAGAACGTTAAGACCCATCTGACGGTAATATTCGGCAAGGGTTACCGAAGTGTAAACCGATGCTTCACGGGAAGCAACGGGCATTGATGACGTATTACAAATAATGATTGTTCGTTCCATAAGAGAACGTCCCGTTCTGGGGTCGGTAAGCTCAGGGAACTCTGTCAGAGTTTCAACAACTTCACCCGCACGTTCACCGCAAGCTGCAATGATAACGATATCAACGTCCGCATATTTTGACGTTGTGTGCTGAAGAACTGTTTTACCTGCTCCGAAAGGACCGGGTGTACAGTAGGTTCCGCCTTTTGCAACGGGGAAGAATGAGTCGATCAGACGCACCTTTGTTTCCATCGTCTCAACGGGAGCGAGTCTTTCGGTATAGCACTTGACCGCTCTCTTGACGGGCCATCTGAACGACATTGAAACGGGAACTTCTCTGCCCCTTTCGTCTGTGAGAACGGCAACCGTTTCGCTGACGGTATATTCGCCCTTATCTGCAATCGATTTGAGAGTATAGTTGCCGAGAAGATAGAACGGAACAAAGATTTTGTGAGTGAAAGGACCTTCGGGAACGGTGCCTATATATTCACCCGCACGCAGAGTATCGCCGATTTTTGCAGTGGGCGTAAACTCCCATTTCTTTTCGGCATTGAGTCCGTCGGCATAAATTCCCCTTTCAAGGAACCAACCCGCCTGTTCGGCAAGAACGGGCAGAGGATTCTGCAGTCCGTCATAAACCTGACCGAGAAGACCGGGACCAAGCTGAGCTGAAAGCATATCGCCGGTAAACTCAACTTCATCGCCGCATTTTATGCCATTGGTCATTTCATAAACCTGAATCTGTGCGACGTCACCTTTGATACGGATAACCTCGCTTTTGAGTTTTGTATTATCAACATTAACATAGCAGATTTCGTTCATCGAAACGTTGCCGTCAAACCTTACCGACACAAGGTTACCGTTAATGCTTACTACCTTACCTTTGTTTGCGGTCATTTTATAACCTCCGATTTTTCCCCATTGATAATGGAGTTATAGATATTTCTGTATGCGGTTTCTCCGCTTTCCGAATCGAATTTTCTGATTCGCTCAATAAGTTTCAGTTTGATACCGTAATAGAACACAAATTCTTCCGAAAATGAATCCGTCGGTCTGAGCGTTTCAAGAAAATCAAGGCGGTATTTGTTGAGGAATTTTTCTGCCTCCATCGGGCTTTCGATTTCAACCGCAGTCCGTACCGCTTGCAGAAGCACGGGAGAGAAAGATTTGTCGGCATCAGCAAAAATCTTATCCATTTTATCCGCACGAAGCTTTGCAAGAGCAAGACGAAGATTGCGTTCGCCCTCGTTCCATTTTTCAACAAGTGACGATGACACTGTTTCAGAATCTCTCGGCGGTGCAAGAGTTAATTTATCCAACACATTCTGCGCTTTTTTGCTCAGAAATCTGTGACAAAGCTCCTCAAATCTATCCGATGTTATGGGAAGCGGTGAATTTTCGTTAATTCCGTCAAGCGACGGCAATTGGGATATCAGATAATATTCAGCCATATTATTCAGCCTCTTTCAGAAGTGCGGTTACCTTGGGACTGAGATAGTCTGACAGCATATCCGTAACGGCTTCAGCGGAATAATCGTAATAAACCGCACCGTTATTGACCGCAACACGGAACCCTCCGTCAAAATTATCGTTTGCTTTAAGAGTTACGCCGCCAAGCATTTTCTCTTTAAGCTCAGCAAAAAGAGCATCTTCAAGCTTTGCAAGGTCACTGCCGTTAAGAATCACGGATATATCATCAGCTTCGGGTTTGCCCGCCCAACATTCAACCGCATTGATAACAAGCTTCGCAAACGCATCGGATGAATAAACCGCATTTACGTTATCGCTCACAATTGCCCTGAGCTCTCTCGTAACGCTTTCTCTGAATGAGATGAGCAGATTCCTTCCCGCCTGACGAAGCGCATCTTCGCCCGATTTAACAACCTTTGCGTTCTCGTTTTTTGCTTCAGCCATAATCTTATCAGCCTGTGACTTTGCCTCGGCAACGATTTTTTCAGCCTCTGCCTTTGCAGATTCAAGTATTGCAGCAGCCTGAATTTCAGCAGCATCAACACCGTCTTTCTTTATCTGCTCAATGAGTTCCTGAAGTTGAATTTCCATAACGCAGTCTCCTTTATGATAAATGTATATTGTTTTTGATTTCCTGCAAAAAAACATAAAGGAACCAACATCCTCTGCAGTCAGCTGGTTCCTTTAAATTCAGTATTCATTTCGACTATTATACCACAAACACCGGTTTTGTCAAGACTCCTGATTTAACTGTGTTTCCTTCCGGGGTAAAAAAACGTGGTTGCACCATCCGTTGTCTCTGATACTGATTTATATAAATCACATCAGTCCCAATCTGAATTTGATTTTCGCAATTCTCTTTTTGGTTTTAACTGACTTTTGGATTTTGGTTGATAAATCAGGTTTGAAATCAAAATTATCTCCGTTGATTTCGCTTATTTCACCGCTGTCCGACACGCTGAACACGGTGTATCGGAGATGTGCGGCTTCATCCTCCCAGAACACCGCAAAATTGCCGTCCGAGAGCTCGGTGAGACAAGAATAGCCGTAGAACCCCTGAGTCAGGTGATATGTACTTATCCAGTTAATATCCCCGTTACCTTCCGTGAGTCCGACACGAAGCACACCGTCAGCTCTTGCCAGAAGGCTTCCGCCCGCAGAGCAGAGAACGACTTGTTTGCCGTCTATTTTTTTGCTTGTTTCAACAAGTGAAACCATACAGTTTTTTGTTCCCTCGAGCGAACGGTCCGCACGGAACTCACTCCACGTTTCGCCGCCATCCGTACTGTCGGCATATGCGATATAATTGCTCAGGTTTCTCGCATATATGCGAAGTGCTTTATAATTTTCACCCTCAATTTTCACAAGCTGTGCTTCGCTTGTTTTCCTCAGACCCGGCTTAATTCTTATTTTGTTGCTTCTGTGCCACGTTTTACCGTTATCATCGGTATAGATAACACTCGCGTTTTCAAATATCGGATCCTTGAAAAGACCGTTGTTATCATAAACGCAGAAAAGAATTCTTTCTTTTCCGTTATGATTTATAACGGTACCTCTGCCCGGACCGACACCCAGAAACGATTCTTTTTCTTTCTTGACCTGTTCCGAAAGAATTTCAGGATGACTCCAGGTTTTTCCGTTATCGTCACTGTATCTCATCCAGATATACGTTGTTTTATAGCATTTCAGTTCTGCGCAGCTGTAAAAAATATTCTGGTGAATTTTAACACCTTGCGCACCTTTCTGATCTGCGTAAAGCGGTTCACCGTTTTTATAAAGACGGAATTCACGGTCAACGGAATACTCCGTCTTTCTTCTGTCTTTCCTTGTGAAAACGGAAGCAAAACCGCCATCAAAATCACCGATAAAATATCCGAAGGTACTTAATCTGTCACCGTTTTTACCCGTCGTCAAAGCCAGATGCCTTTTTCCGTCGATTTCACAGTAACCTGTACCTGTTTTACATTGAAGATAGCCGCATTCCGACGGTTGAGCATCCGCAAGCATAAATATCCTGCCCGTACCTGACTGCGCTATAACCGAGTCAATAAATGATGCACTGTCTTTTGACGTAACGGTATCTGCATAATCATCAAAATGATTGACCATTATATATTCCCAGCCGTTATATCCATTCTCCGAAATTGCAACCGCAATATCAATATTGTTGGGAGAATCCGAGCCGTGACCGTAACGTATATCGGCGCCCGCCATAACACTGCCGTCATTCAGAGTATAAAGAGCGGGAATTCGGTTGCGTTCAGATCCGTATTCTTTGTCAGCAAAAATTTGCTCATATAAGATTTTCGAAGCCATAACGATCTCCTTGATTTTCAGGATTGTTTGTTTCTATAATATCAAAAACCGATCAGGTTGTAAATGCATTCGAAAAAAATAGTTCAAACAATGTTTAAAATCACTATTGAAAAAAGAAGTTAAAGTGCTATAATAACCTTGAAAAAACAGATGTAAGTTGGTGACTTTATGACTGCTGATATTATCGGTGCCGTTATTGCGGCGGCAATCGGTTTTTTGATAGCATTTATTAATTACACTTTTTCAAAAAGAATGCTTTTAAAAGCCCCTGAAAAGTATTCAGGCTCTTTTGTTATCCGTCAGATTCTCCAGGTTGCGTATCTCGTTCTGGTTTATTTCGTCGGCTCGAAAACACAGATTGCCGACCTCACCTTTCTTCTTGTCGGTGCGGTTGCGGGAATGACGATTCCGATGTTTTTCTTTACGAAAAAGCTTTTATCTGTCAATGATGCAATAAAAACAAACAAAACAAAAAAGGAGGACGAAACCGATGGGTGAAAAATCAGAGGTTATTATCAGTCTTTTCGGAATCCTTGACGTAACCGGCGAAGTGGTAACAATGTGGATAATGCTGCTGATTATTGCATTGCTTTCGCTGATTGTGAAAAAGAATCTCAAAGAAAGACCCGGAAAACTACAGAATATAATCGAAACGGGTGTCGAATATCTCGACAATTTCTTTGCGGATATTCTCGGAAAAACGAAATCAAGAAAGTATTTCACCTTCCTTGCCTCACTCTTTATTTTTATCATTTTCTCGAACTATTCGGGATTGATTCCGGGCGTTGGTCTGACGGATTACGTGAAAGCTCCGACCGCATCGCTTTCTGTTACTGCGGCACTCGGCGTTGTTACTTTCCTTTTCCTTCAGATTTCGGGTATCAGACATAACGCAAAGCATTATTTCATGCATTTTGTCAAGCCGATGTTTTTTATGCTGCCGCTTCTTCTGCTTGACGAAATCATCAAGCCCGCATCCCTTGCTCTGAGACTTTACGGCAATATTTTCGGCGAAGAAACGGTTACGGAGGAACTTTATCACATATTCCCCATCGGCGCACCCGTAATAATGATGGTACTCTCCCTGCTGTTCTGCGCTTTACAGGCAATGGTGTTCACAATGCTCGTTTCGATTTATCTCGACGAGGTTACAGAATAAAACATTAATATTAAGGAGTAATCAAAATGACTAATTCAGCAATCATCGCAATCGCAGCTGCTCTCGCAATCGCTATCAGCACAATCGGACCTTCAATCGGTCAGGGTATGACTGCAAAAGCCGCAATGGAAAGCATCGCACGTCAGCCCGATGCGGCAAAGGATATCCGTTCAACCCTTATCGTTTCTCTTGCACTTATGGAAGCTCTCTCCATCTACGGTCTTCTTATTGCTTTCATGCTCAGCGCAAAAATCTGAGGAGTAAATTATGAACATTCAGCCATCAGTTATGGTCTGGACCGTAATCTGCTTTCTGCTTCTGATGATAATCCTCAAAAACCTGCTTTTCACCCCAGTCCTGAAAATAATTGACAGCCGCCGAGAAAAAATTGAGGCTGCTGCAAAAAAGAAGGAAGATATAGAAAAGCTTGTTGTTGAACACAAAATTCAGGCTGAAAAAGAAAAGGTTCTTGCTGAGGAAAAACACAGAAAAGAAACAAAGCAAAAACTTGAGCAGTTACAGCTTCAGAGCAAAAAAGAAATCGAAGCCGCACAAAGACAGTGCCTTGCAGACGTTCAGAAATACAAGGAAGGCATTACCGACGAACATAATAAAATCGTTGATTCCGTCGCCCCGAAAATGGAAACGGCAGCGGCTTTGTTTGCGAAAAATATTATCTCGCATAGGATATGATGTGTTATGCAAATTCAGTACGTAATAATTAACTTTATCATTCTTCTTGTGATTCTCATTCTTGTCGGCAAAAAAACCGTCAGGCGCATTTTTGGCGGACGACTCGAAAAAATCAACAAAGAACTTGATGAAGCCGAAGAAATCGAAAAACTCTCAATGCCCGTTTTTGAGCCCGTTGCTGAAGATTTCTGCGAAGATGCCTTCAGCGATGAAATTCTCAAAGTCAAGGAACATACGGAGGAAAAAATTTCTTCCATAAAAGCTTTCGGCGAAAGAGAATTCAGCGAAATCCACCGTCAAATGATCGAGGATGCACGAAAAGAGCTTTTCTCGGTTATGAAAGAGAACATTATCAGTCTTTTCTCCTATGAAAAATATGCCGAAGAAATCAGATCTCTTGACGGTCAGGTAATCGATGCCATTCTTTCGGAAATCTGCCTCACTCCCGGTGATATGGCTTATCTCAAGCATCACGACGTGCTTTACGTCACCCTCACCTCGGCATTTCCTCTCGAAAAAGAACTCGTCGAAAAGGTTGACAAGGCAACAACTGAGCTTCTTGAAAGCGTGGGCGGCAAAACATCTCTGTGGGTACTTGAAGACAGCTCCCTTATCGGCGGTCTCAAGCTTCGTATAGGTGATACCGTTTACGACGGTACAGTCAGCGAAGAACTATACCATTTTGAAAAAAATATGAATCACGAGCCGATTATGGACGATGATACAGTCGGTCTGCTCATTCAGGAATTCACTCAGAAAGCGGAAGAATTCAAGCCCCGACTTCACAAATATCAGCTCGGCAGAGTTATGACTGTTTCTGACGGCATTTGCTGGATGGACGGTCTTGCCGATATTATGTACGGTGAGGTTGTTGAGTTCGAATGCGGCGAAACCGGTATGGTTCTGGATATTCAGCAAAACAGAATCGGCTGCGTTATTTTCGGCGAATTCTCCAACATCGAATCGGGCAGCCGTGTAAGAAGAGTCGGCACGATTGCATCCGTTCCCGTTGGCGAATGTCTTCTCGGCAGAGTCGTTGATGCACTCGGTAATCCTATCGATGCAATGGGTTATCTTCCCTACGAAAAAACAAGACCCATCGAATATAAGGCTCCCGCAATCCTTGACCGCGCCCCTGTCAACGCTCCTATGCATACGGGTATCAAGGCAATCGACGCACTTGTTCCCATCGGCAAGGGTCAGAGAGAACTTATCATAGGCGACAGACAGACGGGTAAAACCGCCATTGCAATTGATACAATAATCAACCAGAAGGGCAAAAACACAATCTGCATTTACGTTGCTATCGGTCAGAAAGAAACCCTCGTTGCCGAAATCAAAGAAAAGCTTCAGTCAAAAGGAGCTATGGAATACACAACCATCATTGCGGTGCCCGCTTCTTCTTCGGCGGCGCTTCAGTACATTGCGCCATTCTCGGGATCGGCAATGGCAGAATACTTTATGTACGAGGGAAAAGACGTTCTCATAGTTTACGATGACCTTTCTAAACACGCAGTTGCATACCGTGAGCTTTCGCTTCTGCTTCACCGCCCTTCAGGCAGAGAGGCTTATCCGGGCGATATTTTCTATCTCCATTCAAGACTTCTTGAGAGAGCGGCTCATCTTTCCGATGAACTCGGCGGCGGCTCAATCACCGCCCTTCCCATAGTTGAAACGCTCGCGGGCGACATCTCCGCGTATATCCCCACGAATGTTATTTCAATCACCGACGGACAAATCTTCCTTGATGCTGAGCTCTTTAACGAAGGTCAGCGCCCCGCAGTCAACGTCGGTCTTTCGGTTTCCCGTGTCGGCGGTGCCGCACAGAAACCCGTTATGAAAAAGATCTCCGCAAGCCTTCGCACAAGACTTGCGCAGTACAGAGAACTTGCAGAGTTTATGCAGTTCGGCTCTGACGTTGACGATGCGACAAAAACAACTCTCGAATCGGGCAGACGCCTTACCGAAGCACTCAAGCAAGGCAGATACGCTCCCGTTGCCGATGAACTCCAGACCGTTCTTATCTACGCAGTCAGCGAGGGGTATGCAAAAAACGTTGACGTTGAGGATATGGAAAGATTCGAGAAAGAACTTTACAAATTCTTTGAGACGGAAAAATCTTCCGTTCTTCTCAAAGTCGGAAATTCAAAGAAACTTGATAATGCGCTCAGAGAAGAGCTTGACAAGGCTCTGACAGAGTTTGCCGAGAGGTTCTGATTATGCCTACCATACAAAATCTAAAAAAGAAGCTTCAGGTTATTCTTTCAACAAAGAAGCTGACTCAGGCTATGAAAACCGCCTCTACGGTCAAATACTCCAAGCTTTCAGCCCTCTATTCGGATTATGAAAAATATGCAGAGCAGTGTGACAGAATGTACCACTATTACAGAAAAGATTTCAACTCGTTTTTTTCGGTAAGCAACCCTGAGGCACCCTCTTTATATATTGTTCTGACATCAAACAAGGGTATGTGCGGAAGCTTCAACACGGAGCTGATCTCGTTTTTTGAGAACATCCTTCGTGAGCCGGAATCTGAACCCGTTATCATTTGTTGCGGCAAAAAAGGTAAAGATTATCTGGACGGTAAAAAAATACGTTACGACAAGTCTTATATTTTTTCGGATATACCGTTATATTCCGACGCCTGCGCGCTCTTAGAAGATATCAGAGCGATGACGGAAAGCGGAAAGATATCGTCTGTAAAAATCGTCTATCCCCGATATCAGAATATGATGAAGCAAAAGCCCGTATGTGACGGTTTGTTCTCGTTTGGCGAAGATACGGCGGAGTCCGAAGAGCCTTTGTTTGTCCCCGACAGACAAACGGTAATGGTAAATACCGCCGAAAAAATACTGATTTCAATCCTATATAAAAAAATACTCGAAACTGCCCTGGGCGCCCAGGCGGCAACACTTACAACGATGCGCAGTGCGTACGATACCGCCTGCGAATACAGCATTCAGCTGGAAACAGAAATAAACCGCAAGCGTCAGAGTCAGGTTACCGCCGACGTCCTGGAGGTTTCGGCAGATTATTCAAAGAAAGGGGAAGTGTAATTTATGGCAAAAGGTTCTGTGGGAATGGTGCAGAGAATAACAGGTCCCGTTGTTGATATTCTTTTTGATATAAATGAAATTCCCGATATTTTCAACGAAATAAACGTTCGTATAAACGATGAATTATTCACCCTCGAGGTCTCCCAGCATCTCGGCAACGGCGAGGTAAGATGCATTTCGATGAACCCGACCGACGGTATGTCGAGAGGTATGAAGGCAACCGATACGGGTGAGCCTATCAAAATCAGTGTCGGCACTGAGACACTTGGCAGAATGGTCAACGTTACGGGCAAACCGATTGACCGCGGCGAGGCTATCAGGACCGAAGAGCAATGGCCGATTCACCATCCTGCCCCCTCCTTCGCAGAAATCGTTTCATCCAACGATATTCTTGAAACGGGCATAAAAGTTATCGACCTGATGACACCCTACGTCAAGGGCGGAAAAATCGGTCTTTTCGGAGGTGCAGGTGTCGGAAAAACTGTTCTCATTATGGAGCTTATCCGCAACGTTGCCTTTGAACACGACGGCTACTCTGTTTTTGCAGGTGTCGGTGAGCGTTCAAGAGAAGGCAACGACCTCTGGAACGAAATGAATCAGTCGGGAGTCATTGATAAAACCGCGCTCGTTTTCGGGCAGATGAACGAAACTGCCGGTGCAAGACTCCGTGTTCCCCTTGTCGGACTCACAATGGCTGAATATTTCCGCGAAAAATCACATAAAGACGTTCTTCTTTTCATTGACAACATCTTCCGTTTCACTCAGGCCGGCAGTGAAGTCTCGGCACTTCTGGGCAGAATGCCGTCTGCAGTCGGCTATCAGCCTACCCTTGCCTCTGAAATGGGTAAACTTCAGGAAAGAATCGTTTCAACGGGCAACGGCTCAATCACATCCGTTCAGGCGGTCTATGTTCCCGCTGACGATCTGACGGACCCGGCACCCGCAACAACCTTCTCGCACCTTGATGCAACAACCGTTCTTTCAAGAAAAATTGTTGAACTCGGTATTTATCCCGCAGTTGATCCGCTCGAATCATCGTCGAGAGCCCTCTCACCCGATTTTGTCGGTGAAAGACACTATAAGGTTGCAAAGGAAACCCAGCGTGTGCTTCAGAAATACGCCGAGCTTCAGGATATCATCGCGATTCTCGGTATGGATGAACTTTCGGCTGAAGACAAGCAGACCGTTAAAAGAGCTCGAAGGATTCAGCGCTTTATGAGTCAGCCTTTCCACGTTGCGGAAGGTTTCACGGGTCAGGCGGGTATCTACGTTCCGCTTGAGAAAACCGTTGACAGCGTTGAAAGCATTCTTTCAGGCGAACTGGATATGATTCCCGAGCAGTATTTCCTGATGTCGGGAACCGCCGAAGACGTATATTCCGCTTACAAGAAAGAAAACGGGTGACATTATGAAAGACGTTCTTACCGTTAAATTCTTCAGCGTTGACCGCCATCTCCCCGATATGGAATGTGACAGTATCTGTCTGCCGGTTTCAGATAATATCAAGGGGGAATTTTCAGGCTCTTACGGAATCAGAAAGGGTCACGCAAATGCCGTTTTTTCGCTTAAGGCGGGAAAGGTAACCCTTTCTTCCAACGGAAAAACCGTTTTTGAGGCAGATATTTCAGACGGCTTTGCAACGGTCGAAAACAACGCGGTCTGCATAACCGTCAACAGCATAAAAGAATAATCACACAAAAACCCCACGGAAAGTCAAAGATCGCTTTGGTTTCCGTGGGGTTTTTTATTATATTTATTCGGATGTATTATGCTTTTTCAGTTTCCTTGCAGAAAAGCTTTCTGAAGCCTTCGACAACAACGCATACGCCGAGAATGATAATCAACGTTGCAAAAACAAGCTGAAGCGTATCGCCGAAGATATCGGCACTCGCTGAGGTTATAAGCGCACTTGCTTTGTTGTAAATTGTCATTCCCAGGGCAGTAAACGTTACTGCAAGCATAGCGCCGAGGGGAATATACATAAACCAGCGTACCTTCTTGCTTCTCTTAAGAAATACCGAACACGCAAGAAAAGCAAACACGGACAGAAGCTGATTCGATGCACCGAAAAGCGCCCAGATATTTTTGTATCCGACAAGCGTAAGTCCGTATGCGAGAACGAGTGTTATGACCGTTGCAAAATACTTGTTCGTGAGAACTTTTCTGATCTTGCCCATATTCTCATCAGTGATTGAATCATCAAGGAAAAGTTCCTGGAATGAAAGTCTGCCGACTCGTGCAACGGAGTCGAGAGACGTCATTGCAAAAGCTGAAATTGACAAAGTAATAAGTGTATAGACTATGTTTTCCGGCAGACCGAGAGTTGTCAGGAATCCCGACACCGCACCCGCAAACACCTGGGCGGGAGTATTCCAGCCCTGCGCCGCCGCTTCGCCGCTTGCAAAAGAAGCAACCGCAATAAGAGCAACCACCGCAAGCATACTTTCAAGAAGCATTGCACCGAACGAAACAGGAAGCATATCCTTTTCATTTTTGATTTGTTTTGATGCTGTACCCGAGGAAACAAGAGAATGGAAACCCGAAACAGCACCGCAGGCAATCGTTACAAAAAGGATGGGAAAAAGATAATTTCCGTCAACCTCAAAGCCGACGAATGCGGGAATCCTGACCTGAGGATTCGCAACAAAAACACCGACTACCGCCGCAACAATCATCGCAACAAGCAGATAACTGTTGAGATAATCTCTCGGCTGGAGAAGAATCCATACAGGCATTATTGAGGCAATAAAAATATAAACAAAAACCAGAACATGCCATATATCAAGAGAAAGGAACATCGGGAATTTCAGACCAATGACTATTGACGAGACAAGCATAACGACCGCAATTACCGTATTCACCGCCGTCGGCATTTTTTTGTATTTGAGAATCAGACCCAACACAACCGCAAAAACAATAAACATTATCGAGGTCGTGGCAACGGCACCGTTGGCGGTAATGTTCGCACTCTTAACACCATCGGTTACGGTGAAGCCCATAAAAGTTCCTGCAACGATATCCGCAAAAGCAGCAACAACAAGGATGTAGAAAAGCCAGCAGAAAAGAAGAAACATCTTCTTGCCTGTTTTGCCGATATATTTTTCGATTATGTATCCTACGCTTCTGCCCTTATTCCGCACAGATGCATACATAGCGGAAAAATCCTGCACCGCGCCGAAGAAAACACCGCCGATGAGTACCCACAGAAGAACGGGTACCCATCCAAAAATCGCCGCCTGAACGGGGCCGTTGATGGGTCCCGCACCTGCAATCGAAGCAAACTGATGACCGAAAACAATGCTCTTATGCGCAGGCTCATAATCTACACCGTCACGCTGTTCATAAGCGGGGGTTTTTCTTTTCGGGTCAACTCCCCATTTTTTCGCAATCCACCTGCCGTATAATATGTATGCCAGAAGCAAAACGGCCAGTGAAATAATCATTATCGTAACACCGTTCATATTTACCTCCTGAAAAGAGAATATTATTATGCGATTATTATTTATACGTCATAATCAATATAGAAATAATGTGCTTCACCGCATTCACAATCGGGAGAAAGACCGAAAAGCTTATTGAAGAAGTTGAGGATTCTCCAGATAACCTTCAGGAAGAAATTTTCACTGTGGCAGATGTGACCGCAATCATTCTCCCAGATATTCTCTTTGCCGCAGAGGTCGCAGGTTTCATCGAAATTTTCGTCGATATGATAGTCCTTATCAAGTTCTTTTTCTTCGTTGCCTGAAATAAATTCTTCACACTCGTTGCAATAGAGACCTTCAGTGTGACCCGCCTCTGTACAATTGGAATACGTTTCTTCCACAAACTCGATATCTGTATGCTCACTGCCGTCATCCGCGACGTGTTTCACGCGGTTAAGCGAAACACTAAACGTACCTGAACCCATGCAGTTGTGAGTTTCGAAATAATAGGTTTCCCCTGCCTCAAAATAATGAATAAGATCAAAATCCGTACCGTTAACGTCCGTGCTGCCCGCAAGCCATTCGCCTTCAGAATCATAAAGGTCGCAGTCAGGGTCCCTCTCACCGAGTGCCGATTTAAACGAATACAGTCCGCTTTCTTCAGGGATAAATCTGAACCAGACATAATCAGAATCTGATTCGGTTTCAACGTCAAGTTCATCTCCGTCAGCTATTTCTTTGCCAAGGAAGATTTTTCCGCACACACAGAAACCGAGGAAATCGTCTTCTGTATGGTCGCAGACCTTACCGCATACTATACAGGACTCGTCTTCAAAATTATGACCGCAGTCAATAACAAGGTCGAAAGTTTCGGAATTATCAGAATAGGCGCTGACATACAGATAATATTCTTCGCCCGCTTCAAGTTCACATAACAGTCTGAAATCGTTGCTTTCTATAGTATCGTCCTCATATTCGGTACAGATGTCGTTACCGTTTGAATCAACCATTGAGGCGCACGTATCTACCCATTCGGATTCCGTTCTGAAAATGTATTTTCCGCTCTTCTCGGGAACAAACTTAACAACAATTTCTTCTCCGCTTCCGACGGTAACGGTTTTTGTTTCACCGTATTCCATTTCATAATCGCATTCGGGAGCTTCGAAACTGCTCTCAACAATTGTAATTCTGCCGTCACCCTCGGGATTGCCATAGACATCAGCAGAAATAACACCGTCAAGGTGTTCGGTAAAATATTCGATAAGCATTCCGTTATCACAAGGCAAACCTTCCTGCTGAACAACGGTTGAGCCTTCAAGCATTGAAAGTCCGTCACCGCCGCTTAAGATAACGTAGGTGCTGCCCGCAAGAGTATATTTTTCCCCAAGGTCAACGGGTTCGTCACCTACAAAAACGTTCTGAACCCTGCGTTCCATTTCTTCATTTATTCCGATAAAATTATCAAGCTGGTCGCATATGACGGGAGATTCTCTGTAGGTATGAATTTCAAACGTCACACCTGAAACCTGGAAGAAGCCGCCGAGCGATTCGGGACAAGCACGTGCACCGTGTTCAAGCACATCAACAAGCTGCTGACCCGTCACTTCAACAACGCACATTGAATTGCCGAAGGGGTTCATATCCATAAGCATCTTTCTTGAAACGTTACCGACACCGATTTTTTCCCTGATTCCGCCGCCGTTTGCAATCGCAACGTCGGCACCGGTTACGGCACGGTAAGCATCGGCAACGAAGTCACCTGCATTTGTTTCTCTTTCTCGGACTGCCCAGCTGAAATCCTCGTCGCGGGTATGAAGCTCAACCTCGGAAGTGCCGATATTCTCAAAAAGATATGCAATATCTTCGTAATAACCGTCAACCTTTGCCTTCACGTTATCGTAAGCCGTTTTTGCGCTTTCTGACATAGTTTCAATCTCAACATCATCGGGATTTATCAGCTCGAAATCCGCGTTGCCTCCGCTGATTGTCATCACACCGAAATATGCGAGTTTTGTGCCTGTCGAAGTGAGAACAACGTCTTCGTTATCTTTGTTCTTATAAACATCATTTTCGATAACTTCTTCAGAATGCGCATCAATGAAGTAATCTATGCCGTTTGTGTTTGCGATGACGTCAATTGATTTCCAGCCCTCAGTTGTTTCAGTGATACCCATATGACCGAGTGCAACAACAATATCCGCACCCTTGCCAACAGCAGCATCTATGCTGTTCTGAACGTGTTCATAAAGAATTTCATTTGTCATTCCACCCGGATATACAGGGAAACCGTAAATGAAATTGCCGTCTTCATTTTTGAAATAATCGGGATTTGATTTTGAAACCGTTTCAGGGGTTGAAATGCCGACAAAAGCAATCTGATAATCACCGATATCCTCAATTGCGTAAGGAGCAAACACGGATTCAACTGACGTCAGATCATAGAAATTGGAACTGAGATATTCATATTTCGCCTTGTTCTGAGCCAGGTCAAGGAAAACTTCAACACCGTAATCGAACTCATGATTGCCGGGGATTGCGTAGTCATATCCGATTGTGTTCATAATATCGACAACCGCCTCGCCCTCGGTAATTGCACCGATGATCTCGCCCTGAATGGCATCACCCGCATCAACAACGATGACGTTCTTGCCCTGTGCGATAAGCTCAGTTTTGTATGCGGCAATTACGGGATAATCATCGATTGCGCAATGCACGTCGTTAGTGTAAATAATGACTGTTTCGGTCTCTGCCGCAAAAGCTGTCGGCACAGCAGAAACAAGCATAAGAATTGCAATAATAACTGATAAAGTCTTCTTCATCATTATTTCTCCTTTCGCTTTTGTTAATAAATATGATAGTCAAGCTGAAAATCCGCACTTTCTCCCGCTATACGGAGCGATATATATCCGCTCGGGTTTTCAAGCACGTAAGTCTGCATCAGTTCGTTGAGTTTGAATTCGTGAACAATGCGTTCATTCTCAAGAAGAACGATTCTGAAATTACCCGAATCAACCCTTGCATGGTTGACGGTTATCTCGAAACGGTTGCCCCAGATGTTGTTGCCGTAAATTTCCTCAACACCTGTGAATTTTTTTGAAGAGTACGTTGTCACACCCGAAACGGAACTCTTGTGAGTATTCAGCCCCATCGCTCCGACGTCACGGTTGATGATATTACTGTCGTTGATTGTCTGCAACGAATAATTATCCGCACCGTTGGTATCCTCGATGTGTTTAAGATCGCTGCTCATAAACCACACCGCCGCCACCGCAACAAGGAGAAATGCACCGACGACTGCAATTGTTTTTTTGAGTTTTTCGCTCATTCCGACCACCTCGTTTTCTTTTCAACATATTCTTTGAATTCTTTGAAAATGCGTTCACCGAGCGAACGGTAATCAAGCGCAAGAGCATTTTCAATCTTTCTTCTGCGGATTTCTTCGGGCACGTTATAGATTGTCATAACCGTATTCAATGCTCCCGAAATGCGGGTTTCAAGCGATACGGTTTTATCAATCGCATTCAGTGTTGCGTGTTCAATACCCGCAACAAGAATTTCCGCTTCCCGGAACTGCTCGTCGCTCCACCCCGAACAATAATCCGCAAAAACCGATTTTGCTCTGGCTGTATCGTTGTTGTGAATTATTTCCAGACATTTCTGACTCTGATAAGTCGAAATGAAGAAATCCTTTGCCACGCTGTTTTCTTCACATGCCGATGCCATAGTCATAAGTTCATAACAAACTGCAAGCAGACTGCTTGTTCCGTCGTCAACCTCTGCATTAATCATTTCCCACTGAAACTTACAAAGCCAATCGGTCAGCACTGCAAGAACATCTTCTTTTGATGGAAAATAGAAGGTGAAATTGCCTTTGCTGATTTTCAGCTCGTCGCAAACCGCCTTGACAGTTGTTGTCGAATATCCGTTTTCGAGGAACATACGGGTTGATACGCGGATTATTTTGTCTTTGGTGTTTTCTTTTTTTGCCATATAACCTCCCTGAAAAACGTTTCTGCAAGAGTTGTATGTGTACTATTCACATCATAGCACACGTACAAGCAAGTGTCAACTCAAAATACGGTTTAAAGATCAAAATTTATAATTGTATTTTGGTTTTTCATATGCTAGAATGGGATGAAACATGTTCTGACGGAGGTCATTATGGAATATTATATCGCACAGGTTCTCGGAATCCTCGTTACCATCGGGGTTATCATTACCCTGCAGATGAAAAAGAAAAAACAGATGCTGATTCTTTCGGTTGCGGTAAATCTGTTTTCAGCCGCAAACATTCTTCTGCTTGACGGCTTCAATTCGGGCGTTATCGTCTGCCTCGTTGCCGTGCTTCAGCTTCTTTTCTCTATTGGGCACGAAATCAAGCAGACCGAGGTCGGTCTTGCCGAAAAGGTTATCTTTCTCATCCTCTACGTTGCAGGCGGCGTTATCGGCATAAAAGTGCCGCTCGATATTCTTTCAACGGTTGCGGCATTATTCTATATGCTTGCCGTTTTTCAGAAAAAAGAGCAGAATATCAGGCTTATGCTTCTTATCAACCTTTCAACCTGGACGGTTTACCACGCAATCCTGGGTTCAACCGCCGTATTCGCACAAATTGCCGGTGTTATCTCATCACTGATTGCTCTTTACAGGTTCCGAAAAAACAAAAATACCGTCGAATAAAAAACAACACGGCTGAACAACTCATTGCAACAAACCAAACGCACACCCCTGTTGCATCAACAATTGCTGATTCAGTGTAAAAAGTGAACAGGTCTGAAAAAACGTACAATAAAAGAAAGAGCCCCCTATGGTAGAAATAAAGAAACTGCCATAGGGGTTTTGTTATTTCCGGATAAATCAGACATAATTAGATATTAGTCTATAGAAAAATTCTGAAATTAAAAGAAGAAGGTTTAACGCACAGAGAAATTGAATACCGATCAGGTTTTACTCAAAATAAAATCAATGAATCAAAATATCTCATCGTTCAAAAGAGACAAAGATATAATCTTTAAAATTGGGAAATGAGCTGTTACTATTATTATCTCAAAAGAACAGAAATGCCCGCAAGGGATTTGTTATGATGCCAGCATACTCATAAGCGAATACATACACTTTTAAAACAATGAAGTAACACACTAAAACACCAAGCTGACTCCGCTAAAAAACGAAGTCGGTATGTCACTCAATTTATTATTTTTTGTCATAGGGGGTGTTTTTTACTGTCCGCATAATATGACGCAGTTCAGTTTGTCAAAATGGTGTTTTTTACACAAAAAAATTCACTCTCATATATTTAAAAAAAATATAATTTACATTGAAAATCTCTGTAATATTATGTTATAATATGTCTAAATTAATAATTTTTCCTGTATTTTAAGAAAATTATTAATAAAAACCACAAAAAACCATTGAGGAGGTATATCATATGAGTCTTATAACCAAGCGTCTTATGGGGCTTCAGCCAGGCGCAATAATCGAGATCATCAGAAGCGATGCCGATCACTCATCCTTTGTCGGCAAAGTCAATGAAAACGATTATACCGAAAGTCTTGAAATCATCGGAAATTCAGAAACACTTATTCTGAGCTATGACCAGATCAAATCCGTCAAGATTCTTGACTCCCTTCCCGATCAGTCACGTCCAGCTTCCACACCCGCTGCAACTGCCGTTCCCACTACCCCATCCAACCCCGTCAGTGCCCCGACGGTACCTGCAGGTATTGTATCTCCGACGGCGTATATGATGAAACCCACAATCAACAATTCATTTTCTGTTCTTCCCTTTGTTTGTGATATTGAAATGGTCAAGCCCACAAACAAAGAACTGGAAACCCTTTTCAAGAGTCTTCCTTCGGCAGATAAAAAAATTGCTAACCGCACGTTCCAGAGCTATATGTCAAAGCTCAAAGGCAACGAACTGAAAACTTGCATCGGAACAACTGACAGATTTGCCGACGACCTTGACGATGCTGCTGAAAGATTTGCTATATCTGATAAGTCCTGGTTACTTGCAGGTCTTATGGCTACAAGATGCGGCAATAAAAACGATGCTGAATTTTACGGAATGGCCAAGAAGTATGACCTTCAGGCTATCAGCCTCTATAAGCAAGGAAACATTGAAAAATCAACAGCTTATGCTTGTGCGGCTATAACTGTTAACGATTTCACATCAGATTACAAAAACAAGGTTTACACAATCGCCGCACAGGGTTCTTTAGCCTTGAACGATATGAGCGGTCTGTGCTACACAATTAAAAGTTCTCCCGACATTCTTGTTGATGCAAATATGTATGCTTTGATTAAGTATATTTATTCGCTTCATTCCGAGGTGTTGCCCAGAAGCATCAGTGCAACCAAGGTAATTGATTTCATTAAAGCTCGCTATGAAAAGCAGGAGATCTCAACCGTTTTAGCAAGTATGAACTTGCCTGTTTCAAAGTCAACGAAAGAAAAATCCGACGATGCATCGGAAGTTGCACATTACGGACAAACCTCTTCAGGTAAGATTTCCATTTTGTCGTGGAGCACCGCCACAGGTACAATCATCTCTGATGACGGAAACTTCAAGTTCAAATATGAAGATATTTCGGACAAGGCATTGAAACTCGCTGTCGAAAGACTTTATCAGAGAGACCTGAAGGCAATAAACAAAGAATTTAAGGTTTCATTTGAAATTCTCGGTGACAGAGCGGTTAAAATCACTCCCTACAAGGCACCCAAGCCCGCCGTTGTTCCGACAATATCGGAGTCCCGCAAAACACAATCCTCACCCACTGAATATTCAGCTGAAAGCTATGTCAACCTCGGTCGTCTTGCAATTGCCAACAGTTATGACGACAACAGATTCTCCAAGGCTTATAAATATTACGAAAAAGCTATTGAGCTTTCCAATGGCGAAATGGGTGTTTCTGAGTTTACCAACTGTTCTTTGACCCTATATAACAGCACTCAAGATATCAGCTATCTGGAAAAAGCGTACAACGTTTATAAAAACTTCTACAAGCCTGTTGTTGGTCTTTCAGGAAACTCAACAATACTCGATCTTCTTCTCAAAATGGATAAAAAGGAAGAAGCACTGCCTTTCGTTGACAGAATACTTGCTGACCCCAAGCTTTCACTTGAAGCGAGATTGAACTATATCCTCCACAGAGCTAATATTCTCTTCTCGCTGGCTGAAAAAACAAAGGATGAAAATCCCGAGGCTTTTGCCGAAAATCTTGAATCAGCAAAAACCACTTACCGTGATTGGGAGCAGAGATTCCTGGAGCGTCCCGAAATACGCATCAAATCCAACTATAAGAAGATCTATTACAACACCGTTCTTATGTGTATGGCAAAATGCTTTATAGAGGGTCAGGAATATGAAGAAGCTGAAAAAACACTCAGAACAATTATAAACTTTGACTCTTCGAATGAAATCGCCAAGTATCTCCTTGATGAAGTTATCGAAAAGACCCAGGCAGATACCGATACCGAAACAACCGAAACAGCCGTCACCGACGAAACAACAAAAAACAATGACTGGTTGATTGAAGAAGAAATCGAAGAAGAATCTGTCGCTCAGGTATATGAATACACAGATATTACCGGTTGGGACGGTCTGAACATCCACGAAGACGATGCAACCGAATATCTTTTCAGTTTGAAAGCCCATTCAAGAATCCCCTGCGGTCTTACATACCTTAAGGCACTCTCGTTGTTAAACGACAATTTCACTGACCTCTACACAATGTATTCATACGCTGCTGATAACCCAATGGAAAACCTGGATTATTCGCTTGCTAACGTTGTAACCGTTTTTGAAAACTTCAACGTTCCCTATTCGCTGAAGTTCAAAAAATTTGCCAAGGCTGCAGCTATCCTCAGAGCATCTTTCTATCATGTTAAGGATAACGACTTTTTCGTTGCTTCTTCACAGATTGACAGTGACATTATAGCCGAACTTCCCTCACTGGCTGATGCTTTTGAATTTATTGAACAATTCAGAACCAAAACAGGTAAGGGTATTGATCTCTACGCTGACTACAGAACTGCAGGTGCTGAAAACAATAAGGCTTTGTCCGAAACGATTCAGAATGCGGCATCTGAAATGCACACCAGATATTTCGGCAGAGTTTTCAACGAGAACATCAACCAAAAAAGATTCAAGCTCACTAAAAATCTTCTTTTCGCCAAGGGAAGACTCGTTGATCAGATTCTTACCTGTGTCAAAGAAAACAACGAAGCTGATTGCAGAAATCTTTCTCATATCATTCTCGAAAACTTTATGCGTGCAGGTACGGTTATTTCAACCGCAAACATCGACGCAAACAAGCTGGACGAATTCATCGACAGCTTCTGGGATGAAGCAGGCAGAGATCCATCCATCCACGAAAGAAAGTCTTCCCAGCTTATGGGAAGCCTCAGAAACAATCTGAAGATTCCCGTCAGAAACGCAGTTGAAATCTACTGCCAGTATTATGATCTTATCAATACCAGACAAGAAGTTCTTCAGTATGACAACATCAACCTCTACAACACAATAAGAGAAGATCTCCTCGCCTCTCTCGAAAGTCTTAAGTATGATTGCGAAACCGCAGAATACACTGATCCCGAGGAAGTTCTCGGTTGCTACGTTATCCGTGCCGTTTCAAGAGAATTTATCAAGAAAATCCGCGGTGAATGGTCAGAAAATTACAGAAAGTATTTCTTCGCAGACTTCCTTCGCACTGATCACATTCTTCTTGATGAAAGCTTCTTTCCCGAGCTTTCGTCAACGTTCTGCGATCTGCCATCTTTCAACGTTCTCTCCAGAATCAGAGCTCATGTTGATTCTCCGCACAAGACTTTTGTTGAACACGCTGAAGAAATCTATTCTAAAGAACCAACAAAGCACGATTTCGGAACAGCAACAAAAATTGCCGCTTATCTTGAATTCATTGGAGATGATGGCTGGAAATTGCCGGAAAACCACAGCGAATACGACGAACAAGCGAAAAAGCAGCTGCGCGAATTCTATGACGTGTTCACTCTTGATATGTGTTCTGCTGTCATTATGGGCAGAATTCAGATGTCCGATAAGTTTATGGAGGGCATTGACGACGTTGCTCAGTACTGGTATCAGTTCTGCCTTGATACGTCTAACTACGGTTTCTTCCTGAGATTCGTCGAAAGCTGCAAAGAAAAGATTCACGAAGATGCAAAAGAATACGAAAATGTCCTCAAGAAACAGCTGGATATTCTCAAAGAATCGGAAGGCATAGACCAGGAAATTTACGAAACTATTGCCAAACACATTGAAGATCAATTATTCACCGTTGCAGAAGAAATGATGTACAGAACCTCAAAAGGTGACTTCTACAGCACCGAAGAGTTGCCCGAAAAGATTACGGACTACATCACCCAATTCTGGTCTGAGTTTGAGCATAATTTCAGAATCGTTTCCAATTCGGGTACAAACCTAAGAAGACTTGTTTCCGCAAGCATGGCAGCAAAGGACCGTAAAGGCGGTCAGCTGCTTGTTGACAGCTGGCCCTCAGACAGCAGATACACCAGCACAGAACAGATCAAAAATCTGCTGGTACTTCTTGGCTGGTCAGAAAGCATAACCGTTAAAAAGGCTCCTCTTGATGAAGCAGAAACCGCTTTCCTTGTCAACGAAAGTGCAAACATCTATAACAAGAGACAGTACGCCCACTCTATCGCAGCTTTCGGTACGCAGGCATATGAGGACGGCTTCTATGCCATCTGTGTTTTCGGTTATATCAACGCAGAGAGACTCATTGATTTCTGCCGCAGACTTGACACTTATAAGGGCAACAAAATTCTTTTCCTCGACTATGCACTGACTTCAAGCGACAGAAGAAAACTTGCAAAGCTGATCAAGCAACAATCCTTCCTTAACACATATATGTTTGTTGACCGTGTAAGCCTTATTTATATGGCAAACCACTACCGTGGTAGTGGCGGTGACGACAACAACAGAACGTTGCTGGCTACTTCTATTCCTTTCACTTATTATCAGCCCTATACACTCGGATCATCTTCATCTATTGCTCCCGAAATGTTTATTGGTCGAAGAGATGAACTGCTTTCCATTGAATCACCCACCGGCGCAAATCTTCTCTACGGCGGCCGACAACTCGGTAAATCTGCTATTCTCAAGAAAGCAAAGGTTGAGGTCGACAACAGAGAAAGCGGCCGAATCGCTTCGTTCATCGACATCAAGGATCATGATTATGCAAAAGCAGCAAAAAAGATCTCCAGAGAGTTGTTTATGGACGGTGTTCTCACTGAAGATGAAATAACCGAGGATTGGGAAGACCTCGCATTCAACATCAAGCGTAATATTCTCAACAAAAAGATATCCTATCTTCTGTTGATGCTCGACGAAGCAGACTGCTTCATCGAATCCTGCCAGGACGTCAACTTCCAGCCAATCGGTTGCCTTAAGGATATTCAGCAGACTATGAACGGACGCTTCAAATTCGTTCTCGCAGGTCTGCACAACGTAATCAAGTTCAAAAGATCCGTTGCGCTTGGTCAGAACTCGGTTATCACTCACCTTTCGTCCATCAATGTCAAGCCCTTCAACTATAAGGACGCCTGTCAGCTTCTGACTGAACCCCTCGGTTATCTCGGCTTTGATTTTGGTTCAGACGAAACAGCATTTATGCAGATTCTTTCCGCAACCAACTACTTCCCCGGCCTTATTCAACTCTACTGCCACAAGATGGTCGAGAGTATGAAAGTCAACTATGCTGGATACTCTGAGACCAACACACCCGGTTATCTGGTCACTGCCAACCACATCAATAAGGTTCTTGCAGACAGACACCTTCTCGACGAAATCAAAGATAAGTTTGAGATTACGCTCAGACTCGGTGAGGGTAACCACTACTATATCATCGCTCTGCTTCTTGCTCTGCGTTTCGCTTATGACGAATCTGCAGAAGGATATAACGTTGACGATATTATCAGTATGGCTGACAGCATCGGCTTCAACCTTATTGATATTGTTTCCAAGGAACATCTTTCAGCACTTCTTGAAGAACTTTGTGATCTTAACATCCTCAAGAAAATCGGTGAGTTTTACACGTTCCGTACCAAAAACTTCAGAAATCTGCTCGGTCCCAAAGAAAAGCTTCTTGAAGATATCCTTGCAATAATCGATCCGGAAAACAAGGGGTGATTAAGATGGATAACAGTCGTTTGTGGTGGAATCAGATCCGTTGCGGAAGCTACCTGCTCGAAAGAGTGTCACGTGAGCTTTGCAATGAAAACAGTTTCATTATTTCACACCTCACCAACATCCCGTGGAAATCCACATTTTATAATTTGGTCGAGGAAGAAATATCCGACATCAATTCCGCGCGCTCATTTGAATATCTGGAATCAGATTCTTCAGCTAAACCGGGAAGACAGATTTTGGATGCTTTTTGCCCTCCCAGAATCATTTCCCAATATTGGTTTGAAGAGTCTTACGGCTCGTTTCTTGCAAGAGCAGAGGATACTCTGCTAAGTCAGAGATTCATCGTTGTTTCAAACGTAAGCAACGAAGAAGAGTTAAGCTCTTGGGTCGACTTTATAAACGAATACGAAACCGAAATCAAAAAACTCGGTAAAGTTGAAAACAAGGCTATTTTCATAATCGAATCCTCTGCAAAGGTTGACTATTCAAATTTCAAGAAAATCAAAGTTATAGATTATGATCAGACCGAAATAGACATCTATTCATTCTGCGTTATAATTGCCTCTCAGATGATGACGGAATCCTATCATCTCAGCAGATACATCTCTGAGTTAGTATCCATCGCTTCTGACGGAAATGTTGCAATCGCAGAAAAGCTTCTGACCTACAGCACAAAATTGATTGACACTCCCAATATTTGCGTAAACGATGCATATAGTGCCGTTGGAATTTCTTTCATTAAAGATATCAACAAGTTTATATTTTTGGCACAACTCAAATCACTTTTTCCGTTGTTGGAAATGTACCGCACTTCCACAATCGAAAAGCTCTACTTTGATATCAAAAGACTGCTCCCGTGGAAGGATGATTACGGAAACATAAAAAAAGATCCTTACGAGCTTGAAATACGAGATATATTGTATTTATCTCAGAGAATCGGTCTCTCATATGAAAAAAAACTCTGTTTCGATACGTTAAAGGATATTCGAAACTCTCTTGCACACAACAAAATTCTTGAAAAAGAACAAATAGAATACGTTTGTAATCTCTTTTAAAGAATCTCAAAAACCGAAAAGCGACTACAAGCCTGCCGAAACGGTAATATTGCAGTCGCTTTTTATCACAAATTTTTACATCATTTTCAAACGCAAAAGTCTCCTCCCTGACATTTTAGCCGGAGAGGAGACTTTTTTATACCACTATTTTAATTTTGCTGCCGTTTGAGTTATCCTTGGTGATGATAATCTGTTTATCGATTTTCTCCTTGAGTTCGGCAACGTGGGAGATAATACCCACAAGACGGTTGCCGTCACTCAGGTCGGCAAGAGCCCTGTATGCCTGTGAAAGCGAATCCGGGTCAAGTGATCCAAATCCTTCGTCGACAAACATTGTATCAAGTTTGATTCCGCTTGCTGATGACTGAATCTCATCGGAAAGACCGAGAGCGAGTGAAAGCGATGCTTTAAACTGCTCACCGCCCGAAAGTGTTCCCACGCCTCTCTCGGAGCCGTTATAATGGTCGACGACCGAGAGGTCCAGACCAACCTTACCACCGCTTTCTGCAGACTCGCTTCTTTTAAGCGTATACTGACCGCCGGACATTTTATCAAGCCTCAGATTTGCACGGGAAATGATTCTGTCAAAATAGGTCATCTGGACAAAGGTTTCAAGAGTAATCTTTCTGCCGTGGATATTACCGTTTGCGGTATCGTCGAGAGCCTTGATGCTCGCTCTTCTCTTTCCGATTTCGGAAAGCTCGGCAGATTTCAGTCTGATATTGCCGAGGCATTCGGTATTTGAGACAATACGTACCCCGATTTCTTTCTGATGCTTTGTGAGTGAATCCTTTTCCTGCAAAAGCTCTGCCCTTTTCGTTTCTGCTGATTCTCTGTCAACAATTTCAGACTCGGAAATCTGTTTCTTCAGTTGCTTGATTTTGCCTTCAAGACCCGTAATAAATTTTTCGGAATCAGCAAACTTCTTTTCAGCTTCTTCAAGTGCTTTCTGCATAGCTGCAAGTGTGCCTTCCGCGGTTTTTTTCTTTGAAACCGCATCTGCCCTGCTCTCAAATTTCAGACTCTCCGCAAGTTCTTTACACTGTTTTTCAGACGCCTCAAGCGATGCCGCTAGAGCCGATGATTTTTCACGGAATTGAGAGATGGTTTCTTCCGCTTTTCTGATTCTGTTTTCTTCATTCGGAATCTTTTCAACAAGTTCGGCTCTGCGTTTGGATTTCTTTTCGCTTTCAGCAATTTCCTTTTCTATTTCGGCAAGTCTGAGCGTCATTTCACGAACGATTCTGTTTGCGGTTTCACTCGCTTCCGGGATTTCGCAATCAGGTAAAAGCTCTGCCGTCAGTTTTTCAGCCTCATCCCTCTGTGCATCAAGCTTGCCTTTGATCTCGCCCGCTTCAGCACTTGCTTCCTCCGCTTTTTTACGGGCTTTTTCAAAGACGGTTTTCAGCTCATTGACCTCCGCTTCCGTCGGGGCGGAGATGGATTTTTTTGCAGGTGAAGGATGATCCGTTGAGCCGCAAACGGGACAAGGAGTACCTTGCACAAGTTCATCCGCCAGAATACCCGCCTGTTCGTCAAGGAAGGCTTTATAGCTTGTTTCATAAGCGTTTTTTGCCGTTTCAGCCTTGAAACGTGTATCGGTATACAGTTTTTGCGCCTCTGCATATCTTTCTTCACAGAAGCTGAGAGCACTCAGTTTTCTGACAAACACTTCAAGTGCCGCTTTGCGAGAATGCACCTGTTCCTTTTCACGCAGAAGCTTTTCGGTTTCTGCAGGCACTTTCTCAAGTTCTTTGTGTTCCGCCTTCATTTTTTCAACGTTTTCAGATATCTGTTTTGCGGATTTTATATAGATTTCAAGTTTTGAGTTACACTCTTTCAGATCATTGGCATAGCTTGAAGCCTCGGATTTTTTGTTTTCAAGTTCATCATATTTCGGTAATTCCGCATCAATAGCGGCAATCTGCCTTCTGACAGTTTCCTGCTCGGGAACTTTCGCCCTCTCATTTTCAAGATGCTTTTTGAGTTCAGCGGATTTGACGAGCATTTCTTTACGCTCGGTTTCTGAATGAGCAAGATCTTTTGCAGCCTTTTCATAGGCATCAGCTTTTGCAAGTATACCGGCAACGCTCTCAAGTGATTTTTCGGTTTCTGCGATTTTTTTCGTAATCTCCGACTCGGATTCTTTATCAAAAGCGAGGATTTTTTCAACGAGTGTGTCAACATCCTCCACCATCATCAAGCCGCTTTTTGCCTTTTCAGCCTCAATGCTCAACGGATGATTTTCATCACATTTGATACCCGAAATATACTGCTTGACACTGTTTTCGGCAAGTGCATATTCGTTCTTGACTTTTTTGTTGGCATCAGAAATTTTTCTCTGAAGAACCTCGTAGCAGTCTGTTTGAAATATTTTTCTGAATATCCTCTGACGGTCTTCTGTTTTTGCAAGAAGGAGCTTTCGGAATTCCCCCTGAGCAATCATCGCAATCTGCGAAAACTGTTTATCATCAATACCCGTGATGCCGACAACCGCTTCCTTGACATCTTTTATTCCGTCAACGACGGTACCGTCGGGATAAATCAGCGTTGCTTTGGCGGACTGTTCCTTTTCCTTTCCGTCTTCCTTTTTAAAAGTATATTTCGGGCTTCTTCTGATTTTATAAGTCTTATCGCGGTATACAAAATCGAGTTCAACGAAGGTGGGAGTGCTGTTATCCGCATACTTTGAACGGAACGATGAAGCCTTTCTGTCGGAACCGCTTCCGTTTTCACCGTAAAGAGCAAATATTATGGCATCAAAAATTGTAGTTTTACCCGCACCCGTATCACCCGTTATGAGATACAGTCCGTTGGTGCCGAGCTTTTCAAAATCGACCTCGGCAACCCCCGCATACGGTCCGAAAGCCGACATAACAAGCTTTATCGGTATCATACCTTCCCCTCCTTGATTTCTTCAATAAGCTGCTGCACCAATGCCGTCTGTTCCTCGGTCAAAGGCATTCCGTTCTGCTTTTCATAAAACTCCGTAAAAAGCTCGAATTCAGACTTTTTTTCGATATCGTTTATGATTTCGAGTTTTGCGGCATTTCTTGTGCGGGTATTATCGTAATCAAGCTTCATCAGGTTGGGATAGATTACACGGAGCAGACTGATAACCTCGGGAATATCATCCTCATCAGTAAGTGTGATATGCATATAGTCATTCGTATCGGTATTCTCATAGTTTTCCTTGCAGGTTATTTCTTCGTACGTACCCCTGATTTCACGCATATCCCTGAGCGGTTCAAGCGAAACGGTGCGCACACCGAGACTGCCCTTTTCAGCCAACTCAACAACGGTGACGGATTTGTTATGCCCGACCTCGGAGAAAGAGTATTTCAGCGGTGTGCCGCAATACCTGATTCTCTCACTGCCGATATTCTGCGGTCCGTGAATATGGCCGAGAGCAACATAATCGAAACCGTCAAATACGTCTGCGGCAACATTATCCGTACCTCCGACCGAAATTTCTTCCGAATCACATTTTTCAGCACCCGTCACAAACTGATGGGTGACAATAACGTTCCTTTCATCGGGGTTGACATTCATATTTTTAATCGCGACACGCACAGCGTCGGTATAGCTTTCGATGTTTTCTTCTTCAAAAAATCTTCGCACATTGACAGGCTTGACAAACGGAAGCATATAGAAATTCACCCTGCCGAATTCATCCTCAAGGCTGATTGCATCGACTTTTCCGTTATAAACAGGTGCCATATGCACGCCGCTGATATCCATCAGTCTGCCGCCGAAAGCCATTCTCTCGGGCGAATCATGGTTGCCGCTGATAACAAGCACCTGCAGTTTTCTCTTTGCCAGTCTGCAAAGGAAATCGTCAAAAAGCTGCACTGCCTCGGCAGACGGCACGGATTTATCGTAAACGTCGCCCGCAATGATAACTGCATCAGGCTTTTCAGTATCAATAATATCAATTATTCTAGTAAGAATGAATTTCTGATCCTCAATCATCGAAAATTCACCAAACCGTTTACCGATATGCAAATCGGATAAGTGAATGATTTTCATTATAAACCTCCGTTATTGTCAGCTGATCGCCGTACCGGACAATCTCCTTGATATAATTACACCATATTATAATAAGAAAAATCAGTATTAAAGTCAATAAAATAAACTGCCCGGAATAAAAAAGAGGGCAGTTTTCACCACCCTCAAACAAATTATTCAGACCAGTTATTGTCCGCAAATCTTGTTGCTCTTTTTGGAAAAGCTTTAAAAAAGCCGTCAGCGTTGCCCTTAATTTCCACACCTTTTATGTAGGCGGCGGTATCAGCGGTATGACCCTCACCCGCAAGCATAAGCCTTGCGGCGGCAGATGCGGTCAGTGCGATATCATAATCGCCGTCATTTCTTTGTGTGACAATGGCTTTGCCGTTTGCATACTCAACATCAAATATACCCTTATTGCGTTCAATTTCATCCAGACTGAGAAGACTGAATCTGCCGCTTTCACAGGGATATTCATTGCTTTCAAGAAGCCCTTTCAGGTTATAGATTCTTGCCGCCGTGCTGCCGCTGAATTCATATCTTACACCGTCAATGCCGTCAGCCAGGCAAGCGAAATCCGAGCCCTGATATTGCTTTGAAACAACAAGATTTTTTGCAATACCGTCATAGTTACGGAGAAATCCGACCAGACCGATAAGCGCCTCGGGAGAAAGCACAAAAAACTCCTCAACCACAACGTCATTCGGTCTGTTGACTTTGAAACGCACATAGCCGTCGGCATTACCGTCTGCGTTACGGCGGAAATACGTATAATCCGCATTCTCAAGCGGCTTATTGCAGAAATGCTTTTTCTCATCACGCAGAGTCATCAGGTTCTCACGCAGTGCACATTTTTCGTGAAGTGAACTGAGTTCTTCGAACTGTTCGCCCGTATAGAGAATAACATCCGTATTGCGCGGAATATGACCGAGTTTCTCAAAAGGAACTTTCACTTCAAACATACGGTTAAGATTTGCATAACCGAATTTGCCGTAATATTCAATTGAAAACGGATGCAGAAATCCGAGTATCCAGTCATTTTCTTCGGCAATTTCGCCGATTCTATCGAATATCGCTCTGACGCCGCCCATTCTGCGGCATTCGGGCTGACTGCATACTCCGTCAATTTCAACCGCACCAATGAACTTTCCGCAATAATTCACCTTATAATCAAGGATTTCAACACCCGCAATGAGTTTTTCCTCATCGAAAGCTGCAAGAACAGGAACTTTGACCGTACTGTCCTCTTCTGCGTTGAATTTCCAGATAAAAGATGCTGCGGATACCTTCTGAAAATCCGCCGCTTCCTCGGGTTTAATATATCTTACTTCCATAATTTTCTCCTCTGCAGAGACTTACTTAACCTCTTTTACAACTCCGTTCAGCGCACCGATGACGGTTGATCCCGCCTTACTGCCCGCTGAAAGCATTTCCTCATAATGTCTCTGCGGTTTACCGAAAAGCTTTTCGCCGAGATCGGTATTCCAGAGTGAATCTGCAATAAAAGGCGCATAGTCGTTATCGGGAATTATATATCCGATTGCATCATTGCAAAGTCCCATAACAAGAACGGTTTTATCCTCTCCGACAAGTTCGGATGTATATTCCAATTCCCAGTCCTCACCGAGATATGACTGTGTTTTGTCAACAACGTTGCCGTAAACAAGCTGCGGAATAAGTTCACCCGGTACAGTGAGCATAACGATATCAGTGCCGAATTCAAGATAACCGACTTCACTGATAATCGAATACTTGCTGGGTGAATTCTTATCACGTACAACCGTCATACCGAGCAGACCCGATACCGCACCAAGCTGCATCAGACCGTATTCAAGCGGAATGACAATTTCTTCCATTCTGACGTTGATTACGGGAGCTACGGGCTTTGCATTTTTCTCCGCTTCAAGGATGAGTCTTGCAAATTCATAGCCGAGTTTTTTGGATCGCTGATAATCCGCAACTCTGGGATCAGCCGCAATTTCCGCATTGATCTCTTCAAGAATTTCGGGAGTTTCAACACCGCCGTCATTGACAGAAATCGGTGACTGCGCACCCTGAATGAATGCAAAATTCATACCCGCATCATTGATTTTCGTTTCCATATAGTGCGGATAATCCGCCGAAAGCAGTTTCGTTGCTCTGTTGATGGTCGTGGGATGACCGCCGAGATTTGCAAGAACGGTGGGCTTTGATGATTCGTTATCAGGCACAAACTTGAAACAGGCGATAACGTGCTGATAGCCCTCCATATCATATCTTTTATTGAAAATATACCCGTATTCGTCATCGAGATAGTTGTTATTTCTTTCGCTTCTGCCGATACCGACAGTTTCAAAATAATAAAGTTCACCCGATTCCATATTGAGATACGCCTGAACGATCGCATCGGAAGCACCGTCAATCATAAGTTCATAGAACTCGGGGTCAATGCTCCTTGTTTTTTCAACAAAAGGAAGGAACGAGAAAAGATTCTGAAAAATCGACTTGAGAAGCGGTTCAAGACCGAAACCCTGTGTATCTGGAACGGTATGACAGTGCGTACTGCCGATATTGATTGCAACAATATCGCTTGTCACACCCCGTTCACTGAGTTTGCGTTCCGCCTGAGCACGCATCTCACGTACATCGGCATTGCATACACCGATGCCGTCAACCGACACCATAACGACAGTGCCTCTGCCGGAATTATCGTTTATTGCAACGGCATTCGCGCCCTGATCATCGAATACGCCGTTGATTTTCTGCGTAAAATATCCGCCCGTATAGTATTCTTTCGTGCCGTTTCTGAGATTTTCGGGAACCATACTCGCCTTACCGAATCCGAGATTCCATTTTGCACCCTCGGACGGTTCATCGATAAAAGTCTCTGTGCCCTCATAGAAGTTTTCGCCGTTACCTAAATCGTAATTTTCCAGCTTTTCAAAACCCTTGGGAAAGAGAGAACCAAAGCCCTTGAACACCGCATTGAGCAAACCGTTGACAATGTTTGTGACAGTAATTATACCTCTGTTATCCGTCGCGACGTCGCCTTCGGCAAACGCAAAAGTTGATGAGCCGAAAATCAGACTGACTGTCAGAATGACGGCAACTGCTTTTTTCAGATTGTTGTTCATTTATTTTCTCTCCTTTACCGCGTTACGTTATGTTGTGTTTTATTTTATTTTAGCATTACTTTAACAAAAAGTAAATAATCTTTATAAACATTTTGCAACACACCGGAAACACGGATTGCAAGAGAGAAAATCAGAGTTGATTATCAGTCAGCTTCATCGCCGTCAGGCTTTCTTTTGCCTCTGCGCAAGTAATCGGCATTGATATCGTTGCACCAGTTTTCGTCAACACAAGCCTTTGCCCTGACATTGCAGACGGCTCTTGAAACAGACTCATAAACGATGCTTGTGCCCATAGGGTCAGCGTTGTAGTTTACGGCTCTGTCTGCGCCGATACCGTATCTTGCGGCGGTTTCAACCGCATCGATATTTGCGCCGATGAAAAGGAATTCCCAGCCGTATTTTTCTTTCTGCCTTTCAATCATCGCCTTGACCCTGTCACTTGAATATCTGTGACTTGCATTCTCCATACCGTCTGTTGTAATGATAAACATTGTGTTTTCAGGTACGTCTTCGGGTCTGGCATACTTGTGAACGTTTCCGATGTGGTGAATTGCTCCGCCGATTGCATCGATGAGTGCGGTGCATCCTCTGACGGTGTAATCTTTGTCTGTCATAGGCTTGATTTCGCTGAGCTTCACTCTGTCGTGAAGCACTTCGGATACGTTATCGAAAAGCACCGTTGAAACGTAGCATTCGCCGTCCTGCTTTTTCTGTTTTTCAATCATAGCGTTGAATCCGCCGATTGTGTCGCTCTCAAGACCTGCCATTGAGCCGCTTCTGTCAAGGATAAATACGAGTTCTGTGATGTTGTTTTTCATTGTTCTGTCTCCTTATTTCATAAATTTTTCGATAAAGTTTTCGGCAATTTCAAGAAGATAATCATCGAGATATGAGAGCGCCGTTTCTTTCATATCCTCGTTTACGCCGTAGTATGCTTCAGCAATTGAGCCTGCAATTGCGGCAATTGTGTCACTGTCACCGCCGATGGAAATTGCATTTCTGATTGTGTCCTCAAAACTTGTTGACTCAAAGAATGCTTCGAATGCCTGAGGCACGGATTTCTGACAAATCTCATAGAAATCGTAGTCCTCACGGATTTCATCAAGAGTGAAATCGATTGTATAGAATTTGCTGACATACTCTTTGATTTCATCCATTGTGTGACCCGTTCTTGCAAGATAAACCGCACCTGCAACTGATACCGCACCTTTGATTCCTTCGGGATGATTGTGGGTAACTACGGCAGTCGTCTGAGCAAGTTCTTCGCATTCTGAAAGCGACTTTGCAAACCAGCCGACGGGCGAAACTCTCATCGCAGAGCCGTTACCGTAGCTGTTATAGGGCTCTGTGCAGTCATACATCATCCATTTCAAAAATCTTCCGCCGTAACCGCACTGCGGATATCTTTTGCCAACCTCGTGCATAACTTCAACAAGCTCGGTTTTGAACGTTTCGTAATCCGTTATTGTTTCGTGCTGAGTGAGTGCTTTTGCGATAGCGAGAGTCATAACCGAATCGTCGGTAAAATCGCATTCCGTATGGAACATTTCGAAATCCTTTGATTTGAAATTGTCAAACTCAAATCTTGAGCCGACAACGTCGCCGATAATTGCACCTGTCATCGTTTTCTCCTCCAAAAATAAAAATGTGGTTGCTTGGTTTCTCAACCTTACAACCACATTATAGCGAGTTTGTTTATTTAATTGGTCGCCTGACGGGAGACTTTTACTTCTTTTACTGTTTTGTTGATATATACAGCATACACAAGCGGAACAACAATAAGAAAAACAGGCGCAAAATACAAAGACACGGTGTTATCTTCATTGAATATTGACAATGCGTTGTTCACGGAATGTGCAATTATACACGGAACAATTGATTTGCTCTTGCGGAATATGACAACGAACAAATAGCCGACCGCCATTGCATAGCATATCTGAAGCAGGGTCGGAACAAGCTCCGCACCGTTGAAAAGATTCACGATATGACCTATTCCGAAAGTTATTGAACTGACCGCTGTTGCAACTTTCACATTATCCTTTTCCATCATTCTGAACAGATAACCGCGAAAAATTATTTCTTCAATAAAACCTACGTTGAGCATTGTCAGAATATGAAACACAATCTCTTTCGGTGTATTATTGATGTTGATTCCCGACCAGAGATTTACGGATATTATCATAACAAGGGGCAGATAATATAAAAATTTCTTCGGATTTTCTGCTTTTGTCAATCCGTAATACGGTGCCCTTTTAAGAGCGATTGTCAGAATTATCAGAGCAACCGAAAACACGGTATTTATAACAGCACTTCTGTAATCTGTCACGCCGAAATTCTGTACGCAATATGAATTTATTATTACATACAGAATAATCATCAGTATGCACATCAGAGTTTCGTGTTTTTCAAAAAGTTTTTTCAGCATATCATTCTCCGTATCAGCAACCCAACAGCACCTGGTCGAACTCAAACAGTGCTTCGTTTATCTCAAAAATATCGTAGACACCCTTTTGGAGGAAAAATCTGATTATCTTATCAAAAGTGAAACTGCGTGAGAGTGTCAGACCTGCGGATGCGAGCAAATCCTGTGTTTCGTCAAGGGTCAGTTCAAGTGCTATTGCAAATGCAACGGCAGTCTGTTTGGACGGCTTGTAAGTATCGGGATTGCACTTGATTTTGGAGAACGTTTTCTTATCAACATTGGCTTTTTTATAGCATTCAACGTCGGTCATTCCCTTTGAATCAATCAGGTCAAAAAGCTTGTACGCAAAGGATTTATCCATTGATTTCATATATTCTTCAAGAGAATTCGCCGCCGTGGAGTTTACCGCCTTTTTCTTCTTTGAATACAGCGCATTTATCGGTTTGGGCAAACACTCTTTTACACCTTCGTCAATCGGCTCTGCGGCGCAGTCAACGGATTCGCATACAGACGCATCTGTTGCGCAAAACGTCGCTTCAGACTCATCAATTTCTCTGCCGAACGGCAATCTGCTTGCCGCAACGTAACCGTCACCGATTATCTCGCTGATTTCATCAAAAAGCTTTTTGCTGAACTCATACGAGGTGCGGTCAAAAACACATAAATAAACGTTAAGCTCGTGTTCAAAAAGAAATTCTGTGATAACCTGAATTGCGAATTTCAGCACCTGATCTTTCGGATAACCGTAAGTACCTGCGGAGATAAGCGGAAACGCAACGGATTCGCAACCGTTTGCAACTGCAAGTTTGAGAGATTCAACATAGCACGATTTGAGAATAATGCTCTCTCCCACAAGTCCCCCGTGCCAGACGGGACCTGAAGTATGGATAACGTATTTTGCATCAAGATTGTATGCACCCGTAATCTTCGCAGTGCCGAGTCCGAGCGGTCTGATTCTTTCGCATTCGGCATCGAGCATCGGACCTGCGGCAGTGTGCACAGCAAGGTCGACTCCGCTGTAACCCACCATTTCTTCGTTGGTGGTGTTGACAATCGCATCAACCTTCATTTTTGTGATATCCTGACGGATTATTTTCAGTGGCATAAGCTCACCTCTTTCGGTTAATTCGGAATACCCGATTCATCTGAAAACATTCTATCACAAACTTTCAGAAAAATAAAGGGGGCATATTTTAATGCATATGGATTTTGATTCTTCAAACGAATTAATGGTCTAAAAAATATGTTGATTACAATTTTGTAATATTTGAAAAAAAAACTTGAAAATTGTTGCATTTTAGATAAAACTGTGATAACATTACGATATATACACTATTTATAATGTATAATAAAGGAGATGTTGCTATATTATGAAAAAATTCATTACGGTACTTGCATTTGTTGTCGCAATCAGCGTCTTGTTCACGGGTTGTCCGCCTCCTCCTGGCATCACCCCTCACCAGAGTGAAAAGGATTTGATTTCAGCGATTAATGCATTATCTGAAAAAGCCGGTTCAACCAAAGCGAACCTTTACTTCGATAATACAATGTCGATGTACGGTTATGTTTGCGAAAGTGTAACCCCTAACACACCTCTTGTTAAAAGCAATTTCACTATAGTTTGCAATGCGTTGGCTGACGTCATAAAAGGATATAACAGTTTCGCTCTGTATTCGCTCGACGGAGAACCTGTCGACGGCAGCGAGACAGAGTATCTTAAATGGACCGATACCGATCCGTTTGAGTTCTCGAAATTCATCAGCAAAGATTTCTATACGTTTGATAACACAAGTCACAAGGGCAGTTTCAACAGAGATAAGGGTGAAACCGGTCCCCTTCAGATGTTGTTCAATTCAAAAGAATCTCCCGTTAATTTTGACGAACTTAACGTATTCGTAACAGATCTCGCCGAACAGGATCTTAATAACAAGCTTCTTGCAGAAAGAATCAGCGATATAGTTCTTGACAGAGAAGATCATTCCGTCGCCCTTTTCTGTGTCAAGTCTAATTTCATGGGATATGCATCTGTTCCTGCAAGCGGTATAACAGACAGAGGTCACGTTGAAATGATAAACAATGACAACTTTGTTGGTGAAAGACCATTCTACTGTGTTATTGTCGGTCCTACAATTGAGGTTGTTGCACTTTGCGATTCTCTTACCAATACGTTCAAAGATTCCGGCCTTGCTGAAAACCGAGATTTCTTCTCCGCAAAGGTTCTTTCCAAGAGAGGACTTCAGTATTCACCGATAACTAACGCCGAATCCCTCGTTTTTGACAACATCTATATCGATGAAGAAAACAGCGATCACGATTATGGTGAATATCCCGGCTTTACATATTCTAACTCAAACCTTAACTTCAATGTTGAAAAGGTCCATTATGAAGATATTTACGGCCCGGTTTCTGAAAAGTATTACGGTCTTTACTACCAGTTCAATCCCGACGATTTAGGTTCCCTTGACAATTCAACCAAAGGCAAAGCTGTAATCAACTTTGCACTTCCCCTTTCCTCGCTTTCAGACGGTACTGCGGCTGAAAACGTCAAATACACTTTAACAAGAGATATGATCAAGGTGTACGGCTGGAAACAGGTTGAAGTTTCTTCCACCGATGAACACGGCATTGAGGAATCCGAAACGCTCTGGCAGTGGGTAGAAATCAGCAATCACGATCTCTTCGACAGTAACGACAAATATATGGAGTTGCCTGTTTGCGAATTACTGAATAACGGAGATTCACTCGAAAGAGCAACCGATTTTGCTACCAACGAAGAACTCAGGTCAGAAGATAACGAATATCCCAGAGAAAAGCTTAAGTTCTATACGGTTGACAATGAGAATGGTGCATTGAGAGTAAGACTTGAATTCAACAATCTTGACAAACTCGTCGAAGATAATGATTTTACATACCTTACTGTTGCATTCAACATTGATGCCACCAAGACTCTTGATACAAACATTCCTGATTGGATCAATGAATTCAACCTTATGGATTCAGAGGTTCCTTCCCCTGACAACGCAAACATCTATCAAAAAACAGCCGGTCTTCTTTCTTTCTACAAATTCCTTATCGGTGAAAGATCTTCGTCATCAGAAAGAGCAGAATTTGAAAAACAGATGACCAAAAACGTTTCTGACGTTGTTGTTGCAGTGAAGCTTGAATATTAAGCTCACTTAACATACATTTAACTATATGGAGGATTAAAACATGTCACAGAAAACCAAACTCTTACTCGGTACATTCATCAACATCATTTCCGGCATCGCAGGTTTCATCTTCTGGGTTCTTTTCCAGGATTCCGTCAGTATGAAAAGCAGTGTCAGAGATATCGCCAGCACTGCTATGATTTCGGCCATTTTCCCCGTTGTTGTTGCCTTTGTTTTCTGGTTCACAAGAGGCAAAAAAAACAAAGCTATGGTTGGCAAGCCCGCACCCTCAATGCTTCCCTATTTCCTTGGCGGCGCTATCGCTACACTTGTAATTCCCGTTGTTGGTATTTTCCTTTTCCCGAAAGCTATCGCATTTGCAATTGCAACATCCGTAATCGCTATTATCGGTTCTCTCGTTTCGTATCTCACTTGCAAACCTTAATTATATAGGAGGACTCAACAATGTCTACAAAGAATTTTTGTTACTGCATCGGCGGTGTCGGAACTCGCATCGCCGAAGTTGCAGGTCATCTTTGTGCCGCTAATCTCATTGAAGAAAATGAAGGTATTACGTTCATTATCGTTGATAAGGACGATAAAAACGGTGGCACGAGCAGCGCAAGGCAGCTGCTCAACAACGTCAACTGCCTTTCTGATGAAAACAAACATTCCGCCACTGCACTAATTACATCAGGCGATAATGAAAAGCATTTCTGCAAGACCAAGCTCCATATTGACACTTGGGATTTTTCAAGCACTATGAAATCCCTCAGCAACGCAAACTATGCCGCAGCGCCTCTCGAAACCTCTTTAACCAGTGCAAACACAGCTTTTGCATCAAATGACGGTATTCTTTTTGATGCTTTCTATTCAGAAAAAGAACAAAGCAAAAATACCGACCAGGGTTTCTACGGTCACCCCTCCATCGGCGCCTTGATTTTCAAGTATATGATCAAAGAAGGTAAATGGGATAATAGCGGTGTCATTCAGAGCAGCGATATTGCCTCCCCTGTTAAAAACGCGCTTGCAACCAATAACAACAATCCTGTCAAGGTATTCATTGTTGGATCGATTTTTGGCGGAACGGGTGCATCCATTTTCTCGAACCTCGCCCGTCATATCAGAACATCCGTAGGTGACGGAAACAAAGACCGTGTTTTCATCTCCGGCGCTCTTCTTCTCCCGTATTTTACTTTCGGCGATAAAAAAGGCGGCGGCGGTATGATCGATTCCCAGAGCTTTTATTCCAAAACAAAAATTGCTCTTGAGCAATACGATGCCGACGAGAACCTTATGAAGACTGATACGAATTCGGACGGCAGTTTTGACACACTCTACGTATGCGGACAGGAACCTCTCCACTGTATCGGAAATTACAGTGAAGGCGGTGAAAATCAGCACAATCACTTTGATTTTGTTGATCTTGCAGCAGCATATGCAATGACCGAGTTTATGAACGTTGAGCTTCAGTTCGACACAGCAACCAGAAAGTATTCACTTCCTGCTAGATACCAAAACGGAATATACGAATACCGTTATGCAACAGGCGATAACCCTACCGATATTCCTGTTGTAAAATACGAAAACCTACCCGATGACCTTCATCGCAGACTGGCTGCAATGTCGGTATTCTCAGCTTATTTCATCTGCCGTGTTTATCTTGATGAAAAAACCAAAGAGGGCGTATTTATCAAGGAAAGACTGCTCACAAAAAATGAAATAAAAAATTACGAAAAGGCTTACGCCACACAAGTCACAGAAATCCTCGACAGAGTATATAACTATTGCTCCAGTTTTGTAAATCTTATGATGGACATTTCCACAAACGGAAAGGACCACAGCAACGATAAATCAAAAGCTTCATACGAAAGCAACTACAGCATATTCAACAAAGAATACTATGATAAACTTAACAACGTTATCATAGATATAGGAAACGGTAATTATACCAACGCTGCAAACTCAGTAAACAAAACATTCGTCAACACTAAAAAACGTGATCAGGTTTCTAATTATTATATGTCCGATACCAAGGGTCTTAAGGCTAATGACGTTGAAGAGCATCTCAAAAATATTTTTGACAAAAGAAAGAAAACTTATGAGGCTAATCAAATCGATATCCGTAACAGAGTCGGTGACTTTGTTCACGAAACATTCGGCTTTATCTATACTGAGATAACAAAAGACAATTCAAACAAATAAGAAGGTGAAATATTATGCCTACTAACAAAGTTCTTTTACCTATCAAAAACACTAAGGGATATGGCAACTCAGCCAACAACAACTGGTCACCTATTGGGGGCTCTCTCGGCAATATAGCTGAAGATATTGTTATCGCAGCCAATGCTCCCTTGTCTGAAGACTACGCCATCCCCTCTCCCATCGCTCACGTAAAACACTTTAAAAGCAGACTTTTTGCAATAACACGCGTCGCAGCCAATCCCGCTAATCCTACACCCGCAGAAGTTAAAATGAAAGAGGCATCACAGGCCGCTTTCAATGAATGGTGCGGTATGCTTGCCATTCTTGCTATGCAGGATATTCTGGCTCTCGATATTACCGTTAAACAGATTCCGATTTATAATCAGCAAAATTCCTCATCACTGGGACAGGCTTTTTATAACGAGCTTATTGCCAACAGCCACATAACCGGTTATAGGTTAGATGCAAACGCACAGCCTCCCCAGCCGAATTGCGAACACCTGAATGTTTTCTGTGTAAAGAAAAACAACAGAGAAATTCCGTTTGCAATGTATATGCCATCTATGCTTATATGCCCCTTCAAATCATATCCTCTTGATATTTTTGACGGCATTGAATGGTATGACAGCAGCACTGCTGTATTTGACGATCCCAATAAAGACCCGAAGGCTACATGGAAGCCTCTCACCACTTGCAGAATCATAGATGACGGAACCGCCAATCTGACAAGAACCGCTATCGGACTTATTACGTGGATACAAAGCGTAGTTGCCAATGTTGCTGCTCCCGATTTAAGAGATATTTTAGGACGTTTCGAAAAGGATCTTAAAAATAATAAGCCTTTCAACCCTGGCATTGCAGTTAATCTTACAAACACGTCTTACTCCGCTGTCAACGAATTATTGCCTTCTATCACAAAAAAAATAGACCATAGAAGGGTCAGGTTTTTCTCCGACGCTTTGCTCGCCATCATTCCGCCCAGTGGATTTAACGGCAATCAGATCGGCGACGCTTTGATAAAAGTTGCAGAAAACGGCAAAGAGTATTACATTGTCCCCCCCATTCACAATGATCTTGTTTGTGAAATAAGAGACGGAAATGCTGAAATCGACACCTTGAATATAAGTGTTAACAAGGATGAAACAAATAAAATATCGAGCTACCTTTGCGAAATAAAAGTGAAAAATCTTCCCGGCGGTGACATTGTAACAAAATCACATACATTCAACGAAGCGGAGATTACATATACAGAATGTATGCCCTACATTTCCATGTGGCCTTTTGTTAACTTTGAAAATGACTCATGGAAACAGCACTATGTTGCAATTGTTGCCAATGATGAAAGCGAAGATGCTAATCTTAATCAGGGTACAATGGTGTATGATGATTTCAGATTCTTCTTTGATAGCAGATTTAAACATCTCAGACGTCGCACACTCGTCACCGACCAAAGAATCGAGTTCGCTCTTGTCGCCAAATCATCCGAAGCTGAAATCAAGGCTTATGACTCCCTCTCAAAATACGTAAATCCTGTAGATAGAGCAGAAAGAAACAAGCAAGCACAAGAATTTACACTGCTTTCAAGCACATCAACACCTTATGCACTTGAATTCTTCTACACCGACTCTATGGGCAGCAAGCATACACTCGGTACGTGGACAGTCAAGAGAGATCACGCACCTACATTTTCCGGTATAGGCAATGCACCAAAGACTGTTGCAATGGACTTCGGTACAACAAGCACAAACATTTATATTGCTGACAATCCCATTGCAAACGTAAACCAGCAATACCTTCAAAGATCTGTTTATTCGCCCGGAAAATATGTACATGACATTTACTGCCCTCTCAGCAAAGAAAAGCGTAAATTTATTCAGAAATATTATCTGTTCTCTGATTCTTCAGAGCTTCTCGGCAAAATTTTTACCTATGGTCAGAATTTCGATGCCAAACTCGAAAACAGAGATTGCTCTCATCTTACAATCTCCAATGTTACAGGCAGACTTATCGAAATAGATAAGGATTTTATCTCTGATTCAACCAATTTGTTTGAAAATGAATCCAGGATCTTGACCAACCTTAAATGGCCGAAAGTGAGAGACAACAACGATTTCATTGACAGAGAAAGAGAAAAAGCCGCCAAAAACTTTATACTCAATGCTTTGACATACGGTGTCCTTGAGGCTAAAACAGAAGGTGCAAACAGAGTTGAAATCAGAATTTCTTATCCCGGTGAAGAATTTGGAAACATAGCCTTGGATGCTTCGGCTGAATACAAGAAAACTCTTGCTGAAATCAGCGGCATAGAAAATATTGAAATCCTCGGTCAGACCGAGGCGAAAGCTGCCGGCAAATATTTCGAAAAGCATCCCACGGTTCAGCACAGACCCACTCCCAATGACGGCTATGCAATCATTGATATCGGCGGCGGAACAACCGACTTCTCGTTCTGGAAGGGCAATAACATCCCTGAATTAAAAGCCGAACATTCATTTGGATATGCAGGTAACTATCTTGTTGAAAAATCAATTATCCAGACTGTCAAAGATTTGACCTCATTCAAGAAACTCTGGGACATTTCTGATGAAGCAATAAACAACTCAGAAATTGAAGCTGCTAAAAATTACATCAGGAGTAATCATCCCTACCGTAAGATTGCAATTATCGATTTCTTGCTTGAAAACAAAGGTATCAATTATGACAGACTTGCTGACGATGAATTCAAAAAACTCTGTCTTGTTGTAAATGCAAAATATTGCGGTCTTTTCTACCTCATTGCTTCCTATATGAAGAACAAGCTTGATAAAAAAGAATTTGAGCTTTCCCCCTATACCTTCAGAATCTGTATGGCCGGATGCGGTGCAAAAGGTATTTCTCTTGCTGCTAAGACATCAAATATTAACCGAAACATAGAAGTTCTCTTTAAAACTATTTTGAAGCTGGATAAAAATCTTAACTTCCACATCACTTCATCCACTTCTGATGACAAAGAAGAGGTCGTAATCGGTTTAACCTTGCTCAGTAAGAATGAAATGACATTGTTCGGTGACGATGCTCCAGACCATGCTGTAGACCCGGTATATGCTGATCTGGAAAAGATTATGGCTGATGATTCAGTATCAGTTGATATAACGTCAATTGAACCGGAATCAACAGATCCAGAAGGTGAAGAAGTAGATACCACAATTCCTGCCATTAATTTCTCGATTCCGGACAGAGAAACACTCAAAAAATCATACACAGTTTTAATTAAATTCCTTACTGCATTGGGAATGAATCTCAAAGCTTTAAACGTTGAAGAGTCACCTAAAGCTTGCAACGTATTTTTAGACGAATTCTCAACATTAGTTGCAGATATGGAAGACGTCAACTATGATCCCGGCACTTATAAAGAGTTCTTCTCACTTATGATGCTCGAAAAAATGATCGAAAAACTTATCTAACCAATGGAGGTTGCTGTATGTTATTCAAGAAGATTTCTGCGATAATATGTGCGTTGCTTATTGTTGCGACGTTTAATATTGGTGTTTTCGCCGCTGCAGATTCTCCTTCAAATGAATCCGAATATACATACAGCAACTCCGTCACCTCCCCTGAGAACGCCGGTGCGTTCTCGGGGGAATCCTCGTACGGAACTTATGTCATTAAAGTTTTCGGTGCCGAGTCAGTAAATTCCAAACCTCGTTTTTATGAAAAATGCATTTCCTTCACCGTTAAAACCGATAATCAAACCCAGCAAATTTCCATTTGGATCGATAAATCATCTTCAGACTCCGCAGAGTTATTTTTCGTTGATAATCATCAAAACAATGCAACAAAAAAGACCTTCAAACAATTGAAGAAGGACAGAATACCTGTATCAATTAATGACGAAAATAATTACTTTAAGGTGACGTTTGACCAAACGTCACTTAAGGTTAATGATATAACAATAATTAAAAATGCCAATCTAATAAGCGGTATAACACCCATAAAAATCAACCAATTTACAAAAACAGAGGTAAAGGAGGAAGCCAACTTGGAAAAAGCTCTGCCTATAGTTATTTTGTGTATAGTAATGTTAGTTGTTATCATTTCAGCGATAATTGTTTTTTGGGTTTTGATCAAAAAAGGTATAGTTACAATTAACAAGAAAAAAACCAACAAACAAAAAGAAAATAGTAATAAATCTGATAGTATACAGCCTGAGAACACTTCTGCTTCGTCAAGCATCGATCTTTCTAGAATTCCATGTGCAAATCCTACTCCAATAAAACAAACATATACTGCCCAATTAATCAAAAAGGACACATCTTCACTCGGCACAGAAGCTGCGGCATCAAATAATCCCAAAGAAAAAATTGTTGCAGCTGACTTTTACACCACCCCAGATGCATGCTCATCTTTATTGCTGAGCAGCTCATTTCTGACATTAGAGAATAGTTATAATCTTAATTTAGGGTTTGATGACACTCCTGTTTTTTCTGCAACCGGCAACCAAATCAAATCAGACTATATTGTTTTCAAGAATAAGCATTTGATGTTGAATCCTGTCAAATTTAACTCAAACAAATTCAAGACATATTCAGATATTCATGCACTTTCCGAATGTTTTATCATAAAAAATAACAATGGTCAGGAAGTTAAACCTTTAGGTCAAAAAATTATATCTATTAAACCTGGCATTTTGGAGCTCAGAAATCATGAATTCGTTCTCCTAAAAAAAGGTATAATAATTGTGGAGTGATTGTTTTATGAAAAAAATCCCTTTGGTAAAATGCCCTTATTGTTTTATTCCGTTCAAGTACAATAATGCCGTATTCCGTTGTGCATCCGGTATGCGTTCTGTAGATGAATATCTTCGTTCATATCACATCGATAAAGGAAACTCTGCTTACGCTAAATACGATTATGGTTATGTTGACCCTGCTGATTTGAAAACAAATCAGATTGAAACGGAGAATAATTATATCACTGGAGTTGAAGATCCAAATCCTGCAACCAGTTTACCTTTACAGCAAAGACTTTGTCCCTATTGCCACAACAACCTTCTCATAAATTTCGGCAAAGAGAAAACACGTTATATTGCGGTTATCGGCGTTCCCAATAGTGGCAAGACTACATATCTCGCAGCTTTAAATGACAGGATGAGAAATCTTCCCAACACCACCTGGTACTCGCTTAACAAAGATAAGAGTTCCCCTCTTGATAACGTTACTGATTTGTATTGCAACGAGCGATTATCCTATGGTATATCAACCACTTATTCTACCCCAGACAAAAGCAAAATCGATAAGGCAAAAATTGCCACAAAATCTATAATGGGACCTTATTTTTATGAGTTGAAATATTTAAATGGACAGACAGAAAGCAACGACAAATGCCACCTTGTTTTCTTTGATGTTCCAGGCGAATTTTATACTAGCGCAGATAAGATTTCTAAGTCTCTTTCGCAATTTCTCATAAACGCAGACGGTATTATATTCATTGTTAACGCAGCAGAAGAATATGAACATAGAGAACTAATAAAAAAGCTGTTTGATAAAGAAGCACCTGAACTAGATGAGCAAAACACGATGCAAGGCCTGTCTGATGGGATTTTGCCCCAGATGGTCAGGGTTGATGATATTCTTCAAGCTTTCAGCCAGACAAATATTATCAACAAGAAAAAAACCGCTATTATCTTTAATAAACTTGATCTAATTCAGGACGAAATAAAAATAGGTGAGTTCACGAAAGAAACAAAAGGCCCTGTCGATATGTCAGTTATAGATAGTTTGTCAGACACCATAAAATCACATCTTCTAGGTGAGAATGCAACAAATTTAACAAAGGAACAAGAATCATTACAAAAATATATGCGAAGCATTAACGATTCCTTTGGAGAAAAAAACACCAGAGTTTTTGCTACTCGACTCATCATTAATGATCATTTTAACAGCGTAGGTGCTGAAACTCCATTTTTATGGCTTCTCTCTGAAATCGGAGTGTATCCAAAAGCTAAAAAATGAACGAGGTAACAATATGAATGATACTCCAAATAAGACTTTCTTTTTGTCACATAGCAGCGGAGGATATGATTTCAGAGGTAATATAGACAATCTTATTCCCGAGAATTCTGCGCAAATGTGGGTTAAATCATATATCTCAATGTTAACAGAATATGCTTCTGTTCCCGGATATGCATCCGCACCGGTCACCACAAAATCTTTCTTTAATGCTGATGAAAACATTGTTCTTATTGAATCATACCCAAGAAATGATGGCCGCGTCTTCCTCGAAAGCAAAGTGACAATTGAATCAAAATACGACAATATCGATTTTTCTGAATTTTTAGATACTATGACTGAATTTTGTGGATACGATGACTTTTTTGTCAACAAGTTACATGAGTCATTATTACTGTCTTTGTTTTCGGATGACACCGTTCTTTACTGTGTTGCTGAAAGAGAAAGCGATATAAATCTTATTAGAAGAATTATCTCAGAAATATCTTCAGATATTTTAAAATTAAATTCTTGCATAGAGATAATAGGTAAGATCCCGCCGGTTAAAAAGTCGGTTGCTATTTGTAGATGTATTTTGTCAAACGATAAAGTTAATTTTTTAAGCGAAGCCCAATGCGATGAAAATTATATTCTTATTGACTTTTCAGATTCCACTCCGACAATTCATATATGCTTAAATGAGCCTAGTTACGCACAGCTATGTTTATTAAAACTGTTTTCCAAATACAATTTTGAAAACGTATACTATTCGATCGAAGAATTGATCAGATTACCGTTGAACAAAAATAATATGCGCATCTATTATAATACATTATGTCTATTAATGGCATATAAGAATTTCCGTTCAGATATTTTTGAAATCTCTATGACACCCCGCGAAAAAGAAGAAATTAAATCTCTGTTAAAGGAAGTGCACATCCCTTGAAGAAAGATAAAAAAATAAAGCTTAGCGAATTGCCTAATGAAATTAATAATCTTAATAAAAGTGGTTTTTTTCGTCCTCACCAGTACAAACTTGGTTTTCCGGCAATAAGTTTTTGTAAATACTGTAAGACACCTTTCTTTTCCAAAAGAATCGGAGTATTTAAAGATTCTGAAAGTGGAAAAATTGTTTGCAATTGTCCTAGGTGCGGCGGAAGGCATACCACAACAACAAAGAAACTTAAGAATATCAAAACGTTCTATAAGGTTTTGGGCATTACACTTGTTGTATTTATATTTTTTTTAATCATTTCTTTTTCTGTCACTTAATTGAAAAAAACAATATCACAACCATCCCATCAACAGATTCAGTGGGTATTTCCCACACCTAAAGGCACCGATAAAAAAGAGGATTACTCACCGATGTGAGCAATCCTCTTTCTCTTCATTATGTTGCTTATTCCCTCGGTATTCTGGCGACGGCGCCCCAGGGCGGGACAACATTTGTGCCGCAGATAATCCACAAAACAGGGATGCCGCCCGCAACCTCTTCCTCGGGAAATTTGTCGTATCCGTCAGTGAAAATCACGATACTTTCAGGCGGATCTTCTTTCATTTCTTTCCTTATATATCTGAAAAGATTGCGGAAACTTGTTCCACCGCCGCCGACAGCACGTATCTGCTTGAGTTCATCGGAATTTTCAAACGGTACGGGCGGTTTTACCTCCCAATCAAAGAATCCGAGCCAGCCCTCGACTCCGCCTTCAAACATTTCAAGCGCTGATTCGATCTCATCATACGCCGCATGGATTGTCTTTGTGCCTATTGATCCCGAGGTATCAATCATAAAGAGAACCTTTTTCACCTTTTCACTGCTTATACATCCGTTATAATCGGGAAGGAAAAAATCCGAATCTGCAAACCGTCTGTCGGGCGGATTAAAGGAATAATCACAAACATCCTCCTCGACAAACGTGCGCAGCAGTGTTCTCCAATCGAGTGCACGGTTTCTGTTTCTGTTGAGAATTTCCTCGGCAAATCTCGGCAGATTACCCGCATTTTTCCCCGCCATCTTCGATGCGGTTTCCGCGGCGTTGATTATCCTCTGAATCCAGTCCGCCTGTTCATCCGCCAAGCCTTCTTCGTCCTTCCACTGCGAATGATCATCGCAGAAGGCGGAAAGTGCCATAGCCTTTGTTCTGTTCTGATTCTTCATCAGCATCGCATAAACTTCGTCGGCGGTGTATCCCCTGCCCTCCTTGCCGTCAGGAGTCAGATGCATTGACTCACCGTATTTCGAAAGAGTAATCTTTGAAACGTCATCGTCAAATGCTTCAAGAATCGTCGAATTGACAACGATATCGCAGGCGACGTTAAAGATGAACTGATTATACCCTAAACCTCTCTTACAATGTCGAAGAACGATATGCAATATCTCATGGAGCATAACAAACTCAACCTCCTGAGAGGAGAGATTTGAGAGAAACTCCGCGCCGAAACAGATGCATTCATTATCGGTGAATGCGCTTTCGCACTTTTCATCAATGGCAAGTCTGACGTGCATCAGCAACGCGCCATAAAACGGATGAGTCATAACAAGTCTCATTCTGGCTGTCAGAAGCTTCTGATAAAAAACCTTGAGTTCAGCATCAGATAATGCCATTGAGCATCCTTCCTCTCCTGTCCATCCACCTTGTATATTCAGGGACCATAATGAGCTTCTTGCGATATTCAGGCTCAAGGTTGATAAGTTCCTTCATAAACGCAACGCTGAAATCGGGTGCAAGTTTCTCTGAATACTTAATTGCATTGCCGATTTTTCTCATATCATCCTTATTCTCGCGGGCGTGTGCCGTCATAGATGAAATAAGCGCAAAAAGAGCGTCGGTTTCTTTAGGAAGAGCAGGGTTGCCGCCGTCAAAAATCTCTTCAACAGAGGGCAACGTTCTGTAAACCGCACAAAACATACGGAATTCTGAAGCAACCGCCTCACCAATACAACCCGAAACCATCGGATGTGCCGCATTCTCATCCCCGTCATAAACATTGAGAATATTGCTGACCATCTCCCACGTACGGGGTGTAGGGAAAGCGAGTTCATCCTTCTGCGGATCGAATGCCATAAAGAAATCACGGCGGGCGGTAAGAAAATCGATAACCTTATAGTGGATTCCGTTTGCCTTTGCCCATGTAACCCATGAAGTAAAGTTTGCTTTGATTTCAACGTGGCAAAGACGGTTGGCAAGTGCCTTTGCCATCTTGTAAGTAACGCACTTATCGGTTATTCTGTTACCTGCGGCAATAACGATGCAATTATCAGGCAGACGGTGTTCACCGATAATTCTGTCGAGAGTAATCTGATATGCCGCTGCCTGAACGGAAGGCGAACAGGATGAAAGTTCATCGAGGAAAAGAATGTTGATGACAGCATCACTTTCATCCATATCAAAGATCTTGGGCTTGAGCCATACAGCCGCTGTCTTGTCCTCGTTGGCAGTAGGGATACCCCTGAGGTCAATGGGATTGAAGAGAAGAAGGCGCACGTCAACAAGGTTGACGGTTTTGCCTGTTTCTTCTTCTATTCTTGCCGCAAGCTGACGGGCAAAATCAGACTTACCGACACCGGGAGGACCCCAAAGCATCAGTGCGGGAAGATAATTCATTTTCAAGCCCTTCCTTATAAGCTCACAATAAGCCTTTGCAAGGGATTCGACTGCCTTTGAAACGCTAAGAGAAGTGATGTTCTGTCCTTCGAATACTTCTTTCAATTATGCCACCTCCAGCTTTCTGTCAATATCGGCGAGAAGGTCTCTGTAGAAAGAAATCTCCTCGTTATAGAATTTGATGTTTTCGAGTTCAACGATGATATCTGCCTGCTTCTTTTCGAGCGCATTGCGGCTTCTCACATAAGCATCACGGAACTCATGGATACGTGAAATAACGTTATCGATTCGGGCAACGATACCTCTGTCGGCATCACCCATTTCAACTGTGTATCTGCCGTTTCTCTCAAGATAAACATAGGGCTTGTCTGCAGTCATATACGCAGGATAAATAATCCTGAATCCGCAGTAATCATCCACGATGACGTACTCTTCTCTTTCGGTAACAACGTTTCTGATTGCATCGGCAACCTTGGCACGAACATTCTTACGCTCTTCGGAATCGGCTGTTTTCATCTTATTACTGATATAAACACAGTCCAGCGAGCAGTTGCGGATCATATCATTTTCCTTATCGACAAGGTCAGGGATTTCCTTGAGCTGTCTGCGAAGAGCGATTCTCGTTTCCTCACTCTTGCTTCTGAGCGCTCTGTAGCGTGAAAGCTCGTTATATGCCTCAACACGCTCCTTGATGAGAGGATTTCCGACCGCAAGCGCCTTTACTTCACCGTATGAGAGCACAGCATCGTCGACTTCCGACACGCTTCTGACGGTTGTTACACCCTTGAGAATCTGAGAAATGACTCTCTGCTTGTTCTCGAGAATCTGATAAGAATATGCATCAAAGCTGCCCTGGGTGACATAGCGGAAGATATATATTTCTTTATTAGAATTCCCTTGACGCAATATTCTGCCCTCGCGCTGCATCATATCGGAAGGCCTCCAAGGCAATGAAAGATGGTGAACAGCAATGCATTTATCCTGAACGTTGACACCTGTGCCAAGCTTCATTGTTGAGCCGATAAGCACACGGATTTCGCCTTTTCTTGTCATCTCGAAAAGCTTTTCACGTTTTCTGTCATCGGTTGCATCGTGGATGAATGCGATTTCTTCTTCAGGAATGCCCATCATAACAAGCAGACGCTTGAGCTCATCATAAAGATTGAAGCTATCCTTAGGCGTTGAAAGATCACTGAAAACAAGCTGAGTGCATTTTTTATCCATAGTCCTGACATATACTTCATAAACCTTGTTTGCACAGAAAGCGACCTTGCAGTGCTCGGTGAAAGGTGCATCGGGACAGACAAGTCTGATATCTGCCGCCGCAGCCCTGCCGTCTGACGTTATCTTGAGCATATTGTCAATCTTGGGATCAACATTGCCGTTTCTGATTGCATCACAGCGACTTGAAAGTTCCTCAAGAAAGAGCTTGAAGAAAGCCGTCTGAGGAACAACAACGTCAGTATAGCCTCTGAATTCGGGAAGACCCTCGGATTCCTCGGGTGTGTAGAATTCGGCTACGGATGAAAGCAGAGCAGTAAGCTCAGGAAGATTGACGAATTTTGAATATCTGGTAACAAGGCGGTAATTGGTGGAATCAACATCGATTTCAAACTCGGTTGATTTCTCACAGAATTCAGCTGCCCATGAATCAAAGTTGCTGAGACCGTTTACGGCAAGTTCACCGCTCTGAAGCATCTTCTGCCACACGAAGATATCTGTCATCGAGTTGGTGATTGGTGTACCTGTTGAGAGGATTACACCTCTGCCGCCGTTATTCTTCTGAACAAAATGAATCTTATCAAGCATCTTATTCGCCTTTGCAGAACCTTTTTTGTTGATACCTCTTGCAAAGCTTGAACTTTCAATAGTGATGTTCTTATATGCCTGAACTTCATCGACATAGAGCATATCGATCCCGAGATTATCGAAATAAACCTTGTTCTTATCGGATGATTTGCCATCAATCTCAAGAAGCGCCTTTTTGAGATCCTTCTCCTTGCGCTTAAGGGCGGGAGTGCTTTTGAGAAAATTGCCTCTTGCCTGAATAACCTTCTCAAGCTCTTCCCTGAGTTCTTCTTTATAATGTTCCTCGGAAAGAGGAATGATATCGAAGCTGCTCTGAGGAATAACGTAAATCCCCGTTTCCGCATCGCGGATTTTGCCGAGCAGTTTCTGTCTCTTTACGGGTGTGAAATCCTTCGTGCCGATGAAGGTGATTTCATCAAGGCAACCCAGCTTGCGTGCCGCCTCCTCAAACTGAACGAAAACGTTGTTGGGAGGTGTGATGATAATCTTCTTTGCAAGTTTCATTCTGATTGATTCAAGTGCTGAAACAAGCATAATATAAGTTTTGCCTCTGCCCACGGGAAGAGCGAGAAGACAGTTCATTGTGAAAAGAATTCTTGCAACGGCATTGCGCTGATAATCACGAAGAACAATGTCTCCCCACTGCTTATCAAGAAAGTTACCGTTGAAAACACGTTTTCTGATATAGCCGTAGTTGCGGATATAACAGGCTTCCGCAATCTGTCTGATGCGTGGAGTATTCTTGACCCAGCGATCGAATTCGCTGATAATAAGGTCGCGCTTTTCAAGTGCCTTTGCCGTCGCGGTCTTATTGACAGGTCTCTTACTGTAAGTACTGTATCCGTATTTATAGACAACAATGTCTCTGTTGTTGAGAATATCGTCAAGAATCGAGATGCCCTCTTTGTCAAGTGTACCGTATGTTGAAATATTGGTAATCCAACCACGGTAGCGCTTTTTGTTGGGGATTTCCCATGAGCCCGTTATCGGATCACGTCTGACAAGATATTCTCTCTTATCGCCTCTGAAATCGGGCGATGAGATATATTTGCCGAAAAGATGCTCGATAAAATCGTCAATAACCTCTGTGGGAATAAAAGGAATTCCCGGATAAAGACTGACGTCATCGAAATAGATCGCGAGATTCATATAGTTCTCAAGCGCCTCAATGTTTGCTGCAAAACGCTTTGAGTAAAGTGCAGATGCTGCACGTGCTTTCTTGTGCTTGTCAAAAAGATTGCCCGAGATATATTCGTTTGAAAGCTCCCAGCCTTCATATACGTTTCCGTTCCACTTTTCGGGATTCTGATAGATTACGCCTCTGAGTTTTTCAATGACTTCATCCTTGTCGATTCCAGCAAGTTCGGAAATGTAATGAATGTCCACATCCGCGTGCCTTCTGAGACTCATAACAAGCGCTCTTCCGATTGTCATAGTCTCTGTGAAACCCTCTTTTACCAATACGGGATCCAAATCCTCCACAGGGGCGTCGAACGCCTCCCAACCCGCAGGCACTTCATGTACAGTTGTCGATGTCAAAATTCTTCCTTCCTTTCCATTTATAGTTATTTAACAATTACGGTTAACGGCAACAAAACTCCTCAATAATGTTACCGTGTTTAACTGACTCCTCAAAAAAGGGGGTAAAAAAATAACAAAAACATAACATAAAAATACTTTTTACCCCAAAAACGCCGAAATCACCCCGTATTTTGCAGTTTTTACCTGCATATACGGGATGATTTTTTTAATTTTAACCGTTCAGAATATGGCTTGCCGCATGTATGCACTTTGTCTCGGCAATGTATTTTCCATAAGCGTGCAGACAAAGGATTTTCCTCTTTGCCTTGGGTTAAAGCACGATTTTAAATTTTTGCAATATATATTATGGCATATCAAATCATATTTGTCAATGAGTTTTCTGATTTTTTCAGTAACTTTACAAAACAAAAAAGACTGCAACCCGAACGATTACAGTCTTTATATGTTTTTGATTATTGGGTGATGAACTGTGAATCCGCGATTTCTGCAATTTCTTCTGCGGTGGTTGCCTTGTTCATCTTATCAGCAACTTTGCTTCTTCTGTCACGGAGTTCAGCATACATAATGTCACGCTTTTCAGCCGTAATGGGATAGAAAAGCTTGGGAATGATACCGAGAGCACCCGTGATGATGGGAACGCCTGTACCGAGAGCGAAAATCCACCATTTTGTT
>JAFVVQ010000028.1 GCA_017502085.1 Clostridia bacterium | reverse complement strand
TGGCGCGCTGCAAGGGTGCTGTGTGGTTAGTTTTTTCAGGGTGCTCGACTTTCGGCAATCGCTGCAGATTCTTTATCGCTCTACGGCTCGACGGGCGAAAAACCTTTCACCGAAAGGTTTTCTCTTCGCCCTTTCGAATTCCTTGCAGGATAAACAAAAAAGAAGCAATTCCTGCGGAATCACTTCTTTTTCTTGGTACGAGTGTTCATAACGGATTCAATGAATAAATTGTTAACGGCGGTTAAGCACACATTGTTTCGTGCTATCATTAATAACTGAAAGGAATTGCAAATTATGAAAAGCAATAATTGATATATAGGTGAAATTTATTTTTCTTCAAGCTTCTTCAATGACTTTTTAAATTGCACGGCAAAAAGGATTGCAGTGAAGGTTACTGCGATAATATCGGCAGCGGGTTCGGCAAGATAAACGCCCATTGTTTTGTCTTCGACCAGATTAGGCATAATGTAGATAAACGGCAGAAGAAGCACGAATTTACGTACAACGGCAACGATAATTGAACAAGGTGCGTTGCCCATTGAAACAAAGGTCATCTGGCAGGCAATCTGTATTCCGAAAAGGAACATTGCTCCGCAGTAGATACGAAGTGCCTTTGCCGTGAATTCGATAAGTGCGGCATCGGGTGTGAAAATACCTGCAAAAATCTGTGGAAGAATCATAATCAGCACCCACAAAACAGCCGAATATGTAAGACAGCAAGTGAGCAGCAGCCTGAATGTTTTCTTTACTCTGTCAACATTTTTTGCGCCGTAGTTATAGCTCGAAATCGGCTGTGCACCTTGTGCTATGCCCTGCATAGGCAGCATTGCAAACTGCATAACGCTTGTAAGAATTGTCATTGCACCGACGGCAATATCTCCGCCGTATCTGAGAAGTGAAGAATTGAAACAAACGGAAATAACGCTCTCGCTGCTCTGCATAATAAAGGTCGCAAGACCGAGCGCAACACAAGGGAAAACAAGCTTTGCATCAATCTTCATATCCGACAATTTGAGCTTAAGATATGTTTTCTTGCCGCAGAGGAACGAAATAACCCATACGCACGAAATCGCCTGTGAAAGAATGGTCGCAAGTGCCGCACCTCTGACACCCATATCAAATGCAAAAATGAATATCGGGTCAAGAATAATATTGCTGACCGCACCGATAAGCACCGTTATCATACCGATTTTAGTGAAGCCCTGTGCATTGATGAACGCACCCATACCAAGTGTGAGCTGAACAAACACCGTGCCGACGGCGTAGATGTTCATATAGTCGGTTGCATAGTCGATTGTGTTTTCGCTTGCGCCGAAGGCAAGGAGTAAATCCTTATTCCAAATCAGCAAAACCGCAGTTAAAACGGCTGAAATAATAATCTGAAGCGTGAAGCATCCGCCGAGAATTTTCTCTGCGGATTTTTTGTCGCCCTTACCCATATTTATTGATGCTCTCGGAGCACCGCCTGAGCTGATAAGAGCCGCAAAAGCCGAGATGATCATAATTGTCGGCATACAAACGCCGACACCCGTCAGAGCAAGGCTGCCTTCTTCGGGAATGTGACCGATGTAAATGCGGTCAACGATGTTATAGAGCATATTCACAAGCTGTGCAATAACCGTAGGCACGGCAAGCTTGAAAAGCAGCTTGCCCACAGGCTCCGTGCCAAGGAATTCTTTGTTGTTATCCATACTTATCTCCTGAATTAAAATCTCAGAGTATTATACACCTGCATGAAATTAAATTCAAGACCGTCATAAATCTCAACAATTGTTGAACTTCAGTTGAAGAAGAGTTGAAGAAAGAGTTTTATAATTGCGTCATAAAGTGATAAAGGGGTATTTTATGAACGAAGTTAAAACACCGAAAAAGCCGATGATGTTCTATTACGGCATTTTTCTTGCGGTAATCATTCTTTTCAATGCGATTGTTATGCCGCTTCTCAACAATATGAGAGTGAAAGAGGTTGATTACGGCACTTTTATCCGAATGACAACGGAGCTTAACGTTGACGAGGTTGAAATTCAGGATAATCAGATTGTTTTTAGTGATAAGAACGGCAATTTCTATAAAACGGGACTTATGGATGACCCTGCATTAACTCAAAGACTTTACACCGCAGGAGCGAAATTCTCAACGGAAATAGTTCAGGAAATGTCGCCGATTCTGAGCATACTTTTGAGTTGGATTTTGCCTATGGCTCTTATGGTCGGACTCGGTCAGCTTGTGATGAAAAAATTCACGGATAAAGCGGGCGGCGGCAACTCCATGATGTTCAATATGGGCAAGAGCAACGCCAAGATTTATGTTAAATCGTCAAGCGGAATAAAATTCAGCGATGTTGCAGGCGAAGATGAAGCAAAGGAAAATCTGACAGAGGTTGTCGACTATCTTCACAATCCCGATAAATATAAGGCTATCGGTGCTTCAATGCCCAAAGGTATTCTGCTTGTCGGACCTCCGGGTACGGGTAAAACAATGCTCGCAAAGGCTGTTGCAGGCGAAGCAAATGTTCCGTTTTTCTCGATTTCGGGATCGGAATTTGTTGAAATGTTTGTTGGTATGGGTGCATCGAAGGTGCGTGACCTTTTCAAACAAGCAAAAGAAAAAGCACCGTGTATCGTGTTTATCGATGAGATTGACGCCATAGGCAAAAAGCGTGATAATCACATTGGCGGCAATGATGAAAGAGAGCAGACTCTCAACCAGCTTCTGACCGAAATGGATGGATTTGAGGGCAATACGGGAGTTATTATCCTTGCAGCAACAAACAGACCCGAATCCCTTGACCCTGCTTTGACACGACCCGGCAGATTTGACCGACGGGTTCCCGTTGAGCTGCCCGATTTGAAAGGCAGAGAAGAAATTCTCAAAGTTCACGCAAGAAAAATCTGCGTGGGACCGAATGTCGATTTTTCTGTTATTGCAAGAATGGCTTCGGGTGCATCGGGTGCAGAGCTTGCAAATATTGTTAACGAAGCGGCTTTGCGTGCGGTACGCAGAGGAAGCAAGGCTGCTATGCAGGCGGATTTTGAAGAAAGCATAGAGGTTGTTATTGCAGGCTATCAGAAGAAAAACTCTTTGCTGACCGACAAAGAAAAGATGATTGTTGCATATCACGAAATCGGTCACGCACTTGTTGCCGCAATGCAGACAAATTCCGCACCTGTTCAGAAAATCACGATAGTTCCGAGAACATCGGGTGCATTGGGTTATACAATGCAGGTTGACGAAGGAAATCACTATTTAATGAGCAAGGAAGAGATTGAAAATAAAATTGCCACCTATACGGGCGGCAGGGCTGCAGAGCAGCTTGCGGTCGGCTCGGTGTCAACGGGTGCAGCCAATGACATCGAGCAGGCTACAAGGCTTGCAAGAGCGATGATAACCCGCTACGGTATGAGCGACGAATTCGGCATGGTCGCCCTTGAAACGGTTACAAATCAGTATCTCGGCGGCGATGCTTCGCTTGCCTGCTCGGCAGAAACGCAGACGGAAATCGACCGTCAGGTTGTTGCACTTATCAAAAAGCAGTATGACAAGGCAATGACAATACTTACCGAAAACAAGCAAAAACTTGACAAATTGGCACAGTATCTTTACGAAAAAGAAACCATTACGGGCGAAGAGTTTATGAACATATTGAATTCTTAATCGAGGCGATATTAATGAACATTAAGCTGAAAGCAAAAGACTTTTTCTCTGTTCCGAATCTGATAAGCTACCTGCGTCTGACACTTATTCCGTTTATCATATGGGCATATTGCGAAAAGGAAAGCGGTTTGCTGACTGCAATTCTCGTTGCCGTATCGGGCTTTACGGATGTTCTTGACGGCAAAATTGCACGCCGTTTCAATATGGTAACGGATATCGGCAAAGTGCTTGACCCCGTTGCAGATAAACTTACCCAAGCGGCAATGATGTATTGCCTGCTCACAGAATATGAGCTTATGCTGCCTGCACTTATTGTTCTTATTGTGAAAGAAATCTTTATGGCGGTAACTGCAATAATGGAAACAAAATATTCCGCAAAAATCAACAGTGCTTTATGGTACGGCAAGGCTTGCACGGTTATTCTTTATGCTGTTATGCTAATTCTTTTGTTCTTCACAAATATTCCGATTTGGCTTGCAAACACACTTATTGCGATTTCAATAGCTGCAATGATTATTTCAACCGTTCTTTACGGCATTCACAGAATCAGAAGAATCATAAACGGAGGAAGAAATGAATAAGAAAACATTTTATAAATATGTTTATATATTCCTGATTTGCTGTGTGGTAGGCTTTGCGGTTGAAACTCTGTGGTGTCTGATTAAAAACGGCTATATCGAAAGCCGCAAATCGTTGGTATACGGTCCTTTAAGCGTAGCTTACGGAATGGGCGGAGTTTTGCTGACTGCCGTTTTGAGCAAATTCAAAAGCTCTTCTTTATGGAAAATTTTTCTCATCTCGTTTGCCGTCGGCACGGTTGCGGAATACATATGCTCGCTCGGTCAGGAAATTGTTTTCGGCTCCGTTGCGTGGGATTACAGACATCTGCCTCTGAATATAAACGGCAGAGTATGTTTGCTTTATTCATTGTTCTGGGGTATTCTCGGCATTGCGTTGGTAAAGCTCATAATGCCGCTGACAGACACACTTATCGCTTTTATTCCGATGAAATTAAGCGGTGTTCTTGTCTGGACGTTCATAGCATTCTTTGTTTTTGATGCGGGACTTTCCGCTGTTGCGGCACTCCGATGGAACGAAAGAAAAGAAGGACTTGAGCCCTCAAACAGAATGGAAATTTTACTTGACGAGCATTTTTTCGATGAGAGAATGGAAAAAATATACGCAAATTCGAGAGATGTTGATGAGATTGAGAGGGAATAAAAATGAAAAAAGAAAAATCAATTTTTCAGTCACTCGGAACAAGGCTTATTGTTGCCGCAGTGTGGATAACTGTCTGCCTTGTTGTGCTTCTTGATTTACCTGTATGGGCAACGGGAATTCTTGAAACAATCGCCTGTTTTTTTATGGCGAAGGAACTTGTATGTAACACGGGACTTGTTAAGAACAAGCTGATACAAGCACTCTGCATTATTCAGACGATTTTGATACCGTGGTTTATATATTTCAATGCCGATGTATACGCTTTCATCGCAATGATGTTTGTTTTTATGTTTATTCTGTTTTTCGCTGAAATAGCTTCAAAACAAAAAATCGGCACAAACGGAATTTTTGCAGCATTTTTCGGTGCATATGTATTCCCGCTTTTTATCTCACTTCTCGTTCCGATGATGAATCTTAACAACGGAAGAAATCTTGTTCTGATTCCGTTTATCTCGGCTTGGTGTGCTGATGCGGGAGCATATTTCATCGGCTCAAAATTCGGCAAACATAAGCTTGCTCCGTCAATCAGCCCGAAAAAGAGCGTTGAAGGTGCATTCGGCGGAGTTGCGGGCGGAATACTCGGTATGCTTATTTACGGAATTATCCTTCATTTCTGCAAAACCGATGTGCCTTGGATTGCTTTTATTGTTATCGGATTTTTGGGTTCGTTTTTTGGCTTGCTCGGTGATTTGTTTCTTTCATACATAAAACGTGATTGCAAAATCAAGGATTTCGGCAATTTCCTGCCCGGTCACGGCGGTGTGCTTGACCGATTTGACAGCGTGCTTTTTGTAGTGCCTGTTTGTTATTACTTATTTTTAATTGTTTAAGGAAGTAAAAATGAATCACAAAATTGAAAAACCGCAAAAATTATTGAATTCCGACGGAGTTCTGACCGAACCCGGCTGGGCAACAAAGCTGATTATGGAATATAATCCGCTGGATATGAAGGCTGATAAAATCCGCCTGAAAGAATGGGATTATTACGTTATCGTTGACAGCGACGGTTATGCTTTTTCAATGACTGTTGCCGATAACCGCTATATGGGTCTTGCAAACTCAAATTTCTATGATTTCGGTAACAACAAAAAATATGCTTACATAACACCGCTTTTCTTCCCGATGGGCAGGCTTAATATGCCGACCGACAGCTCCGAAGGTGATATAAATATAAGCAAAAATTTCTGCTCACTTTCCGTAACTCACGAAAACGGCGGCAGGCATCTTGTCGGGCACTACAAAAAATGCCCGCTTCACGGAGAAATGGATTTTGACATATTTCTTCATAATTACAGCGGTGATACAATGGTTATCGCCACTCCGTGGAAAGAGGATGAAACAGCCTTTTATTATAATCAGAAAATTAACTGTATGCCCGCAGAAGGATGGGTTAAATACAACGGCAAAAAACATTATTTCAACCCTGAAAAGGATTTTGCTACCCTTGATTGGGGCAGAGGTGTCTGGACTTATGACAACACTTGGTACTGGAGTTCGGGTAACGGCGTTATTGACGGTAAAAGCTTCGGATTCAACATAGGCTACGGCTTCGGAGATACTTCCGCAGCAAGCGAAAATATGATTTTTTATGACGGCAAATGCCATAAGCTCGACCGCATACTTTTTGAAATTCCCGACGATGTGATGAAGCCTTGGAAATTCATCAGCTCCGACGGTAGATTTGATATGGATTTTGCGCCGATTTATGATAATGTTCACTCTTTTGACATCGGAATAATAAGTCAGCACGGTCATCAGGTGTTCGGGAAGTTCTTTGGAACGGCAATTCTCGATGACGGAACAAAGCTGACAATTAACGGTCAGACCGCATTTGCAGAAAGGGTCAGAAACAAATATTGATATCTCCTCCAAACTTTCATATATGGTTCTTCCTCCACAGAACCGCAGAACGGACAGTTCCGCAACAATGGTGCTGTACGTTTTGCACTCTCTTGATTTATTCACATATTAACTGTAAAATATCCGTGAGGTGTTGCAGATGTTTAAAATACTTATTGCAGAAGATGATATTGAGCTTCGTGAGCTTTTTACACACGTTCTTTTAAAAAACGGATATTCGGTAACGGGTGTGTCCAACGGAAAAGAAGCGCTCGATGCCATGGATAACACATATTTTGACCTCATAATTTCCGATATAATGATGCCTGTTATGGACGGCTACGAGCTTGTTCACTCTCTGCGTGAAGCGGGCAACAACATACCCGTTCTTACAATTACCGCAAAGGATGCCTTTGACGATATGCGGCTCGGCTTCCTTTCGGGTATGGATGACTATATGGTCAAGCCCGTCAATGTCAATGAAATGGTGCTTCGCGTGGGTGCGCTTCTTCGCAGGGCGCAGGTTATGAATGAACGAAAATTGACCATCGGTTCAACTGTTATGGAATGCGATTCATTAACAGTAACCTGCAACGGAGAAAGTATGATTCTGCCGCAGAAGGAGTTTATGCTTATATATAAAATGGCATCTTATCCGGGCAAAATCTTTACCCGTCAGCAGATGATGGACGAGATATGGGGCTATGATGCCGTGAGTGATACTCATACGGTTGATGTTCATATCGGCAGACTGCGCGACCGCTTCAAGGATAACACCGATTTCAGAATCGTTACCATGAGAGGCGTTGGATATAAGGTGGAGAAGAAATGAAAAAGAATCCGAATAATAAAAAACTGTGGAGATATTTTATCACTTCGGTCATTGTCGGATTTGGTGTAACCATTCCGCTGGAGCTTTCGCTTGCATATATTGCAAAGTATTATTTTGACGTTCAGATAAGCATCCCGAATCTGATCTGGATTGTGTTTGTGAGCATAATCGTCGGCGGAGTTGTTATGTCATTTATTTCAAAAAGACTTATTACTCCGCTGACAAATTTGAGCTCTGCAATGAACAGGGTTGCTGAAGGAGATTTTGAAACACAGATTGAAACCGAAAGCAAGCTTGAAGCAATTCAGGATATTTACACGAATTTCAATCTTATGGTAAAAGAGCTCGGCGCAACCGAAACATTGCAGACGGACTTTGTTTCAAACGTTTCCCACGAAATCAAAACGCCGATAACTGCGATTGACGGCTATGCAACCCTTTTGCAGAACACCGAAAACATTGATGAGGTTGAAAACGAATATATCGAAAAGATACTTTTCAACACAAAGCGTCTTTCAGAGCTTGTCAGCAACATTCTTCTGCTTTCAAAGGTTGATAACAAGGCTATTCAGGCAAAGAAAACAACCTACCGTCTTGATGAGCAGATAAGGCAGTCAATCGTTCTTCTTGAACCGAAATGGAGCGCAAAGGAAATTGACTTTGATGTTGACATGGATGAGATTGAATATACGGGCGACGAAAGTCTGATGTTCCATGTGTGGAACAATCTTATCGATAACGCAATAAAATTCAGCCCCGAAAACGGACTGATAAGAATGAAGCTGGAAAGAGCAGATAGTAAAATAACCTTCACCATAGAAGATGAAGGCTGTGGCATAAGCGACGAAGAAAAGAAGCATATTTTCAACAAATTCTATCAGAGCGACAGCTCCCACAAATCCGAAGGCAACGGCTTGGGTCTTGCACTTGTCAAAAATATTCTGACCCTCTGCGGCGGAGAAATTTCCGTGACCGACGGCAAAAACGGCGGGGCAAGGTTTGAAGTCATACTATAATTTAAACCCGAAGTGCAAAACAAATTGCATTTCGGGTTTTTGCGATTATCAACAAAAATTGATGTTGAGTTAATATGCAGTTGAACTTTGAGGAATATTATTTAAACATAAAATAAAAACGGATACCGCAGTCTGCATCTGATTGTTACCGTTCCCATTTTTCTTGCATCCGAGAAAAGGATAGTGCGAGCAGAAATTCAGTTTCGTACCATTGCGATGGATTTCTGGGCAAGTCTTGAGCATCAGATGCGTTATAAAAAGGATTCGGAATTTACAGAAGAAATAGAAAATGAATTGTTTGAATGTGCAAGGTTAAGTGCCGCCTTGGACGAAAGAATGGATTGTCTTAATGAGAGAATAAATAAAAGGTAATTTTATAATTAATTAATTAATTAATGGCAAACTTTTTAATCCCGATTATGTTTCAAAACGTTTCAAAAAGCTTTTGAAACAAAACAATTTAAAACGTATCAGATTTCATGATTTACGTCACAGCTGTGCCGCTCTGCTTTTGTCTGAGGGCCGTGAACTTTATGACGTTTCTGAATGGCTCGGTCATTCGGATGTAAACATCACCGCCAAGTTTTACGGTCACCTTGATATGAAAAGAAAAAAGGATCTCGGCAACACTATCGGAAATTCCATAGGCTTCAAAAACAATGTGTGACTTGAGTCTGAACACCTCTTGTTAGAATTTTGTTAGAAAAATGGTGTTTTTGAGACTTTTTCCGAAGGGTATAAAAAGCAGAAACTCCTTGATATACAAGGAGTTTCTGTATGGCGCGCTATAAGGAGAATGTTGGGTTTAGTTTTCTTTCTGCTCGTTGTGTGCCGCTTGTTTGTCAAGTTTACCACGCTGTAGTCCCACGCCCTAAAAACAGTCCACCGGACTGTTTTCTTAACGGGCTTTCGAATCCCTGACAGATAAAAAATAAAGGATACAGAAAAATCTGTATCCTTTAATTGGCGCGCTGCAAGGGTGCTGTGTGGTTAGTTTTTTCAGGGTGCTCGACTTTCGGCAATCGCTGCAGATTCTTTATCGCTCTACGGCTCGACGGGCGAAAAACCTTTCACCGAAAGGTTTTCTCTTCGCCCTTTCGAATCCTAATTCTGTTTTGTAAATTTTAAGAGCATAGCAACAGACGTTGCTATGCTCTTAAATCTGGTACGAGTGTTCATAACGGATTCAATGAATAAATTGTTAACGGCGGTTAAACGCACATTGTTTCAAGCTATCATTAAATAACTGAAAGGAATTGCAAATTATGAAAAACAATATTTTATCTTGTGAATTCAACATTGATACTGCTTGTATTGAAATCAAACTCACCGATGGCTCAATGGTATCAATCGACTGCATCGCCGTCGAAAACGAATATGCAAACAATATGTATGAAACATCAGAACTCGATTATCTCATCTACAATGAACCTATGAGTTATGTCAGATTACTGCTCAGTGGTAAGATGGAAGAATATCTGCAAAATAACACAGATTATACCCCGTTATCAGATATGAGATAAAAATTCAGCAGACAACACCGCAAATGATGTTGTCTGCTGTTTGTGTTTAATTGATTGTTTTCTTATTAGAGATATGATACAATATTACTTATAAATAAAAACTAGGAGAAACTTTTTATGGGTATGGCTGATATAATTTTAAAAGATACTAAAATTATAGAATTTGACATCGATAAAATTGTAGATGCAGTGTTAGCTGCTATGCCTGAATCAGACTTCGAGTTATCGAAAGAGGAAAGAAAGAATTACAACAGATTTATTAGAATAATGTCTGAAATTGAGTGGCCCGCATATATGGATGGTGATATAGACTTTCACGAAACTATAATTAACCTTTACGAGAACGGAACTATTGAAGACGTTATTGTTGCAGTACACGAGCATTATAATTCGGATTATATTGATGATTTACATAAGCGATTGGAAGAATCTGATGTCATTAACAAAAACCGTGTACCAATTATTAAAGAGGCGCTTGAACTATACAAGTTAGGATATTATTATGGAACTGTAACTACTTTATTGTCACAGATAATCGGCTTGGTAAAGGATATTGAGGTTTTTTGTGACAAAAACAGAATTCAATTAAACCCAGAAAACGAAAAAATACTGTTTAATCGATATAAAGTTTCTAAAAACAGCGAGAAGAAAAGAATAATCGCTACACTATTAGAAGGCAAAGACCGAAATGACGAAGAAAGAGAATATCTATATTTAATAGGGTATTTTCGCAGTATAATTTTTAGTGATAAATTAGATGAATCACGACTTGACACAGATGTTAGCAGAAATATGGTGTTTCATGGAGAGCAACTTACATTTGGTTCAAAGGATCAAGCCTTAAAACTAATTATCTGCATTGATTCATTATGGTGGGTATCAGAATTGTTAAGTCTTGATGTATAGTTTTATCCGTTTTATAAAAACAACATTTGTAAGGAGAAAGAAAAATGTCAAATGAAATTATAAGACTGATATGCTTCGGACTCTTTGTTCCTATTACGGATTTAAGCCTAAAATGGATATGGAAAGCGGTATATCGTTCATCTCACAAAAGAGAAAGTGATGTTGAAAGATATCAGCAAGAAAATTTAAGAATGCACAGGCGACACAGCGGAATAAATGCATGGCTGATTGATACCTCTCCGAATCCGCATAAAACCCAGCTTATAATATGGGGTTATTATATTTTGCTTTTACCTTCTCTTGCGGGTATGGCACTGAGTAATTTCGGATTGTTCACTAATGCTTTTGATTCAACTCTCAATGTTTTGAAAATTATTGTTCCTGTTATCTTTGTTGCTTCGTTTATTATCGGTCTGATTTACAAAAAGACAGCAAAGGAACTTGATTTCAGTGAGATTCAGAATGCAGAAATAACAACCCTTGAATCTCAACAGCTTGCTGATTATGCAGATAATTGGGAAACTGGCGAATTTAAAAACAAAACAAGATACAGACCTTCCGCATTGCCTCAATATATCTTTTTGATAGTTTGGTTTGCGGCACTTATTTCGATGCTTGTTTTAGCATTTAATCATAACGTAAAAAACAAGAACATACCCGAGCAAACAACAGAATCTGTTTCCGAATCGCTTGAAAAGGCAAAAATCAAGAACTTACCGATGCCTGAATTAGCTGAAATATTTACAGAATACAGTTTTTCTTTGAGCGATGAACCTTGTTATCTTGAAGGAGTAACAGATGGGTTTGTTGACAGTGTTACATACAAAGGACATTCGGTTTCATTTGCGATTCATTTATTCAGCAGTAATAAATCTGCAACTGCCGCTTGTTTGGAACGCATTGATTTCAACGGAATACAAGGAAGTGAATATACAGAAACTCCGAACGGTATAGTTTACGAGCATAACCATAAAACGGTTTATTATAAAACAATGAGTATGGACAATGTTCTGATTGAAATATGGAGTTCGAGTTTTGACAAAACAGAGGAAATACTTGAATCTGTTACGAATGTTTTGCAAAATAATTGAATAATAAGTTTAAAGCCATACACATTGACTTTTAATCAAGGTGTATGGCTTTAATTTTTTTAATGGAATTTACATTTTAAAATTATTTTCAACAAACTCAATCATTGCTTGCTCTTTATCTTGATCAGGTTCCAAAATTAAATCCAAATCGGGGTCATAAAACCAAAGATACACAATTTCTTTTGTTTCATCGTTATAACCGACAATGCCGAACTTTTTGGGATATTCTCCGCCGTCAGCTACTCTCATATGAAATCCTTTATACTCAAATTCTGTTACGGGAATGGTATAGTGTCCTTCAAGCATATCGGCTTCGACAGGTTCGGTGAGGAATTTATAGGTCTGCTCGACCTCGTGTTTCTTTGCCACATAGAAATCGTCATATTTTGCTTTAACCGTCATTGTATTTGTTTCAAATATGAAAACTATATCCTTGTCATAATCGTCGTAAACACTGTCATAACTTGCAAAACCGCTCGGCAGAAAGTCCTCTGCTTCGTATTTCTCACGGTGATATTCATAGATATACCTTTCAACTGTCCAGTTTGAACAAGCTGACAAAACAAGCGGAATCATCAGGAATGCAACGATTGAAAATATGTATTTAATCTTTTTCATTTTACCTCCTGAGATTCATCATTGCTTGTTTTAATCTTCTTATAAATCACAAGTGAAGCAAAAATCAAAACTGTCATTATTACGACGATATGCTCACTTTCCCAAAATCCGCCAAGGTTAAATGCTGCGTTATCTATTGTCAGAACAGTAAAGCCTAACGGATATAAAATAATTGCAATCGGCATCAAAAGCCAAGTGATAACACTTGAATCATCATACATAAGCAAACTGAAAACATATACAATTACAGGCAGACAAACAGTTGCCAATGCAGAATAATATAATATCTTATAACTATGTTTCTTTCCTACAATTGATAAAGCGATTAAACATAAAGAAATCAAAAACGGTGTTACTGCTGAAATGAAATCAAACAGCATCCAAATAAAGTCACTGATGTTTTTGTCCAAAAGCCAATTAAAGGGATCGCTTGACAGATATCCTGCAACCCACAGAATTGATATGGATCCGAATCCTAAAACAAACTGTAACAATTTACTTGTTTTTAAATTCACTCACATCACCTGTCCTATTAAAAATCCTCAATGTTATCCTGAATATAATTGATCACCAAAAAATTCAGATAAGGTTCGTATTCACCATCAGGAATGTAAATATCCATATAGGCATCGTTGAATTTATCGAAAGGCTTGCTTTTTTCAGATTCAATACTTTCCTCAATGCTGCTGGTTTCAACAGATTTGAATTCAATATCGTTTTCTGTCATGAACGTTTCAAGCAATGTTGCTTGTTCTTCTGCACCGAGCATTCGGAGATAATCAACGATTTTTTCAATATACTCATTCTCTTCATTGATTAAATACTGAGCTAAACCACCGTTCTGAATTTCAAAATCAAAGTTGATAACCGCTATAACCGCTTTCTGCTTTTCATTTTTCGGAATGCCGATGTTATCTCTTATCGAGTAAAGACCTTCTTCAAAGTATTCTTCGCCGTATTTTTCATCATACAACGAATAATCATATCCTCCGGCTTCTCTCAATCCTTTTCTTTGAATATCTGTCTGTGAATTGGCAAGAATAGTTAGTAGCAAACAAACGGAGGTAATAAAATGTTCAAACACGAAAAGATGCTTTTTCATCCCGTGGCGGTGGAGAGACCTAATCCGCAGTATGCGGCGCTTTTGCAGGAACAGCTCGGCGGCGGAAACGGCGAGTTGAAGGCGGCCATGCAGTATATGTCCCAGAGCTTTCGGATCAAAGATCCCGAGATCAAGGATCTGTTCCTTGACATTGCAGCGGAGGAGCTGGGGCACATGGAGATGGTGGCGCAGACCATCAATCTCTTAAACGGTCACGACGTGGATGCCGCAAAGGTGCCCTCGGGTGAGATCCAATCCCACGTGCTCTTAGGTCTTAATCCGGGTCTTATCAACGCTTCAGGTTATTCCTGGACGGCGGATTACGTTACGGTTACGGGTGATTTATGTGCCGACCTGCTCAGCAACATCGCATCCGAACAGCGCGCAAAGGTGGTTTACGAATACCTTTACCGCCAGATCGACGACAAAAAGGTGCGGGAGACCATTGATTTTCTCCTGAACCGCGAGGAAGCTCACAACCAGATGTTCCGCGATGCCTTTAACAAGGTGCAGAATTCCGGCTCTAACCGTGATTTCGGCACCACCAAAGCTGCGAAGATGTATTTTTCCATGTCTGACCCCGGTCCCAACGCATTCGCCACGGGCGATACCAAGACTGTTTCTTTTGAGTGATAGCAAAAAGCCGCTGAAGAGTTTGTTCCTCGGCGGCAATTTTTATCTTTCCCTGTATCAAAACAGTTCGGTATATTGGAATCTTTCTATATTTATCATATCAATTCCTTTTTGAAGCGTATCCGCAGAGATGGCGCCCGTTGCTTGTGCAATCAGATATCCTTCTGCGTCTATAAAGTATGTGGTAGGTAAGGAATATACACTGTAAGTGGTTGCCGCACTGGAGTCTGTATCATAGAACACCGGAAAGGTATATCCTTTTTCTGAAATAAACGCCTTTGCGCTACTGAGCGTTTCACGTCCGCCGGTCATATTGACCATCAAGAAATGGATCTTGTTCCCAAACTCCAGATATTTTTCGTGGAAGTCAGGCATCTCGCTTTGACAAGGGCCACACCAGCTTGCCCAGAAATTCAACACGATCGGCTTACCGACATAATCCGACAGATTGACTTTGTTTCCCGATCCATCATAAACAGTGAAATCGGGAGCTTTCGTCAGTTGCCGCTTTGTATCGTCTGTGCCTGATTTATCATTTTGGTTTTCGTGATCATTGTTTTCTTGATCGCCTTGAATTAGCAGCCCGTCGGGAGCATCGTCCTTGCTAAGCTGCGTATAAAGCACCGAAGCACCGCCAATCAGAAGAACAAACACCAACACAAGTATAATTATATTTTTCCTCTTACTCATAATTCCTCCTTATCCGAGAAGACTCAGAAACCGTCCGAGCATTCCCGTTGCCATCAAAATACCGATCAAAACAAGCAGACTGCCGCTGACGATATTGATGACCTTGTATTTTTTCTTGATCCAGTTGAATGCCGATTTCAGATAATCGATCAGCACCGCGCTGAGAACGAACGGGATGCCAAGTCCCAGTGAATATGCCAAAAGCATCAGCATTCCCTCTACGATATGGGCCTGTTGGGATGCAAGCATCAGCGCCGAACCGAGAAACGCTCCCACGCAAGGCGTC
>JAFVVQ010000027.1 GCA_017502085.1 Clostridia bacterium | reverse complement strand
GTCGACATTCGTCGGCTGTTGTTTTTTATCTGACAGGATTTGAAGGACGAGCGGCACAGAGCAACAGTCCGGTGGACTGTTGTGACCGCGAGCGACCAAGCGACCGCAGTCGCGCGAGTCAAATCCTGTCTCCGCAACCAGAAAACAGCAGTCGACATTCGTCGGCTGTTGTTTTTTATCTGACAGAAAGCCTTGAAATCATTGCGATTTCAAGGCTCTTTTCTTTTTGTAAAACGCACTCTGCCCAACCAATATCTGAAAAAATTCTGAATGCGGATATTTTTTAAACAGAATATCAGAGCAACGAGAGTATTCTTCGCTTATACTCCAGAAACTCTTCCGTTAAATTGAAATCATTACGACGAGGTTTTGGTTCTTTGATTACAATTTCACCTTTGATTTTTCCCGGTGAACCTGAAAGAAGATAGATTCTGTCAGATATAAGAATTGCTTCGTCAATATCATGGGTGATAAAAAACGTTGACAGTTGGATTTGATCCATAACGTTCATATACCACTTGTGTATTGAACTTTTCGTTATGGTATCGAGTGCCGAGAATGGTTCGTCCAGAAGAGCAACGTCTTTTGAAAACATATATGTCCGCAAAAGTGCCGCACGCTGACGCATACCGCCCGAGAGCTGAAAAGGATATTTCTTTTGTGTTCCTTCAAGCCCGAATTGAGGAAACATCATTGATACCTGCATTCGGGCTTCTTTTTTCTTCATACCTTTCAGCAAAAGAGGCAGTGCGGTGTTATCTTCGATTGTTCTGTATGGCAAAAGCAAATCTTTCTGAAGCATATAACTTATATGTCCCGGCTGACTGGTGATGTCTTTTCCGTCAAGCAGAACCTGACCTTTATCGGGGGACAGAAGTCCTGAAATGATATTGAAAAGCGTTGTTTTTCCGCCGCCGCTGACACCGAGCAGACATACCAACTCACCTTGATTCAGTTCAATGGAAACATCTTTCAGGACGGAATTTCCGTCAAAGCTTTTGCTGACATTTTTAACTTCCAATTTATTCATATCACTTTGGAAGATAGTCGTTTGTGAAGCCGAAGCCGGGGACGATCGTGTCTTCAAGAAGATTCTTTTCATTAAGCCAATTATAGAAATTTGCCCAACGGTCGGGATCGATTTCGCCCCATTTTGAGGCATCGGCAATGTACTCTGACGCAAGGTATTCCTGACTTGCATAAATGAGTTCGCTGTTTGATTTCAGTTCGGGCGCGGCATCCATCAGAATATCAGCGGCATTTTTGGGATTTTCAACCGCATAGTTATAGCCCTTTGAAAGAGCATTAATGAAGGCTTTGGCTGTTTCGGGGTTTTCGTTGAGCCAGTTATTGTTGCCGATAATAACGGGTGTGTAATAATCAAATACGGGATTTATATCCGCAAATTCAAAGTAGTCTGTTTCAAGACCTGCCGTTTCACAAGCAATACCTGCCCAGGCATAGAAAATCCATATGGCATCAACAGAACCGCTTTTGAGAGCCGATACTTCGTCTGTAACGGTTGAGGGAATCAGCTCAACAAGGTCAAAATTGCCGCCGTCTGCTTTCATAACGTCACGGATCGTTTCTTTTTCAACGTTCAGATCCCACGTTGCGTATTTCTTGCCTTCAAGACCCTTGGGCGTATGCATCCCTTCGCCTTTTCGTGAAATAATTCCCGATGTGTTGTGCTGAATAATGGCGGCAACGGCAGTAACGGGTATGGGATTTTCTCCTGCAAAAGCAGGGGCGATGGTATCCTGGAAAGAAACTCCGAACTGCGCTTTACCTGAAGCGACCAGTGCTTCTGCGCCGCCTTCGGGCGGCTGAACAATCTCAACGTTCAGTCCCGCTTCTTTAAAATAACCGTTAGCCTCGGCAACAAATATTCCTGTGTGATTGGTGTTCGGTGTCCAGTCCAGAACTATTGTTATTTTTTTGTTTTCCGTTTTGCCGCAAGCCGACAAACAGAAAATGATTGAAACTGAAAGTAATAATGCGATTAATTTTTTCATGATTTTTCTCCTTTTTTATTTGTGTTACGGTACGGCATACATTTTCTCTCTGCCAATCCTACCAACGCCATAAGTGCCAGAGAAATAGCCGATATAAGGAAAATTACGGCAAACATCTTGTCAAAAGCGAAGGCTTTTTTCACCCGTGTCATATAAACACCAAGACCGCCGAACCCTCCGAGCCACTCACTGATAACCGCGCCTACAACGCTGTATGCCGCAGCAATCCTCAGACCTGAAAAAAACTGTGGCAAAGCCGACGGGAATTTGATATAACGAAAAATCTGTAAACGGTCAGCACCCATGGAACGCAGTAATCCGATTGCATCTTTGTCCGCACTTCTGAAGCCGTCAAGCAGACCGACAGTTACAGGGAAAAAAGTCGATATAACTATCAGAACAATCTTCGGAGTCATTTCATAGCCGAACCAAAGCACAAGAAGCGGTGCGATGGCAACGGAAGGAATGGTTTGCGTGATGATCATCAACGGATAAAACGCTTTGCGGAGAATTTCAAACGTATCCATCAGTACAGCCGCAAAAAAGCCTGCGCTGACTCCCAGAAACAAACCGATAAAAGCCTCTTGCAGAGTAATAACCGAGTTTTCGAGAAGCAACGGGAATTCACTCGCAAAAGCTTTTGCAACGTCTATGGGTGACGGCAGCATATAAGACGGTATAAGTTCCGTTGAGCAGAGCGACTGCCATATAATCAGTAATACGGCAACGGCGGTAATTGACGGAAAATTACGCTTCAGCATGCTTTTTAATCTTTTTGTCAATAGTCAGAATTTCACCTTCGGGTCTGTAAACAATTTTCACATAAGCCGAAACTCTTTCTGCACCTGCTTTTATTGCAACGTGCTGACATTCTTTGACGATATCCATCAGTTGATTATAGTCATCACCTTCGATTGTTGTTTCAAACGGGCCTACGTGGCAGTTCAGGCCACTGCTTTTGATAAACGCGATAACCTCGTCAACGATGCGGATAAGGTCGTCTGTGTCTTTTGCCGCGGGAAGAACCTGAATTGCGATACTTGCTTTCATTATTTTACCTCCAAAAATAAAAATTGCCTCCGCCGGATAATAAGGCGAAGGCTTCCTGAAGTACAGCTTTGATTATTGTAAATTACAATATACTTTTACTATGCTTCCTACGCCGGCATTATCCGGATCAGGTTTACGGGTCGCAGGTTTACCTGCCTCTCAGCCGTTAATAACGGCTCCCCGGAAGTTAAAGTGCGAAATAAAAAAACAGGAGACAACCTTTCGGATGCCTCCTGTAAAAAATCCCTGTGTATGACTTCCTACGGCGGCATTATCCGCATCAGGTTATAGGGTCGAAGTTTGATTACTTCCTCTCAGCCTGCAATCACAAGCTCCCCTGTATTTATTTCGGTTGTATTATACATCCGTTTTGATAAAAAATCAAGAAGAATTTTTTAATTATCATTAAGTACAGTATATAGTTTTTGTGTTCGGCTCAAAAATTGGATTTTCTGCACTTAACCCCGATTCCGTCATCGGCTGTTTTGTTATCTGATAAACGGGAATCTGTCTTTTAATGCTTTTTTCTTTTTTTTAAGTATGTTTCTGAAAATATCAAAAAATTCTTTAGGATTTTTGAATAACAACATAATTATTTGCTGTTTTGAGCGATGTTCTCTTTTGATTGTCTGAGTTTTCTTCTTATTGCCTTTATAGATTTCAACCCACTGAAGCCATTCTTCCTCAGATAAAATGCCGAGATTTGAAAAATCAACATCTATATTGAATTTTTCAAACAGTTCTTTATTTTTAGGCAACCATTTTCCTCGGGAGATTCCGTATCCGTATTTGGGTTCGATTAAGTAATTGAAGCATCTTTTATGATCTTCTCTTTCGCGATATACTTTTTCTCTGAAGTATTGTGAACGCAATGTTCCGAATATTTCAAATTCCCAGGGAGATTCTGTTGGGACAAGTAATTTTTTCAGGTAATCTTTTCTGTATAGCGATAAAACGCAGTATATCCTGCCGTTGTGAGTCTTGCTGTCTGTTTTTAAGACGGGTACGGGAGAAAAATACTTGTTCACAACAACTGATTCGTCATACCGACAAGAAATATCTATTGCAAATTGAATTACTCCGATTTTTTTGTCGCTTTCCATGGTGTTGACAGCGGCATTAAATATTTCTTCATCCACGGCGCTCTGAATAAAATAATCTTCAAGACACAGAAGAACATACTCTGACTCAATTGTTTTCAAACAGTTTATCATTCTCTTGGACCATGGTAAATCTGATCCGCCCGAAAATGTTCTTATGTTTGGATTGTCTGTTTTGAAAATCTTTGTTTCGGAATTGACAACAATAGGGAAATTTAAATTTGGACAGTTGATATTCCAAAAATGTATAAAAGGTGACCAGGCATCTGAGTATTTATCGCTTGTGGTTAATAGGATGGTTATCTTACTGACTGCTGTGTTTTTTTTCATTTTGCTTGTCTGACCTCCGTTTCACAATTTTCCCCCAAAGGCACTCGTTTAATTCAGCTGAAATAAATCAATCGGTGTCGGAAGAAACTATACTTTTATTCGACGGATACGCTCAGAATAAACGATACACTTTTTTGCGAATATCATTATATCACAATTTTATTTTATATCAAGTATACAGTATCTGTCTTATAATAATCGTCAGTTAAGGGCAACATAAATGATATGACAATTAAGAATTGCGGAGTTGCAAAAAAACCGTTTTGGGTTTGAAGAAAAATTTCGCGCAAAAGCGATAAAATGCTCGGGTGTAAACTTGCTTTTCGCTGAGAAAAATCATATAGACTAATATTATGTTTACAGAAGCCGATTCGGCTGTATCATATGTGTTTATGAATATCTGTAAAACGGTCCTCGGTGTTTTTTTGCATTTTGCTTCTTTTTCACCGTGAGAACGGGCAGTGCGACTGCAACGGCAATCGGAGCAAGAGGAGATAACACGAGTGCGAGAACGTATATAACACCCATCAGAATATTGCCTGCGTGCGAGGTATAAACGGGTGTATCCGTTCGTGAAGGCGGGATATCGGTCAGGTCAAGCGTACCTTCTCTGTCGGGAGCAGAATTGTTGAAGAGCATCGGCTCAATTATCTCCGTGACGGAATAACCGCCCAGATAATCGTCTTTTACGTTTATAAACGGCTGGGTGTCTATAATGCTGTCAAGCATTGCGCAAATCGGCATCAGAATTCTGTGTTCAGGCGTGTCGGGGGTGTACGCACCGTCGCCGATGAGCATATTGAAAGCGGATTCAATGATAAGGTCGAAAATTTTCAGATCCTTGATTCTGCTGTATTCTTCGGCGGTCAGACGGGCTTTGCCTTTGACAAGGAAATAAATATCCTTCATGGTGAGGCGGTCCATCAGTTTTTTTACCGTCGCATTTGAGCCTGTGACCGAGCGATAATAGTTGTTATAGAATACGTTGTGATAATGTTCAAAAAGCGTTTTTTCTTCTATGCTTGTATTTTTGACGGCATCTATATATTTGCAGTTATACGTGACTGATTTATTATCTCCGTCGAGGTCAATCTCTCTGTATGCAGGGGGATAAAACCTGACGCTTGGTGTGGTGATATCCCACAGAAGATTTCCGCTTTCGCTTCTGAGAAAACCGACGTCGCAGAAGTGAGAATGTCCCGTAAAAGCAAGGTCGAATCCCATATCCGCCAGCATATGGCCGACAACAGGAGAGCGCATATTGCGGTTTTCTTTTCCTGCGCCGATACGGTAAGCGGGAACTGCGGGCACAAAAGGATGGTGAGAACATATGAAAATATATTTTCCGTCTCTCTTTGCTTCATCGTACATCTGCTTTATCCACCGCAGACAGGACGGTGAGTAGGTGGCGCTTTTGTCACCGAGTGCTTCTTCGTTACGAAAAATATCGTTGAGCATCAGGCAGCGTGTTTTTTCGTCAAGATCCAGACAGTAGGAAAAACTCGATTCATGAACGGAATATGCTTCATCCGGACCGAATTCACGATATGTTTCCCATATTTCTTCCGGTGAAAGTGCGGGTACAAGTTGCGGAACCAGCTCTTCATCCGGCAGGGAGGAGAATTCATCCTTCACCCAGTTTCTCCACTCAGCTTTATCGGCATCAAACCAGGGACTGTCCCACGGATGGCATTTATACTCTGTTTTTTCACCGTATTTTCTGACATATGCTTTGTGGTGATGGAAGTCATGGGTTGCGAAAATAACAAATATTTTAGTTCCGCCCTGTTTGACTTTGCGAAGGAATGCTGAAAAATCTTCGTGAGAAAAACTGTCTCCGCTGTCTGTAAGGTCACCGGTGATGAGCAGTACGTCGCAGTCATTTGATGCCTGCAAAACAGCGGCTTCTGTTACTGCAGGCTGAAGCATCAGTTCTTTATTCGTTTTATCCGCTATCATTCTGCGGGAAATATAATGTGTGTCAGACATTACTGCAAATCTCATAAAAGCACCTTCTCTGTACGGGTTTTCTTCCGATTTTTGTTTTTTGAGGTTTTTATATCTGTTCTTTGAAACGTTGATATAAGAATTATAACATATACTGTTTTGAAATGGCAATAAAAAATATTGTGCATAAATATCGGAATTGTATCGATTATTCTGCGGGGTAACGGTTTGCGCAGGTACCGTTTCTTTTGTCAGCTTGAATTATATGAACACTTATGTTATAATGTGTTCAGAATACCGGTAAAGGATGTTGATTATGAATATTGCGGTTATCAACGGAAGTCCCAAAGGCAAATACAGTGTAACTCTGCAGACGGTCCGTTATCTTGAGAAGAAATTTCCCGATCACGTGTTTTCGGTGCTTCACGCAGGTCAGCAGATAAAGGCGCTCGAAAAGAATTTTTCAAAGGCAAAGGAATTGCTTGAAAGCGCCGATGCGGTCATATTCTCATATCCTGTATATACTTTTATGGCTCCGTCTCAGCTTCACCGCTTCATTGAACTTATGAAAGAAAACGGAATTGATGTGAAAGGCAAATACGCAACTCAGATTTCAACCTCAAAGCATTTCTATGACGTTACCGCACATAAATATATTGAAGAAAATGCACTCGATATGGGTATGCGATATATCCGCGGTCTTTCCGCAGATATGGAGGATTTGCTTGAAGAAAAGGGCAGAAAGGATGCTGACAAATTCTTCGGATTTTTCCTCTGGTCGGTAGAAGAAGGCGTGTTTGCCTCATCCGATGCAACGTGCGACGGGTTCATCCCCGTTCCTGCAACAAAGATTTCAGGTGCAGAAAATAAAAAGACAGATAAGGATATCGTAATTCTTACAGACGAAACCGATGCCGATTCCAACCTGAGTGCAATGATTGAAAGATTCCGCAACGTTTTTGGTTATCAGACCCGTATCGTCAACATTGCCGAATATCCGCTCGCGGGCGGCTGTCTGGGATGCTTGCGTTGTGCAGTTACCGAAAAGTGCGTTTATAAGGATAATTTTGATACCTTCCTGCGTGAGAACATTCAGAATGCCGATGCGATTGTTTATGCTTTCAGAATTTCCGATCATTCGATGGGTGTGCGTTTCAAGATGTATGACGACAGAAATTTCTGCAACGGTCACAGATCGGTAACGGTCGGTATGCCTGTCGGATATCTTGTTTCGGGCAAGTATTCCGCAGAGGATAATCTTCGCTGCGTTATCGAAGCAAGAAGCGAAACGGGCGGCAATTTCCTTTCGGGTGTTGCAACGGACGAATATGATACCGACGTGCAGATTGATACGCTCGCAAAAACTCTTACCTTCGCGCTTGAAACCGGACACACCGTACCGCAGAATTTCTGGGGCGTCGGCGGCACGAAGATATTCCGGGACCTTATTTATCAGATGCGTGGTATGATGAAAGCGGATCACAAATTCTATAAGAAACAGGGCATATACGATTTTCCGCAGAAGAATAAAGGCAAGACGATGCTGATGTATGCCGTCGGTGTATTGCTCTCAAGTGAGAAGATACTTTCGAAAATGGGTAACAAGATGAATGAGGGTATGCTGATGCCCTATGAACAGATTCTCAAAAAGATGGATAAATAAGAAAAGGCTTGAACGGGGTTTACTCCTGTTCAAGCCGATTTTTATTTTGCGAAACCGCCGCCTACGGTAATCACGTTATCCATAACAACCGAGGTCGTTTCGACAGTTTTGCCGAAAACCTTGTAGTTATCCATTTTGATTTCAACGGTATATTTCCACGTACCGCTGATGATTTCGCCTTTGTTGTTGACGGTGACATTTACCGTCGGATTTGTGTAGAGAATTTTCGTATCCTTTTCGGAAAGCACAAGCGGTAATCCGAGGTCGGTGAGCTGTCCGACGACTGCACCGATGTCACCGACAGCTGTAATGGCGTGACCGACACTGCCGCTGAGTGCGTCTTCATACGGACCTGAAACCTGATTTTTCATAACCAGTTCAACCGCAATGCTGCCGCCGACTCTGTATGCCTTTGCCGATGCAACGTCTGCTTCGGTGAGATTGTCATAACCGCCCGTGATACCGACTTTTTCAGTTGAATTGTTGGCAAGAAGCTTTGACATTATCGGCATTATGAAATCAAAAACACCTTCAAACTGACCGTTGTTGACCGAGATATCCGTGAGCTTGATTCCCTGAGACGATCTGGCAGTTCCGTTTGATTTCTTTGCCGCATTTTTATAGAAATCGATAATGTGCGACGCTGACCACAATGAAGGATCATCGGAAACGGAGATATCGGGTACTGTTGTGCCCGTTACGTCTGATTTATCCGATATGACGGATGTGTTTTCAGTATAATCCGTAATATTCTGAGTAACGGTATCGGTTTCAGCCGTGTCCTTTGTGGTTGTGATATCGCTATTCTGATTCTTCTTGCAGGCGGTGAAAGAAACCGCAATGATGAGTGCAAGAATAACCGCATATAATTTTTTGAGTTTAATAAGACCACTTCCGATCGTTCATAATTGTCTCGTTTATGATATCAAATTCTACATTTGATGTCAAGTTTGTATGATTTTAAAAAAGCAGTCCGCAGGATATCTCCCACGGACTGCAATTTTATTCGGATTATTATTCAGCTGAGCGACCGGTCTCAAGCTCTGCATTCATTCTTTCAAGAGTTTTCTTATCAAGATTATATACGAATGCGATGCCGATAAACTGAGTGACTGCACTGAAGAGGTAGAGACCTGCAACGAGCCAGCACATATTGTGAGATGTTTCTGCGCTCTGACCGATTGTGCCGAGTTCCGACTGATAGCCGAGAACACCCATAATGAAAAGTACGATTGAGGGACCAATGCCCTGTGCAAGCTTACGGAAGAAGGAGTGGAGTGAATAAACGGTGCCTTCTTCACGGGTGCCGAATTTCCATTCGTTGTAATCGATAGCGTCAGCCATCATTGCCCATGAAACGCAGGTGTAAACACCCATGCCTATACCGAAAGCGGAAAGACCGATGAGATAGATAATAAGAGCTATGTCTCTGTTGGCGATTACGGGGAATATCATCATAATAACGCCGCCGACAATCGAAACTATTGTGCCTGCAACGGAGGCCTCCTTCTTGCCGAACTTATTAACGAGCTTCTTTATGAAGGGGAGGAAGATGAGCATCGGAGCGAAACCGATCATCTGAACGATACCTGTCATTGAAGCTTTGTTGAAATATGTTGCGAACATAATGGTGTTTGCGGTTGTTGCAGACTGCATACCGAGGAACATACCCATAGCGGCGATTGTTGCACCGACGGCGGGTCTGTTCTTCATAAACTTACCGAATGCGCTGATGATGTTGAATTTTTCGCCACCCTCGTTTGTCTTGACGGTGTTTTCGTCAACACGGATGGTGATTTTTTTAATCATAAACATAAATGCAATGAATCCGAGAATGCCCATAATGAGAGCAGCCCAGAAAACACGTTCGCCGAGAAGAGTCTCAAACTGTTTGCCTGTCAGAGGATCGAGAACGGGATCGCCGATTTTATAAGCTTCGCCCGTGAGAGGATTGGTGTGGAAATCGCCTGTGCCGTCATAAGTAACCTTCTGCCAGATGAGCATGGGGAGGATGATCATCGGGATAATGTTGCCGAACATCGAGCCGATGCTGCGCCAGGTTGAAAGCTGAGCACGTTCACCGCTGTCTTCGGAGACAAGTGAAAGCATTGATCCGTAGGGAACGTTTGCGACAGTATAACAAGCATCCCAGATAATATATCCTAAAACAAAGAGAACGGCTTTGACAACAACACTTGCGTTCGGGAAGGGGGGGAATACCGCTGCACCTGCAAGGAGAAGACCGCAGGCGCCGACAAAAATATACGTTTTGAATTTGCCCATCTTGTATTTTCTCTTGTCGTTATCGATCATGTTGCCGATAAGCGGATCGTTGACTGCATCCCAGATCTGAACAAGGAGAAGCAGGATTGACAGGAGCTGTGTCTCCATCATCATGTAGACAAGCCAGAAGGTCTGCACGGTGCCTTTGAGTGCAAAACTCATATTGCAGCCAAAGTCACCTGCAGCGTACGCAAGTTTATCGAGCATACCGAATTTACGATAGCCGTTTGCGTCGAGAGTTGGTTGTTTTTTCATAGTTTATGCCTCAACTTTCATTTTTTATTTCAGCGACCACATCGCTTATTTACTGTTTGCCGAACTCTGAAAGTTCTTTTGCGGTAGGCATCGAAGCATCGGCACCGATTCTGCCGACAGAGATGCATCCTGCTTTGTTACCGATATCGCAAGCGGTATAAATATCACCGCTGCGGATGAATTCCAGAGCCATTGCCGCAGTGAAGCAGTCACCTGCGGCGGTTGTGTCAACAACGTTTCCTTTGTAAGCGGGAAGAATGCGGAGTGTTTCGCCGTCCCAGACAGAGCAGCCATTTTCACCGAGTTTGAGAACGATAAACCTTGCATTGCTTCTGCTCATCAGAATTTCCGATGCTTTTAGAATATCTTTTTCACTCTCGGGATAAATGCCTGTCAGAGCTTCCGTTTCGGTTTCATTGGGTGTGATAACCGTTGCTCCCCGCATTTTCTCAAGAGCAAACTGCTTGGCAGGTCCGCAGTCTATAACGGTTGTTATTCCTTTTTTGATTGCTTCGCGTACAACGGAAACAACAACTTCTTCTCTTGTTTCAAACTGAACAAGAAGAAGATCCAGGTCATCGGTTATGAATCCGGCGGCTTCATCGGAATCTATCTCGGCATTTGCGCCTTCGTAGACGATGATGCGGTTTCTTCCTTCGCCGTCGAGTATAATAGCGGCAAGACCTGTCTGTGAGCCTTCGGTTGAAACACCCGAAACGTCAACACCGTTTGCGATGAGATTCTCGACAAGCCTTCTTCCGTTTTCGTCTTTACCGACCTTGCCTATCATTTTTGTCTGTGCACCGAGACGGGCAAGACCGATTGCCTGATTTGCACCCTTACCGCCGTTTGCGTGACCGTATTCGGTGCCTGTCAGGCTTTCGCCCGAATCCGGTACTCTTTCCGTTCTGAGAATCAGGTCGGCATTGATGCTGCCTGCAACGGCGGCTTTGATTTTACCGTACATCAGCAGACCTCCCGAAGCATACTGCGGAAATCGTCTGCCGATTGCTTCATATCTTTATCCTTGATAAACAGACTGCTTGTGCCGAGAACAAAAATATCGGCACCGTTTTCGCAGAGCATTCTGCCGTTTGCGGGGCTGATGTTTCCGTCAACCTCGATGGGAATATCTGCGTGACCCCATTCGTTGAGAAGTCTGCGCATTTTTGCGGTTTTTCTGTCTGCACCTTCGAATATTTTCTGCCCTGCAAATCCGGGGTTGACCGTCATAACGAGAGCCATATCGATGCTGTCTGCAAGGAATTCGAGGCTTTCGGGCGGTGTCTGCGGATTGATTGCAATACCTGCTTTGCATCCGAGTGCACGGATTTCCGTCAGAGTGCGGTGAATATGGATGTCCGATTCGTAATGGACACAGACAATATCGTTTTTGCCGAGCTTCATTCTGCCGATGAAACGAGATGGCTTTTCGACCATCATATGGATGTCAAGCGGAATATCCGTTATCTCCTTGATTGCATTTATAAGGTCAAAGCCGAGTGTGATGTTCGGCACAAATGAGCCGTCCATTATGTCGATGTGCAGATAATCGATTCCCGCAGCCTCGAGCTTTCGGATTGATTCGCCAAGGTTGGTGAGGTCGGCGCACATCAGTGAAGCTGATAAAAGCTTTTTCATATTGATTCCCTCCATTGGGGGTCAGAGATTTGTTTCTGTTTTACCTGCATTTTCTGACGGCTTCACAAGCCATTTGCAGATAATCCGTCATTATGCAGTCGGCGCCGTTTTGCGTGAGAGTCATAACCTCTTCTTCGCTGTTGATTGTCCAGTATTGAACGGCGATGTTGTTTTTGTGAGCATAGTTGAGCATTTCTCTTGTACCGAGGTTGATGAGGTTGTCAAAAGCACTTGAACCGTAAGGAATCTGAAGCGCAACGTATGAGGGCTTCACGTCGGAAAGCTTCCATCCCATTCTGAAATAGAAATAGAATTGCACAGCCTCGATTGCATCAGCGGTGCGGGAGATTTCGGGATATTCTTTTTTCATATATCCCGAAACGTCAGGAGCGAATGTTGACCAGATAACTCTGTCCTGAAGGTTACGCTCTGTAATGATTTCATAGAGGCGGTCAACCGCTTTTTTGCCGTTTGCACCGATGCTCTTGATTTCGATGTTGTAGTTGTATTTCTTGTTGCCGCTGTTGGATTCGATATAGTCGATAACCGTGTCGCAGGTGACAACTCTTAAATTATACGGAATATCATCGCCGCGAAGACCTCTGTACGGATAATCGCCGTTGCCTTTGAAATTCTCGCCCATATTAAGCTTCTGTGCTTCTTCAAAGGTGATGGAAGAGGCGTAGTTGTTCTTTTTGCCGAAAGCCTCGATCGCATTTGAAGTGCCGTCATACGTGAGGTCGTGAAGCAGAATCAGTTCACCGTCAGCTGTAATCTGAACATCGAATTCAAGTGCATCAATATCAAGAGAATCGCCTTGTTCAATGATGTTTTCAAATGCCATCAGTGTATTCTGCGGGGCGATACCCGCACCGGAGCGGTGCGCTGAAATATCCGGCTCGAGATATTCGGTGATAAAAGGATTATCCGATTCAGGATATGTTTCAACGGGAGTGTCGGGATTGCCTGCGTTACCCATTGTGGCTATAATCGGTATGAGCATTGCGGCGGCAACAAAGCCGTGAAAAATATTTTTTAATCCGAGAAGTAATGCAGCCATAAAAGTGCCTTCTTTCAGGTTGATTCGGTTATCAGTCTGCAAAAAGACCGTAATATCTGCCCATCCAATAGGGAAGAAGATAAATATAGGGCATCATAGCTTTTTTACCGTTTGCGCCCGAAGTGCCGGGAAGCGTGGCGGTGCGGTTGACTGTCTTGGTGTTGATATTGATGAATCTTTCCGCACCCGAGTCGCAGACGAGCTGATTGCCGTCATAGTGCGAAAGAACTCTTGCCGAATATTCGAGAGCATACTTGAGCTGAGGAGGAACGCCTGTGCCGTCCTGCTCGGTATCCCAGACAATATCCTTTCTGTGGCTGTTGTATACGGGCCATCTGATGAGGTCGAGAGTCATTTCGGAGAGCGATTTTGCTGCAAATTCAAGGTCGCAGCTGTTGTCGGTCAGTGCACCGTATATGACGTTGAACATCGGCGAACGTTCAGGTCTTTCATATTCCCAATGATGAGTCAGACCCATCTTGAAGATTTCCTTTTCGGATTCATTATCTGTATATATGATGAGGGGATAAATGTTGATGAAGTCAAGCTGGTCGTCGATATGAGCAATGTGAGCATCCTCATATTTATACTGAATGCAGTTCATCGCATAGTGATGCTTTTCGATAAGCATCTTATAGACGTCGTTGTATTTTTCCTCGCCGGTAACGTGATATGTGGTCTTGAGGAATGAGAGGATTTCAAGGGAGTTTGTTCCTCTTTCGTAGAACCATCTGTCGTCGTTGTTGAGAAGATCGGGTTCCCAGTTAGCCCAGGTTGTGGGTACGCCGTCAACGTCGCAGAGATGGAAGTTGTTTTCGAGAATATGATCGGTGATTGTTTTGACGACCTGAGCAATCTTCTTCTTTTCTTTTTTATCTGCAACAAGGTCGAAGTAAATGCCGTATGCGAAATAGTGACCCGTCATTTCATCGCTTGAGGTTTCTCCCAGCCATTCCATATCGGGGTTGTCTTTGCAATAATGCCATTCTTCTCTGTTGCCCGTTCCGAAGTTTTCTTCGTACGAATGTCTTGTTGCCCTTGCGGTAAATCCGGGCTTACCCGTGATTTCGGTGAGCTTTATCATAGCTTCAACGGCTTTCCTGGCGTTTGCCTTTGCTTTTTCGTCACCTGTTACCGCATAACGGAAGCACTGGCTTGCGCAGTAAACACCTGTGAAAAGACCGTCGTTATCGGAATTGGGGAGCCAACCCGAATCCATATCGCCGTATTTGCGCAGTTTTCTTGAAACCTGATAGCCTTCGTTTCTCGTGAAATACTTTTCGGCATAGCAGTCATAATGGTTTGCTTTTTCTTCAAGGGTCATATATTTGCAGGTGATGAGGCTGATACCCTCGGGCGTAACTGCGGCAATCGTTCCTTTGTCGGAAACGGTGATTTTCGTTACCGTCGGATGCATAAGCCATACACCGTATGAAAAATAGGAAATCTTGCCTTCAACAAGGGTGATTATGCCTGTGTTAGTCGCAAAATATTTTTTACCGTCGGCGGTAAAGAACATATCGTTGAATGAGCCGTCGGGCACGGAATAAAAATCGTTGCCGTTGAACCAGTAATTTCTGCCGTCATAGATGTTCAGACCCTCGTCGGAGCCGACCCAGAGATGACCGAGACCGTCGAGTGCGATGCAGTTGATTTTCTGACTGAGAACGCCCGTGGTGTCGGGAATAAGTTCTGCCCAGTGGCGGCGTTTGCCCTTCATTGACATCAGACCTTCAACGGAAGAACCGATATAAACCGTTTCGCAGTATCTGGATTTATTGTCGTGAGCGGCAAGGCATACCGTTTCCTCGGGGAGACTGACAATATGATTGAATTCGCCGTTTTCATTGAGATAGAGTGCCGTTTCCGTGATGAGCCAGAATGAGCCGTCGAGAGCAACGGAGATATCTATGACGGGAGCATCGAATTCAGCAATTATCTTTGACTTGCCTTTTCTGATAACTGCAAGTGAATTGCCGATTGCGGCATAGAGATTACCGTTTCTTGAAAAAAGCTTTGATGCTTTGATTGCAAGTTTTTTTGCTTTGCCGTCGGCATATTCAATCAGACCGTCGGGCTGAGCAATGTAAAGAATTTCGCCGTCAAATGCAACGGAAGTAACGTTTTCTGTATCGATACCGTTTTCAGAAGTGATGAAGGTTTTGTCATACTGTTTGAATTCGCCGAAATAAAGCGTGTTTTTTTTCATTTTATCTACTCCTTATACTAACGGGATTTCCATGGGAACGCCGCCCTGAACTGCCGATTCGTGAGCAATTATACCGGGCAGGCTCATATTGATTGCGAAATCAACGTCGAGTACGGGTTTCTTGCCTTCGACAAGGCAGTTTATGAAATCCTTGACCATTTTTGCGTCTGCACCGCCGTGACCGCTTGAGTCTTCACCCTCATAGCAGGTTGTGACGGGAATATCCATTTTGGAGTTTGCATGGAATGTGCCGGGAACACTGTAAAGACTGGCAAGGGAGTGAGCTTCGTCAACAACCTTTCTTCTGTCGGTTTCGATTGTACCTCTTGTGCCGCATATACGGTAGTTATGATCATAACTTGTGTATGCACCGAAGCTTACGAGAAGTCTGATAACGGCACCCTTTGCGGTTTTGAAAAGTGCAACGCCCGTTTCTTTTCTCTCGGGAGTGTAGGGGTCATAGTGAACGTCTGCTTCGAGGCAGGTGACGCTTGTGACCTTGTCATCCATAACGTAGAGAAGGGGACCGAGTTCGTGAGTGAGGTATCTGATAGCGGGTTGGTATGTTCTCCAGTGTCCCTCGGGGTAATATGTGGGTGAGAATTCGTTGGGATCGAGAGCGTGGAGATATTCGGCTTCGGCATATGCGATTTCGCCGAAAAGACCGTCCTGATTCATCTTTCTCCAGGTTTCGATGAATGCCCAGTAGCAGCAGTTTTCAGCCGCCATATATGTGAGCTCGGGGTGAGCGAGACAAGCTTCCTTGAGTTCTTTGGCTTCTTCGACGGAGTTGACCGAGGGGATTTCGCAAAGAACGTGTTTGCCTGCTTCGAAAGCTTTGATAACAATCGGAACGTGATAAACAGCTTCTGTAGCAACGATAACTGCATCTATATCAGATTTGAGGAATTCGTCATAGTCGCTGAACTGAATGAGATCCTTGTCGTTCAGAACCTCTGAAAGCTCTTCGTATCCTGATTTGAGTATTGCGGGATTATGGTCACATACAGAAACGAGTTTTGCGTTTTTGACTCCTTTGAGGCATCTTGCAACCGCAGTACCTCTGCCGAGACCGACAACGCCGCATCTGATGATTTTATCGCTCATATATAAATCTCTCCTTAATGCTATATTTAAATCATTATATAATATAAAACTGTTTTTGTCATCATAATATTTAAGAAAAATAAAGGAAATTCGAATATAATGCGGTTAAATATTGAAAAATAAAGATTTCTGTTCTATAATCGGAACATAGACTGATCGGAAGGAGAAAAGCTGTGGCAGATTGTATTCATAACATCGGTATACTTGCACACGTTGACTCGGGCAAAACAACTCTCACAGAGCAGCTTCTCTATCTGACGGGAGCCATCCGCCGTGCGGGCAGTGTTGACAGCGGAACGGCAGCTACCGACAGTCTTTCGATTGAAAAGCAGAGAGGTATTTCCGTTCGCACCGCAACCGCAAGTGCGGTTTATAACGGCGTGACGGTCAATATAATCGATACTCCCGGTCACGTGGATTTTGCGGGCGAGGTTGAAAGAGCGCTTTCCGCTCTGGACTATGCGGTGGTAGTTGTTTCGGCGGTTGAAGGTGTACGTGCCCACACCGAAAATATTCTCCGCTCGCTCGATGCCGCAAATCTTCCGTGCGTTGTTTTTGTAAATAAAACAGACAGAGCAGGTTCTGATGCCGCATCGGTTATCGCAGAGCTGCATCAGGTTTCTTCGAGAGTGATTCTTCCGCTTTCCGAGATTGGTGATGAAGGCAGTGACGCTTCTTTTGTTTCAACGGTATGCGGAGATGATTTTGCTCGCAGAGTAACCGAGGCTCTTGCAGACGTCTGCGACGAAGCGGCGGACGCCTTTCTATGTGACGAGACTTTGTCCGGATCAAGGGCATCGGAACTTGTCAGAGAAGAAATATCCGGATGCAGACTTATTCCCGTTTTGTGCGGCAGTGCCAAGCATTCCGTCGGAGTCAAAGAACTTGCTGATTTTCTTGTTGAATATATGCCGTCATCCGAAAGACGGGCAACGGAAAACCTTTGCGGAGTCATTTTTAAAATTGAGCACGATAAAACGCTCGGCAAGGTGTCTCATATCAGACTTTTTGGCGGCGAAATATCAAACCGTGATGAAATTGAACTTTTTTCTCCCGATTCGCCGGTGCGAGTTTCTTCGGATGATGAGGATAAACCCGTCGAAACCGAAAATGATAAACCTGTCAAAGAAAAGGTTTCGCAGATAAAAAGCTTTTCGGGTGCAAAATATACTGATTCGGGTATCGTCAGAGGCGGTGATATTGCGGCGGTATGCGGTCTGCCGAGTGCAAAAACGGGCTTTTTTGTCGGATCTCTTGCCGTCAGCGAATCTGCAAAACTGGTCAATCCTTTTCTTCGTGTCAGGGTCACTCCGTCAGACGGAGATGCTCTGAAAATCCCTTCTCTTGCGGCGGCTCTGGGTGAGCTGTCCGATGAAGAGCCCTATATTGATGCGAAATGGGAAAACGGTCAGAAGGAAATAACAATCAGTACGACGGGTAAAATTCAGCTTGAGGTTATCGATAATCTTCTCAAAGAAAGGTATGATTTATCCGCAAACTTTTCTCCCCCGACGGTAATTTATAAAGAAACACCCGCCTCAAAGGGACTTGCAAGGGCAAGTTATACGATGCCAAAGCCCTGTTGGGCGGTTGTTGAGTTCCTTTTTGAGCCGATGCCGAGGGGCTACGGTGTCAGCTATCACGGCAGACTGCCGTCAAATCAATGCTTTTACAGATATCAGTCACATATCCGCACCTCGTTCAACAGTTGCCTTGAGCAAGGTCTTTACGGTTGGGAGGTTACGGATTTCAGGTGTACGCTTGTCGGCGGTGAGCATCACACGATTCATACTCATCCGCTCGATTTCTTTGTTTGTACGCCGATGGCTTTTATGAACGGTCTTTCGCAGCTTGGGTCAACGGTTCTCGAGCCGCTGCTTAAAATAAGAGTGACCGCACCCGCCGAGCTTTCGGGTAAGTTGCTTTCGGAAATTGTCAGAATGGGCGGCGAATACGATTCACCCATTACCGCTTTGCAGAACGTGACCCTTGAGGCGATTGTTCCCGTTGCAACGTCAATGGATTTCCCCGCAAGACTTGCAGTGCTTTCGTCGGGCAAGGCGGTGCTCAATCAGTCGTTTTACGGATACAGAGAATGCCGTGACGGTCTTGAACACGTCAACCCGAGAAGGGGAGTCAATCCGCTTGACCGTTCAAAATGGATACTCTATGCAAGAGGAGCCTATCAGACCGATTAATCAATCAGGAAGGAGTTATTATATATGAAAAAAACACTTATTGTTGTTGATATGCAGAATGATTTTATCAATGAGGCACTCGGCACCGAAGAAGCCGTTGCAATCGTGCCGAAAGTAAAAGAAAAAATTTCGGAATACGTCAGAAACGGCGATGAAATCATTTTTACAAGGGATACGCATACGGAGGATTATCTCAACACCCCCGAGGGCAGAAAACTGCCCGTACCGCACTGTATCAGAGGCACTCACGGATGGGAGATAGCAGACGGTCTTTACGTTGACGGCTGCAAGATAATCGACAAGCCGAATTTCGGATGGCCTCATTGGAATGAGGAAACACTTGAAACGGTTGAAATCATCGGTCTTTGTACCGATATCTGCGTTGTATCGAATGCGCTTATAATCAAGGCAACGTTCCCCGATGCACAGGTGAGCGTGGATTCCTCCTGCTGTGCGGGAGTAACGCCCGAAACTCACAATGCGGCACTTGAAACGATGAAAATGTGCCAGATTGACGTCATATAAGGAGTGGTTGAAAATGTTTGATGCACTTAAAATCAAAAATGAATGTGTTGAATGGATAAGAAATTTCTTTGAAGAAAACGGTAAGGGATGCAATGCCGTTCTCGGTATTTCGGGCGGTAAGGACAGTTCGATTGCCGCTGCATTATGTGTTGAAGCTCTCGGCAAGGACAGAGTCATCGGTGTGCTTATGCCTCAGGGTGAACAGCACGATATCGATATGGCTTATCTGCTTGTCAATCACCTTGGCATAAAGCATTTCGAGGTCAACATCAAGGATGCTGTCGACGGTCTTCTCGGAAGCATTCCCGATAATCTTGAAATCTCCGTTCAGGCAAGAACAAATCTTCCTCCGAGAATCAGGATGTCAACCGTATATGCGGTCAGTCAGTCGCTTAACGGCAGAGTTGTCAATACCTGCAATCTTTCCGAGGATTGGGTGGGATATTCAACGAGATACGGCGATGCGGCAGGCGATTTTTCTCCGATGGCAAATCTGACTGTAACCGAAGTCAAGGAAATCGGAAGATTGCTCGGTCTTCCCGATGTGCTTGTCGACAAAGTTCCGATTGACGGTCTCTGCGGCAAAACCGACGAAGAAAATCTCGGTTTTACCTACGCTGAACTTGACAGATATATCCGTACGGGCGAAATCGATGATCCTGCAAAGAAAGAGCTTATCGACAGAAAGCATAAGGCGAATCTTTTCAAGCTTCAGCTTATGCCCACGTTCAGACCCGAAATATAAAAGGTGAAACTATGAAAGAGTTACATCTCATCTGCAATGCACATCTTGACCCCGTCTGGCTCTGGCAGAAGCCCGAAGGTATTGCAGAGGCCATTTCGACTTTCCGCGTTGCGGCGGATTTCTGCGAGGAGCACGACGATTTTGTGTTCAACCATAATGAATCTGTCCTGTATGAATGGGTTGAGGAAAATGAACCCGAGCTTTTCTCGAGGATTCAGAAGCTTGTCAAAGAGGGCAAATGGCGCATTATGGGAGGATGGTATCTTCAGCCTGACTGCGTTATGCCGTGCGGAGAATCCTTTATCCGTCAGATCGAAACGGGTCTTTCCTATTTCAAAGAAAAATTCGGAGTCAGACCGTATACCGCAATCAATTTTGACCCCTTCGGTCATTCGAGAGGTCTTGTTCAGATACTCAAAAAATGCGGTTATGAGCATTATGTGTTTATGCGCCCCTCGTGGCTTGAGGTTGACCACGATTTTATCTGGAAGGGCTTTGACGGAAGCGAAATCATCGCTCATAAGACCAATCAGGGATATAATTCGGGCAAGGGAAAAATTGCAGGAAAACTTGAGCGTGCGTTTGAACGCGAATACGGTGACGGCATCAATATGATGCTCTGGGGTATCGGAAACCACGGCGGCGGACCATCAAGAGAAGATTTGCAGACGATTGCCGGTTATATGAAAACGCACCCCGAAAAAGGTATCACCCATTCGTGGTGCGAGAAATATTTTGACCGTATTGACAAAACGGTGCTCAAGCCGTTTGATGAATCGTTCAACTATACTATGGTCGGATGCTACACTTCGATGGTACGCATCAAACAGGCTCACAGAAGGCTTGAAAACGAACTTGCCGTCTGCGAGAGAATGCTTACACTCAGCGGTGTTGAATACGATAAAGCGGAGCTTGAAAGGGCCGTTAAATCGCTTCTTTTCTGTCAGTTCCACGATATTCTGCCCGGTTCGAGCATCAAAGCGGTTGAGGAAGACAGTCTGCGTATGCTTTCCTACGGCAGTGAAATTGCCGAAAAATATAAAACCAAGGCATTTTTCAAGCTTTGCGAGGGTCAGCCCAAGGCAAAAGAGGGCGAAATTCCCGTTCTTGTTTTCAATCCGCATCCCTATAAAGTAATGCGTGATATCGAAGTGGAATTCCAGCTTCAGGATCAGAACTGGAATGAAAACGAGGTTACGATGATTTCTGTCAGGGACAGTAAGGGTAATTATCTTCCCGCACAGAATGAGAAAGAATCCTGTACCTTCAGCCTTGACTGGCGCAAGAAGGTATGCTTCAGAGCGGAGCTTGAGCCGATGAGTATCAACCGCTTTGACTGTGAACTTCACGTTGAAAATTATCCGATGCGTCAGATTGCTCCTTGCCCTCAGACAGACGAACATTTTACTTTTGATAACGGCACAATGCAGGTGCTTATCAGCAAAAAGATGGGTCTTATCGATAAATACCGTGTGAACGGTACCGATATGCTCAAGCCTGAAAGTGCGAAGATAACCGTTTTTGCCGATGACGAAGACCCGTGGGGAATGCGTACCGACGGATTCAAGGACAGAATCGGTGAATTCACCTTGCTCAGCGATGAAAAAGCTAACTGTCTGAACGGTTATCCCGAAGAAACCCTTGAAAACGTCAGAGTTATTGAAAACGGTGACGTGCGTCTTAAGATCCAGGCAATTTTCGGCTATGCCGATTCCTTTGCGGTTGTTACTTATACGATTCCGAAGAACGGAAATTACGTTGATATAAAAGTAAGAATGATTTCAAACAACAGCAGCAGATTCTATAAGCTTACGTTTGATTCGACCCTTGATTCACCCGAATTCAGAGGTCAGACGGCATTCGGTACGGAAACTCTCCGAACAAACGGAGACGAAGCCGTATTCCAGAAATGGTGCGGTATTTTCAAAGACGGAAAATCTCTTGCAGTTATCAATAAGGGTACCTACGGCGGCAGTGCCGACGGCGGAAAACTCAACATATCTCTTTTGAGGACACCTGTTAATTCCGCGCATCCCATCGGTGACAGACCCCTCGCATACGGTGACCGTTCGCACGACAGAATCGATATCGGCGAGCGTGAATTTGATTTCAGACTGACTGCGGATACTGCATATATCGATATGCAGTCGGAGATTTTCAATCAGCCTCCGATTGCGCTTTCATTCTTCCCCTCGGGTCTGGGAGAAAAGAAAGAAACCGCCGCAGAGATTACCAATCACGATATTATTCTTTCAAGATTCTGCGAAACAGAAAACGGCATAAAAATCCGTCTGTTCAATTCATCGGATAAACCTGCAGAAACGGATTTTATAATCGGAAACAAGACGTTCTACGTTTCGTTCGGTGCATTTGAAGTCAGAACGTTCAATTATTTAAACGGTGAGCTTACCGAAACGGATATGATATAAAAAGATAACCCCAAGGTATGAAAACCTTGGGGCTTGTTTTTGTCTGTTTATAATCAGATAAGAGAATTGTAAAGAGCGGTGATTTCTTCAACGCTTGTGTCTCTGGGGTTACCGGGACGGCAAGCATCATCGAATGCGCTCTGTGCAAGGAAGGGAACGTCTTCTGCCTTAACGATTTCCTTGAGGTCAGCGGGGATGCCGACGTCGATTGAAAGCTGCTTTACTGCATCGATTGCAGCCTTGCGTGCATCTTCGAGAGTCATAGCATCTGTGCCTTCAACGCCCATTGCCTTGGCGATATCTCTGTATTTTTCGCCTGTTGCGGGTGCGTTGTATTCCATAACTGTGGGAAGAATGATAGCGTTTGCAACGCCGTGAGGTGTGTCATAGAGAGCACCGAGAGGATGAGCCATTGAGTGAACGATGCCGAGACCTACGTTTGAGAAGCCCATACCTGCAACGTACTGACCGAGAGCCATACCTTCTCTGCCTTCATCTGTGTTTGCAACTGCGCCGCGAAGGCTCTTTGCAATGATTTCAATAGCCTTGATGTGGAACATATCGCTGAGTTCCCAGGCACCCTTGGTAATGTAGCCTTCGATAGCGTGAGTGAGAGCATCCATACCTGTTGCGGCGGTGAGACCTGCGGGCATTGTTGACATCATATCGGGGTCAACAACCGCAACAACGGGGATATCGTGAACGTCGACGCAGACCATCTTTCTGTTGTTCTGAGCGTCGGTGATAACGTAGTTGATTGTAACTTCAGCAGCAGTACCTGCGGTTGTGGGAACTGCGATGATGGGAACGCACTTGTTCTTTGTGGGAGCAACGCCCTCGAGTGAACGAACGTCAGCAAATTCGGGGTTAGCGATGATGATACCGACTGCCTTTGCGGTATCCATTGATGAGCCGCCGCCTACTGCGATGATGCAGTCTGCGCCGCTTGCCTTGAAGCTTTCAACACCAGCCTGAACGTTTTCGATTGTGGGGTTAGCCTGGATTGTGCTGAATACGTCGTAAGGAATGTCAGCGCCCTTGAGAACGTTGAAAACCTTGTCGGCAACGCCGAACTTGATGAGGTCGGGGTCGCAGCAAACGAGAGCCTTCTTGAAGCCTCTTGCGTTGAATTCGTCAGCAATGGCGGCGATAGCGCCCTTGCCGTGGTAGGAAGTTTCGTTGAGTACAAATCTGTTAGCCATAATGCTTGCCTCCAATTAATGTTTGTTTTTATGGTAAATGCGGATAATATCAGTGATTAAAGATTGAGAAAATCTCTTCTGTAAACGTCTTCAAGCTTGAAAGCCTTGACAATTTCAACAAGGTCGGGGTCTGTGATTGTGTTGACTCTGGGAAGGTGAGCGGTCATCATATAAAGCTGAGCAGCTTTTTCAACTGTTTCGATAAGACCGAAGGCTTCGTCAAGGTCCTTGCCGCAGCCGTAGATACCGTGCTGACCCCATACAACGAGTCTGAATTCTTTCATCTTTTCTGCGGTTGCGATACCGATTTCGTTAGTGCCGCAAACCATCCAGGGGAGGATGCCGATACCGTCGGGGAAAACAACCATACACTCGGTGCACATTTCCCAGAGAGAATGTGTGAACTTCTTTTCGCTGAGTTCGTGAACATATGTCATAGCGAGAGTGTTTGTGGGATGTGAGTGCATAATGACTCTGTTTTCGGGATTTTTGGAGAGTCTGGAAATGTGGCTCATAAGGTGAGCGGGAAGCTCGGATGTGGGTCTGCCGCCGTCACTGTAACCCCAGAGAAGATGAGCAGTTGTGCCGTTTTCCGCAATTCTGATGATGCCGAGGTTGTTTTCGGGGTCATCTTCCATGTTCTTGAAGTATTTGCCTGTGCCTGTAACGATAAAGATTTTGCCTGCAAGCACTTTTGCGTCAAAGCCCATTTCGATATCTCTGATGGGAGCGTCGATGTCGAGATACTCTGCAACTTCTTCGTTTTCAAGCATCATGCTGATGTTACCGCCGTTTCTTTCGTCCCAACCCATGCGGTACATATTTGCGGTTGTCTTCATCATACCCTTGAGGAAGGGTGCATCCATAATGTTTTTCATTTTCTGTTCACCAAAACCTTTTCTTCATATTCTTTGATTATATTCAGATAATCGGATTCAACCTTTTGTCTGTTAAGAAATTCTGCCCAGATATCTCCGAAAGGCAGGGTCTTTGCTTCTTCGGAAAGCACCATAAGGGAAGTGAAATCTGCAGTGTCCTGAAGCTCTTTCATTTTTGCATCAGGCTGAAGCATTGCGAAAAGCAGAGCCTTCTGCACGTTGCGTACGCCCGTAACCCAGGCGCTGATGCGGTTGATGGAAGCATCGAAATAGTCGGTTGCAATGAAAACTCGGTCAAGCGCACCGTTTCTGACAATCTCCTTTGCAATTTCTTTTGTTTCATCATCAAAAAGAACAACGTGGTCGCTGTCCCAGCGCACACCTCTTGTGATGTGCAGAGCAATCTTCTCATTGAATGCGAGGAGTGAAGAAATCTTGTCCGAAACAAGCTCCGTGGGGTGGTAGTGACCGTTATCCATCAGCGGAACAATACCTGCCTTTGCGGAATAACTGAGGCAGAATTCAGCTGAGCCGACGGTGTAGCTTTCAAGACCGATGCCGAACACCTTTGATTCGAGGGTGATGAAAACCTTCGATTTGTCGTAAGGAGTTTCGAGAATTTCGTCAAGCGACTTCTTGAAGCGGAGTCGGGGAGAAAGGCGGTCTGCGGGGATATCCTTGTATCCGTCTGGAATCCAGATATTCATAACGCAGGGGTAACCTGTTTCTTTTGCGAAATAATCAGAGAGTTCAACACAGCGTTTTCCGTGCTCAACCCAGAATTTTCTGACGTTTTCATCGGGGGATGAAAGGGTGAGACCGTCTTTTACCATTTCGTGTGAAAAGAACGTGGGATTGAAGTCAATGCCGATGTTTCTTGCTTTTGCAAACTCAACCCATTTTGCGAAATGCTCGGGTTTAAGAGCGTCTCTGTCGGCTCTGTTGCCGTCAAAAATTGCATAGCTGGCATGAAGATTGAGCTTCTTTTTGCCGGGAATAAGACTGAAAGCCTTGTCAATATCTGCCATGAGTTCTTCGGGGTTTCTTGCTTTGCCGGG
>JAFVVQ010000026.1 GCA_017502085.1 Clostridia bacterium | reverse complement strand
AATTAAACAAATGCTGTTTGCCACAGGCACAGCCTTCAGTTTTTAAATTAAACTCCAAAAAATCACCTTATTCTACTAAATATACATTTTCCTGACTGTCCGACAAATTCTTATTTGTCGAGATGATTATAGCACACGCATACATATAAAACAACCTCACATTCAATCAAACCATTTCATCAATTTTTATGCCGTGATTTATGCCGTGTTTTTTCGCATTTTCGCTCAAATTGTTTCTGCGTTCTTCCGAATACGGTGCGGTGAGTCTGAAACTCAATCTGCCTTTGATAATTTCAAAAAGCATTCCGCCGTGTTCGTCATCGTCTGTTAGTTTGCAACAGTCGGGATATTGCTCGCTGAATTCCAGAAGTCTGTTTCTCAAATCCGTATTGTGTGTCCGAACATCAATGATGTCGCTTTCTTCGTTAAAGCAGATAACAGTATCTTTCTGACGCTTTGTTAATCCTGTTTTCATAATTTCTCCTTTCTGCCGGATATCGGCTGTTTTTTATAATTTTTTCTCAGGTCAAGAACCGTGAAAAGCACCGTGTTTTCCGATGCATTTTCTCAAAATGATGCGTTGGTCGTTTGGAACATTTCTATCGTCTCATTTCTAAAATCCTCCTTTCGGGTATCAAAAAACAGCCACGAAATTAATCGTGACTGTCTTTGTCTGCATGTTTATTTTTCTTCTTTTTCTTTGAGTGGATGTCCAAAAATTCTCCGTATTTCTTTGAAACAAAATCTTCGTATGCTGTTGCAATTTTCTGAATGCGTTTGTAAACTGCACTCGGTGTTTTGTATCCCGCAAATTTTGCAATCTGTTCAAGAGTGCAACCGTCCATTCGCATCTGCAAAATCCGTTTGTCTTTTCCGTCGAGCGTTTCAAAGAATGCTTCGACTTTTTGCTTTGAAAGAATCCTTGTTTCAAAATCATCTCGGGGTGACGGTAACTGAACGAGCAATTCTTCGCTGATTTCTTCGCCTGATTTGATTGCTTCATCAAGAAAAATCGGACTTTTCTTTTTATTCCACGAGCAATACCACTTGTTGATGAAATCTCTTTTGTATGTGCTTTTACGTTCGCTGTAATCCTCCATCTGACGGTTATTCCAAATCTCATCAATCATCGGTTGCCAGTTCTGTTCTTCAACAATCATATCCGTAAGGTTGCCGATAAGATTGCTGAACTGTTGATATGTAAGCCACGGAATTTTCATTTCCTTCGGCATCAAATACAGTTTCTGAAAACTCCAGTCCATCTCGTATTCAAATTTCTTTCGGAAGTAATTCTGAATCACAAAGCACAACCGCCACAGCGGAAAGTCACCCGAATAATCTGTCCACTTGCCGGGTATATTGCCGTAACCGTCACGGCGGGGAACCTGAATGAACTGCCACACCGACCACGCATACGATTCCCATATTAGTTGAAGAAACACATCATCGTTGATGAGATAATCGTATTTATCAGTGTAAAGAACTTCATACGGATTTCTCGGAATGTTCAGATAATCCTTCCGTTTTATTACAAGCTCTTTGGGGAGAGCGTAAAACAACGGAAGCCACGCAAGATGACTGTCCTGCGGAATGGTTATTATCTGATTCGGGAGTTTAACAACATAATTGTTTTTAGGGTTGTCCGATATAATTGCATCACCTCACTACGAAGAATTTTTATCCTCTCATTTATAAAGGAATGAAACGGAACAAATTTTTCCTGATATTCAAATAATTTACAATTTGTTCAAAAACTATTGTTTCAGAAGATACCCACTCACTTTATATGGAATGAAACTGAATATATTTTTCCTACAAATTCAAAAAAATTAAAAAATATTTGCCCTCACTTATTATGGAGCAAAAATGCAAAAATTTTTCCTGAAAATTGACGAAAAAATAAAAATATTTTAATTTTAATAACAAACAAATGTTCGTTGTTATTTTATATCAGATTTTCTACGGTGTCAAGAGGGGTGAAATAAATAATGTTGTCCTTGTTGTTTTCAGTATGATATAATTATTAAAATAAAATCATTGAGAGTTTTCATGATTTTTTCCGTCTAACAGATGAAAGGCAATAACCACACGCTTTTCGGAAAGGAGCAAAATCAATGGATAATGGTGCAAGTAGCTACCGCCGTTACCTTGATGGTGATGACACAGGAATAGTAGAAATAATCAAAGAATATAAAGACGGTTTGATTCTTTACATAAACGGTTATGTGAACAACATTTTTATCGCAGAGGATTTAATGGAAGAAACCTTTTTTAAATTAGCAACAAAACGACCTCGTTTTTCTGGGAAGAGTTCATTCAAAACTTGGCTTTATACAATTGCTCGCAACGTTGCTCTCGATTATTTAAGACACACATCAAAGTATTCTTTCGATTCTATTGATGCTTACAGCGACTATTTATCGGAAGAATCAAATGTTGAAAAAGAGTATCTTGTTAAAGAACAAAAAATTTTGCTTCATCAAACAATGCGTAAATTAAAACCTGAGCATTTTCAAGTTTTGTATTTGATTTATTTTGAGGGATTTTCCAACACCGATGCTGCAGTAATAATGAAAAAGAATAAACGTCAGATTGAAAATCTTATTTACAGAGCAAAAGGCTCATTGAAATCAGAACTCAAAAAGGAGGGTTTTGAATATGAAGAATTATAATGAAATTGCTGATAATGTTTTATCACGCAGAGATAAATATGACGAAGAGCAAATAGCAAAGAAAAAGAAAATGATTCGTATTTCATCCATTGTAAGTTGTTTTGTTGTCGTTGGTGTTTTAGGTATAGGATTTTGGAAAGGCGGTTGGATTGATTTCAATTCTCTCTCGTTAGCAAATCCTTCGTCACAAGAAGGTAATAATGTTGAATCTACACACAACAATTACCAAGAATCATCAACTATTATGAACTCAGCTCAAGATCAAACTGTAACTCAAGCAATTATTCCTTCAAAAGAGCAATCAACATCAGGATATAATTCAGAAACACCGCCTGCTGGAGGTTCATTTTCAGACGGTGGTGTCGGCAGCTTGTGGTATATACCTGCTCTGCCCTTTGACAGAAGTATTGCGCTCACCGGAGAAGCTATAACCGACAAAGAAGCAAAAGCATATTTTGAGATAAACGGCAACAGTATTATCAGCAGTTTAGCCTCAAGCGGAACTCCTGTAGACAACATCAAAATATCGGAAAAGGGTTATAGCCATGTTTATTACGACGGAACAGAAGGAAAATCTTTTGAAATAAGACAGAATTACCGTGACTATCTTGTTTACAACGGTGACAAACTTATTGCTATAATTACTCTCTTCAAAGAAAATGGTGAAATCTATAATACTCCTATGTTTGGCGCAAAATGGTTTGACGGTTACGGCAAGTATCTTGAAGAACACAAAGGAGAAAAACTGGTCTATGTATATGCTTCTTTTTATGAAATAATTATTGCTCCTGATAACACATATTTTAATCCTATGGGAGTTGATGATAATTCTCTCGGAATGGATATTACAGGCATATATTTGGATGGTGTTGAAAATCCTTATGATATGTTTTATCACGAATTGGCAACTTATATACCGTAAATAAAATTGCTGTGAAATATCTTCATACGATATACTAATTAATCCCGTTAATGGACAGTTTCCATTAGCGGGATTTTTTTGACTTATCTCAAAAGAATACTATAATAAATGTGAGACTTTTTTCGTTCCTATACGACTAACAGATGAAAGGACAACAACAATTCTCCCTTTCAGGAAGGAGCAAATCAATGGATAACGGTGCAAGTAGCTACCGCCGTTTCCTTGATGGTGATGATAACGGAATAATTGAAATCGTTAATAATTACAAGGATGGTCTTATTCTTTATTTAAACGGTTATGTAAACAATATATTCATTGCCGAGGAATTGACGGAAGATACATTTTTTCGACTTATAACAAAAAAGCCGAAATTTTCAGGTAAAAGCACATTCAAGTCTTGGTTATATGCTATAGGCAGAAATATAGCCGTAGACTATATAAGGCATAATTCTAAAATGTTAAATGCACCTGTAGAAGATTTCGAGAATTATCTGACAGAGGTGCAAAGCCTTGAAGAATCATATATAAAGGAAGAACGCAAAATTATTGTTCATAAAGCTCTTTATAATCTTATGCCTGAATACAGAAATGTGCTTTGGCTTGTATATTTTGAAAATTTTTCAAATAAAGAAACAGCAATCGTTTTAAAAAAGAGCGAACGCCAAATCAAAAATCTTTTATACCGTGCAAAAAAATCGTTGAAATCAAAACTTGAAAAGGAGGGTTTTGAAAATGAAGAGTTCTGATGAAATGGTTAAAAGTTTGTTTGAACGCAGAAAAAAATACATTTCAGAACAAAACCAAAAAAGAAAAAATACAATAAAAATTACCGCTTCGCTTGCGGCTTGTTTCACTGTGATAATGGTGGCAGCAATAGTTGCCGGTCCGATATTATCAGACAGCAGAAACATTGCACCTTCTGTTGACAACGAAAATGTTATTTCATCTGTAAATACCGAAACTGCTGATTCTCCGATAAAAAATGAGAACACTCTGTCTGATGAAAAAAATCATACTATGCTTAATAATGATGAAATACAAATTTCATTGTTTAATGCTTCACCTTTAGACCCGGATTTGGATTATTATGGTGAAGATGAATTGCAACACGTAAATGTTATTTTGCAAGGGAATCGTTTGTATGAACAAATCCCTGAAAGTGAATACACATCTTACGGAATCGGAAAAAATTTACAGAAATCAGATTTCGGCGAATTTATAGGTTCAATCACCGAGATTGGACCGTATTCGGAAGATGTTCTTTCAACTCCCTGTTCACAAGAACCAGCTATTGCAGGCTGTGAAGTTTTTTACTATCAACCTGTAAACTGCGATGCAGTTATTATAGTTCGAGGAAAAGGTCATTGCAGTTTATTCCGTTTTACGAATTTCACAGAAGAAGGATTCGGCTATTCCGATAATTACAAGGTGTTCAATGTTCTTTCTGCTGATGACATTGCGAGAATTGACTATCAAATAGAAAAGCCTGACGGAACGCTGATTGTAAAAAAGAGTGAAGGCAGTATCACGGATATATCTGATATTCAATCTTTTTTCAATATCACTATGGCATTAAAGCCTTATATCAGAGAAAATGCTTTGTCGGGCGACCCCGAATGGTTGAATGAGGCAAGAGAGGAATATAAGCAAAGCGGCATTGATAATCAAGTATATGTCGAAGCATCTGTTATTCTGAAAAACGGTTTGGTTATGGATTTTTCTTATCAGCCTAATCTCGGAACAGGTTATATTCCCGGACACTTCTTTTTGTCTGAAGAAGACAATGCCGTTATGAGAAAGATGTTTCAGGAGTAAAAATCACATTTTATGAAATTCAAAATTAAAATACTGTGTATTGTGTGTTGTTGTTTATCATTAAGTTTTGTAGTGGGTTGCCAAATACGCAGTCAGAATATAACTGTTGAAACATCGTATATTCAAAGTACCGAAGCGGTTTTTGCTGAATTTGAAACTTCAAAGCTTAATGTTTCCGCAACAACAATATTTCAAAAGCCTATTACAACAGTCGGCATAACCCAAACGACCGCTTTATCTACAACGGTAGAAACATCAACGATTCCTGCAACAACAGAAACTAATTCCGTAACAATGCAAAACTCGGTTTCAGCAACTTGTGCGGGTCTTTTTAATGCAAAAACAATGGAATGTCTTTATGAACAGTCTGTTGATAACAAAATATATCCTGCAAGTCTGACAAAGATTGTAACTGCTTGTACAGCTTTGAAATATGTTCCACCCGATACGGTTTTTACAGTTGGAACAGAACAAAGGCTTGTTCCAAAAGGTTCAAGCCTTTGCTTGATTAAACCGGGACACAGATTAAATCTTCGTGACTTATTAACGGGTATGCTTATGTGTTCAGGTAACGATGCAGCTTATACCGTTGCTGTAAATGTGGCCAGAGAAGTTTCAGGAAATACCGGTATGAGCGATTACGAAGCGGTTACATATTTCACAAAATTGATGAATGATTTTGCTGTCAGTATCGGTGCAGTAAACAGTAATTTTCTTAATCCCGACGGATGGGATATTGAAAACCAATATTCAACGGTTTATGATTTAGCATTGATTTCGGCTTATGCTATTCAAATAGACGAAATACGAAATATTGTTTCATGTCAAAGTAAATATGTTGTGTTCGATTCGGGTGAAAATATTACTTGGCATAATACAAATGCTTTGTTGCAACCTGACAGCAAATACTATTTACCGCAAGCTGTTGGTTTAAAAACAGGAACAACCGCAAAGGCCGGAAACTGTTTGATTGCTGTTGTTGATATTGATGGTGATGAATATATTGCTGTTGTAACCGGATGTAAAAGTAACGACGAACGGTATGAGTCGGTCCACGAACTCATAAGACTTATAAAGTAATAAACGCCACCATTTTATATGCGTTAAAAATGTACATCCCCATTGGTATTACTATGCCAAGTAAAAGGTACATACAAAGGCTAATTTTAAAAGTATAATTTCATTTGCACTGACAAAAAGATAGCCGACAACACCATTTAAAATGATGTTGTCGGCTGAAATTTTATCTCATATCAGATAATGGAGTATAGTCAGTATTATTTTGCAGATATTCTTCCATCTTGCCACTTAACAGCAATTCAACATAGCTTAACGGTTCGTTGTAGATAAGATAATCAAGTTCCGATGTTTCGTACATATTGTTTGTGTATTCGTTTTCAACGGCAATGCAGTCGATTGACACCATTGAGCCGTCGGTGAGTTTCACTTCAACACAGGCGGTGTCAATGTTGAATTCACAAGATTTAATATTGTTTTTCATAAATGTTCAAACCCTTTCAGATTATTATGTTTAACACAATAAATACCGTCAACTGACTAGTTTTTTCTGAAAGGTTCCTCTATACAGTTAATCTATACACTTGCCCTGCTTGCAAAGAATGTGAATGGGTGAACCCAGAACGATTTGCAAGCAACTTTTGGCAAGGTTGTATCCACATTTGCCTTGCTTGCCAATTTAGTGGCAGGTGTAAAACTGTGCAATTGGCAAAGCAAAAAATGCAAATCCTACGTAGGTTTTACTGCTTGCTAAAGAATGAGCAAGCAGTAAAACAAGGTGTTTATCAATAAAGATTTATATAAAAATCAGCCTGTGGAATTATAAAAAATCCGCAGGCTGAAACTGTTTGTAAAATTAAATTATGTCGTATCTTCTGTTTACAATTTCATATCCGTAATCAACAGAAGTGAAATTTCCGTGAGTTTTTGCATATTCGCCGTGCTGAATATCATCAAAGGGCAACGCACCTTTGTTCAATATATCATTGGTTACGAAAGCAAATATTGTGCGATATAAGTTTTCGTTTTCTTGGCCGTTGGCAAAGCGAATTGCACAGCAGTTGTTGAGCCGCATTCCGTGAACTTCATCAATACCGCATCCGGCAACGGCAATCAATTCTCCGTTTTCAAAAACGCCGTATTCAAGATTGTTTTCATCAAGATAATCTTTATCATTGAGCAGATGATTTATATAACCGTCTTTTTTACCGTTTGCCCATTTGAGAATTGATTTTTTATCGGAAGGATTCAGCAAACGGATAACAATTCCGTCGGGCAGTTTTGCTTCAATCGGTTCACCAAAATATAACGCTTGCGGTGTTGCTTTCAGCTTTTCTTCAACTCCGTAAGACTTCAGAATTTCATAAATTTCTGTTTCGTCTTTCATTGAATAAAATGTTTTTCTTTGAGGAAATCGTTTTATCCATTCCGATAAAAGTTTAAAACCATCCGTCATAATTTCAAGATAACTTTTACCGTTCCCGTCATCACCGATTCCGATAAAACCGTTTTCAAAATTACCATTTGGTGCGGCTATTTCAAGACCGCAATATTTTATTTTTGTGCAAAAATAACCGTATCGCTTTGCATCTTTTTCAAGAAGATAATCAATGACTATGTCGGAATCAACGAGTTGAAAATCCGGGTTGCTGTGAATGAAACGGGCAGCAACAGTTTTGTCTGTTATCTCCCCGAGATACATTATCTGATTTTTCGTTTTGGAACGGTACTCGCTCGGAGTAACTCTGTATTTTTTCTTGAATGCTTTTGTAAAACCTTCGTGAGAATCGTAACCGATTTCAAGAGCAATATCCAAAACGGATTTGTCTGTGGTACGAAGCAATTTTGTTGCATTTTTTAAACGGACATAATTCATATACGCTGTCACGGTAAATCCCGTGTGAGTGAGAAATATGCGATTGAAATAATCAATGGAAAAGCCTGCGTTTGCGGCAACGTCTTCAACGGATATTTCGTTATCGGCTGCATTTTGTTTTGCAAATTCAACGGCTTTGAATATGAGTTCTGTGTTCTCCATAATACATTCTCCTGTGTTCAGATTGATTGTAAAAATCGATTTCTACAACACAATTATATCTGCAAACGAAAATGTTTTCTTGAACAAATACGATTTGTTTGGGTTGTCATATACTGAAATTATATATCTGATTTCCCGTCAATTCAAGTGTTGCAAAATCTGTTGCAGGGAATTATAATTAAATTCAGAAATATCGATTTTGAAGGAGTGACAAATATGAAGCATTGCGGAACGCAAAGGTTAGAAACAGACAGATTGATTTTAAGACGATATGAAACTAAAGATGCTGCCGCAATGTTTAGGAATTGGGCATCCGATTCGGAAGTCACAAAGTTTTTGATGTGGAAAACTCATTCAAATCAAGAAGAAAGCCAAAGGATAATAGATGATTGGGTAAAACAATATTCAAACGAAAAATATTATCATTGGGGTATTGTTTTGAAAGAAAACGGCGACGAACCGATTGGAGCTATCGCTGTAGGTTTTATGAACGAAGAGGTTTCATCAACGCAAATCAGCTATTGTCTTGGCAGAGCATGGTGGCATCAAGGAATAATGTCAGAGGCACTTAAGGCGGTTATGGATTTCTTGTTTGATGTAGTAGATGTAAACCGCATTGAAGCAAGACACGATCCGAGAAATCTATATTCAGGTAAAGTGATGCAGAAATGTGGAATGAAATATGAGGGAACACTGCGTAGTTCCGATTGGAATAATCAGGGTATTTGTGATGCTTGTTATTATGCTTTGTTAAAGTCAGAGCGATAAAAGGATGTTTTGTTGTGTTTAATAAAAATAAAAGTCAAAAAAATTACATACAATGGATTCGCAAAAAAGTCGGTCACGAAAAAATAATCTTAGTTCACGCAGGCGGTTGTATATTCAACGAGCAAGGTGAAGTGCTGTTACAACGCCGTGGCGATTGTAATATGTGGGGATTTCCCGGCGGTGCTCTTGAATTGGGTGAAACTCCTGAAATGGCAGCAGTCCGTGAAGTAAAAGAAGAAACCGGCTTGGATGTTGAAGTGGGTAAGCTTATTGGTGTTTATACCGACACTGATGCTGTTTGTCCCAACGGTGATAAATATCAGAGTGTTTGTATTGCATACGAACTTTCAGTTATCGGCGGTGAACTTTATTGCGATAACAATGAAACTCTTGAACTTAGATATTTCCCCATAAACGACACTCCGAAACTGTTTTGCAAACAGCACGAAGAGATGTT
>JAFVVQ010000025.1 GCA_017502085.1 Clostridia bacterium | reverse complement strand
TCTTCTCGTTGTTTAATTTTCAAGGTGCGGTGCGCTGCTGTATTTCAGAGCGCTCCGATATATTACCAAATTCATTCCCATTTGTCAACACCTTTTTTCAATATTTTTTGCCCCTATTCTCAACTCCTCCGTGTGTTTCGCGATGTTTTCACAATGTTGCACAAAAACCTTTTATCAGCCATGATTATTCTATTCATCTTTTATATATAATGCTCATATAAGTGTTTCTGTGTGACAAAATCGTCATAAAAAACTTTTTTGAAAAGTTTTTAAAAAAGATTATATTTTTACGTTTTTTAGTTTTATTCAAAAAATCTTTTTTCCATTTTCAACGGATACACCGCAATTTTTTCGCTGTTCAGGTCCTCTTTTTTCATATCAACACACCTTATCTTTCTGTCATCATAAGTTATATAATAGTATATTCCTCTGTCGGTATTGCAGCAGGATGAGTAAACGGTGTAATTTGATTTGCCGTCAGAAAGTCTGCAAAGACCCTTCACCTGCTCTGTAAACCCGAGAATATGAAAAAACTGATTTACGTTTTCATATTCGTCATCACTGCATTCGGAATGAATTTTCGCAAACGTTGCTCTGACGAATCTTGAAGCGGACGACAAATCTCCCGGCAAACCGTATGCGCCCAGACCGAGAGAATACCTTTTTATTGTATGATTTTTCGGATTATCGGCGGGCTCGTCTACAGAGAGATTCAGATAATTGGCCAGGTTGTGCATATGATAATCAAACGGCGGATTATTGGTGAGCACTCCGACGGGATTGGCATAAAGCTTCAGTCCGTCTGCCGTCGGCTCGACAGTGAAGCAACGTTTTTTATCGGATACAATCCAATGGAGTGGTGTCAGCGGATAATTATTGCTGAACGGAATATCCCACAGATTCAGCTTTTTGATTTCAGAATACGCTTCGTCGGCTGTTGAACATTTGCCGAGTATATACGGAATCAGTTCAAACGGTGCGACATTGACCGCAGACTCTGATTCGGGATTATAAACCGCATTATCAGGAAAATTCAGACCTGCAATACTCAGACCCTTTTCGTTGGTGGCATCATAATAAAGCGGATACCCCTCAACAACGGTTGCGATCCCGATAACCGCAAAGTGATTCTCATACACTTCCCCGTTGCGGAATCGGAACGGAAAATTTCCGGGCGTAACGGTCACCGCTTCGTCATAGTGATATGATAAATCAAGATTTCTCCCGAAATAAAAATTCCCCGCATCAAAAGTTATTGCAGTACACAAAAAAATCCCTCCTGCGGTTATTTTTCCGCAAGAGGGTTATATTTTATACATTATGAATTATAAGTCGGATTTTTCCTTACTGATAACTTTTTTCTGCCACGATTTCTTGCCGCATTCGGGGCATTTCATATGTCTCGTTCTGCCCATATGAGGTGCAAAAGTGATCGCTTTGAAGGTCGGGACGTATCTGTGACCGCAATGCTTGCACTCATAATATCCCGCAACCTGCTCAATTTTCATAGCAAAAAATATTCCGACAAGGGCAGGAATCATTCCCGAGAAAATAATAAGCACTGCCTTCCACTCTTCAATTATGCCTGCATCCGTACAGTATGATGCAACAATGCACGGCACAATCATAATGATAAGCGAAAGGATTCCGATTATCCATTCAAGAGTAAGCAATCTCTTGTCCGCTTGCTCTTTCTCCTTTATCAGTTCGAGCAATTTCTTTTCCATTTCCTTGTTGTAGTTTTCCATTGTCACTACCTCCCCTGACAATAAATCATTAACGTTGATTCCGAGGATGCCGCACAGCTCAAGCATAATCGAAGAATCGGGCATTGCTCTGCCTGTTTCCCATTTGGATACCGCTCTGTCGGTGATACCCAGCTTTTCTGCCAGCTGCATCTGAGTCATATTTTCTTTTTTTCTGCATTCGGCAATGAATTTTCCGATTTTCACCTGATCCATATGGTGCCTCCTTTCGGTTACAGTATAGGTGTAATTCCTCAAAAAGTCTACAAACCGTCGGTTGAGTGGGGAGAAACAACCGCCGGTGGGATAAAATTACTGAAAATAAAGACGGTAATCCCCGTCCGCTTTTCTGTCGACATCTTCCTGTGACGCAAAGCATACAGATACCTTTCTGCCGTTTTCATCCGCATCAAAAGCATCTTCGGGATAGCCGCAGGCAATAAGATTACCTGCCGTCAGGTTTTCAATTTCGTTACAGAAACCCGAATCTTTTGCGTGAGAAAGGTCTGAATCGGTTTTGAATATATACCATATCACGAGATTGCGGGGAGAAACGTCAACCGCACCGTAAAAATCGTGAAAGTATATTTCGGGAGATTTTCCCTCAAGGGCAGAAAGTGTCTTTCTGACCGCTTTACCTGTTATTCTGTTGAGCCATATAGATAAAATCATATTTATCACCCTTTTAATTTGTTTGCAGACAACACAAGATTTAAACATTCGACAAAATATACGATCAATTATATGTTGTATATCGCATCAGTTTCTTCCTGTTAAGAAATCAACAAACATATTCTTAAAAAACTTTTCAAAGACCGCATATCATATATCCAGAATACCCGTTAATGCCACCCATATGACAGAAACGCCGTAAAAAACAGCGGCAACTATAAGCACAATTTTTAAAACCTTTTTACAGAAAGCGCCGTCATCAAACTTCTGAACTTCCGTTCCGCATTTGGGGCAAAAGTTGTTTTTGTTGCCAACCTTCGCTCCGCACGAACTGCATATAACCGTTGCTGATTTGACTCTTGCATAAATATAAAATGGCAAACCGTAAAAATTGAACAACAACGCCATAACGCCCCAGAGAACCGCATTCATTCCATGGCAACGGGCATCAAAAAACACAATGACAGCCTCTGTAACCGTCATCAGAAAAAATAAAAACATTGCTATGCCTCCGCCTATCATACCAATAAGCATGGCACCTAATCCCGCCATCTGAACACCTCTCTTTGCAAATAATAAATTATTCTATCACAAGATTAAATAATCTTCAACCAAAATCCGTTGATAATGCACCGCAAAACTAACTGTTTTTTTACGTAACAAAAAACAGCCCGCTTTTGCTCATCAGACCGAACTTTCTGCAAGACACAGGACGTTTCTCCCAAAGAAAAAACAGCCCGCTTTTGCGGACTGTTTGCTCATCAGACTAACCCCGCCGCTTCCGAGGGTTTCTGCCGGGCCCATCAGAAACATAGTCGCCTATCGCCCTTGGAGCGGGCGCTATGCTCCTTGTTTCTTCACCTCACCGCCTTGCTTCATCCGCCACAGGCGGCGCTTCGGCGGTTCGCCCCACGCCGGTTACCGGCACAGGCTTCGTTTCTCCCAAAGAAAAACAGCCCGCTTTTGCGGACTGTTTTTCTTTGGCGGAGAAGGGACAACACCTATAAAGCACACAAACATAGAGATAGACAACCCTTTTATTAAAATAGTATACAGACAGACTATACTCGGATATGTATAAAAAAGAATCTTAACCCATATATATTGACACAAATTGTGGTTATATGATATAATATACATAATATATAGTATATGAGGTGATTGTATGGTATCTGTTGATGTGTGGCTTGATAAGCTCCCTGAAGACAAAGCGAAGTATTATAACAAAACACGGATGAGTTTAGAGCTTTTTGCCCGAAAATTGAATTTACCTTACATATCGGTGTTAAACGACTTCAAAAGTCACGGGTATTATTATAATCCCAATACAAGAGAAGTAAAGCTTTTAGCTCCACGAAGACACAGACTGTAAAAAGAGATAGCGTTATGCTCAACCACAAGCATAACGCTATTTTTATATGTTTCTTATAACAGCTTTCATAATGTCAAGAATAGCCTTTTGCTGTTCCTCATCTTTATCTCTTAACAAGAGCTTGATTTGTTCCGTTATGCTGTTTTTGTCCTGCTTTATGACATCCTTAAAGAGATAGTCAATAGTGACCTTATAACAGTTACAGAGCTTAACAAGAGTTTCAATAGAAAAGCCTCTTTCTCCTCTTTCCATGTGTCCTATATACGCAGGAGTAACACCTATCATTTCCCCAACTTCCTCTTGAGTATAGTGTAGACGGTTGCGTTCTTCCCTGAGCCTTTTTCCGACAAAAGACATATCGGGGTCATTATAACAGTGCATACTGTTTTCGGTGTAAGCGTATTTTTGAACAGGACTGCACGCAGGTCTCCCACGCACTTGAGATTTGACCTGTCCTGAATTACCTTTTTTATTTGAAGTCACAAAAAAACAACTCCTTGATAGTTATAACTATACTATAAGGAATTGTTTTGTAAAATAAAATATGCTGTTGGTAGTGTTTGTGCTGACTGTCAGTACTTTTTGTTTGCTCTCAATTTTGACTCAACCTGTTTGAACAAAATCGGGGAAATAATAGCTTTATGATTGCCTTTAATGTGAACAGAGCCGTGTGTAACATAACCTTTGTAAAAGTCATTTGTAAGGATATTTAACAATGCCTGTTTAGAGTACATATTGCCTCTTTTAGTTGTATATCCGTTTTGGTCAAGATAGTCCTTCAGCTTGCCTATACTGCCGAGTTCCAAATACTTCTTGTATATGTGCTTGACATCACAAGCTGTTTCGGGGTCAACTTCAATTTCGGCATCAGAGTTCCACCTGTAACCAAGAGGAGCAACACCGCAGGCTTTTTCTCCAGACTTTGCTTTAGTCTTTCTGCCTTTAGCAAGCTTTAAGTTAATGCTGAGTCTTTCGTATTGGTCTAAAAGCTCAATCATGTTGTTGATTAAAAAGTCGTTAGGGTCTTTGTGATATATGGAGTAGTTTTTTTGCTCTATGCTGATAACATCTGCATTAGCACTTTTTATAGCCTTTTGTATTAAGACCTTTGCAGTGTCAGACCTCCAAAGTCTGCTTGTGTTCAGCACAACCACTTTGCAGATGCCGTTAAAAGAGGAGAGCAATTCTGTAAGACCGTCTCTGTCTATAACTGTGCCTGAAATGCCTCTGTCAACAAATATATTAACCAACTCAAGATTGTTCTCTTTGCAATAGTCCTTTATTGCTGTCTTTTGAGTTTGAATGCCGTAACCGTCTGAAGCTTGAGTCTCTGTGCTTACACGAACATAACCGAATACTTTTTCCATAGTATTACCTCCTGCATACACACATATATTATCATAACTTGATATGTTTGTCAACTATTATTCATAATACTTGACAAACGCCCCCACCCTTAAACCACCTCCACCCTGAAAAGGACTGCACCAAGTCAAATATTTTACAGGATAAAAATGGAGCTTAAAATAAGGTTATTGTTAGTAAAAGCGTTAAAATACACGAGGTTGTTAATTTGTATCGGCTAAAATTCACAGGTGACATAGAGGAGAGAAAAGTGCGGAGTAAAGAGTGTGTTATATAAACATTATAGTGATAAACATAGAGAGACATATATACAGAAAGACAGCACAGCATTAAAACTGTACTGTCTTTTAGTCGTTATACCTGACACGGGGTCATTCAAAAATTATTTTGGTTTTGGTGGTGGAGTGGTTTGCGGGAGTAATCAGAGTTTAACAAATAAATACTCATTGTTCATAATTGCCGAATATGACTTATACTCGGTTGTTCCACTCGGATATGAGACAAGCATAGAATCACTTGAAATATCAATACCAACTATAGTGAAAACATAGGACTTAGAATGAGTTATACCTGAGTACACCTCTGTTCCGACTGAAGGTTTTGAGCTTTTCAGAGGCTTCCAAACTGTTGACCCGCTAAAGTCAATTTCTTCTCTTATTATCTTTCGGTTAGCATCCTGAACATTGACATAATAGAGTGGTTTGCCCGAAAAATTCTTGTTTACTCTTAAAATTATTTCTCCGTCAGTCCATCCGCTTGCATAGGGGTCATCGTAATATTCTATATTTACTGCATAAGCGTATGTTGTTCCGTTAATCTCTTTGTTATATGCAGTGTCTTTAATTTCGCCTGAAGCCTCCATTACACCGTCATTTAACCAATAAACAATAACGCCCTTATTTAAATATCCCTCTGCATCAATATATAATTTATCGTCATATTCAACGACATCATTTTTATTAAGGGAGTAAGAGTTGATTGTATAGACCCAATTCTGAGTCTTATTGTCAAAATAATACTCTATTGCAAAGTTCTCTTTTAATGTTTCATAGTTTGATATTTTTGAAACAACCTCATACTTTGTTGCAAAGACCTCTTTATATTCGGGGTCTAACTCAAAGTAATTGTCGTAAGCGTAAGAATATATTTGAGTTAAACAAGACATTACAGCAGAATCAGATTCCACTGTTTTATGTTCTTCTTTTGAGAGAGAAAACGAATAAAATGATTTTGCCATCATTTCTGTAAGGAGTGCAAACTGTTTATCAGTCAATTTTGAATAAACAGAGTTTAATTCTTTCTTTGTAGTGATTTCGGTTATAAGCTCCGTTTGTTTTTCCGTGTGCTTACTCTCTGTAACAGGTTCTTTTGTTTCCTCTGAATAGGAGGTAGTACTTTCCGTTTCTGTGTCCGTCTCCTGTGTTACACCTACATAACAGACAGCAAAAATTACGGCAAGTAAAGAGGTGACAAAAAGCTTTCCGAAGGTTTTTAAGCTCGACCTGCACCAAATATGATACAGCAATAAAATGGGAGAAGCAAACAGTATAATATCAAACATAATCAGGGTGACAATTAGAGCTAATATTATCTTAACAATGTCATTGCCGTTAAGTTTTAGGATAAAGGCACAAGGACTCAATATAAAAACTGCTATTCCGAGTAAAAGCTTGTGCTTGCTTTCTTTGTTTTTGTAACGCTCCTTTAATTCATCGATACGCTGAACAATTTTCTCTAAATTATCTTTCATTTTCAACCCTCCTGAAATTTTGTTTAATTATACCATTCTCTATACTTTCAGTCAATATAAATAATACTATAAGGCGTATTTGACTAAATGTAAAAGATGTAATATAATCCATGCAAAATATAGAATAAGGAGGTGTTATTTTGTACGCTAATAAAGACAGTCGATTTGACAACATTGAAATTGCCTTTACTGATTGTATAGTGGATATACGGACAGCATTGACTTCTATCTGTGAGGGCATTTCATATCTTACAAAAGCGGATAATTTTGGAGATTGTGTGAAATTCATCAGAATTGAAAATCTAAAGAATATCTGCTTAAAAACATTTCAGAAGGGAGATATTTTGTTTTGTCACAGCAGAAAGACCGAAACAGAGTTGTTATTTATGCGAGGTATTCAAGTGACTTGCAGAGGGAGGAGAGCATTGATGCACAGTTAAGAGCTTGTAGGGACTATGCAAAGAGAAACAACTTAATTATTGTCGGTGAATACATAGACCGAGGCAAGTCAGCAACAACAGCAAATCGCCCTGAATTTCAACGAATGATTGAAGACTCAAACACAAAAGCGTTTGATATTGTTTTAGTCCATAAATTAGACAGATTTGCAAGAAACAGAAACGACAGCATACTATACAAAGTGTATTTAAAAAGAAATGACATTGTTTTAAAATCGGTCATTGAAAATATTGACCCTGATGCACCTGAAAGTGTTATATTGGAGTCTGTTATAGAGGGCTTTAATGAGTACTATTCACGGAATTTAGCAAGAGAAGTTGAAAAGGGCAAAAAAGAAAACGCTTATAAGTGTTTGCACACAGGCGGTATACCTCCTTTAGGGTATGATGTTGACAAGACTACACTAAAACTGAGTATGAACGAATCAGAGGCAAAAATAATCAGGACTGTCTTTTCAATGTTCTTGAATGGTTGCGGATATAGTGAGATACTAACAAAGCTTAATATTAACGGCTACAAGACCAAAAGAGGTGAAGGATTCAGTAAAACCTCAATAAACGGCATATTGAAAAACGAAAAATACACAGGTGTTTATATCTACAACAAATCCGCCTCAAAGTCAATTGACGGCAAGAGAAACGGTCATAAATACAAAGACCCAAGCGAGATTATACGCATAGAGGGAGGATTGCCTCAGATTGTTTCAAAGGAAGATTTTGACATGGTGCAAGAGATATTGTCACAGCGTAGGAAGAACGGAGCAAAAAACACCGCCAAAGAGACATATCTTTTAAGCGGTAAAATAAAGTGCGGTGTATGTGGGTCTTCTTACACGGGAAACAGCAGACAAGCAACTGCTACCCGCAAAAAGTATGTTGACTACAGGTGCAATAAAAAGTGCTCAAAGGTCAAGTGCACAAACAAAGGTATCAACAGAGATGCCATTGAGCAATATGTGTTAGACCGTCTTTCGGATATTGTGTTTAACCCAAAAATAATACCTCAAGTAGTAAAACGCTATAAAGAGTATTTGAGTGAACGCAACAAAGGACTCAAGAGTGAAAAGACGAGGTTAGAACAAAGATTGACGGAGCTTAACAAGGAGATAGACATTATTGCAGAGCTTCTAATAAAAAACAGCTCCGACATACTCTTTGATAAGCTGTCAGAGCGTGAGGAGCTTAAAGAAAAGGTTTTATATGAACTTGACAAAATCGAGCTTATTTTAAGCTCCAAGGGCATAACCGAAAAGGCATTGAGAGCCGAATTTAACCGTGCAAAGGATTTGTTCAGAAAAGGGTCATTGAGTACAACAAAAAAGCTTGTTGACCTCTATGTAAATCAGGTCATTGTTTATCCTGACAAAATAAGGATTGAATACAACTTAGGATTTGAGCCTGACCTGTTTGACCCAAAAGAAAAACCACAGAAAACTCCCGACCAAAGCAGTTGTTCTGTGGTATCTTCGGATAAAAACAATGCACACAATTTTTTGTGTGCATTGAATGGCGGAGAAGGGGAGACTCGAACTCCCGCGCCGGTTACCCGACCTACGCCCTTAGCAGGGGCGCCTCGTCACCAACTTGAGTACTTCTCCATGGTAACGTATATATAAATTATATAGTTTTAAAAAATGGCGGAGAGAGTGGGATTCGAACCCACGGTACCCGTAAGGGTACGACGGTTTTCAAGACCGTTCCGTTATGACCACTTCGGTATCTCTCCGTAAATTGCTTTAATATGTTATCATAAGATTACCGTTCTGTCAATAGTTTTTTATTTTTATTTTTCAACAAAATCAGCCGTCCCAAAAAGAGACGGCTGAAATCACTTTTGATTAAAGAACTTCTTTGATATTGCTTGCGCCTGTATAAATATCAAACGTGAGTGTCTTTTCCTCACCGTTTTCGAGGAACGAAAGACGGATTGTTTCGTTGTCAATATAATCCGCACCTGTTACCTTGTAATCTCTGTCATCAAAGAAATCCTTGAGGTAGCCGAGAGTCTCCTCTGAATAGTCACCCGCATTATCGGAAACGAAAAGAACGTTGCCGCAAACCGCATTTACCTTGCCGAGCAGAAGCTTCTGCTCAAGGTTGAAAGTGAGATTATTGTCACGAAGGAAGAATACGTCGGGGTCATTGCAGAATGCTCTGCCGTCAAGATGATTGCGGAATACAGTGTTGTTGAGCGCATTCTGTGTTGAGGGAACCTCGTTGTTGAGATTGAGTCTGTTCACCCAATCGCCGCCGAACGCCTTGTTTACGTCGCAACCGATGCGGCAGGCATCGAAGACACCCATACAGGGGCCGAAAGGAATACCGCAGCCGAGAATAAGCTTGTCACCGCAAGCCTCACGGAGAAGATCGACACCTTCGCACATAATCTGACCTCTTGTTTTGCCTGCTCTGGGTTTTTCGCACTGTGTGAAGAGGAAGTCGAGCTTGACCATATCGTAGCCCCATTCGTTGAGAATGGTATGGAAGAAGCTCTTGATATATTCTCTTGCTTCGGGATGGTAGATATCGAGAGTATATGCACCGCCCCAACCGACGTGACCGAAAAGCTTTCTGCCGTTGTCTTCGTCAACGATCATCCAATCAGGATGCTCTCTGAGCACCTTTGAAGACATCTGTGCGCAGAAGGGGGCAAGCCAGATACCTGCAAGGTAGCCCTTTTCATGAATTTTGTCGGCTACATATTTCATACCGTGAGGGAACTTTTTCTTATCTGTGCTGAGCCAGTCGCCCGTTGCGGTCTGATAACCGTCGTCAATCTGGAAAATATCAACACAATCCTTGGCTCTGTCCATACCCTCAAGGTCACGCAGGCAGATATCCTCTGTGATTTTTGAGAAATAGTTGTACCATGATGTGTAACCCGCAAGATGGCTGATCTTGGGCTTCTTGCAACCCATAAAGTCGAAGAAATATTCATCGAAAGCAGCATCAAATTCCTTTTCGATAACTGCAATATTGAACACCTCATACTTTTCGCCTGCACGGAGCATAAGTCCTTCAATATCCTTCTTGATGATGAACTTGCCGTTCTGCATATCAACCTTGAAAACAGTGAAGCCCTGACGCTCTGTCTTTGAGCCGTAAAGAGTGATGTTTCTGTCACCCTTCTTTCTGAAGTAGGTATATGTATATGAGTGGAAGCAACCTGTTTTACCGTATTCTTCAAAGTCATAGTCGCTCATAATTCCACAGCAACGGGCAGCAAAACCGCCGATTTTTTTGCCGAGAGGAAGAATGTCCTTGAGAAGACCGTATTTGTTGAATTCGCGTGAGGTTGACCATGACTGATAACCGTTGACGTAGAAAAGATCGTCGGCAGCAAACTTCTTTTCTGTTTCAAGTTCGAGAGCCTGCATCTTAAGGTCGGTTTTTGCTGTAAGATAAGCGGTAATCACACCGTTTTCTTCGCTTATTTCAAAAAGAAAATCCGCGTTATCCGTTTCGGTATGGCTGACAATTGCGGTGCCTTTCTTGACTTTTGCGATAAACTTATACATTTCTTTTACTCCTTTCGGTGCACATTATAACATTTTATATTATATATGCTTCGTGCAGTTTCGTCAATAGAAAAAAGGAACGGAAAATCAAATCTCCGTTCCCATATAATATACATTACATTATAAATATAATGCGTTATATCTCGGTGCAATATCAAACGAACCGTCCGAATGAAGTGTTGTCACTGTAACGCCCTGATTCCATTTTTCCTCAGGGAATCCCATATTCGTGCCGAGATGATAGAGGTTATAATTCTGAGGAAGATTATATACAAGATATACGCCCTTATAGATTGCGCACCAATCGTTGTTATGATCGTGACCGCAGAATATCGCCGTAAGGCCCTTCTCCAGACTCGCTTCAAACATGCCGCTGTTAAATTTCGGATTGCCGACGCTCTCATACTGTTTGCCGTAAATCACCTGAGCATTGCCCGTCTGCTTGTATTCTTCGGCTCCGCCGCTGCCTTCAAATACAGCCTCAAATTCGGGAACAGGAATATGGAAATACATCATTGAACCCGACTTGCCGTATTTCTTTTCGAGCGCATCAACATTATTCTTATAGAAATCAATCTGTTCTTTCTTAAGGAAATCGTATCCGCCGAAATCCTTGGGCAAGCCGTACTGCGCAGTATATTCCTCACGCACGTCTCTGCCCGAGTCAAAGAAATAAAGGCTCTGCCTGATATTGTTTTTGCTGCCCATAATATTGACGATATAGTTTCCGTAACCGAAAAGCTCATCGGGACCGTGGACTGCAAGACAGTGCTCATAATCGCTGAAGCTCTTCATCATCAGGTATTTATAGAAGCCCTTTTCTTCCCTTACCTCGTGGTTACCGAAGGTGATCGCCCAATAAATTCCGATCTCTTCCATCATTTTTGCAAACTGAACAGCATCAATCTGCTGAAACTTTGAGAGAATGATATCACCCGTAAGCACAACGAGGTCGGGCTTCACCGCCTTGATGTGATTGACGAACATAGTTGTTGTTTTCTGATTCATTTCGTGATCAGTGTCATAGTGAAAATCCGTGCTCGAAAGAATGATGAAATCCTCATCACTGATACTTCCGTCAGGATTCACCTTGGCAATATTCGTCATATATTCGGATTTTTCAAGAATTTTCACGCTTGTGCCGATTTTTTCAACACCGGCTCTTTTTGTAAAAAGGGATTTCGGCAGTCTGCCTCCGCTGATTTTATGTATTCCGCCTGCAAGAGCAAGATGAATTTTAACAAGGCTCTGTCTGACAAATGCCCAAAGATTATAAAACACAATATCATCCTCCGTTTTATTGACGTCAAATCAATTATATTGTCAGCAGTTATCAATGTCAATAAATATGTTCGGCAAAAAAAGGAATTTTTCCGTCTTTTGGGTTCTGTTCTGATAAAATCTGAACATTTTCAGGCTTATCCGAACAAATTTTTGTTGCAAGAACATCTACTTATTGTGGTATTTGCCATAGTTATGCCGCATATATTGTGGTATAATACAATCACAACAGAAAGTTGTTGAAAAATATCGAACATTTGTATTGACAAACGAATGTTCACCTGCTATAATATAACTCGTAAGAACAAATGTTTCGAACCAAAGGAGGATTTTAATATGTCATTCTCAGATATCATGTTAACTTTTTTTGAATTCACGGCAGTCGTTCTGCTTATCATCGGATTTATCAACGAAAAGAAGTTTGTAGCTTTCGAGGCCAAACTTGCAAAAGCAATCAGAATTCATATGCGCAACCGCCGTCTGCGTAAGCAGAGAGAAATTGCGGCTGCACACGCAAACGCACAGATGCGTGCACCCGCAGACCCTGTCGAAGAAACTCCCATCATTTCGATTACAGACAGAAAAATCAAAAACTTTCACGTTGCATAACCGATTTTCATAATCTTTTTCATTTGATCCCATATAAGCGGTGCGGTGAACCTCTATTCGCCGCACCGTCTTTATTATTTCAGACACTTGATTTTTGGCTCTGCGTATGATAAAATCGGTCTATGAATATTTCAAAAACAACAATTTTAAAAAGAATATCCGCATTGATACTCGCATTTCTGATGCTCATCCCCCTTTCGGGATGCTCTGAAATCGGCAGAATCAAGGACAAGCTTCTCGGCAACAATGAACCCGTAACACAACGCCCGACGGTGAGGCTTGTATTCCCCGAAGGGTCAACCGTTGCTGAATTTGCAGAAATTCTCGAGGGCGGAGGTGTATGCACTGCAGATGAGTTTCTCCTGACTGCTCAGGATTCATCACTTTTGTCGGAATACGGCTTCAGCATTGAATCACCCGAAAACCGTTCTTTTGCACTTGAGGGTTATCTTTTCCCCGATACTTATGATTTCTATGTCGGTGAAGGCTCCGCTTCGGCGGCAAAAAGATTTCTGAAGAATGCCCGTTCAAAATTCGACGGTTCACTTCTTGAGAAATGCGCTGAAATCGGTATGACTCTCGACGAAGTGCTCACCCTCGCATCGATAATTCAGGAGGAAGCAGGTGACCCCGCTGATATGGGCGGTGTTTCCTCTGTGCTTCACAACAGACTTGACAGCAGTTCTTTTCCGAAACTTCAGTGTGATGCCGCAACGTTCTATCTCCGTGATTCGGTCAAGCCTTACGTCACCGAGGAGAGATACGAATTTCTTTCGCAACTTTACGGCACCTACATCTGCGAAGGTCTCCCCGAAGGTCCGATAACCAATCCGGGAATTGAAGCTATAAACGCCGCGCTGAATCCCGATGAAACCGATTATTATTATTTCATAACGGATTCGGATAACGTTTATCACTACGCAAAAACCTACAGTCAGCATCTTAAAAACTGCAGAGAAGCAGGTCTGATTGACTGACAAAAGAAAGGAAAATTAATATGAAAAAGATTATTTCGATTTTACTCGCAGTCCTTTGTATGACCGCAATGCTCTGCTCCTGCAACGGCAAACCCGACGACACCGCAACCACTACGTCTCCCGTTGCCGACAAAGATGCCGTTTACACCTCGGGTGATTTCAACTACGTGTTGCTCGAAGACGGTACCGCAAAAATCGTTGCATATAACAAGAAAGAAGCACCCGTTGACCTCAAGATCCCTTCAAATTTTGACGGTGTCGAAGTTACTGCTATCGGCAAAAACACTTTCACAAGCGAGCATAAGATTATCAACGTTGAGCTTTCAAGACACATCAGAGAAATCGAGCCCTATGCCTTCAACAAATCGAGCATCAAGGGTATCAAATATCTCAGTTCAAAAGTTGAAGTTGTCAAGACACACACATTTGTTGAGTGCGATAATCTTACCCAGATTGTTTTCTGCGACACTATAAAAACTGTTGAAGACAGTGCAATCTATCTCGGAAGAATGCCCCGCATCATTCACTTCAAGGTTGACCCCGTTTCCATCAGCCCCAAGGCAATCGATACGGGCAAGAGCTATGAAAATCTTGAAATCAAACATTACGGCGACATCAGCAATTTCAAAAACGTTGAAACCTATGCTAATATGTTTGATATCGGACTCATCCTTGTTGACGAAACAAATCAATAAATAATCAGCGGCTCCGCCTCATATATTTTGATGAGGTGGAGCTTATGTTTTACAGTATCAATTCTTTCATCAGCTCCGTTATCTGGGGGCCGCCGATGCTTGCGGTTTTTCTCGGAACGGGGCCTTTTCTTTCGGTCAAAACAGGCTTTTTTCAGATCTTCGGGGTCGGCAGATGGATGAATCTAACAATAGTCGACGCTATCCGAAAAAGGAAAGAACCGCCGAAAAACGACGGCTCGGTTTCGCAGTTTGCCGCCCTGACCTCGGCACTTGCCGCTTGTCTCGGCACAGGCAACATCGCAGGCGTTGCAACCGCCCTTTGTGCGGGTGGTGCGGGTGCGGTTTTCTGGATGTGGGTCTCCGCAATTCTCGGAATGATGACCTGCTGCTGCGAGAATATCCTCGGCATAAAATACCGCATCCGCAATTCCCTCGGTCAGTTGGTCGGCGGCCCGATGCTTTATATCGAAAGAGGTATGAAAAAACCTCGCCTTGCGAAAATTTATGCATTTCTGCTCATCGGTGCCTCCCTGGGAATGGGCAATATGACTCAGGCAAATTCAGTTGCAGCAGGGCTTGAATCCTTCGGTGTCTCCCCTGCCCTGACTGCGGCAATCCTGACTCCGTTGATTTTTATCTGTATTTCAGGCGGACTCAAGCGGATTTCTGCAGTTGCAGAAAAACTGATACCATTGCTTTCTATCGTTTTCATCGGTGCGTGTGTTACCGTTATCGCAAAAAATATCGGCTCTGTCATTCCGTGCTTCAGAATGATTATCCGTGATGCATTTTCTCCGAAAGCGGTCACAGGATTCGGCATTGCAAAAGCGGCAAGGTACGGAATTTCAAGAGGAGTTTTTTCAAACGAAGCGGGGCTGGGAAGCAATACAGTCATCCATGCGAGTGCAGACTGTGAATTGCCTGCAGTTCAGGGTATGTGGGGTATTTTCGAAGTGATGTTTGACACGCTTTTTATGTGCACCATCACCGCAGTCACCATACTTTCAAGCGGAGTCTGGTCTGCATCGGGATCGCCCGACGGGATTGCGCTCTGTGCAGCGGCATTTGAGAGTGTTATGGGAAAAGCGGGCGGAGGCATACTCGGGATCTGCATCTGCCTTTTTGCGTTCGCGACTCTCGTTGCGTGGTCATATTACGGAAAGAGCGGTGCCGCATACCTTTTCGGAGATAAGTCAGGCAAATACTATAATATTATATATGCCATCGCTACCTGTTTCGGTTGCGTAATGAAGCTCGGTTTCGTGTGGAGCATCTCCGATATTTTTAACGGTCTGCTTGCAATACCTAATATATATGCACTGATTAAGCTTTCCGACGTTGCAATCGAATCGATAAACAAAGAAAAAAGCCCCCGGAAAATCCGAGGGCATAAAGCTTGTTATTACTTGTAGTATTCAACTGCTGACTCAAAGAGTTTGAGATCAAACTCACCAGGAACGTTCTTATAAAGACCGAACGCAGTTCTTTCGGAGTGACCCATCTTGCCGAGGACTCTGCCGTCGGGTGAAACGATACCTTCGATAGCGAAATCGGAGTTGTTGGGGTTGAATGCGATATCGTTGGTAGCGTTGCCGTCGAAGTCAACATACTGTGTGATAATCTGACCGTTTGCGGCAAGCTGTCTGATAAGAGCCTCGTCTGCGATGAAGCGACCCTCGCCGTGCGAAATCGGAACGGTGTAGATTTCACCCTGCTTTGCCTTTGAAAGCCAGGGAGAATTGTTGGAAACAAGCTTTGTTCTGACAAGCTTGGACTGGTGGCGGCTGATGGTGTTGTAAGTAAGAGTCGGGCAGGTTTCATCAGTATCGATAATCTTGCCGTAGGGAACAAGACCGAGCTTGATGAGTGCCTGGAAACCGTTACAGATACCGAGCATAAGACCGTCACGTTTTTCAAGGAGTTCTGTTACGGCATCCTTGACTTCGGCATTTCTGAAGAAAGCCGTGATGAACTTACCTGAGCCGTCAGGCTCGTCGCCGCCCGAGAAACCGCCGGGTACAAAGATAATCTGGCTTTCGCCGATCTTTGCGGCAAAATCTTCAACCGACTTTGCAATGCCTGCGGAGGTGAGGTTGTTGATTACGAAAATCTCTGCCTCTGCGCCTGCTCTTTCAGCATACTTTGCTGAATCGTATTCACAGTTTGTGCCGGGGAATACGGGGATAAGCACCTTGGGTTTGGCAGTTCTGATTGCGGGTTTTGCAAAGGTTTCTGCCTTAAAATCGAAGGTTTCAATCTTCTTTTCGGGCATTGCAATATTGCAAGAGTAAATCTCCTCAAGCTTATCTTCATAAACACCGAAGAGCTTTGTGCAATCAAGCTTTTCATCTGCATATGCGATGGACTTTTCTTCGGTTGTGTAGCCGAGAAGAGTGCCGCAATCGGTATCGTCTGTCAGTTCAACGATGAATGAACCGTAGGCATAACCGAAGATGTCTTCAAGTGAGAGTGCCTTATCAAACTCAAAGCCGATGCCGTTACCCATCGCCATCTTGAGAACTGCTTCTGCAGCACCGCCCATACAGGGAGTATAAACAGCGGCAGCCTTACCGGCTTCAACGAGAGCATGAACTTCATCATAAACCTTGAGAAGGGATTCTGTTACGGGAAGCTTGTCAGCATTGTATTCAGGCTTGATGATAACAACCTTGCTGCCCGCCTTTTTGAATTCGGGAGAAACAATGTTCTTAAGTTTTTCGGTTGTGACTGCAAACGAAACAAGAGTGGGAGGAACGTCGATATCCTCGAAAGTACCGCTCATTGAGTCCTTACCGCCGATAGCGGCAACCTTGAGGTCGGTCTGTGCCTTGAAAGCACCGAGGAGAGCTGCAAGGGGTTTACCCCATCTTGCGGGATCCTTCTTGGGCTTTTCAAAGTATTCCTGGAATGTGAGATAAACGTCCTCGAACTTTGCGCCTGCAGCGATGAGTTTTGAAACTGATTCGATAACTGCAAGATAAGCACCGTGGTAGGGGCTCTTTTCGGTAATGAAGGGATTGTAACCCCATGACATTACGGAGCAGGTATCGGTTTCTTTCTTTTCAACAGCAACCTTGTGTACCATTGCCTGAATGGGAGTGAGCTGATATTTGCCGCCGAAAGGCATAAGGACTGTATTTGCACCGATGGTTGAGTCGAAACGCTCGGAAAGACCTCTCTTTGAGCAGATATTGAGGTCCGATGCCATTTCTGTATACATATCGGTGAATGATGTGCCGATTTCCTTTGAATAATCCTCAAGCTTTGCGGGAGCAACGTCGATATGCTTCTCAGCACCGTTTGAGTTGAGGAATTCACGGCTGATATTAACGATAGCCTTGCCGTTCCAGTACATTACGAGGTAGGGCTTTTCCTTTACCTCTGCAACAACGGTTGCTTCGAGGTTTTCGCTCTCTGCGAGTTCGCAGAATCTTGCAACATCCTTTGCTTCAACAACAACAGCCATTCTTTCCTGGCTTTCGGAGATAGCAAGTTCTGTGCCGTCAAGACCTTCGTATTTCTTGGGAACTGCATTGAGGTTGATTTCAAGACCGTCTGCAAGTTCACCGATAGCAACGGAAACACCGCCTGCACCGAAGTCGTTGCAACGCTTGATGAGTCTTGAAGCCTCTTTATTTCTGAAAAGACGCTGAAGCTTTCTTTCTTCGGGAGCATTACCCTTCTGAACTTCTGCGCCGCAGCTTTCAAGTGATTTGAGATTATGGCTCTTTGATGAACCTGTTGCACCGCCGCAACCGTCACGGCCTGTTCTGCCGCCAAGAAGAATAACAACGTCACCGTCAACGGGGCATTCCCTGCGAACATTTTCTTCTGGAGCAGCAGCAATAACCGCACCGATTTCCATTCTCTTTGCAACATAGCCGGGATGATAGAGTTCATCAACGATACCTGTTGCAAGACCGATCTGGTTGCCGTATGAGCTGTAGCCCGCAGCAGCGGTTGTGACAATCTTTCTCTGGGGAAGTTTACCCTCAATCGTTTCACTGACGGGAACCGTGGGATCACCTGCACCAGTTACGCGCATAGCGGCATAAACGTAGCTTCTGCCTGAAAGCGGGTCTCTGATAGCACCGCCGATACAGGTAGCCGCACCGCCGAAAGGCTCGATTTCTGTGGGATGGTTATGTGTTTCGTTTTTGAAGAGAAGAAGCCATTTTTCTGCCTTGCCGTCAATTTCAACGTCAATCTTAACTGTACAAGCATTGATTTCTTCGCTCTCATCAAGCTTGGCAAGAAGACCCTTGCTCTTGAGGTAACGGCCTGCGATTGTGCCGATATCCATAAGGTTGACGGGCTTTGTTCTGCCGATTTCTTTTCTGACTCCGATATAATCGTCATATGCCTTCTGAAGGAGTTCATCCTCAAACTTGACAGAATCAATGTTTGTGAGGAAAGTTGTATGACGGCAGTGGTCGGACCAGTATGTATCAATCATTCTGATTTCGGTGATTGTGGGATCTCTCTGCTCGCTGATGAAATAGTTCTGGCAGAATTTGATATCATCAAGGTCCATTGCAAGACCGTATTCATCAACAAAATCAGCAAGACCTTTTTCGTCAAGACCGATGAAACCGTCAAGTGTTTTTACACTTTCGGGAATATCATATTCAGCGGCAAGTGTTTCAGGCTTCTCGAGAGAAGCTTCCCTTGCTTCAACGGGATTTATTACGTACTTCTTGATCTGTTCAAGCTGAGCATCGTCAAGATCACCGTAAAGGCAGTAAACCTTTGCACTTCTGACAAGAGGTCTGTCACCCTTGGAAATCATCTGAATACATTCTGCACAGGAATTTGCTCTCTGATCGAACTGACCGGGAAGGAATTCCGTTGCAAAAAGTCTGTCACACTCAAGATCCGGTTCTTCAGAGATAACATCAAGCTGAGGCTCGGAGAGAACGGTTGCTTTTGAATATTCAAAAAGCTCCTTCTCAAGTCCTTCAAGGTCGTAACGGTTGAGAACTCTGACGTTCTCAAGAGAAGTTATTCCGAGAAGGGAAACGAGTTCGTTTTTAAGTGCACGGGCTTCATTATCGAGTCCGCTTTTCTTTTCAACATAGGCTCTGTAAACCATAAATATCAGACCTCCATTGCTTTCTTGCCGATATCCTTGCGATAAAAGGCATTTTCAAAATTAACTGTTTTGACTGTTTCGTAGGCTTTCCCGATTGCTTCACCGAGGGTTGCGGCTGTTTCGGTAACGCCGAGAACTCTGCCGCCGCCCGAAAGGAGCTTACCTCCATCGAGTTTTGCGCCTGCAATATAGATATTTTTATCTGCGGGCATTGTGATTTCAAATCCCGTCTGATATTTCTGAGGATATCCCTCGGATGCCATAACAACACAGCAGGCGCTGTCACTGCTGAACTTAACCTCAGCATCAGCGAGTGTGCCTGCGGCAACGTGCTTCATAATCTCAAAAAGATCACTCTCAAGAAGAGGAAGAACAACCTGAGTTTCGGGGTCACCGAAACGGCAGTTATACTCAATAACCTTGGGGCCGTTCTTTGTAATCATAAGACCGAAGTAAAGGCAACCCTTGAAGGTTCTGCCCTCTGCATTCATTGCGTTGATTGTGGGAAGGAAGATTTCTTCCATACATCTCTCAGCAACCTCGGGAGTATAGTAGGGGTTGGGAGCAATTGTGCCCATACCACCTGTATTCAGACCCTTGTCTCCGTCAAGAGCACGTTTGTGGTCCATCGATGAAATCATCGGAACGACCGTCTTACCGTCCGTGAATGAAAGAACGGAAACCTCGGGACCTTCGAGGAATTCTTCGATAACAATCTGATTGCCACTGTCACCGAACTGCTTGTCCTCCATAATGCTTCTGACTGCATCGGAAGCTTCCTCACGGGTCATCGCAATGATAACACCCTTGCCGAGTGCAAGACCGTCAGCCTTGATAACCGTAGGAATGGGAGCAGTTTCAATGTAGGCAAGTGCCTTTGCGGCATCGTCGAACACCTCGTAGGCAGCGGTAGGGATGCCGTATTTCTTCATAAGATTCTTTGAGAAAACCTTGCTTCCCTCGATAATAGCCGCCTTCTTTTCAGGACCGAAGCAAGGAATTCCGAGCTTTTCAAGCTCATCAACCGCACCGAGAACAAGCGGATCATCGGGAGCAACAACCGCAAATCCGATATCGTTGTTTTTTGCAAAATCAACAATACCGTCGATATCCTTTGCTCCGATTGCAACGCATTCTGCATCTGCGGCAATACCGCCGTTACCGGGAAGCGCATATATTTTTTCAATTTCTTTGTTTTCTTTAAGCTTTTTAATGATAGCATGCTCGCGGCCGCCGCCGCCGACAACAAGTACCTTCATATTTATCAGCCCTCCGTAATTTCTTTGCAGACTTTTTCAACCGAAAGAGGAAGGATGATCCATTCCGCCTGCTCCATAACTCTTTTCTGAAGAGTTTCGGGAGTATCGCCGGGCTGAATTTCAACCGCTTTCTGCATTATAATCTGTCCGCCGTCGGGAATTTCGTTAACAAAATGTACGGTTGCACCGGTCACCTTTACGCCGTAATCAAGCGCCGCCTGATGAACCCGTAAGCCGTAGAAACCTTCGCCGCAGAATGACGGAATCAGCGAAGGATGTACATTGAGTATCCTCTTCTCGAAATGAGATGTGAATCTTTCGCTCAGAATACTCATAAAGCCTGCAAGAACAATAACGTCCGTTCCGTTTTCTTCAAGAAGCTCGATAAGTCTGCCCTCGAAATCGGGGGTGTCTTTTTTAATAACCGTTTCGGTCTTTATGCCGGCATTTGCCGCTCTTTCGAGAGCATAGGCTCCCGCTTTGTTGGAAATAACAAGCGTAATCTCACCGTTGGAGATTATACCGCTTTTCTGCGCATCGATAAGCGCCTGCAGATTTGTTCCGCCGCCGGAAACAAGAACGGCGATTCTGGCTTTTCTGACCATTGGTTTATCTCCTTGCTGTGAATAAAATCAGGCAATAATAACTTTCTCGTCGGATTCGATGATTTCGCCCATAACGTAAGCGTCTTCACCGTTAGCCTTGAGGATTTCAAGAGTCTTATCAACGTCCTCGGCAGCAACAACAATGCTCATACCGACACCCATATTGAAGGTGTTGAACATATCTCTCTCGGGAATGTTGCCTGTCTTTGCAATAAGATCGAAGATGGGAAGAATGCGGAGCGCGGATTTATCAATCTTTGCACCGAAGCCGTCGGGAATGCTTCTCGGAATATTCTCATAGAAGCCGCCGCCTGTGATATGGGAAACAGCCTTAACCGTAACTTCTTCAAAAAGAGCTGTCATGGGCTTTACGTAAATCTTTGTGGGAGTAAGAAGTGTTTCGCCGACAGACTTGCCGCCGAGTTCTGCAACGGGAGTCTTGATATCTGCGTTTTCAACGTCAAACACCTTGCGGACAAGGGAGAAACCGTTTGAATGAACGCCGCTTGAGGGCAGAGCAATAACTGCGTCACCCGCTTTGATCTTTGTGTTGTCAAGAACCTTATCCTTATCAACAACACCTACGCAGAAACCTGCAAGGTCATATTCGTCGATGGGATAGAATCCGGGCATTTCAGCGGTTTCGCCACCGATAAGAGCAGCGTTTGACTGTACACAGCCTTCTGCGATACCCGAAACTATTTCCGCAATTCTTTCGGGAACATTTTTGCCGCAAGCAATATAGTCAAGGAAAAGAAGGGGTTTCGCACCGCAGCAAACGATATCGTTTGCACACATTGCAACGCAGTCAATACCAACCGTATCGTGCTTATCCATAATGAAAGCGAGTTTTAACTTTGTGCCTACACCGTCTGTTCCGCTGACAAGAACAGGCTTTGAAATTCCTGTAAGGTCAAGCTCAAAAAGACCGCCGAAGCCGCCGATATCAGACATAGCGCCTGCAGTGAGAGTTCTCTTGATGTGGGTTTTCATAAGTTCGACCGCTTTGTAGCCGGCGGTAATATCAACGCCCGCTGCTGCATAGCTTTCGCTGAAGCTTTTTTCCATGATTTATTCCTCCTGTGATAATCACATATTTATTTACTGTTTATTCTTTGCCTGTCCAGCAATACGTACATACGCAATCCTCGGGGAGACCTATCGCCTCTATAAGACCTTTCACGCTCTGATATCCGAGAGATGCAAATCTGAATTTCTCACAGATTGTTTCGAGAAGTTTCTGACCTCTTTCTGTTGATGCGTCTGAATATTCGTCGATATGCTTATCGCCCTCAGCGCCTTCAAGCTCGTGGATAACCCTTCTGGCAATCAGGTCATCATCGGAGGTGTTGCGTGAGAAATTGAGATATTTGCAGCCATACATAATCGGCGGGCAAGCCGAACGCATATGCACAGCCTTTGCACCGTTGCTGTAAAGAAATTCAACTGTCTCCCTGAGCTGAGTGCCTCTGACGATGCTGTCGTCAACGAGAAGCATGCTTTTGCCCTGAATATTATCGTGAACGGGAACAAGCTTCATCTTTGCCACCTTATTACGTTCGAGCTGGTTTGTGGGCATAAAGCTTCTGGGCCAGGTGGGAGTATATTTGACAAACGGTCTTGCGTACGGAATCTTGCTCTCATTGGAATAACCGAGAGCGTGGGCAACACCCGAATCCGGAACACCGCTGACAAGGTCAATGCCGTCGGGTCTGTCCGACGCTTCGTCTCTTGCCATAACCGCACCGTTTCTGTTTCGCATAACCTCAACATTAACGCCTTCGTACGTTGAGTTGGGGTAGCCGTAATAAGTCCAGAGGAATGCGCAGATGCGCATCTTCTCACGGGGCTTTGAAAGCACCTTGACGAAATCGCAGGTGAGTTCAACTATTTCGCCGGGGCCGAGTTCTTTGTAGAATTCATAACCGAGCTTTTCGAACGCAAATGATTCGAAGGATACGCAGTGACCGTCAATGTCTCTGCCGATGATAACGGGCAGACGGCCATCCTTATCTCTCGCAGCAATGATTGAGCCGTCTTCCTTAAGAATAAGGACCGAAAGCGAACCTTCAACCTTTTCCTGAGCAAATCTGATACCCTCAACGAAATCGCTCTTCTGATTGATAAGCGCCGCAACAAGTTCGGTTGCATTGATTTTGCCCGATGTCATTGCATTGAAATGACCGCCGCTGAATGAAAGGAACTGCTGAACGAGTTCATCTGCATTATTGATGCAGCTTATTGTTGAAATTGCGTAAACGCCGAGATTGGAACGGATGATAAGCGGCTGAGGGTCGCTGTCACTTATGCAGCCAATACAGGCATTTCCGTGCATTTCATCGACGATGCCCGCAAACTTTGTGCGGAACGGTGCATTCTCGATATTGTGAATGTCACGCTGGAAACCTTTTTCCTCACCGACCGCCGCCATACCGCCGCGACGGGTTCCGAGGTGCGAATGATAATCGACACCGAAAAATACGTCCAGAACAACGTCACGCTGAGACGTTGCGCCGAAAAATCCTCCCATAGAGGTACCTCCCAAGAATGTGGTTTATACGATAACGTTCAATTATTTGTTGAACTTTTCTTCAATCTTCTTGTTTGCAGCAAGAACCTTTTCGGTTGCGGCCATTCTTGCGTCTGCAAGTTTCTTTGCGAGTTCCGCATCGGAAACTGCAAGAATCTGTATAGCCAGCAGAGCGGCGTTGACAGCACCGTCAATCGCAACAGTTGCAACGGGAATACCCGCAGGCATCTGAACGGTTGAGAGAAGAGCGTCAAGACCGTCGAGCGTGGAAGCTTTGACGGGGATACCGATAACGGGGAGAGTTGTGTTGGCGGCAACCGCACCCGCAAGGTGAGCTGCTTTGCCGGCGGCAGCAATTATTGCGCCGAATCCGTTATCGATTGCGGACTGAGAAAAAGCCTTTGACTGCTCGGGTGTTCTGTGTGCGGAATAAACGTGAACCTCATAAGGAACACCGTACTCCTCGAGTGTTGCAATTGCTTTTTCAACAACGGGCAAGTCACTGTCACTGCCCATGATGATACCGATCTTTTTCACGATAAATCATCCTCCTTAATGCTTTTAGGATAAAAATAAAATTAACCTCATATATTATACTATATATATATAAAACATTGCAATACTTACGGCAATAAAATTTGACAGAATTTTATCTGTTTATTTTGTAACTAACACCGAAACTGCATCTCATCGCTCCGCACTATTGACAAACGGCTTTTTATTATGATAAAATAACTGAAACACCCTCGGATGCACCTAATGTATCCGATTTTTTTGTGTCAGAAAGGGATGGATATGGGTCTCACGGAGTTGTTTGTCATTGCCTTCGGGCTTTCAATGGACGCATTTGCCGTTGCCGTTTGCAAGGGTCTTGCGGTCAAAAGAGCAGGCATCAGAGAAATGGCTGTTGCCGGAATATGGTTCGGCGGATTTCAGGGACTTATGCCTCTCATCGGCTATTTCCTCGGCTCTGCATTTTCAGAATACATAACCAAAATCGATCACTGGGTTGCCTTTGTTCTTCTCGGAATCATCGGCATCAATATGATCAAGGAATCGTTCGGTAAAGACGAAGAGGAAACCTGCGGTTCAATGGGATTCAAGGATATGCTCACAATGGCAATCGCCACGAGCATCGACGCCCTCGCCATCGGAATCACCTTCGCACTTCTGCCCGACGTAAACATAGGTGCCGCAGTCGGTTTCATCGGCGCAATCACCTTTATTCTTTCTGCTGCCGGCATTAAAATCGGCAATATTTTCGGTGTAAAATTCAAATCAAAAGCCGAACTTACAGGCGGAATTATTCTTATTCTTATGGGGCTCAAAATTCTGCTTGAGCACATGGAAATCATTAATTTCTGATAAACGATTACCGAAAGGCGGTGACCCTCTTGCCGAGAAAAGATTCAAGAAACACCAGAATGAAAATCATCAGCGCAGCGTGGGAGCTGTTTTATGAAAACGGCTATGAAAACACGACGATTGAAGATATAGTCGAACGTTCCGAAACCTCAAAAGGAACCTTCTATCACCATTTCAACGGTAAAGATGCCCTTCTTTCAACCCTTTCATATCTTTTCGATGATAAATACGAATCGCTCGAAAGCGGAATAGACTATGACGGCGACGCATTCAAAACGCTCATCGACCTTAACAAAGAACTTTTCTTTATGATTGAAAACCGCATCTCTCTCGATCTTCTTGCGAGAATGTATTCGACCCAGCTTATCACAACGGGAGAAAAGCACCTGCTCGATAACAGCCGCACGTATTTTAAACTGCTCCGCAAAATAATCATCCACGGACAGCAGAACGGTCAACTGCGTTCGGACGTTTCAACAAACGAAATTCTCAAGGCATACGCTCTTTTTGAAAGGGCATTGCTTTACGATTGGTGCATCTGCAACGGCAATTACTCCCTTTGCAATTATTCTCAATATCTTCTTCCCATGTTCCTCAACGGATTCAAAGCCGAAAAATAATCAGAAAGTCTTTTTTTGATTGAATTTTCAGTTCATTTTATATTCTTGTAAAACCGTCTTGATTTTCAAGGCGGTTTTTGTTTTATTTGCTTTTCAGTATAAACTATATTCTAAAATACAGTCCGTATTGCATACGCGTTCATTATCTGTTAATATATTTCTACTTTTCAAAATTCACGGAGGTTAAGTATTATGAACTCACAGCTTCTGGCATTCATTTGCTATTTCATCGCAGTTCTCGCAATCGGCCTTTTCTTCTTCTTCAAGTCAAAAGGCTCAGGCGAAAAGGACTATTTCCTCGGCGGCCGCTCAATGGGTCCCTGGGTTACCGCACTCAGTGCACAGGCATCCGATATGAGCGGATGGCTTCTCATGGGCTTCCCCGGCAGCATCCTTGCTTTCGGTATGGGTCAGGTATGGATCGGTATCGGTCTTGCACTCGGTACTGCCGCTAACTGGATTTTTGTTGCACGCAGACTCCGCAAATTCTCACAGGCAGCAAACGATTCAATCACTGTTCCCCAGTATCTCTCAAACCGTTTCCTTGCAAAGAGCCCTGCTCTTCAGATCATCTGCGCACTTGTTTTCCTTGTATTTTTCACAGTTTACGTTGCATCAAGCTTCGTTGCCGGTCAGAAAGTTTTCATCCAGGTTGTTCCCGCTCTCGCAGACAGACCTGAACTCGCACTTCTTATTTTCGCTGCAATTATTATTGTTTACACTTTCTTCGGCGGTTTCAAGGCAGTTTGCTGGACAGACTTCTTCCAGGGTCTTATGATGCTCGTTGCCCTTCTCGCAGTTCCGATCGTTCTCCTTGTTGTCAAAGATCTCGACTACAGTGTTTTCAACGCCGCAGCAGAAGGATCAATCAACCTCAATCCCTTCGCCGCATCATGGCAGGATATCGTTTCAGGTCTTGCATGGGGTCTCGGTTATTTCGGTATGCCCCATATCATCGTAAGATTTATGTCCACCAAGAACTCAAAAGTTCTTAAAAAATCAGCAACAATCGGTATTGTCTGGGTTGTACTTACTCTCGGCGCCGCAATCGCAATGGCAATCCTCGGCAGAGCATACAGCGTTACATCATCTCTTCCCCAGGCAGAGCAGCAGGATCTCATTTTCATTAAGCTTGCTCAGGATATCTTCCCCGGATTCATCGCAGGTCTTCTTCTTTCCGCTATCGTTGCAGCCGCAATGAGCACGGCAGACTCACAGCTCCTTGTTGCTTCATCATCTTTCACAAGCGACATTTATAAGCCCATTTTCAGAAAGAATGCTTCCGATAAAGAAGTCCTCTGGGTTGGCAGAATCGTTGTTCTCATTATTGCTGTCATTGCATTCTTCATCGCAAACAGCAAGGGTAAAGGCGCTCAGAGTATTATGGATATGGTCGGTAACGCATGGGGCGGTTTCGGCTCAGCTTTCGGTCCCGTAATTATCCTTTCTCTCTTCTGGAAACGTCTCACATACAAAGGCGCAATCGCCGGTGTTGTTGCCGGTGCGGTTGTTGACGTTCTCTGGCTTCTCTTCCTCACAGGCACAACCGGTGTTTACGAACTTCTTCCCGGTTTCATTGTCGGCGGTCTCGCAGCAATCATCGTTTCTCTCATCGACAAAAAGCCCTCAAAGGAAGTCGAAGCACTCTACGATCTCGCAGTCAGCTCCGAAATCGAATAACAAACAAAAATCACCGCCTGACGTTCATCCGAGCGTCGGGCGGTTTTGCTTTTCAAAAAAAAGAAAAACCTGTTCCGAAAAACAGGTTTTTCTGGAGCTGATAGTCGGACTCGAACCGACGACCTGCGCATTACGAATGCGCTGCTCTACCAACTGAGCCATATCAGCAAATATTCATTTTTCTGATTTCCGCAGATTATTATAAAGTAATAATCCGATTTTTGCAAGATGTTTTTTTAATTTATTTCAAATTCTTTTCGATTGTTACAGTTTGGCAACAAATCCTTTACAATTTAGCTACTATAATTTATTATTCTGTACTTGATTTTATTGTGAAAATCAGCTATCCTATATATCGGCGGTACTGTATATCCGCCCAGAAGCCGCTTATTCGCGGCACCACACGGAGGAACATTATTATGATGAAGAAAACTATTGCAATACTCTCTGTTTTTGCCATTCTTTTCGGCTTCACAGCCTGCAAAAACGGTCTGGAAGGTAACCTTGAAGGCAACGACGTCAGCACAACAGAACCCGTCGCAGTACCCACAGTCAACCTCGAAGAAACAGAGCTTTACATCGATGACGGCAACGGCAATATGATTCCCGTTGTTACCAACAAGAATTTCAAAGGTGAAATCATCTATGAGTACACCGACGCAAACGGCAATAAGGTAACCGAAAAAGATAAGAACAACGTTGTCGGCGTCACAAAGTATTCCAAAGAAGAACAGGTTCAGATTCACCTCGAACAGGTAAGCAAACAGTTTGAGCAGAATCCCGATATGCTTGTTGAAAAAATCGAAGATATCGATTTTGTGCTTTCTGACAGCCTTGTTCCCGAGGATAAGCTTACCAAGGTAACCGTTGAACTCGGTGATGACGGCAGACCCGTACGCCCGGATACAAAATCATATCAGGATATCATCAGCGGTGACTCTTTCACCGTAAAAATGAATATCAAATCAATTATGGACGGTGCCGAAAACAACGTCCCCCTCAGCTGGACAAAAAGCGGCAAGAATCTTCTCATCGAAACAAGTATGCCCGTCGACGGTATGGGTTCATCAATGAGAGCAAGCATCCTCTACAAAGACGGCAAATGCTATATGATTATGCCCGCAATGAAGCTTTACACAGAGATTCCCGGCGATTCATTCGAAACTCTCTTCAATCCTGAAATCTTTGAGGAAGAACTTGAAAGCAGTCTCGTTTACGATGCATCCTACGAACTTAAAGCAAGCGGCAAAACGTACTACTGCGACTCTTACAAATCAGAAGACGGTTCAATCACCAGAAACTATTTCGACGATAAGGGCAACCCCATCAGAGTTGAAATCATCGCAGACAAAGATATCACAATCTGGGAGCTTACCGAGGTTTCAAACAAAGCAGATACTTCCAAACTCAGAATTCCCGTCGGCTATTTCGATATTTCCGCTGTATACGGCAGCGACTTTGACCTCGGTCTCGGTTTATAATCTATGAATAATTGCGCATTAATCACCGGCGCATCGGGAGGAATCGGCAGAGCAATCGCTTTGAGACTTGCCGCAGACGGATTCGATATTGCCGCCTGCTGGTTTTCCGATGAAGACGGTGCAAAGCAACTCGAAAAAGAGCTTGAAAAACTCGGCGTAAAATACAGATTATATAAAGCAGATGTCGCCGACTACGGTCAGATTGAAAAGGTTTTTGCAGATGCCGAAGAATATTTCGGAGGCATTTCCGTACTCGTAAACAACGCGGGCATAGCTCAGCAAAAGCTTTTTACCGACATCACGGAAGAAGAATTCGACCGCATCTGTGCAGTGAATTTCAAAAGCGTCTTTAATTGCTGCAAATTCGCCGTACCTCATATGGTCAGCCGCAAATCGGGTAAGATAATCAACATTTCCTCGATGTGGGGTGTTTGCGGTGCGTCTTGCGAAACGGTCTATTCCGCAACCAAGGCGGCGGTCATCGGCTTCACTAAGGCTCTTGCCAAAGAACTTGCCCCGAGCAACATCCGGGTCAACTGCATCGCACCGGGAGCAATCGACACAAAGATGAACTCCATCCTTTCAGACGAAGACAAATCCGCTTTTGCCGAAGAAATCCCCATGGGCAGATTCGGAACACCCGACGAAATTGCAGGAACTGTCTCATTCCTCGCAGGCAAAGATTCATCGTACATCACAGCTCAGGTCATCACCGCTGACGGCGGATTAATCTGAAAATCGATTATAAAAGAGCGTTCATAGGCATAATGCCGAATTTTGAGCGCTCTTTTTAGTTATTGTTCACTATTGATTTAGTTGATATATTATGTTAAAATTTAATATACTGTAAAATACTCTTAATATGGAGGAGAGCATATGGCAAACTGTCCCAAGTGCGGAAGAAAACTTACATTATTTGATTGGCGTCCCAACTGCCCCAATTGCGGTGTTAACCTTGTTTATTACGGTCTTGAAGAAAAGCTTCTCGACGAAGCTGATGCAGCCGAGGCAGAGCATGCCAGACTTCAGAAAAGAATAGACAGGCTCAAAGCTTCATTTATTGGTTCAAAGCTCACAATAATCAGAATCTTTCTTTCCGTTCTGCCCATCGCAGCATTGCTGATTCCTCTTTGTGAAATCAGCTTCAAAGCTCCCTTTATGGGCGACAAAACAACATCCGTCAACCTCATTGCTCTTATCGACGTTTTCTCAAACCTCGATTTTGACGCACTCTTTGCCATGATCGGCACTGAGGCTCTCGGCAGTGTATTCATCGGTTATGCGGGTGCACTCGTTGCGCTTGCCCTTTCTGCTGTTGTTCTTATTCTCAGCCTGCTTGCCCTTATGGCAGCCTGCGGACCCAAAGGCAATATCAGAAATCTCACTCTCAACGGTATTTCAATTGCTTTTGCAGTTGCGTCCGTTTTCTTCTTCCTCAGCTTTGCATCAAACGCAACCGCTGCTCTCGGCGGTTACCTCAGCGGTAAAATCGGCGCAGGCATCTTCGTTTATATCGGAATGCTCGTTCTCCTTCTTGCGCTCAATATCGTCATCACCATCAAAGGCACTCCCATCAAGTATAAGCAGTGTCTTGTCGGCGGCATCCCTTCAGACGAGTATTTTGATCTCGTTGCAAAGGGCACACCCAAGGAAGAAATCCGCGCTATGATGGTAAAGGCTCTCGACGAAATCGAAGCCAAAAAAGGCGCTGCAGGAAATGCCAAGGCTGAAGAAGCCAAGGAAACCGTTGAAGCATAAAACATCAATATAACAAATTGCGGGAGGCTTTTGTTAAAGCCTCCCGTTTATTGCAAATTTTTAAAGGTAGTGAAAAATATGACATTTATCAATCAGGTTATCTCGTCAATTCTTGTCCCCATATTTATGTGCCCCTTTCTTCCCTTCGTTCACGTTGCCAAGCTGTTCAACAGACCCTTCGAACTGATTTCGCTCAGTGAAAACGGAGTAGGCAACCCCGATGATCCCGTCTATCTCACAGCCCACAGAGGTATCACTGCCGTCGCCCCTGAGAACTCACTCCCCGCATATCAGAAAGCTGTTGAACTCGGTTTCTATTCCGCAGAATGCGATATCAGGCTCACAAAAGACGGACACTGGGTACTTCTGCACAACGACGACGTCAACGGCCGTTTCTGTCAGCTGGGCGCAGTTGAAGATATGACTCTTGAAGAAGTCCGTCAGCTCCGTTTCAAGAACGGATCGAATTTCTGGGCATACGAAAACCTCGGTATGCCCACTCTCGAAGAGTATCTTGACGTTTTCGTAGGCTCATCAACAAAACCTCAGATTGAAATCAAATCCGAGAATTACGATCAGCTTCACACCATTCTTGAAGCCGTTGAAGCAAAGGGACTCACCAAACAGTCAATCATCATTTCCTTTGATCTTGAGCAGCTCAAGGCAATCAGAAAGCTCAACAAGGATATCGAACTCTGGTATCTCATCGATAAAATTGACGAAAAAAACATCGCAGAAGCAAAGGAACTTGGCAACACCTGGCTTTCACCCAACCTCGCAGCGAACGACAAACAGAGCATTAAACTTGCGGTTGACCACGGCATCGGACTTTCATTCTGGACCGTCAACACAATCGAAAATGCAAAGATGCTCTACGATATGGGCGTACGCTATATGGAGACCGATACACTCTGCTATTGATCCGATAAAACAAAATGCGCAGCGGCTGAAATCAACCGCTGCGCTTATTTTATTGCTGGAAACGGCTCAGGAAAGCCTTTGTGCGCTCGTTTTTCGGATTCATAATAACCTGCTCAGGTGTACCCTGCTCCGCAATAACACCGTCATCCATAAAAATGATGTAATCCGAAACGTCTCTTGCGAAAGACATTTCGTGAGTAACGATTACCATTGTCATATTATCGGCCGCAAGACCCTTGATAACCTTGAGGATTTCTCCCGTAAGTTCAGGGTCGAGAGCAGAAGTAGGTTCATCAAAGAAGAGAATATCAGGTTTCATGGCAAGAGCTCTCGCAATCGAAACTCTCTGCTGCTGACCACCCGAAAGCTCGCAGGGATAAGCATCTCTTTTTTCAGCAAGACCAACCTTGCGGAGAAGCTCCATTCCTTCAGCTTCAATTTCTTCAAGAATCGCCTTCTTGTTCGCCTTGTAATCATCCCTGTTTTTAGCCTGAAGCTTTACCGCAAGAGTAACGTTTTCAAGAACGCTGTACTGCGGGAACAGATTGAACGACTGGAACACAAGACCAACCGAAAGACGGTTTCTGCGAATCTCTTCTTTAGTGAATTTATGCTGATTTTCGCTGTCAAAAACAACGTTGCCGTTAACAACGATTTTGCCTTCATCGGCAGTTTCAAGTGAGGTTATGCATCGCAGAAGCGTTGTTTTGCCGCTGCCCGACGAACCGATAACAGAAAGCACCGAGCCCTCTTCAAGGCTGAAGCCTATACCGTTGAGAACGTGGTTATTTCCGAAACTCTTATGAATATTTGTAACTTCAAGTATTGCCATTGCCGCACCTTATCCTTTGTAATAGTCAAGCTTCTTTTCAATCCAACCGAAAAGAAGGGTGAGTCCGCCGCAGAAGATGAGGAAATAAACCGCCGTATAGAAGAGCGGCCAGATAACACCTTTTCTTGAAAAGCGTTCGGCTGCCATCAGAATTTCCGAAACGGCAATAACTCTCGCAAGTGAGGTATCCTTGACAAGGGTAATGATTTCGTTGCTCATCGGGGGAACAACTCTCTTGACAACCTGCATCAGAATAACCTTGAAGAATGTTTGTCCCTTTGTCATACCGAGCACCTGACAAGCCTCATACTGTCCCTTGGGAATGCTCTCGATACCGCCTCTGTATATTTCCGAAAAATATGCAGAATAATTTATAACAAAAGCAATGAGGGCCGCCGTCATTCTGTCCTGCATCGGAACGTCGAAAAGAAGTCCCGGCACGTAGAAAACAACGAAAAGCTGAAGCATAAGAGGTGTACCTCTGATAACCCAGACAAACGTCTTCGTCAGATATTTGAGGGGGCGGAATTTCGACATCGAGCCAAAGGTAATAATCAGACCGAGCGGCAACGCAAAAAGAAGCGTTGACCCGAAGAGTCTGACGTTTTGCCAGAGACCGTCAAGCAGAGATATCGAAACCTCCGCAAACTCCGAATTCAGAAAGCCGCCCTGTGCAGCATTAAGCAAAATTTGTGTCATTTATATCTTCCTGTAATCTAAATTATTTAGCGATAAGTTCGTTTTCAAGCTTATACTTTGCAGCGATGCTCTGAAGAGTACCGTCAGCAACAAGCTCTGTGATAGCAGCGTTAACCTTTGCAGTCATATCGCTGCCCTTGCGGAATGCGATACCGTACTGCTCATCGTTGCCGAGCTCGAACTTTGCGCTTTCAACTACAACGAGGTCTGCATAGTCTGTGCCTTCACCGATTGAGCCGAGGCTTGTAACGTAGTCGATAACGCAACCGTCGGATGTACCTGCCTTGACTTCCATAAGAGCAGCAGCCATATCTTCAACCTCTACAAACTGTGCGTTTGCAAAGTAAGCATCGTTTTCGATAACGTTTGCGCCCGCGGAGCCGCCTTCTGCAGCGATCTTGAGGCCGTCGATTGATGTGAATGCAGCAGCCTTGTCAGCCTTCATGATGAGAACCTGCTTATTCTGCATATAGGGAGTGGAAATTGACATATTCTCGAGTCTTTCAGCATCGATTGTCATACCGTTCCAGATGCAGTCGATTGTTTTGCCGTTAAGCTCTGTTTCTTTTGCAGCCCAGTTGATTTCCTGGAATTTTGCAGTAACGCCGAGCTTTTCGCAAACAGCCTTTGCAAATTCGGTTTCAAAGCCGATGAGTTCGTTCTTTTCATTGTAGTAGTTCATGGGAGCGAAAAGTGTGATACCGATGATCATTTCGCCCTTTTCGGTGATGTATTCAGCGTCAGTCTTTTCAGCAGCGGGTTCTTTTGCGCAAGCGCCGAGAGCGAATACCATTGAGAGTGCGAGGAGAAGTGCGAGAATTTTCTTCATAAATATTACTCCTTTTCAGCCGGAATCGGCTTTTATTGTGTTAATACATTATCATACTAAAGCAAAAAAGTCAACTAAAATCAGGCTTTTCGTCATAATTACTTATAATAAATAAAATAATACTGATAAATTGTATCGGGGTTTGATTAAAAACGGATTGACAACACCGCCGAAATCTGTTAAAATAGCAGAGCTGAAAACAGAATATACGGAGAGTTGTCCGAGAGGTCGAAGGTGCAGCACTCGAAATGCTGTGTGGGGAAACTCACCTAGGGTTCGAATCCCTAACTCTCCGCCAGATTTAAGAGCATAGCAACGTCTGTTGCTATGCTCTTAAAATTTACAAAACAGAGTTAGGATTCGAAAGGGCGAAGAGAAAACCTTTCGGTGAAAGGTTTTCCGCCCGTCGAGCCGTAGAGCGATAAAGAATCTGCAGCGATTGCCGAAAGTCGAGCACCCTGAGAAAACCAACAACCCTGTCCCTGACTCTCCGCCAGAAAAGAACCCGCAGTTGATACATACTTTCGCCTTGTCTGATACATCCTTTCCGCAATCAGGGCATTTAATAAGAGCCATTTACATTTCTCCTTTGCATTATATTGATACTCACTGAATGTCATTATCAGCAATGGTATAACATACAATTTTCTTATTAACAAGCACTAAATGTCAAAAAGGAGAAAATATATGTTTACCAATAAAACAAATGACGGTTTGAACAATGTCTGCGGAAAAAATATCGCAAAACTCCGTCTTGAATTGAAAATATCGCAAAGAGAACTTGCCGACAGGATGCAGCTCGTCGGTATTGATATTGATAAAAATGCAATTCAGCGTATCGAGTGCGGAAAAAGATTTGTTACCGATATTGAAATCATCGCTTTTGCAAAAATATTCAACGTTTCATTTGATGAGCTTCTGCTTGGATGAACGACTAAAAATTTTATAGTTGATTGTATTGTTCAATAAACTCATATAAAAATACAAGAAATAACAAACCCCGTACAGCATAAGCTATACGGGGCAAATTTATTAATGTTTCACGCCACAGAAAGAATCCTAGAGCATAAATGCAAATTAATTATAAAATCGAATCAACTTTTGGGAAAAGTATAGCGCTTTGCCCTTTCGAATTCTTCAGCGGTGCCGTAACCGTCAGCAAGATTCTCTTTTATGAGTTTTACAACCTCCCTATGGAGGCGGTCGTTTGCCTGTTCAACAGTCATACCCTTTGTTGAAAAAGGCTTTCCGATTCTTGAACAAAGCGTTTTGCTTCTGAATTTATATTCACCCGAAACCGCCACCGGTACTATCATTGCCTCGTTTTTGCAGGCAAGAGAAGCTGCACCGTATTTGAATTCGCCAATCAAATTATCGGTTTTGTTTCTTGTGCCCTCGGGAAAAATACCCAAAGCTCCGCCATTTGAAAGAACGGCATTAGCCGATGCTTTTGCCTCTTCATCATGTCCGTTACGATTAACGCAGATGCAACCGGTAAGCTTAAAAAACCATGCAAACTTTCCTTTGAAATATTGGGACTTTGCCATATAGTTTATCGGGCGGCCGGTCGCAAGCGCGGCAAGGCACTGATCAAGAACATGCTTATGGTTGCTGCAAATTACAACAGCACCCTTTTTGGGTATGTTGCCCTTTCCGAATACACGGGGACTATAATAGAGAGAAAACAAAGTCAGAAGAAGAGGTTTAAGAAGTCTGTAGCCCCAAGTTCTCGGCTTTTTTGCCATTAGGAAACGACCTCCATTTCACTTTCTTTTTGTAATTTCATGAAATCAATCTTGTTATAGGCCGTTTTGGGAAGAATATCAACAAATTCATATATGTAAGGAACACTGTAATGCATAAGCTTCTTTTTGCAGTATTCACGGATTTCTTCTTTGGTTTTATCGCTTTTTTCTTTTCCGTTTTTAAGGACGATATAAGCCTTTGCAACCTCTTTTTTATACTGATGCGGAACCGAAACAACAACGCATTTTTCAACAAAACCCAGTTCTTCGACAACGCTTTCAATCTGAGTGGGATAAACATTGAATCCCGAAGTTATCATCATTCTCTTTATTCTGAGCTTGTAATGAACAAAACCGTCACCATCAATAGCGGCCATATCGCCTGTATGAAGCCAAACCTTACCGTCAGAATGAACGCGTAAAGCATTCTCTGTTTCAATGGGATTATTTCTGTAACCTATCATAACCGTCGGTCCGCTGACACAAAGTTCGCCGTCCTCCCCTGCCGGAAGAACATTAATTGTTCCCGGTTCAACAATGCACATTTCGGTTCCGATGAGAGGTTTTCCGATTGTTCTTGATTTATAGTTGTTACCAACCGAAAGGCTTAGCGCAGCAAGACCCTCGGTCATACCGTAACCCTCACAGATTTTTACATTTGAGTTGTGCGCCGCAAAGAAATCATTAACGCTTTTTTCAAGCTTTTCGGGCAGAGTATCGCCGCCACTGACAGCATATTTAAGGAATGAGAAATCAATTTTTTCGGCACCCTTTGCTTTAAGCAATGCATCATAAAGTGTGGGAACACCGAAAAGCATTGTCGGCTTGTATTTTTTCAGAATGCTCGCAAACTTGCTTGCATTAAACTGCGGAATCAAAACCGAGCACGCGCCGAAGCAGAATGACACGTGAACGCAAACGCCCAAGCCGAAGCCGTGGAAAATCGGCAGGATCGCAAGGATCTTATCGCCGGATTTAACATCTCTCAGCGTAAGCACCGCTTGTATGCCGAAAGCATTGAAGTTATAGTTTGACAGCATTATATCTTTCGGAGTGCCGGTTGTGCCGCCGCTGTGAAGAATAACGGCCACTTCCTTGTTTTCGTCGCCCTTGGAGTTGTATTCCGCAACACTTCCTGATTTTTCAGAAAAACTGCTCCACGAAATATATCTTTTATCTTCCTTATCATATTTGAAATTTTTTATGCATTTAAGAGCATAAAGCGTTTTCATCACAAAAGGCATAGAATCCCCGGCAGAGGCAACAATTACCTTTTTAACAGGAGTTTCGTCAATGATTTCGGAAATCTTTTCGGTGCTGATATCTACACACAGCAAAACCTTACTGGCGACTCTGTTTATGTGATTCTTTATCTCCTCCTGTGCGGAAAGAGGGTGCAGAATGTTTGCAACCGCGCCTATTCTGTTAAGAGCATAAATGCTGATAACCGCTTCGGGTGTGTTAGGCATAATAATTGTAACAATATCGCCTTTGCGAACGCCCAAAGCATAATATGCACCGGAAATTTTTTCAATTCTTTTCACTAAATTTGCATATGTGCATTTTGTTCCGAAATACTCATAAGCCAAAGATTCCGGTTGGTTTTTTGCTGTAATTTTAAGCATACCGAACATTGAAGTGTCGGGAACCTCAAAACCAAGAGGAAGCTTGCTGTTTTCACAATTTAAAAACGGATTTTTTGACACCATATTCATTTCTTTTTTCCTCACATTATGTTTACATCTTGTTTCATTCCGCGGGCAATCAGAAATGTACTGACCACTAAAAATGCCACGGCAGATGCCGCCGCAACATATTTACCTGATATTTCTTTTCTGTCCGTAACCCTTTGAATCAGCAAATCCGCAATTCGCTCTTTGCTTGACTGTTTGAGGGAAAGGGAACTGATCAATCTTATATACTCTCTGATTTCTTGGTCAATCACAGTAATTTCTCCTTTTCAAACTCTTTTCTCAATAATTCTCGTCCTTTTTGAAGACGTTTTCTGACGGTTTCTTCGCTTATACCGATTATTTCTGCGATTTCCTTGCTTTTGTAGCCCTCAACATAATAAAGAGTCATAACAATTTTATGCTTTGCGGGCAAACTCATTATAAGCTCAAAAGTTTCATAATCATTTTCGCTTATTCCGATATTTTCCACATTGTCTATGTTAACCGTTTCTCTTTTCAACCGGAACATAAGCATATTTTTACTTATATTTGCCGAAACCTTTATCAACCACGCTTTTCGGTGTTCTTCACTGTTGAATTCGGGAGCTTTGGTGATATATCTGAGAAATGTTTCCTGAACAGCATCCTCTGCATCGTCCGTATTGCAAAGAATACAGTAAGATATTCTGAAAATCAAAGAGCTGTATTTACCTACAAGCTCTTTTATTTCTTCTTCCGATTTAATCAGTTTTTGCGACAAGCCAAAAAACACCTCCTTTTTTCGATAACATCCATTAAAGAAACAAAATAAAACTGAAAAATGTGAATTTTTATTTGTTAACAATCTGTGAATTTTAAACCTAGCAAAAATTTTATGTATCCGTCAAACTCATCTGCCGCCATAACAGAGAGAAAGAAACTGCAAGGCATTCATCACAAAACGGAATAAATATCATACCGAATACTGTGTTTGCCTATCCGATAATATAGCGGTTTTGTTACACAAATCTTGGTTATATCAGATATGCTGCCATTAGTCAGAAAAAAACTCCGCAGTTGATACAATCGTACCAACTGCGAAGTTTTATTTATATTAACATATTTAGTAAATACTCGTTGCGATTGCAACAAACCGTTAATTAATTCTTACAACGAGGTCGCTTTCGGGGAAACAGCAACACGGATGTATAAAGTTGAACTGCATATCCGCTATACGGCGCTTATCCTCGCCCTCGGGTATATAAACCTTGCCACTGACCAGCTTACTTCTGCAAAAACCGCATTCACCCGTGTGGCATCTTGCGGGAACTTCTATACCTGCTCGCTCAAATGCACAAAGCACGGTTTCGTTGCTGTTTGCTTTAATTTCAGTTTCTTCGCCGCGGTTGATAACCTTAATGCTGAATTTTTTCGGATCTTCTGCTTTCTTGCCGGACGAAAAAACCTCAAAGCGTATGTATTTCTTTTCCAGTCCCAATTTCGGAAGCTCTGTTTCAAGGAATTTATATAATCCGCCGGGACCGCATACAAAAATACTGTATTTGCCTTCGGGTGCGTATTTTCTGATGACATCCGCACCGACAAATCCCTTTTCATAGCCCTCCTCATCACTATGGCTGAGCACATAGACAACGTTGATCTTACCGTTCTTTTCCGCAAGTGAATCCAGCTCTGATTTGAACAGAATTTCGTCTGAATTTCTGCAACCGTAAAGCAAGGTGAGTGAGCAAGCTTCATCACCCTGATCGATTGCTCTGGCAAGTGAAAGGAAAGGTGTTATGCCGCTGCCACCTGCAATGGCAACTATTGTTCCGGCATCTCTCAACGGATTGTATGTCATATTTCCTTCAGGAGCATAGGCGGTTACACTGTCACCGACATTCCAATTGTCAAGAATATAGTCGGAAACAAATCCGTCGCTGATGCGTTTGACAGTTATCTGATATTCTCCGTTCAATGCGCTTGCGGGAGAAGATGCTATTGAATATGAACGGGTAACAACCGAATTGCCGATTTCAAGCCTGAAGGTGAGATACTGACCGGCTTTGAAATACGCAAGAGGCGCAGATTCGCTTTTAAAATAGTAGCTTTTTGCAATATCCGCATGCTCCTCAATTCTGCTGATAACAAGTTTTTGCTCTTTGGGGTGAAGGCTCTTTGCAACTTTGTTAACGCCGAAATCATCTGTACGGGTCGGCAGAACAGCAGGCGCACTGCCTATAAACTTTTTTCTCTCTGTCAAAAGCTTTACGGTGTTAATGCTGTCTTTGAAATTGCCGTTTACGGAAAACTTTTTCTTGCTCATCACTTTGCCTCCTTTTCCATAGCGAGGATTGCAGCCTTTGCCGCCAGATTGCCTGTTGTATAGCTGGGTGAATATCCCATATGTCTGACGGTATAACCGCCTGCAAAATAGAGTCCCGGCATACCTTTTTCTATCAGGTCAAAAACGATTCGCTTGACAATACCGTCTTCCTTGCTTGATTCATATCCGTAAATCGTTCCGGCAGGGGCGTCGGTATAACGTGCGTAGGTCATCGGTGCTGCAATTTCTATTTCTTCAATATAATCACGGATTGCAATACCTGTTGCTTTTTCAAAATTATCTATCATTTTTTCCGCAAATGCAGTTTTTGTTTTATGATAATCCGCAACGGAAACCTTGCTCCATTCATCACCGGCAAAAATAGACGTCATATAGAGTATACTTGTACCCTCGGGCGAACAATCATCAAAAGCTCTGTTAAGACATACCGTTGCCTGAACGTCGTTTGTTTCAAGCTTCTTGCTCAACTCATAGCACTGTCGGTTATCGTTGTTGGGATAGATGAAATATGTATGGTTGTTAAGTCCGAGTTCATCTGCCGAGCGATTAAGACCAAGAAATACCGCAAAGCCTTTTGATGACAGTGTTCTTGCATTCACCTCTTTTTTGAACTTCTCGGGGATGTCTTTTTCATCCATCAGTTTTGTGAATGCATTGTACGGTGAAGCGTTACAGATTACCGCCTTAGCGTTAATCTGAGTGCCGTTATCAAGAACAACGCCTGTTGCGACCCCGTCTTTGACAATTATTTTTGTAACGCTTGTGTTGAACCAGGCTTCACCGCCGTTTTCGGTGAATGCTTCAAGCAACGCCGTGCTTATCTGGTGGCTTCTTCCTCTCGGAATAACAGCGCCGTCTATGATGTATGCGTGAAGCATTGTAAAATAGTGAATAACGTTCAGCTCATCCGTAGGCTGACCGAGGTAGCACCAATATCCGTTGAGTATATCTCTTGTTGTTTTGCTTGCCCCGAATGCCTTAAGCACCTCGTCAACAGAATAGTTTGCAACCTTGAGAAACTCTGTGTGCTCGGAAAAGATTTCTTTTATCATCGAGGGTTTGAAATCATCGATATTATCTACAAAATCCAGCGTTTTTTCAATGCTTTCGATAAGGTCAAAAATCTTTCTGACGACGGCAGAAGATCCGGGATCATATTCCTCAAGCTTGTTGATAAATGCTTCTTTACCCAAAGGCATTGAGTAGTCGCACTTGTCATTTTCGTTTAATGTGATCAGTCTGAATGCCTCATCAAGCGAAACCCATTCTATCTTATCTGCTGCGCCGACTTCTTCAAATATTTTCTGAAGCGGTGATTTCCCCGTGATAGGTCCGACGCCGCAAAGCTCATGCAGCGATGCTTCGAATTCAAATCTGCCTCTTACAAAGCTTGTGGCGAAACCGCCCGGAAGATTATGGCGTTCGATAAGCAACGTCTTTTTTCCTTCTTTGGCTAGACGTGCCGAAGCAACGAGTCCGCCATTACCGGCACCGATAACAATTGCATCATAATTCTTTATCATATTTACACTTCTTTCATAATAATATCGTGCATTTTTATATTTTACTATAATTTTCAGGAACTTACAAGCACTATTAATTTTAAATTCAAAAAAATATACCGTACGGGTTGTTCAAACGGTTTCAAACCGTCAGTGCCTGTCCGATTACAACAAGCACCCCGCAGCCGGCATCATACCAACTGCGGGGTGCTGTTTTTTCTCACTGACATTCTTTCATTGCCTCAAACGCCATTTGAGGATAGTCGGTCATAATGCAATCTGCACCGTTTCGGGTCAGATACTTTACGTCATCGGCATCGTTAATTGTCCAATACTGAACTGCGATATCATATTTGTGAGCATAGTTGATTACTTGTTTTGAACCCAGATTGATGATACCGCCCGCGGCACTGTCTCCGTAGGGAATCTGCAGTGCAACATAAGTTGGGTCAAGGTCATCGAGATCCCATCCCATTCTGCAGAAAACGTAGAAATTGAAAACCTCAAGAATGTTTGCAGAGCGTGATATATCGGGATATGTTTCTTCCATATATTTTGAAACGTCCTGCTCATCGGAAGCCCAGATAACTCTGTCCTGCAGACTTCTTTCGGTGATTATTTCATAAAGCCTGTCAGCGGCTCTCTCTCCGTCTTTGCCCTCGCCCTTGTTTTCGATTATGTATCTGTATTTTCTGCCGTTGCTGTTAGCCTCGATATAATCGATTATATCATCGCACTTTGCAACTCTGAGATTATAGGGGATATCGTCACCCCTGAGACCTCTGTAAGGATATTCTCCGTCAATTGAGAAATTCTCACCCATATTGAGTACCTGAGCTTCTTCAAAAGTCAGGCTTGAAGCATAAACGTTTTTGTGACCGAAATATTCGACCGCATTCGTCGTGCTGTCGTATGTGAGGTCGTGAAGCACGATAAGCTCACCGTCGGCAGTAATCTGAACGTCAAACTCGAATGTATCAACACCGAGGGTGTTGTTTTCTTCAATAACCTTTTCAAATGCCATAAGAGTATTCTGCGGAGCAATACCCGCACCCGAACGATGAGCTGAAACGTCGGGGTCTCCGTCTTCGGTTATATAGGGGTTGACCGCATCGGGATTGATTTCGTTTTTCACCCACGGCATATCAGGCAGGCACATTGTTGAAACCATGGGAAGTACCATTATCAGCGCCGTCAGGGTACGTACTATTCCCCTCATAATTACAAAAATCTGAAGCATTTTCTCTGTTCTCCGTTTCTTCTTAAAATACAATATTGGTTATTATATATTTTTTTACATCCGGATGCAACAGAAAAAACCTTAATTTTTCATTAAGATTTGCCTGAAAAAACAACACCGCAATCGATAAATAACCTCGACTGCGGTGCTTTTACATTTTCAGTTATTTATTCAGTCTTTTCTGCAGTCTGTCAAGGTCTGACTGAGTGAAGTTCGACGGATTGATACCGTTCTGGCGGCAATGATTTTCAAAAGTGCTTCGGTCTATCTCCGTTTTACCCGTTGACAGTAACGATTCCGCAATTTTTTCAATGTGGCCGTCATTGATACCGTTATATCCCGCCTCATCAATCATACCCAATTGCCACGGTTCGAACATTAATATCACCTCAAAAAACCAACTGTTTTTGATTTATCTGAAAGATCTGATACGCTTTCTGATTTTTTCAAGAAGCTCCGTCAGATCATCATCCTGACCGTTATCCGCTTCTTCAAGCCAGGCTGCCAGAACATCAAGGTTATCCTCCTCTTCGGCATAAGAGAACGATGCCATTGAAATATAACTCAAGTAGCAACGTGCAAGAAATTTCAGATCCGAAATTTTTCTTTCAGTTTCATAACTGTTTCTTGCACAGTGAATACTTTTGCGTATTGAATCCGCAACCAATTTGCGATCCGAAGTTCTGACGGAAATCAGGAAAAGATATTTCGTGATATAAAGCCGCTGACCCGTATAATAATATATATGAGTCCGTGTCTCTTTGATCTGACCGTAAAAATCCTCCGCCTTTTCAAGCAGTATGGAAATGCGGTCTGTCGGACGCCTTTCTTCACTGATTTTTTTCAGTGCATCAATCGTTCTGGTGTAATCCAGCACTCTGACGCACAGGTTATAATCCGACGGATTGATCTCACAAATTCTGTCATACAGAATCAATGCTTTCTGTCGTATTTCGGCCGCATATTCCTTTTCTTCATCGGACTCACCCTGTTCTTCAGAAAAAGATTTCAGCACAACCATCAGCTTTGAAAGAAAATCGATATCGTCGCTTTGCTCCGAATAATCAAAAAGCTTTTCAAGGATATCCTTTATTTCTTCAGACCCGCCGTCTGCTACCAGATATTCCTGTATTTTCCATGCAATAGTCCCCGCTTTATCCGCATCGGGCGATTTGATAAAGCCTTTATAAAAGAATTTTATTTCGCTTAATATAAAATCACTGTCTTCCAATCTGCGCTCATCTTCATTGAGAATTTTATTGCCGTTAACATCTATCAACGTTTATCATATCTCCTCTCCGCCAATCAGGAGAAAGGCAACGGACGGATTTCACTGATTACTTCCTTATAGAATATCTCCAGATCAAACACCTTTGCTTCGGGCATTTCGTATTCGCACAAAGGTGCCGCAGGATAACCCTTGAACATAGAATAAGAATCGATATCCGCAACCTCCGTAATTATCGGATACTGTCTGGCGTGCATAATAAGTGCTTCACCCTTTTCTTTATCAAGACGCTGAAGTTCCGAAACGGATATGAGTTTGCGCTCCGTACCGTTTGCGGTATGGTAACTGCCGCAAAGGTCACTGATTTCGTTCAGCAAATCGAGTTCCTTTGAGGTCAGGAATACCCAGTTTTCGCAGTTACCTTTGATTGTATCGGCATCCTCACCGTATCTGCCCTTGAGCTGATGAAGACTCTGTGCAACAAGAAAATAACGCATATTACGGCTTCTTGCCGCTGAAATCATCGAAGGCATATCGGGGATTTTAGGAAGATTGCAGAACTCATCCAGAACGAAATTGACCCTGACAGGAAGCATTCTGTTCTTTTCCTTCTGAGCCTCCGAAATAAGCATCTCATATGCCTGCTTGATAAAGGTAGTAACAAGAAAATGATAAGTGCTTTTTTCATCGGGAATAATAAGATAAACCGCTGTTTTTTCTCTGCCGAAGCGTGATATATCAATTGTGCTGCCCGAAAGCATATTGTTCAGATTTCTCTGCGTGATGAAGATACGTACCATACCGAAAAGCACTGCCAGAATACTCTGCAAAGTTCTTTCGGGGCTGGTGAAAACGCTCTTATAGTTTACACCCGCAATCGTATCCGTTCTCATATTTTTACAAAGGTCGGAAAGCCTCTTTGACGAAGCATTGGTGCATAACGTTGCCAGACTCGCAACGTTGGCTTCTTCAGGGGTAGCCGCTTCCATAAGCAGAAGAAGGTTTGCCAGTGCGAGAGATGATGCCATTTCCGGCCAGAAAGCATCATTCGTGCTTTCAAGCTGAGGCGATGCAATCATCCTCACGAAGTCATTCAGCAACGCAACCGCTTCATCTTTCTTGCCCGAATTATAAAGTTCATAAGGGATTGACAGCGGATTCCACATATCTCCCTTACCGATTTCTCTGAAATTTATTACAACAGTCTTATAACCGTTTGCCTTTGCAAGACCCGCGGTTCTGTCATAAAGTTCGCCCTTCGGGTCTGTTGCAACAAAGGATTCTCCTGCTTTTATAAAGAAATTGATCGTCGGCATACAAAACAGTCTTGTCTTTTTTGAGCCTGTCGCGCCGAATATCAGAGTATGTGTGTCCTTACTGTCGACGTACGCTTCGTGACCGTCCGAAATGATAGGAATACCCGCTCCCGGATATTTGTCGTTATAAAGATTTATATGTGTTGAAGATCTTTCAATCTCCTCCATTGTCGCCCAGCGTGTTTCCTGATTCAGATTCTGATATTTACCTAACTTATATTCCATAATTATTCACCCTCACATCAGAAACCGAGAGTTACGGTTTCCTTGATTTTAACAAGCGTTCTCTTAATGTAGTCGCTGTCTGCGGAGAAATCCTTGAGCATTTCCGCCGTAATAACGTTGCCGACGTCGTTAGACTCCGAAAACACCGAATATACTATGTCGCTGCACAGATGGGAAATTGTACGCAAGCCCGAGAAATACTGATTCTTTCTGAGAACACTGATTGACTCCTCCAGAAGTTTCTTCGCACCCTCATCGAGTTCAAGACCGTATTTCGCAAATCCGACAGATGCAAAGCCCACAAGTTCTTCGTCCGAAGGCATATGGAGAGTAATCTTCTCTATTCTGAGGAACATACTGATAATGCTTTCCATAGCCTTTGTTTCTTCCGTTTCCGTTTCGTTTGAAAGCGTGAAGAATATCATCCAGTATGCGGTATTGCTCTGAAGAAATCTCAGAAAATCAAGGAAATGCTCTTCCTTATGGTGACCTACCCAATCGTCAAGATTGATTCTGATAATGCCTTTGAATTCACAGCGGAAGCCTGCCGCCGCCTGAATTGAATCGATCAGACGGTATAACTCCGAAAATTCGCGGTCAGGCTCACAGTATTCAAGCTCGAACTCGAAAAATTTCACGTCACCGTAAAAACTCATCAGATTCTCTTTGGAATCAAGATACTCCGAGAGCAGGTTAAGAAGCTTGGTGTTGCCGTAGCCCTGCTGGGTATAAACGAAAAGATCGGGCAAAACAATCGGTGCATCAAATGAACGTTTGCTGATATTGTCCGAAAGAACGTCCCAGCTTCTGACAAGTGTCTTGAGTTCATCAGCGCCCTTGAATTCCATAATCTGTTCAAAATAATTGTTCATTGTGTTTCACAACCTTTTCTGTCGAAATCTGTAAAATTATAATTCTGTTTTGATAGTATCACAAATCTTGCAAGTATGTCAACATTCGTCATCGTTGCAAACGAAAAAGCGCCGAAACATCAGGAGTTTCTGTTTCGACGCTGATTTTTTATCCGGTTTTTATTTCAACATCAAAGTTTCGAGAAACCATGGCTGTTGATGAGTGCATCGAGCTTTTTGCCTTCCTTGCAGAGAGGGCATTCGTGTGAGGGACAGGCAAAATATCCGGGGATATCGTTGGGGTTGAATACGGAATTGACCGCATAACCGTTGCATTCCTTTGCCGTTGAGAAAATTGCCGCAACACCGACAACCTCGCCGCCGTAATATTTGACAGCTTCCATAGCAGTCTTGACTGTTCCGCCCGTTGCAACCGAAACAGCAAGAACGAGAACGTGCTTACCCTTGATCATCGGAACGATGTTGTCTCTGAAAAGAAGCTGTGAGCTGCTTGTCATTTCGGGAGTAACAACGTAAACAGTCTGATGTGCATTAATATTCATCCAATGATTTTTTGTAAGTTCATCGGCAAGGCAAGCGCCGATAACTTCCGTGCCGTCGAGGCAGAGAATTGTGTCGATGATGTTCACCTTATAGTTACTGTTGCCGCAGAGCTCCTGAGCAACAGCCTTTGCTTCTGAAAGACGGGATTTCTGTGCCGCGACGTCAATATAATAATTGCTGTGCGAATGGTTGGATGCAAAATGACCTTTTGCAATACGAAGAAAAAGATTGTTTCTGTTGGTTTTGATTTTGGTGATACTTGATGTAGGCATTGAAAATCCCCCTTGGAATATTGGATTGTGTTTATATTTTATAATAAACAACCGATAAATACAATAGAATTTTTAAATTTTTCGGTCTGTTTCACCAAAAGTTTCACAAAAATCCGATATTTTTTGTGTTTTTGTTGTCAATTATGCCATAATGCTGTATAATCCGTTTATAAACTTCACGAGGTAAATTTTATGAAAAATCTCTCAATTGCTCAAATTATAAACGCAGATTTCAACGTCAGCAAATGCAGTCCTATTCTCAGACCGTTTAACGGCTCTATCGTTGTCGCCGACCCGTCATTGCTCACTCCCGATAACTCCACTGACGGCAGATGGCATATGTTTTTCCACACCACCTTCGGTATTTTTCATTTTATAAGTGATGCCGGTGTGGATTTCCGCAAGGTGAAGAAACTTACAAACCGCGCAATGAGACCCAATATCAACCGTATCGACGGCAGATATTACCTCTTTTTTGAAAGAACACTTCCGCTTTTTATGAACGCATTGAATCTTGTTAATGCGGTCAGATGGAAATCCGAAATTTACGTCATCGAAAGCGATGACCTTATAAATTGGTCCGAACCGAAACCCGTAATAACCAACACAAGGGATTACGAGCGCAGTGAAAGGGGAATGTCTATTTCAAACCCGTGGCTTCTGCAGGAAAACGGAATAAACCGTCTTTATTATTCCTGCGGTCTGACATTCATAAAGGATTGCGGCTTCTGTGAGCCGACCCATATCAGCTATGCAGTAAGCAAAAAAATCACTGAAGGCTACGTTTCAGCAGAAAAACCGATAATTTCACCCGATAAAAACGACCCGTATCTCAATCTTTGCAGCGGATGTCTCAAGGTCTACCGTATGAGTGACGGATATATCGGCATCCAGAACGGGCTCTATGAAAAAGACGGCAAAAGCCATTCAGCAATCATTCTGCTGACCTCTGCTGACGGACTGAAATTTGAATTTGCGAAGGTGCTGATTGAACCCGCCGTTGTTGACGGCAAAAACTGGATGAAGCAGTTTGTTTATGCAAGTCATCTTGTAAGGTACGGCAACAAACTTCGCATATATTTTAATGCAAGGGATACCGCAAACCCGATTTTCGGCAGAGAGTGCATCGGATTCGCCGAGGCGGAAATATAGTCAAATATAATCAGGTGCGGACAGAGTCCGCCCGAAACTTTTCATTCTTCACTCAAACTACTTTTCACCTTGCAATGGGTGTGGGCAAAGCCCACCCTCAACTCTTCACTTTTCACTTAAGTTACTCTTCACTTTACAATCGGCAAGGGCGAAGCCCTTCCTTAACTTTTCACTCTTCACTCAGGTTACTTTTCACTAAAAAACGGATGTGCACAGTCGTGACACATCCGTTGATTTTTTATTTAAGAAGCTTAAGTGCACCCGTGGGACAAACCTCTACGCATTTTCCGCAGGTCTTGCATACTTCAATCTTATCACTGCCCTCAAATTCGGGCTTGATAACCGTCTTGAAGCCTCTGCCGACAAGACCGAGAATGCTCTGACCCGCTTCTTCTTTGCAAGTTCTTACACAAAGATTGCAGAGAATGCACTTGCCCTGATCTCTTTCAATCGTGACAAGCTTCGTCTCCCTGAAGCTTTCGTGGATTTCACCCGCAAGTCTTTCGGGAGCAATCGGCTCATCGTTTGCATAGCGGATGAGTTTGCATTCCTTGAAATCGTGGCATCCGCATTCAAGACAACGCTTTGCTTCTCCCCTCGCCTGCTCCTCGGTGAATCCGTTGAGGATTGCATCGAAATTGTTTCGGCGGTACTCGGGAGACTTGACGGACATAACCGCTCTCGCCTTCTTTTCTCTGTCAGCAAGCATCTCTGCGGTTACGTTTTTCTTTGAATAATAGGGCTCGGGGAAATCCATCGGCATACCGAGAAGATATGCGTTGATTGCCCTTGCCGCTTCGTTGGCTTCGGCAATTGCGTCGATTGCGATTGATGCGCCCTTATTTGTGGCATCACCTGCGGCAAAAACGCCTTCGATATTTGTCAGACAGGTTGACTTTGCTGCAACGATTGTACCCCACTTCGTGAGCTCGATTTCATCGAGACCCGTAGGGGCACACTTCTGACCGATTGCGGAAATAACCGTATCAACGTCGAGCGTTCTGAATTCACCTTCAACGGGAACGGGTTTTCTTCTGCCTGATGCGTCAGGTTCGCCAAGTTCCATAATCTGAAGTTTTATCGAGCTGACTTTACCGTTATCGCCGATGATTTCGGCGGGATTCGTCAGGAAGAGGAACTCAACGCCCTCTTCGATTGCTTCCTCGATTTCGATATCCTCTGCGGGAGCCTCCGCTCTTGTACGGCGGTAGATTACGTATACGTTTTCCGCACCGCATCTTACTGCGGTACGGCAGGCATCCATAGCAGTGTTGCCGCCGCCGACAACCGCAACGTTCTTACCGATTTCGGGACGGTTTCCCATATTGACCTCACGGAGGAAATCAATACCGCTGAGAACTCCCTCAAGTTCTTCACCGACACAACCGATGCTGCTTCCTTTCCAGGCGCCGATTGTCACAAGAACTGCATCGGATCCGTTTTTGATTTCTTCAAAAGAAATATCCTTGCCGACCTTGACGTTATTCTTCATCTCGACGCCAAGCTTTGCGATTGCTTCAACCTCTTTTGCAAGAACAGCTTTGGGCAGACGGTATTCGGGTATACCGTAGCGAAGCATACCGCCCATTTCAGGCATGGCTTCATAGATCGTTACGTCGTGACCTGAAAGGCGGAGATAATAAGCCGCAGTCAGACCTGCGGGACCGCCGCCGATAACCGCAACTTTTTTACCCGTTGCTTCTTCGGGGACTGCAGTATACGGATCATCGGATGCAAGGTCGTTATCAGCCGCAAAAGCCTTGAGATATGCAACCGAGAGAGGCTCTTCAACAAGTCTGCGGCGGCAGTGGCTTTCGCAAGGATGGGGACATACTCTGCCGATTGATGCGGGAATCGGAATTTTTTCTTTGATAATTTTAACGGCTTCCTTATCGTCACCGTTTGCAATAGCCTTGAGATAGCCCTGAATATCGGTATGTGCGGGGCAGTTGAGTGAGCAGGGAGCAACACAGTCGCCGCTGTGGTCACTCATAATAAGCTCAAGGGCGATTTTTCTTGCCTTCTGAACTCTTGGAGTTTTTGTGCTGAGCACCATACCGTCCTGAGCAACGGTTGCGCAGGCACGCATAAGCTTGGGACTGTTTTCAGCCTCAACCAGACAAAGACCGCAGGCACCGTAAAGCTTGAGCTTGCCGTTATAACAGAGGTTGGGGATTTCAATGCCGTTGCGTGCGGCGATATTGAGGACGGTTTCGCCCTTTTCACCGATAAGTTCACGGCCGTTGACGGTAATTTTAATCTGTTCCATTTCGTTCCCCTCCTTATTCTACAATGATAGCACCGAAGCGGCAGGAATTCACACACTGACCGCAACGGATACACGCATCGGAATCGATACTGTGAGTCTGCTTGACTGCACCGCTGATTGCCTTTGCGGGGCATTTCTTTGCGCAGAGCGTACAGCCGATGCATTTATCGGGATTGATTGAATACGTGAGAAGGTCAACGCACTCCTTGGCGGGGCATTTCTTTTCTCTGATATGTGCTTCGTATTCGTTTCTGAAATATCTGATTGTGGTAAGCACGGGGTTGGGCGCCGTCTGACCGAGACCGCAGAGTGCACCGTCCTTGATTGCCTCGCAAAGCTCTTCAAGAAGCTCGATGTCACCCTCTTTGCCCTCGCCTTTGACGATTCTTGTAAGGATTTCCTGCATTCTTGCAGTACCGATACGGCAATGCACACACTTTCCGCAGGATTCAAGTGCAGTGAAATCAAGGAAGAATTTCGCCATACCTACCATACACGTGCTTTCGTCCATAACAACCATACCGCCCGAGCCCATAATTGCTCCCGTTGCGGCAAGAGCCTTGTAGTCGATAACGGTATCAAGCAAATCCTTGGGGATACATCCGCCCGAAGGACCGCCCATCTGGACTGCCTTGAATTCCTTGTCATCACGGATACCTCCGCCGATGCCGTAAATAACGTCGCGCAGAGTTTTGCCCATAGGAATTTCAACGAGGCCGCCTTTTCTGATTTTGCCCGTCAGAGCAAAAACCTTGGTTCCCTTACTGTTTTCGGTACCCATAGCGGCAAATGCTTCGCCGCCGTTATTTATAATCCACGAAACGTTTGCAAAAGTTTCAACGTTATTGATGTTTGAAGGCTCATCCATATAGCCCTTCTGTGCGGGGAAGGGAGGCTTGAGTCTGGGCATACCTCTTTTGCCCTCAAGAGATTCGATAAGTGCGGTTTCTTCTCCGCAGACAAACGCACCCGCGCCCGCCTTGATTCTCATATCGCAGGAAAAATCCGTGCCGAGAATATTTTCGCCGAGAAGGTTTGCTTTTTTCGCCTGAGCAATGGCAATTTCAAGGTTTGTGATTGCAAGAGGATATTCCGCACGTACGTAAACAATCATTTCTTTTGCGCCGATTGCATAAGCACCGATGAGCATACCCTCAATAAGGCTGTGGGGATCCGACTCGATAACGGCTCTGTCCATAAAAGCACCGGGGTCGCCCTCGTCGGCATTGCAGATAAGATATTTCGTATCGCTCACACTGTTGCGTGCGGCATTCCACTTAAACCACGTGGGGAAGCCCGCACCGCCTCGGCCGGCAAGACCCGAAACCTTGATTTCCTCTATAACCTGCTCGGGAGTCATTGTCTTAATTGCTTTTTCGAGTGCCTGATAGCCGTCTGCTTCACGGTAATCTTCGAGCGAAACGGGGTCGATAAGACCGCAGTGACGCAGAGCGATTCTCGTCTGACCGTTGAGGAATTCCTCATCCTCTGCGGAAATAGTGATTGAATCAACCTTTGAAAGGTCGCCGCTTCTTGCCGCTTCAACGATTGCCTGAGCATCGTCGGCAGAAACCTTCACAAGACGGCGTAAAAGAGTTTTGCCGTCATACAAATCAACAATCGGCTCAAGGAAGCACATACCGATACAACCCGTACTGCCGAGATCAAACACCTCGTTTTCGGTCATAAGGGCCTCGATTGCCTTATGTACCTTTGATGCGCCCGCCGCAATACCGCAGGAGCCTTCACCGATAACTATACGCATCATTTGCCCTCCTTTTCCTGAATGCCTTTGATAACGGCAACCGCCGAGTCGGGGGTCAGATTGCCGTACGCTTCGCCGTTAATCATAATAACGGGAGCGAGTGAACAGCAGCCGAGACACGCAACGTTTTCGAGGGTGAAAAGACCGTCTGCCGTTGTTTCACCATTACCGATTCCGAGATATTCGGAGATAGCGGCGGTTATTCTTTCGCTGCCGTTAACGTGACACGCCGTTCCCTGGCAGGACATAATCAGATATTTGCCGATGGGAGTAAGTCTGAACTGTGAATAGAAGGTTGCAACTCCCATAACGTCAGCGGGTGTTATACCGACTTTCTCCGCAATGCAATACATAACGTCTTTGGGGAGATAGCCGTAAATATTCTGTGCCTTCTGAAGAATCGTGATAAGATTGCTCGGTGATGAAGCATACTCTCTGAGTACGTCTTCAATCAGAGTAAGGTCACTCTTGGGACCCTGACAGTTGCACTGACACATAAAATTGCCTCCTGATTTATTGTAATTAAAAACTAACCTCAATAACTATATCATATTGAAATAATATAATCAAGTAAAAGGTTTTTCCTGAAACACTGTAACACATTTTCCGCAATCACATAAGATGACAGTGTAAGCGCCTGATAACTCAGCAACGCTTCGGAAATCACTCCGCCAATGAAAGGCGGATGCCTGCAAGGAGGTTACATCATGGGTTGCGGATGCAATAACAACTGGTTCCTTTTCATCATCCTCATTCTTCTCTTCTGCGGTGACTGCGGTTGCAACAACAACAGCTGCGGCTGTAACAGCGTCAGAGCGAATGACTGCGGCTGCGGTTGCGGCTGCTAAATAAGGGATAATATCCCTGCCGCCTCCTCTTGGGTCAGACCGCCCGGGGAGGCGGTGAAATTCCTCGGAATTACGTCCTGCCAACGCAGGGCGTATTTTTTTGCGTTTTTTTCTCCGATTGAAACCCCTCTTAGGTCGGTCAGCGACGCAACAACCGTCTTGACGGTATCAATGCCGTCGGTTATTGCAACGAAACGCTCAAATTTTTCAGGCGAGAATTCCGCACACCTGTCAATATACGGCGCAAAAAATGCCGCACACGCAGTGCCGTGAGGAATACCGTAATTCTCAGTCAGAACGTATCCCAGCGGATGCGGAAAAGCCGTTCCGCAGGTGTTGATGACCAGACCCGCATAAACCGAGCCGTAATATAATTTTTCACGCAGGCTTTCTGAAATATTTTCCGATTCCGAAAGCTCTCTGAGACCTTCAAAAATCATCGGAATGCACTTTTCTGCCCAGAGCTCGACAATGCCGTTACACTTCTTTGTGAAGTAGCCTTCAACTGCGTGAGCAAAGGCATCCAGAGCGGTCGAAACCGTTGATGCATAAGGCAATGAATATGTATACTTCGGGTCGCAGAAAGAAATTTTCGCATAGCAATCTTCTCCCGAAATGCTCTTTTTGATGCCCGTTTCATCGTTGGTCAGAACGGCAACCGCCGTAACCTCGCTGCCCGTACCCGCAGTCGTGCCGACAAGGGCAACGGGGAGAGGCGGATTATCATATTTTCTTTTGTAAATATCAATCGCAGAAAGGTCGGGATTCGAAGCATAAATCGCAACCGCCTTTGCTGCATCGAGCACCGAACCGCCGCCGATTCCGAGTATGAAATCCGCATCTGATTTTCTTGCAGCTTCACCTGCCTCACGGCACACGGAAATCAAAGGATTTTCACCGATTTTATCAAAAACCGAATAAGAAATCCCTTCGTTTTTGAGAGCGGTCTGCGCATCTTCAAGTGCACCGCTTTTTTTCGCTCCGCTGCCGCCCGTAAGAATCAGACAGCTTTTGCCGAGTTTTGAAAGAAGCCCCGAATTATTCAGAACCGCATCTTTTCCGCAGACACATCTGACGGGCATATATACAATATCGTTCATATGGCAACCCCTTTAAGTCATTATGTTACATATTTTAGCAGAAATTTTATGAAAATCCAACAATTTTTTGAGTTTTGCATTTACCATATTGAAAAAATATATTATAAGGTGTATTATATATTAAATAATATAATGGGAACGAATGGCGGTGACTGTTTTTTTGAAGAAAATCGGTGCAATTATTGCGGCTGTCTCTGCAGTTATTCTCATTGCATTTACAGTGTATGACGGTGTATTCAACAAATCTGCGTCAAAGGATTTTTTTGCAATGGATACCGTTATCTCCGCAAAGGTTACGGGCAAGGATTCTGACCTCTGCGTTGAAAAAATCGAGAAACTTGTCACCGACCTTGACGGTATACTTTCCCGCCACAGCAAAAGCTCAGAGGTCACCGCGCTCAACAACGGCGTTCCCGACGGGATGATCAGTGACAGACTTCTCGGATACTTACACACTTTGATTGATATCAGCAGAAAAAGCGGCGGTGCATTTGATTTCACAATCGGTGCGCTGAGCGATTTATGGAGTTTTGGCAAGAATCCGAAAATTCCCGACGGACAGGATATATCCGCCGCACTTACCGTTTCGGGATACGAAAAACTTTCGTTTGAAGGCAACAGAGTAACTAAACCCGACGGTATGCTCATTGATTTCGGTGCAACGGGCAAAGGCATTGCGCTTGACGAAATCCGCACGGTACTTGAAAATTCCAATGCCAAATCTGCGGTTGTCAGTGTCGGCGGCAGCGTACTTCTCTACGGCAGCGAAAAAGTAACCGTCGGTATACGTGAACCCTACGGAAATGCGGGCAGAAGCATTGCATCGGTTGACCTGAACAACACCTGCGTTTCAACATCAGGCAGCTACGAGCGATGTTTTGACGTAAACGGCAAAAACTATCACCACATCCTCGACCCCGAAACGGGCTATCCCGTTGATAACGGTCTGATCAGCGTAACGGTTATCTCCGAAAGCGGAGTCATCACCGACGCTCTTTCAACAGCCTGTTTTGTTCTCGGCATTGAAGGCGGAATGAACCTTGCAGAGGAATACGGCTGCGAAGCGGTTTTCATCACCGCAGATAAAAAAATCTATGCAACGGAAAAAGTCTCGTCGGAAATCAGAATAACCGACAGCGACTACACATTTATGAATTATGAAAGCTGAACTTTTCAGAAAAGGCGATATAGCGGTCATTCTTGTTATCCTCGTTGCCGTCGCTCTGTTCCTGGGAATCCAATCAAAACAGACGGATAAGCTTGAGGCGGTAATCACCGTTAACGGAGAAACCGTTGAAACAATCGACCTTTCCTTGGTTAAAGAAAAACAGATATTTGAATTTGATACCACACCCAAGGTTATCATCGCCGCCGAAAACGGTGAAATTTATTTTGAATACGCCGATTGCGACGACAAGCTCTGCATCAACTGCGGCAAGCTCAGCAGGAAAGGAGATACCGCCGTTTGTCTGCCCGCAAGAACGGTTGTTACCGTCAGCGGCTCCGACGTCGGCGTTATGACTTACTGATATGAAAAAAAGCATTGCCCTCAGAACTGCGCTCGGAGCAATCCTCTGCGCTCAGGCACTGGCACTCGGATTTCTTGAAAATCTGATTCCGCCGCTGCCGTTTCTTCCACCCGGAGCAAAGCCGGGATTTTCAAACATAATAACAATGTTTGCCGCCGGCAGTCTCGGTCTGCCTCAGGCTCTCACGATAACTCTCGTCAAAGGTGCGTTTGCCTTTGTCACAAGAGGCTTCACTGCGGGAATTATGAGTCTCTCGGGAGGTCTGCTCTCAACTCTCGCAATGTGGTTGTTACTTAAATTCGCAGGTAATAAGCTCGGTCTTGTCGGCATATCCGTCATATGTGCCCTCTGCCATAACGCAGGTCAACTCGGCACAGCGGCGGTTATCACGGGAAGCGGAGATATTATATACTACGCCCCTGCACTTGCGGTTTTCGGCATTGCAACGGGCACCGTCACGGGAATCATCCTCAAAGCCGTAATCCCCGTGCTCGAAAAACAAAAACAATATTTCTACAGATAAAGCAAAGGAGGAATCTCTATGGCCAGAAAACTTCCGGCAGGTGTTTTGTCTGCCGTGAAAAAGGTCAGAGGCGGCGTCAAGGTCAGTCACCATAAAAACACCGCCGAAACAGAGGTAGTCAGAATGCCTGTCCCCGCAAAAGTTGTCATTCCGATGCAGCAGCATATCGGTGCTCCGTGTGAGCCCGTTGTCAAGGTCGGTGATACCGTTGCGGTCGGTCAGCTTATCGGTGACACCGATAAATACGTCAGTGCACCTATCCACGCTTCCGTTTCAGGCACCGTCACCGCTATCGGCGATATCAAGATGCCCAACGGCACTATGGCAAAAGCCGTAACAATTGAATCAGACGGTGAAATGAGGCTCTGGGAAGGTATCAAGCCCCCCGTTGTCGAAACAAGAGAAGACCTTATCAAGGCAGTACGCGAATCGGGTCTGGTAGGTCTCGGCGGTGCGGGTTTCCCGACACATGTCAAGCTCAATTTCCCTGCCGATAAAAATATCGACACTCTCGTCGTCAATGCCGCAGAATGCGAGCCGTTCATTACCGTTGACTACCGTGAATGTATGGAAAATTCATGGGATATCCTTTCGGGTGTTTATCTTCTCAAGGACCTCCTCGGTTTCAAGCAGGTAGTTATCGCTGTTGAGGATAACAAACCCGAAGCATTCAAAGTTCTTAAAAACATTGCTGACCACGAAGTTGACGTTCACGATGAAGTCAAGCTCATGGTCCTTGAATCAAAATATCCTCAGGGTGCTGAAAAAATGATGGTTCAGTCAGCAACAGGCAGAAGAGTTCCCCCCGGAAAGCTTCCCGCCGACGTTGGCTGCGTCGTTATGAACGTTGCTTCGGTTGCATTCATCGCACGTTACGTCAAAACGGGTAAACCGCTTGTCAGCCGTTCACTCACTATCGACGGCTCTGCCATCAAAGAACCCAAGAACGTCAGAGTTCCCGTCGGCACAAGCATCAGCGAAATTATCGATTTCTGCGGCGGCTTCAGCACTGACCCCTGCAAGATTCTTACGGGCGGTCCGATGATGGGTCTCGCCATCGTCGGTACGGATCTCCCCGTTCTCAAGCAGAATAACGCAATCCTTGCTTTTGCTCAGGGTGATGCAGTCCTCAAGCCTGAAACAGACTGTATCCGCTGCGGCAGATGTGCGGCTGCGTGTCCGATGAGTCTTATGCCCACGAATATCGTCAGAGCCGCAAAGACCAAGGACGTTTCAATGCTCAAAACAGCAGGTGTTATGGTCTGTATGGAATGCGGAAGCTGTGCTTTCGACTGCCCCGCAGGCAAACCCCTTGTTCAGCACATGAGACTTGCAAAGGCAATTCTCAGAGAGGAGGGCAACAAATAATGGTTAACGGCAAAAAACTCGTTGTAAGCGCATCGCCTCATCTGCGCTCACCCCAGACAACAACAAGAATTATGCTTGACGTTGTCATCGCACTCATCCCCGCCCTCATCGCGGCAATATTTATTTTCGGGCCCAGAGTTCTCTGCGTTGCGGCGGTTTCCGTCAGTTCCGCTGTGCTTGCAGAATACGTTTCACGCAAGGTAATGAAACGCCATCAGACAATCGGTGACTTCAGTGCTGTCGTAACAGGCCTCATCCTTGCACTCAATCTGCCCTCCACAATTCCTTATTGGATTGCGGCAATCGGCAGTATTGTTGCTATTGTTGTCGTCAAACAGTTCTTTGGCGGTATCGGCCAGAATTTCGCAAACCCCGCCATCACCGCAAGAATCATTCTTCTGCTCTCCTTCGGTGCACAGATGGGCAACTGGGCAACTCCCCTTTCCTGGAAAACAGGAATCACAACCTCCGCGACTCCTCTCGCAGTCGGTTATGAAGCAATGGAAGGCGAAATCGGTGTTTCGCTTCTTGATATGTTCCTCGGTCTCCGAGGCGGCTGTCTCGGTGAAACCTGCGCTCTCGCACTCATTCTCGGCGGCATTTACCTTATTGCAAGAAAGGTTATCTCGCCCGCTATTCCTCTTACATACATCGGCACCGTTGCTCTCATTATGCTTATTGCGGGCAAGGGCGACCTCGGTTTCGTTGCATATCAGGTTATGGGCGGCGGTCTGCTTCTCGGTGCATTCTTTATGGCAACCGACTACTCAACCTGCCCCATCAAGGTCAGAGGCAAGATTATCTTCGGTATCGGCTGCGGCATAATCACCGCTCTTATCAGACTCTTTGCTCCAATGACGGAAGGTGTTTCGTTCGCAATACTTATTATGAATTTTCTTGTTCCTTTCATTGACAGAGCAACAATTCCCAAGCCCTTCGGCACTCCCAAAAAAGAAAAGAAATCAAAGGAGGCGGCCAACTGATGAAAAAGTTTAAAGAATACGCCGCCCCGACTGTTGTTCTTCTTATCATCTGCATTGTTGCGGCATTTCTTCTTGCAGTAACAAATAATGTTACAGCTCCGAAAATCGCTCAGGTCAATGCAGAAAACGAAGCAAAATCCAGACAGGTTGTATTTGCCGATGCCGTAGGTTTCGGCGAAGAAACAACAAACGCAGACGGTGTCAGACTTGTTCCCGCACTCGATGCAAACGGCACAACCATCGGTTACGTTGCCATTACTGTTGAAAAAGGCTACGGCGGAGACATTTCCGTTATGACGGGCGTTGACCTTGACGGCAAGGTTACGGGCGTCAGCATTCTCTCAATGAGCGAAACTGCGGGTCTCGGTGCAAACGCAACGAAGGAAAGCTTCCTTCAGCAGTTTATCGGCAAAATCTCAGGTATGACCGTCACCAAAAACGCTCCCGCAGAAAACGAAATCAAGGCACTTACGGGTGCAACAATAACAACAAAGGCAGTAACCGCCGCAGTTGAAGCGGCAATCGAAGCATCAGGAGGTGAGAACATTGGCTGAAAAGAAATCGCTCCGTAAAGAATTTACAAAAGGTCTTATAAGCGAAAACCCCACAATGCGTCTTGTTCTCGGCACCTGCCCTACCCTTGCGGTCACAACAAGTATTGTCAACGCACTTGGTATGGGTATTTCGGCAATGATTGTTCTCGTCTGCTCCAACATCGCAATTTCAGCTCTGAGAAAGATTATTCCCGATAAGGTACGTATCCCCGCTTATATCGTAATCATCGCATCGTTCGTTACAATTGTTCAGATGATAGTCAAGGCATTCATCCCGGCTCTCGATAAGTCGCTCGGCGTTTTCCTTCCTCTTATCGTTGTTAACTGCATCATACTCGGCAGAGCTGAAGCATTTGCAAACAAAAACGGCGTTATCGCCTCGGCTGTTGACGGTCTCGGAATGGGCGTCGGCTTCACAATAGCTCTTTGCTGTATGGGTGCAATCAGAGAAATTATCGGTGCAGGTACAATTTTTGCAGGAGCCGAAAGCCTTCTCTCAATTGCAGGAATCACAGGCTTTGACGGCATCACACTCATCGGTGAAAACAGCGCAATCAATCCTATGACAATCTTTATTCTCGCACCCGGCGGCTTCTTTACTTTCGGTATTCTTATGGCCTGTGCAAACAAACTCGCCGAGAGCAAGGGCAAACCCAAAGCTGAACTCGGCGGATGCTCCGCTTGTCCTATGGCAAAGAATTGCGCTCTCCTTAACAAGGGAGAAAACTGCGAAGAAAAGAAGGAGGAAGCAAAATCATGACTTATCTTTCAATTCTTCTCACCGCCATCCTCACGGCAAACTTTGTTCTGAGCAAATTTCTCGGAATCTGCCCGTTCCTCGGAGTATCGAAGAAGCTCAACACCGCAGTAGGTATGTCGGCGGCAGTTATCTTCGTTATGGCTCTCTCAACAGCAGTATGCTACCCCATCAACAACTATATTCTTCTTCCCAACGGACTCGAATATCTTCAGACGATTGTCTGCATTCTCGTTATTGCGGCTCTCGTTCAGCTTGTTGAACTCATTCTCAAAAAGTTTATGCCTCCGCTTTACAATGCACTCGGCATCTATCTGCCCCTTATTACAACCAACTGCGCAGTTCTCGGTGTTGTTCTTCTCAACTTCACAGAGGGTTATACCTACCTCGAATCACTCGTTAACAGTGTAGGCGCAGGTCTCGGCTTTATGCTGGCAATGGTTATTTTCTCGGGTGTACGTTCAAGACTCGAAAGCTGCGACGTTCCCAAGTTCCTTCAGGGACTTCCCATCGTTCTCATTGCGGCTTCAATTGTTTCTCTCTCCTTCATGGGCTTCACAGGGCTCGTTGAAGGCATTCTCGGTTAAGGAGGTAAATCTGAAATGAATCCTGTTTTATTTGCAGTTCTCCTTCTCGGCGGCATCGGTCTTATCGCCGCCGTCGGTCTTACCGTTGCATCAAAGGTATTTGCCGTTCCCGTCGATGAAAAAGCCCAGGCTATCAGAGAATGTCTCCCCGGTGCCAACTGCGGCGCCTGCGGATACTCGGGTTGCGACGGTTATGCAGCCGCACTTTCAAAAGGCGAAACAACAGACACTGCACTTTGTGCCCCCGGCGGCAACGACGTTTCCAAGGCAATAGGTGAAATCACCGGTCTTGCCGCAGGCAATGTCAAGCCATCTGCAGCGGTTGTGCTCTGTCAGGGTCATAACGTCAACGCCGCTACAAAGCTTGAATACCAAGGCGTTCAGAGCTGCCGTATGGCTGCCCAGATTTTCGGTGGCCCCAAGGAGTGTATCTACGGATGTCTCGGTTTCGGCGACTGTGCCGCAGCCTGCCCCTACGATGCAATCAGCATCTGCGACGGCGTTGCCAGAATCAACCCCCACATATGCAGAGCCTGCAAAATGTGTGTAAAAACCTGCCCCAACGGTCTTATCGAAATGATGCCTCTTGATGAAATCAAGGCGGCTGTTCTTTGCAAAAACCACGATAAAGGCGCAATCACCCGTAAGGAATGCACTGCGGGTTGTATCGGTTGTATGAAATGCGTCAAGGCTTGCGAAGCTGAGGCTATCAGCATTGACCGTTTCTGCGCAAAAGTTGACTATGAAAAGTGTACGGGCTGCGGTAACTGCCACAGTGTATGCCCCGTCGGCTCAATCGATCTTATTGATCTCGCTCTTAAAGCATAAGGAGGATTAAAAATGGCTAAATATCTTATCGTCAATGCAGACGACTACGGAATGTGCAACTCCGCAAACACTGCTGTTGCAGAACTTTTTGAGGGCGGTTTTCTTAAATCCGCAACCGTTATGATGCCTTGCCCCACAGCAAAAGATGCTGTTCAGTTTTCAATTGATCACCCTGAATACCCCATCGGCATCCATCTCACAATGACAAGCGAATGGGCAAATACCGCTGGAAGCCCCTTACCGACGGCAAAACGCTTATCGATAACGAGGGCTTTATGTGGCACGAAAGCGACGACGTTGAGAAGAACGCATCATACGCTGACCTTGAGGCTGAAATCAGGGCTCAGATCGACCTCGCTCACAGTATGGGTATGAAACCCTCACACGTTGATAACCATATGGGTTCACTTTACGGTCACTACACAGGCAGACTCGGTCTGGCAAAGATGACTCTCCGTATCTGCGGTGAATATGGCTATGCATACCGTCTTTATACAAAACACGATAAGAGAATCTGTCCCAACGGTACACCCTATTTCCTTTACAGTGCAATCACTCTGCTTTCAAAGGCATGGGGCAAGAAATATAACGTTGTTATTCCTGATTATCTTCTCTTCCCTGACTGGAACGACGATATGCGTGAAAGCTATGAGAAATACAGAGAAACAATTCTCAAAATCTGGACCGATATTCCCGACGGCGTAACGGAAACATTCATCCATCCCGCAATCGAGAGCGACGAGCTTAAGGGTATCACGGGCAGATGGCAGGACAGAGTCTGGGAATACCGGCTTATGAAGGATCCCTATACTCACGAATATCTCGCAAAGAACGACGTTTATCTCATCAGCTACCGCGAACTCAATAAGATGAAAGGCGGCATCGTCCGCTGACAAAAAAAGAACTCCGAGGAATCATTCCCCGGAGTTCTTCCGTCTTTTATACATCAAAAGAAAATGCTGATTTGTGGACACAGAACGGAACTGCAAGATTCTTGCCGTATGCCGTGACTTTTTCAACGTTCTTGCCAACCGCAATAAGAATCGTTTCTTCCGACATTACTGCCGCACCGAAGCAGCCATCTGTGACAACGCTGTAAGAAACAGTAACCTTATTGTCCTTTACAGAAACCGTTTCAACAAAAACCTCGCACACCGAGTTTGTAAGCGTAACGGGAATCACTGCCAGATTGGACTCTTCAAAAAATTTCTTATTTAATTCCCCATTTTCCTCTACACCGAAAAGCTTATTGAACGTTTCAAAGTCGGTTATTACCGCAGCTTCATCAATATTATTATAAGCTATCGATGAAACCACTCTGACCTCGTCACCGTTCGGGTCAATGAATTCTTTTCCCCCGAAAAGAACAGGAAACATTCCCGAAATCGTCACAATAACGGACATCAACCCTGCAAAAATTTTTGACAAAACTATTGCCATTTCTTTTTCCTCCCTTTTTATACAAAGTCTGTAACATTTTCTGCGGATATTCGTACAGACCCGCAAATGGTTACATTTGTATGATATCACAAAATTTAATATATGTCAACAACGTAAACTAAACATTTAGCTATAAGTGTCTGTGAATATTTAGTCATAACTATCACAATATATGTAGGGGTGATAGTTATGAGTATTGATTTCAAACTGATCGGTTCAAGAATAAAAACCACAAGGAAAAAAGCAGGTAAAACCCAGGAATGGCTGGCAGAGCAAATTGATGTTTCTGTCGGATATATCAGCCAAATCGAAAGAGGAATCACAAAAATCAACCTTGAGACTCTTGGCGAGATATGCACCGTGCTTGACGGAGATATCGCCTATATTGTTTCGGGAACTACAAAAAAACAAGCGGAATATCTTCATAACGAGATCACGGATAAATTCTCCCTGCTATCTGACCGAGATAAAAAAATAATAATCAGCCTTATTGAATCAATGTCTGAATAAAAAACCCACCGAGGATTATTCTTCGGTGGGTCTGATTTTATCCAGATATTCTTTATCTTTTTTTGTCAGTTCCGCTTTTTCGAGCATATCGGGTCGGCGCTCGAGAGTGCGCCTGAGACTCTGCTCCCTCTGCCATTTCTGAATGTTTGCGTGATGACCCGAAATCAGAACGTCGGGCACCTTTTCGCCGTGCCATTCAAACGGTCTCGTATACTGCGGATGCTCAAGCAAACCCGAATAATGGCTCTCAAGAGTGAACGCATCTTCATTCGCAAGTACACCCGGAAGCATTCTCGAAATGCTGTCGGCAACAATCAGCGCAGGCAGTTCACCACCCGTCAGCACGTAATCGCCGACAGAAATCTCTTCGTCAACGATTTCGTCAATAACACGCTGGTCAATGCCCTCATAATGTCCGCACAAAAGTGCAACGTTCGGAAGCTTCGCAAGTTCCTTAACCCTCTCCTGTGTGAGGGTTTTGCCCTGCGGAGACATATAGATGAGATGCGGTCTTTCGCCGATTTCTTCGCAAAGCGACATAAAACAATCGTAAATCGGCTGAGTCTGCATTATCATACCCGTACCGCCGCCATAAGGTGCATCGTCAACACGGTTATGCTTATCGAGAGTATAGTCACGGATATTTCTGCAGTTGATTTCAACGCAGCCGTTTTCTCTTGCCCTGCCGATTATGCTTTCATTCAGAACGCTCATGCACATTTCAGGGAAAAGGGTTAAAATATCAATCCTCATCGTCAAATATACCTTTCAGCGGTCTGATTGTGACTCTGTCAGCGGCAACGTCAGTTTCAGCAACAACGTCGGGAATGGCGGGGATAAGATACTCCCTGCCGTCTTTTGTTATGTGCCACACGTCGTTTGCCCCTGTCTGACTGACGTCGGTAAGCTCACCGTAGCAGATTTCTTCGTTATCTGCATCGTAAACCTTGCAGCCGATAAGCTCAGCAATGAAGAACTTATTCTTCGGAAGCTTCGCATCACTGCGCTTCATATAAAGCACTTTGCCCCGAAGCTTCTGCGCCGCCTCAACAGTCTCAATGCCGTTGATTTTGAGCAAAACAATGTTGCCGTGCGGTCTCGCAGACTTAATCTGCACCGCACAGCCTTCATTGTCGGCAAAATATAAGGTTTTGAATTTTGTCATATAATCGGGAGAGTCGCACCAGGGGTTGACACGTAATTCGCCTCTGACTCCGTGAGTGCCGACTATCTCGCCGATTTCAAGAAATTCTTTAATCAATTTCGACTGTTACCCTTGCGTCCTGGCGGGTTGCAGCTGCACGCATAACGGTGCGGATAGCCTTTGCAATCCTGCCCTGTTTGCCTATAACTCTGCCCATGTCGTTCTCGCTGACGTGAAGATGATAAACAACGCTTCCGTCTTCAGCGGGTTCGTCCACGGTAACGGACACTGCATCGGGCTCTTCAACGAGACCCTGAGCAATGCTTACAAGTAAATCTTTCATCGGATTACCTCGCAAGAACCGTTAATTAAAGAACGCCTTCTTTTTTGAGAAGAGCCTTAACGGTATCAGTGGGCTGTGCACCGTTAGCGATCCACTGCTTTGCCTTTTCAGCATCAACCTTTACCTCTGAGGGTGTTGTTGTGGGGTTGTAGGTACCGATTTCTTCGATGAATCTGCCGTCACGGGGATATCTTGAATCCGCAACAACGATACGATAGAAAGGTGCTTTCTTTGCGCCCATACGGCGAAGTCTGATTTTTACTGCCATTTTGATTTCCTCCAAAATATATAAAATATAATTGTATATAATGCAAAGTCCCGATTAACGGACCTGTTACATTCCGAACTGTGAGGGGTCGAAGCCCTTGGGCAGACGGAAGTTCTGCTTCCTTCTGCGTTTGCCGCCCTTTTTGCCGCCCATCTGCTTGAACATCTTCTGCATCTGTCTGAACTGGCTGAGCAGTCTGTTGACATCTTCAATGCTCTGACCGCAGCCAAGAGCAATTCTCTTCTTGCGGGAGGGATTGATGATATCGGGGTTTGTGCGCTCTTTTTCAGTCATCGAAAGGATGATTGCGCGCATTCTGTCGAACTTGCGTTCATCAACCTCAATGTCCTTTGCCTTGTTTCCGATACCGGGGATAAGCGCAAGCATATCCTGTATCGAACCCATCTTGCGGATCTGATCAAACTGATCCATAAGGTCGTTGAGGTCGAATTTATTCTGAAGAAGCTTCTTTTCAAGCTCCTCAGCTTTTTTCTCGTCGATTGCCATCTCAGCTTTCTCAATAAGCGAGAGAACGTCGCCCATGCCGAGAATTCTGGAAGCCATTCTGTCGGGGTGGAATGCATCGAGATTATCGAGCTTTTCGCCCATACCGACAAATTTGATGGGTTTGCCCGTAACGGCTCTTGCGGAGAGTGCCGCACCGCCTCGGGTGTCACCGTCCATCTTTGTGAGGATAAGACCGTCGATGCCGAGTGCACCGTCAAACGCTGTTGCAACATTAACCGCATCCTGACCCGTCATTGCGTCAACAACAAGAAGGATTTCGTGGGGCTTGACCTCTGCCTTGACGGATTTGAGCTCGTTCATAAGCTCTTCGTCGATATGCAGACGGCCCGCCGTATCGAGAATCACGTAGTCGTTGCCGTGGTCTTTTGCAAAATTGACTGCTTCCCTTGCAATTCTGACGGGATCGGTCTGACCCATTTCAAAAACGGGAACGTCAACCTGTTCACCGACAACCTGAAGCTGCTTGATAGCCGCAGGTCTGTAAATATCACAAGCTACGAGAAGCGGTCTGTGATTTTCTTTTTTAAGCTTTAAAGCAAGCTTTGCGCAGTGAGTTGTTTTACCTGAACCCTGCAAACCGCACATCAGAACGATTGTGGGCGGATGATTTGCATAGGCAAGACGGCTGTTTGTGCCACCCATAAGTGCAACAAGCTCTTCACGGACTATTTTGATAACCATCTGCGAGGGTGTAAGGCTTTCCATAACCTTTTCGCCGATGGCCTTTTCGGTTACCGTATTGGTGAAGTCCTTGGCAACCTTATAGTTAACGTCTGCCTCAAGCAGAGCCATTCTTACCTCTCGCATTGCACTGCGTACGTCGGATTCGGTAAGGCTGCCCTTACTTTTCAGATTTCGGAATGCGGATTCAAGTCTGTCTGAAAGACCTTCAAATGCCAAAACTCTCACCTCTCATTTCTGATAGAATATGTAATAAAAGTTTTCAGCTTTCGAGCATCGTCATTGCTGCGGTTTTGATGCGTACGCTGAAATCGTTGATTTCTTTTGAAAGGCTGTGACGCAGATTATATTCGGCAATCTGATTTGAAATCTCGATGATATCGTTCAGACCTGCACGGATTTCTTCATAGCGCTTCGCCATACCGAGACGGGTTTCCATCTCCTGAAGCTGGGTTTCAGCTCTTTTGATTGCATCCCGGACACCCTGACGGGTAATGCCCTCATTCTCAGCTATCTCGGAGAGAGAAAGGTCATCGTTATAATAATATTCCAAAAAATCACGCTGCTTTGCCGTGAGCATTTCACCGTAGAAATCGATGAGCACAGCCATCTCATAATTCTTTGCCATATCAGACCCTCCCTTCCCTGAATTTTGCCGAAAAATGTCGGTATTTGCCTGAAAATGAGCAAAAATCAAGACGGTTGTTATTTTCATCCCGAAAGGTCAGAAAAAACAGCCGACCTGTAAAGTATGTTTGCTTTACAGGTCAGTATTATACTAGAAATATAGCCTCTTGTCAAGCATAATTTTTGCCGTTTTCGGGGTCGGTTTTCCACCTTTTTCTCACATTTTTGACAGTAAAAAGGTGGAATTTCAATCTGTTGTGGAAAAAACAATTGTTTGCCACAAGATATATCCACTTTTCCACATTCTGAATGTGGAAAACTTTTTCACACGCTTACGGTGTTCCGTTTCAGTAAAGTCTATAAACTTTACAGACCGTATAATTTCACCGCAAAAGCACCGTTTTCAGAGCAAAAATTACCGTTTTTCTGTATCACTTGAGTGTGACGATTGTTACACCGTCTTCGCCCTCACCGTAGACACCGAGACGGCTCGATTTGACGAAAGGTGATGCCTTCAGATATCTCGTAACCGCACTTCTGAGTGCACCTGTGCCCTTACCGTGAACAACGGTAAATTCATTCAGACCCGTACGCAGACCCTGATCGATGAAACGGTCAAGTTCAATAAGGCACTCGTCTACCGTCATTCCTCTCAGGTCGAGTCTTGTTGACGCCGCCATATTCAGACGACTCTCGCCCTGAAGTCTCGGCATCGACTTTGTTTCCTTCTTCTTGGGTGCGTTTTCGCAAAGACGGAGATTCGATACCTTGACTCTTGTTTTTATTGAACCCGCCTGCACCTCAACGTTGCCGTTTTTATCGGCGGGAGAAATAACCTTAGCAGTTTTGCCGATGTCACGGATTACAACCGTATCACCCGCAACAAGTGCGCGGGGAAGCACGTAATTATCATCATCGTCAGCGATTCCGATAACGGGATCAGCTGCGGAATCGATTGCTTCCACACCCTTTCTGACCATTGCCTTCGCACGTCTGGCAAGTTCAGCCGCATCCTTGGTTTTCTGCTGTTCTTTCTTAAGTTTTTCGAGTTCCTGCATCAGAGCATAAGCCTCTCTCTTTGCCGCCTCAACAACCTTGAGCGCCTGCGAGCGGGCTTTTTCCATCTCCTGCTCACGGAGCTTCGAGACCTCTTCTTTCAGCTTATCGGCTTCTGCTTTTTCTTTCGCAGCCTTATCGGAAAGCGCCCTTGCTTTTTCAAATTCGCTTTCCATTTTGACCCTCGTCTCTTCAAGGCGGTCAACAACGCTCTCGAACTCCTTATTCTCGCTTGAAACCAGCTCTTCCGCTCTTGCGATGACGGATTTATCCAGACCGAGTCTTTCGCTGATTGCAAGTGCGTTTGATTTGCCGGGTACACCTATCAGCAGACGATACGTGGGGCGTAGTGTCGCAACGTCAAACTCACAGCATCCGTTTTCGACTCTCGGAGTCTCAAGTGCATACGCCTTAAGCTCCGCATAGTGAGTGGTCGCCGCAATCTTTGCACCTTTCTCGTGCAACGCTTCAAGCACCGCCATAGCAAGTGCCGCACCCTCGACGGGGTCAGTACCTGCACCGAGCTCATCGATAAGCACAAGACTGCCTTCATCCGCCTTTTTCAGTATACTTATTATATTTGTCATATGCGCTGAGAAAGTTGAAAGTGACTGTTCAATCGACTGCTCGTCACCGATATCGGAAAGAATTTCGGTAAAGACGGAAATTTCGCTTCTGTCTCCCGCAGGAATCATCAGGCCGCACATCGCCATCATCGAAAGCAGACCGATTGTTTTGATTGAAACGGTTTTGCCGCCCGTATTCGGACCTGTAATGACGAGCGTATCGAAATCCTTGCCAAGCATAATATCAACAGGCACAACCTTTTTGGGGTCAATGAGCGGATGCCTTGCCATACGCAGATTCACGATTCCCTTATCGTTGAGAATCGGAGGACAAGCCTTGATATTATAAGCATACTGCGCCTTTGCAAAAATGAGATTAAGCTCGAGTGCGCACTCATAACTGTTTTTGATACTCTGTGCAAAGTCGCCCGCTGAAGCGGAAAGTTCATAGAGAATGCGTTCAATTTCTTCTCTTTCCTTTGACTGAAGCACACGGATTTCATTGTTCGCTTCAACAACCGCCATCGGCTCAACAAAAACCGTTGCACCGCTCGACGAAGTATCATGCACAAGACCCGCAACTTCACTGCGGTATTCATTCTTGACCGGCACAACGTATCTGCCGTTTCTCTGCGTAATGATATTTTCCTGCAGATATTTTGAATAGGTCTGAGAACGGGTCAGTTTTTCAAGCTGTTCTCTGACCTTGGATTCCTGCACCCTGATTTTGCGTCTGATATCCGCAAGCGTCGGAGATGCGTTATCCGAAATTTCATCCTCGGAAACAATCGCATTGAAGATTGCCGATTCAAGGAATCTGTTGGGCATAAGCGCATTGAACAGGGGATCAAGAACACTCTGCACACCCGCATTCGACGCTCTCCATTGGGAAAGCATACGGATAACTCTCAGCACACCGCCGATATCAAGCAGTTCTTTCGTGTTAAGAACGCTACCCGCATTTGCTCTGCTGAGTGCATTGTTGACGTTTTTCAATCCGCCGAATGACGGACCGCCGAAACGGGCAAGAAGCATATGTGCATCCGCCGTCTGACTCTGCAATGCTTTTGCGAGTTCAAGATTCGTTTCGGGTTTAAGGTGAAGCGCATTGTATCTTGCATCCTCACAGCTTGTAAACTGGGCAAGCTTTTCGAGAACCTTGTCGAATTCAAGCGCTTTTGCGTGTTTATCAAAAAAATCCATTATTTATTCCTCTTCGGTTGTGCTTTCTTCTGTTACACCCTCGGTTGTCAGTTCTTCGCCCGTTGTTATTTCGGGAACAACAGTCACGATTTCGGTTACCGCAACACCGCTTTCGTCTGTAACCTCCTCACCGTTTTCGTCCGTCACGGCAACGGCAGAGGTCTGAATTTCAGGCTGTGTAAGTACAGGCAGGGTTTCGGAAACGGTCTCAACCTCGGGAGGTCTTGTTGAAGGCATACTTCCGATGATCTCCTGACCGTCAACTGCCTGAATTGATGCGATATACATACCGCCGTTTCTTTCTCGAAGGGTAATTTTCATATATTTATCGGGCTCGGGGGCTTCGTATCCCTCGTCAGCCGCCTGCGCCCACGCCTTGCTTCCGATATAACCGACCGAAAGAATGACCGAACTGCCTTTTTTCTCAATCTCATAAACCTTCGGAGTATATGCGGATTCAACACCCGTAATAGGCAGAATATAGCTCTTGAGAGCAGCATCGTAGGTAATGTCAAACGCACTCATATCAACGGATGCGTGCATTGAAGCAATATCGATTTCCGTTCCGAAAAGGCTGACAAAATATTTTTCGATATCCTCCTGCGGAACGATGATACCGAAAACGTCACCTTCGGAATAGGGATATTTTTCAGTCCCCTCCTCACTCATAAGCAATGCCCACACGGCACTGTTGAGAAGTTGCGAAACATCTGCCTGATTCAGGTCGTCAAACGGTTCGGGATCAAACATAACAACGGGCTCAAGCATCTGCTCATACTTCAGCTTATCAACAGTGTTATCAGTCATTTTCTTAACCGAATCCGACACAAATCTGACGGTCGAAACTGCTCCGATAACGGCAAGAATCAGAATGATTATTCCTATCGGAAAAGCAAGTTTATTTTTGCCTCTTTTTTGATTTTTTTCACTCATACCGATTCCTCCGTCGGTTTATCTTATTTGTCCGTTACCGCTGATGATATATTTCTCGCTGACCATATGCGCCACACCAAGAGGTCCTCTTGCGTGGAGCTTCTGTGTCGAAATACCGATTTCAGCACCGAATCCGAATTCTCCGCCGTCGGTAAATCTTGTGGATGCGTTGACGTAGACCGCCGCCGCATCAACTTCATTCTTGAATTTCTCTGCAGTGAAATAATTGTTCGTAACAATTGCTTCACTGTGACCCGTACCGTAACGGGCAATATGATCAATTGCTTCGTCAGTATCCTTAACTATTTTCACACTGATTTTGTAATCGAGATATTCCTTTGCCCAATCCTCATCTGTTGCGGGAATTGCATAGGGCAGAATTTCGCAGACAGCCTCGTCTCCCCTGATTTCAACTCCGCAATCCTTGAGCTTTTCACCGATTGAAAGCAGAGCGACCTCCGCAACGTCGGCATGGATAAGCAGACCTTCACACGCATTGCAAACGGATACTCTTGATGCCTTTGCATTGGCAACAATCTCAGCAGCCATATCAATATCTGCATCGGAATCAACGTAGACGTGGCAGTTGCCGACACCCGTTTCGATAACGGGTACTGTTGCATTTTCAACAACAGAGCGGATAAGACCCGCACCGCCTCTGGGAATCAGCAAATCAACGTAACCATTGAGCTTCATCAGTTCCGTTGCGGCTTCTCTGGAAATATTTTCAACGAGGATGATGCAGTCCTCGGGCAGACCTGCGGATGCTACCGCCTTTCTCATAACGTCAGCAATCGCCTTGTTGGAGTTGATTGCTTCCTTGCCTCCCTTGAGTATGACGGAGTTGCCCGCCTTGAGGCAGATAGCCGCCGCATCGGCGGTAACGTTGGGTCTTGCCTCGAAAATGACTGCAATAACACCGATGGGCACTGCTACCTTTTCGATTTTCATTCCGTTGGGTCTGACTTCACCCCAGAGCACCTTGCCGACAGGGCTTTCACTTGCGGCAACCTGACGCAGACCCTGAGCCATACCGCCGATTCTCGGTTCATTGAGGCTGAGTCGGTCAATAAGTGCCTTTGAAAGACCGTTTGCTTCACCCGCTTCGATATCCTTTTTGTTCTCCGCAATAATGAATGCTGCTTCTCTTTCAAGAGCATCGGCAACCGTATTGAGTGCCTTGTCTATTGCCGCCGAGCCCGCCTTTGCGAGAAGCTTCTGTGCCTGCTTTGAGCGTGCACCTATATCTGTTAATATACTCATTTTTCTTACCTCTTTGCCTTGAAAAGTGTGCCCGTTTGTCTGCCGTCGAGAAGCTTATAAAGATCCTCGGGATCGGAGCCGTTCATAACAACGGTATCAATACCCGCCTCGGTAGCAATCTGCGCCGCATGAAGCTTGGTTATCATACCGCCCGTACCTCTGTTTGTGCCCGTACCGCCCGCAAGAGCAAGAATACTGTCATCGATATTCTCAACGCAGCGGATAAGAACCGCATTTTCATCCTCACGGGGATTTGCACTGAAAAGACCGTCGATATCTGTCAGTATGATAAGCAGATCTGCATCAACTATTTTTGCAACGTGAGCAGAAAGGCTGTCGTTATCGCCAAAAACAATTTCTTCGACGGCAACGCTGTCGTTTTCGTTGACGATGGGGATTGCACCGTATTCAAACAGCTTCATAAATGAATTATGGAGATTTTTGTGGCGTTCTGCATTCTCGAAGTCATCCTTCGTCACCAGAAGCTGACCCGTAATATTTCCGAATTCACCGAAGAATTTGTCATAGAGAAACATCAGTTCGCACTGACCGACGGTAGCCGCCGCCTGTCTGCCGGGAGTATCCTTGGGTCTTTCTTTCAGACCGAGTTTGCCGACACCGACGCCGATTGCACCCGAAGTGACGAGAGCAACCTCTCTGCCCGAATTTTTCAGGTCACTGAGCACCCTCGCAAGTGCCGACATACGGCGGATATTTATTTTGCCTGTATCATAGGTCAGGGTTGACGTGCCGACCTTGACAACAATTCTGTTGATTTCTTTTCTGTTAAGCATTTCCGATAACTTCCTTTATATTGCCGAATTAATAATTTCCCTGTATGTTTTCTTACTCTTGACCTTACCGACAACGCAAACGGAGATTTTTGACATATCGAAAATTTCCTCTGCCGTTTTACGGATATCTTCAACAGTAACCGCACGGATACCTTTGATGATATCCTCTTCGGGGATAATTTTATTATAGAGGAGCAGATTTCTGCCGTTACGGGATGCGTGTGCCGAAACGTTTTCAAGCTCCATAACAAAACCCGTCACCGATTGTTCCTTTGCCCTTGCAAGTTCTTTTTCGGTAACGGTCGAACCGAATTCCGAAATTATTTTCAGCGTTTCGCTGATCGCCTTTTCTTCCGATTTTTCATTCAGACCCATTGTGACGGTGAAAACACCCGCCTTCAGATATGAAACGCAGGCAGTCTCGATCGAATAAACGAGACCGAGTTTTTCCCTGATATGCTGAAAGAGCCTTGACGACGGGGTATTGCCGAGAATCGAAGATATCAGCAAACCCGCCTCCCGATGCTCGGTACCAAGCGCCATTGCGGGGAATCCGAGAACAATCTGATTCTGCATAACGTTTTTTCTGACCGTAACGGTATGCGGTGTATAATCCGCCGAAACGGGGTTGAGTTCAAAGCCCGTATTCTTAAGGTCCGCAAAATAATTCTTACATATGCGCAAAGCCGTTTTTTCGTCAAAATTACCGCTGATGCTTATTACCATTCTTTCAGGCACATAGAATTTTCTCAGATGCGCCTCAAGACTTTCTTTCGTGACGGCATCAACCGTTTCTTCACTGCCGAGGATATCACAGCCGAGCATACTTTTCTTCCACACGTTTTCGTAAAAAGTATCTGCGCACAAATCCTCCGCACTGTCTTCATACATTGAGATTTCTTCTTTGATAACGCCTTTTTCAAGCTCGATATCGCTTTCGTCAAGCCTCGGGTTTCTCACCATATCGCAGAGAATATCAAGCGCTTTTTCGGTATGTTCACTGAGCATTCTCGCATAGAACAGGGTGTTCTCCCTTGCCGTGTATGCGTTGAGATATCCGCCGATTTCATCCATTTCAACGGCAATATCGAGTGCAGATCGCTTATGTGAGCCCTTGAACATCATATGCTCGATGAAATGCGACGTACCCGCAGTTTCGGGTGTTTCATAGCTGACCCCGCTTGCAACCCAGATTTCTGCCGCACACATTTTTGAATTTTTGTTTTTCTCAAAAACAATTCTCAGACCGTTGGGCAGAGTCACGATTTTTCTTTTGTTTTCCATATTTATATCTACCTGTCAGTTCTGTAAATTTTCAAAAAACAGCGTAACCGCACCGAGAGTTATTGCGTCACCTGTTTTGATATATGCTTTTTTCTCAATATGTTTTCCGTTGAGACGCACACCCGCCTGCGACCTGACATCGGCAACGTACCATCCGTCTTTCGCACAGACAACAACCGCATGAAGCCTCGAAACAGTCGGCTCGTCAAGAATGATATCGCAGTTTTTGTTTCTGCCCAGTGATGTTTCACGTCTTATGAGGGGATAAGCTTCTTTTGTTGCCGCATTAATGAGCCTTGCACCGCCAAGTGAAGGCGGTCTGCGTTTAAGCAGCGCCGAAAAGCAGAGCAGAAATATCAGCAATGCCAATACGGGGAATGCATATCTCGAGAATGAAATCAGTTCAGCCATTGCAATATTCCTCCTTCTTATCAATCTGCGGATACACCTATACAGATACAATAATATTATTATTTCTTTAAAAAGTCAATTAATTATATATAAATAATATGTATAATTTAATAATATTTATAGTGACTTTTTATCTGCAATGTGTTATACTAACATTAATAATAGATAATTATGCCCTTTGGGAGGCAATGCAGTGTTTGAACAGATAATCAATGTCGACAGAATGGAGCAAGCAGTCAGCCTTTTCGGTTCGTTTGACGAAAACATCAGACTGATTGAAAAGGAATTCTCGGTCACCGTTATAAGCCGAGGCTCCGAAATAAAGGTTACGGGTGACGCCGAAAACGTTCAGAAGGGTGTCAGAGCCATCAACGGTCTGCTCACGCTTATCAACAGAGGCGAATCGCTCAGCGATCAGAACGTACGTTACGTGCTGACTCTCGTCAACGAGGGCAACGAGGACAAACTCGAGCATATGGCGGCGGACTGCGTCTGCATAACTGCAAAAGGCAAACCCGTCAAGCCCAAGACTCTCGGTCAGAAAAAATATATCGAAACCATAAAGAAAAATACGGTCACCTTCGGCATCGGTCCGGCGGGCACAGGCAAAACCTACCTCGCCGTTGCAATGGCGGTAACCGCATTCAGAGCCAAAGAAATCAACCGCATCGTGCTCACCAGACCCGCAGTTGAAGCCGGCGAAAAGCTGGGTTTCCTTCCCGGTGACCTTCAGCAGAAGGTTGACCCCTATCTGCGTCCTCTTTATGATGCCCTGTTTGATATGCTCGGTGCCGAGAACTTCCAGAAGCATCAGGAAAGAGGCGATATCGAGGTTGCGCCCCTCGCCTATATGCGAGGCAGAACTCTTGACGACAGCTTCATCATCCTCGACGAAGCACAGAATACAACTCCCGAACAGATGAAAATGTTTTTGACTCGTCTCGGTTTCAACTCTAAAATGGTTGTTACGGGCGACGTCACGCAGATAGATTTGCCCGACGGCAAGCGCTCGGGCCTCAAAGAAGCCGTCAGAATCCTCAAGAATATCGAGGATATCGGCACGGTCAGATTCAATGAAAAAGACGTTGTCCGCCACAGGCTCGTTCAGGATATCATAAAGGCATATGAAAAACAGGAGGAGGAACGCGGCAAAAAATGAGTAAAGTAAAAGTTATCATCTCAAACGAACAAAACGATTTCCGCATCCCGACGGGTGTCAGAATGCTTGTGCGCCGTTGTTGCACCGCCGTTCTTGTTCAGGAAAATTTCACAGACCCCGCAGAAATCAGTGTCACCTTCGTTGACGACGACGAAATTCACAGACTTAACAAGGAATTCAGAAATATCGACCGCGCAACTGACGTTCTTTCATTCCCTCTCGGTGAAAACGGTGTCTATGACACCAACATTGACACAGGGGCAAAGCTTCTCGGCGACATTGTCATTTCCATCCCTCACGCACTCGACCAGGCAGACAGATACGGTCACTCTCTTCAGCGTGAAATAGGATTTCTGACCGTTCATTCTATGCTTCACCTTCTCGGATATGACCACGTCAACGGCGGCATTGAAAGCGTCAGAATGCGTGAAAAAGAAGAAGCCGTTCTCACTCAGATGGGTCTCAAGAGAAACGGCAGTTACTATATGGATGACTGAAACATATGAAAAATCTGATTAAAAGCTTCGGCTATGCCTTCAGCGGCATAGCATACTGCATAAACAAAGAACGCAATCTGCGTATTCACCTCTGCTTCCTCGTCTATATGTTCGGATTTCTGACCATTCACGATTTTTTCAAAGTGTCAAGAACACAGTTTGCGATTCTTATTACGGTAAGTGCGCTTGTCATTGCCCTCGAGCTTGTCAATACAGGCATTGAAAAAGCAGTCGACCTTGCTGCAGATGAAAAAATTCTTCCGTTTGCAAAAATCGCAAAGGATGCCGCCGCCGGTGCAGTGCTTATCGCCGCAATCGGTGCAGTTGCCGTCGGACTCGTTATTCTTTATCAGCCCGCCGCATTTGCCGCAATGGCGGAATACTATAAGGCACATATTCCCGAATTGATTCTGCTCATAGTGACGGTTTTGTTCAGCTTCGTTTTCGTTTTTGCGGGACCGTCAAAAATATTCAGTCTTTTCAGAAAAAACAAGGAGCAAAAAAATGACTAAAACAGCTTTTGTTGCCATCGTCGGATGTCCCAACGTCGGCAAATCATCGCTTCTTAACAGAATGCTCGGTCAGAAGGTGGCCATCGTCACACAGAAACCGCAGACAACAAGAACAAAAATTATGGGCGTGCTGACCCTCGGTGAAACTCAGCTTGTTTTCACCGATACCCCGGGTTACCACCGCCCCAAAACCAAACTCGGCGAAAAAATGATAAAAGCCGTCGGCGACGGCATCGCAGGTGTTGATGCCTGTCTTTTCGTAACTGAACCTGAAGGCGAAATCAAGGAAGCGGAGCTTGAGCTTCTCAAGCGCCTTAAGGCGGAAAAAGCCCCCGTTGTTCTTGCAATCAACAAAATCGATACGGTTAAACAGAAGGAAAAGATTATGGAAAAGATTCTCGCTTTTTCATCAATCTATGAATTTGAAGCAGTGATTCCCGTAAGCGCTCTCAAAGAAGAAAATATCGACACTCTCATCGAAGAACTCAAAAAACTCTCTTATGAATCGGTGCACTTCTTCCCCGACGATACTCTCACTGACCAACCCGAAAGAGTTCTCGCCGGTGAAATTATCAGAGAGAAAATGCTTCTCCTTCTCGACAAAGAAGTACCCCACGGTGTAGCCGTCAGCATCGAAAAAATGCGCGAACGCACTACAGGTAACATTATGGACGTTGAAGCAATTATCTATTGCGAAAGAGAATCGCACAAGGGCATCATCATCGGCAAAAAGGGTGATATGCTCAAGAAGATTTCCACAAGGGCAAGAGCCGATATGGAAAACTTCTTCCAATGCAAAATCAACCTTCAGTGCTGGGTCAAGGTAAAGGAAGGTTGGCGCAACAGAGAGGGTCTCATCCACAATTTCGGTCTCGATTAAATTCCGTTTTATTCCGATTATATACTGCACAATGCGGGGCAACTTATAATCGGGAGATGATAAAATGGATGCATCGCAGGCTTGGATCAAATTTTCGGAATCAGGCGCAATCAGGGATTATCTCGAATTCCGCAACGTTGCCGCCGCAGTCCCTTCGGAGGCTGAATACAATGCGAATGACTACAGACGCTCTGGTGTTAAGAGTGACGGATACAGGCGAAAGCGACCGTCTCGTAACCCTTCTGACCGCTGATTACGGCGTGATCAGAGCTTTTGCAAACAGAGCAAAAAAAATAAACAGCAAAATGCTCGGCGCAACCCAGACTCTCTGCTACGGCGAATTTTCGGTCTATCGGAGCAGAGACAGCTACATAATTGATGACGCAACCGCAAAAGAAGTTTTTTTCGGGCTTCGGGAGGATATCCGAAGTCTTTCATTGGCACAGTATTTCTGTGCACTTGCAGCAGACCTTGTTCCCGAAATGGAACCCGCAAAAGATACTCTCAGGGTAATTCTCAATTCTCTCCATCTGCTTGAAACAAAACGCAGAAGCTATGACTTTCTCAAAGCGGTAACCGAACTCAAGCTACTCTCCCTCTCAGGCTTTATGCCCGACCTTACCCGTTGCCGTCACTGCAGCGAAGAACCGACGGGAGAAATTTATTTTAATATTCCCGAGGGCGGTATTTACTGCGGTAAAAGCGGTGTCGGCGGCGAAAAGATAAACGCCACCGTACTGACAGCGATGCGCCATATCTGCGCAAACCCAATTTCAAGGATATACTCTTTCTCACTCCCTGCGGATGACGAGAAAAGACTTATGCAGGTCTGCGAAAAATTTCTCCTCTACCGCACCAGAAAAACCTTCAAGGCTCTGGACTTTTATAAAACGGTAATTATATAATTTATTATAATTAAATTACAAATAAGAAAGGAAAGACACAATGAACTCAGGATTTCTCCACAAACTGTTCGGAACAACTCCGGGCAAAGGCGTTCAGCCCAAAGAAGCTCTCGCCTACAGTATCGCCGGTTTCGGTCAGAACTTCATCTGCACCATCATCGGCTCCTACATCACCGTCTTTATGACGGACGCACTCCTCTTCGGTGCTGACGGCGTTTTAGTCGGCGGTATAAAAGGCGCAACCGCAGTTGCAATTTTAATGCTCGGCGCACGTGTTTTCGATGCATTCAATGACCCCATCATGGGCTCTGTTGTTGACAAAACCAGAACCAAATGGGGCAAATGCCGTCCCTACCTCAAATGGATGGCAATCCCTATCGGCATTATGACCGTCATCTGCTTCCTTCCCATTTTCAGCGCAGAAAACATTTATAACGGCTCTCAGACAACTCTTGCATTTGTTACAATCGGTACAATCTACGTTATCTGGTCCGTTTTCTACACAATCGCTGACGTTCCTTATTGGGGTCTTTCAACCTGCCTTACAAACAACACCGTAACAAGAGGCAATATTCTTACTGTTGCCCGTATGTTCTGTACAGTCGGCGCAGGTATCGTTACCGTTTTCATCCCCATGATCACAGGTGCTGTCACAGAGAAATTCAAGTATACCGCTGATGATATTTCTCTCATCCTCAAGGATAAAGCTGAGACAATCTCCAATATGGTTGCCAATCAGGGCATCACCGCTGAAGAAGCTGCAAACACCTTTGTCGGTACCGTTAAAAACGGTATGGAAATTATGAACGCCGACACACTCAAGTGGGTTTACTTCATCAGCGCAGTTGTTCTTGTTGTTGCCGCTATCCCCATGTTCTTCTACGGCTTCAAGAACACTCAGGAACGCTTCACTTCAGACGAGAATCCCCCTTCATTCGGTCATAACCTCAAGCTCCTCTTCAAGAATAAAGAACTTCTTCTCATCGTTCTTTCAGGTATTCTCGGCGGTGCAAGAATGGTTTATTCCTACACCGGCGGTCTCTATTTCGCAAAATACATTCTCCAGAACGAAGGTCTCTACGGCGTAATCACTCTTCTCGTTGTTCCCGGCGGTCTTGTGGCATCAGTCCTCGTTCCCTGGATGTCCAAGAAATTCACAAAGAAATGGTCATATATTGCTGTTCATCTTTTCGGCGGCGTAGTAATGGCTATTATGTATTTCGTAGGCTACGATGCTCCCTGGAAAATGGTTATCTGCGCTATCGGTCTTGTTCTTCTCGGCATTCCTCAGGGCGTTAACAACATCATTACATACGCTATGATCGGTGACACCGTTGACTACCTTGAATGGAAAACAGGCGAAAGAGGCGAAGGCATTTGCTTTGCTATGCAGACTCTTATCAACAAGATCGGTATGGCAGTCGGCGCATTCATTGGCGTTCTTTCAATGAGCATTGCAGGCATCAACGCAAGAACCTATGAGGTTGCAAATCCCGATGCCCTTTGGGATGTTCTCATCATCTCAGGCGTTGTAAGCATGTTTGCTTGTGCCGTTCCCATGTTCTTCTACACAATCACAGAGAAGAGACAGGCTGAAATGGTTGCTGAAATCGAAGCCAGAAAATCCAAATAAACAAAAAACTGATTTCTGCCCCGCCAAACGGTGGGGCAGTTATTTTTTTAACAGATAAAGTATAAGCAAATCGAATACAAGAAGAAGTACAAGGTTCCACGCTTTTGACATCATCGGGATGCCCTCCTTCGGATTGATACAACTGCGGGTTATTTTCCGTGTGCGAAATATGACAATATTCTCTCAAAAAGGTGCGAAATTTCGTTTCAAAGTGTATTTTGTTCACTATTCACAAAATTATTTTCCAATATCCAACAAAAAGTTGTTGACAAAATGAAAAATTTAGCTTATTATAATCCATAAGAGGATTTTGAGAGGTATAGTTAATGCCCAAAAACACAAAGGCGAATTCAACAATCGACAGACTCGCTCTTCTTGCCGCAAACGGCGACGACAAATCAATGGCAACGCTTGTTGCAAAGATTACTCCTGTTGCCAAAGCCAAAGCAAGCGAGCATTACTCTCCCCGCCTTTCAGCGGAAGACCTTGTTCAGGAGGGTATGTTCGGTCTCATCGATGCAGTCAGAACCTTCGATCCTGAATTGGGCGTTCCCTTTAAATCATATGCCGAAAAGTGCATCAATAACCGTATGCTCTCGGCGGTGAGAAAAAACTCCAACAAAAAGAATGCGCCCCTCACAAACGCCGTTCCGATTGAGGAGAATTCATCCGAGCATCTTTCCGTCAGTTCAGACCCTGCGGTCATCTTTGCGGGAATCAACGGCTCGGAACATCTCAGATCCATCATTGAAACAGACCTTTCCGATTTTGAGAAGAAAGTTATCAGACTCCGCCTTCTCGACAAAAGCTATGCACAGATAGCAGCTTCGCTTGATTGCAGCGAAAAAGCCGTTGACAATGCACTGCAGAGAATCCGAAAGAAAATCCGTTCAAAGTTATGAATCTTCTCAGGAAGTTTCACATATGCCCCCGTAGCTTAAAGCAGAGCGTTGTTCATCAAAGGTGGCGGTGCGATTCCGTCCAGGGCGAAAAAATTTTTCAAGCGAGGTTAAAATCATGTACGAAGACAAAACTCTCATCTGTAAGGAATGCGGCAACGAATTCGTTTTCACAGCCGGCGAACAGGAATTCTACGCTGAAAAAGGCTTTGTAAACGAGCCCCAGCGTTGCAAGGCTTGCAGAGATGCACGTAAGAATGCAACTCGTGGCGAGCGTGAGTGGTTTGAAGCTACCTGCGATTCCTGCGGTGGAGTTGCAAAGGTTCCCTTTAAGCCGCGTGAGGACAGACCTGTTTTCTGCAGCGAATGTTTCGCAAAGAAACAGGAAGAAGCATAATCCTGAACTAAATCTATGCTGATACAAAGGGTGGCCTTCACGGGTTGCCCTTTTTGTCATCCATGCAAAAAACCGATGCATCCGTCAGGATACATCGGTTTATCTTTTTTATTCGGTAGTATTTTCTTCGTACGGTTGAGTGGTGGACTCCTCTTTATCCTCTGTTGCTGTCGTTGACTCTTCCTCATACGGATAATAAGGATAACCGATCCCGTATCTGCGGGTTGTCTCTTCTTCTCTGCCGGGCCTGAAAATCGAACTGATATCAAGCCCTATATCATAAGTCGGTATCTCCACATCAGGAATAAACGGGAATCTGTTCTGAGTCTCTTCCTCATCGGGCGATTCATCATATACCTTCTGAGAGCCGAGGGCAAGGTCAATAGCGGAAATGTGGGTCTCTTCGTTTATGGTTATATTGGTCTGACCGTAAAGCGACATCTGAAGGTCTTTTGCCGCCTTAACGTAGTCTACAATCCACACGTCAAGGTTGCCTGTATAAGTCCTGTAACCGGTGAAGCCCATACGAGTTTCTTCGGAAGGTGCAACCTGACTGACGATGTCAAATTTGAGCCAACCTTCCCTTATTGCTCTGGTCGCAAGAGACATAACCTCGTTCTTGTTATAGTTCGTTGTGATGAACGGAAGAAAAGTATCGATTGCATTGTTGACATCGGAGAGCGTTGCGTTGCGTACGCTTGAAATAACCGCCGTCAGAAGTCTTCTCTGACGCTCGGTACGTTCAGGCTCGCCGTCGAGCTTACGTATTCTTGCGAAAACAAGTGCGTGTTCACCGTCAAGATTGACACTCGGACCGCTTTCAAAGCCCTTCATCTTGGTTGTGCGGTTCATAAAGTTTGCTTCGGCATCGGTTACCATAACGTTGACACCGCCGAGAGCATCCACCGCATCAATGAACGAACGGTAGTTGATGGTCACAAAATGGTCAATATTTATCTTATAGTTATCCGACAAAACCTCCATAAGTTTAGCTGCGCCGCCCCAGGAATAGGAGTGGTTTGTTTTGTCGTAACGGTCCTGTCCCCCGATATTCATATAAGTATATGAATCACGCAGGAAAGACGTCAGAATAATCTGCCTCGTTTTCTTGTTGACGGTTGCAAGGATTGCCGTATCCGAACGATGGGAATTATCCTCATCATCCTCACCGATAAGCAAAACATTTATTACGTTCTTGCTGTATAGCTTTTCGCCGCCGTTGGTCGCCCAGCTTCTGATAAGTTCCTTGACAGATTCAGCATTCTCAACATCGCCCATCTGACGGAAATTGAGATTTTCCTCCTCATAGAAAAACATCGCATTAGGGTCACCGCTGAGGCCATCACTGTAATTCAATTTATTGAATTTTGAACGTATGAAGAAAACAGCAGCGCCCGATACAATCAGAACAAGGCAAAGCACTACGCAAAGGACAGCGATAAGTGTCTCCTTTGTTTTTTTCTTTTTCCTCATTCCGAGCCTTTTTATCGGGTTGCTGGTACTGTAGACATCCTCAAAACCGTCCGGCTTTTTTGTCTTCTTGCTCAAATGATATCACCTGATAAAAAATATTGGAATTAATTATAACACATTTGTTGAAAAAATGTGACATTTTTGGAAAATATTGTATGAATTTTCTGTGAATTTATCAACCGACCGAATACTGCTTGAGATATGCCGTACTGACCCAACCGACGTGGCCGTTATAGCTTGTCTTTGCCCAGCCTTCAACGGCTTCCGTAACGTCAAGCACCGTCTGATTCGGTATTTCAATAAGAATACCGCCTGATTTGGATGCCTCTGCACGAAGATTAAGATTGCCGCCGCTTTTTGTTGTGACAATATATTCGCCTGCGGGAATCGGTTCCTGAAGTTCACTGACAGGCTTGATTACACAATTATAATAAACTTCACCCGCATTAAGATCTTCGCAATATGCCTCATACATCTCGCTGACAGTCACAAGCTTATAGCCTGCATTGACAAGCCTGGGAATGAGAATTTCGCTCATATCTGCGGTAAAATCATAGATATCGTGCATCAGGATAATGTCGCCGTCTTTGACGTTGGACATTACGTGATCGATAATATCATCCATTTCCTTTTGACGCTGTGATTCGCTTCTGGGTTTGCTTGAAACATCCTTATGGCGCCAGTCATTTGTATCAATCGACCACTGAATCAAAGGCATATCAATCTCGCTTTCAACACCTTTGAAATTACCACCCGGTGCACGGAGAAGCTCAACCTCAACGCCGAATTGGTTTTTTATCTGGTCATTTACCTTATTAATCTGACTGTTTCGTTCCGAATCACTGATCTTGTTAAGATATTTATGACTGTAAGTATGGTTTGCAATTTCGCAACCCATACCAATTGCTTTCCTGATTGTATCAACGCCGCTATCAATTCTGTTACCGACAACAAAGAAGGTTGCGACAGAATTATTCTTTTCAAGCGCAGCAAGAATTCTGTTTGTTGTTGACGGATTCGGTCCGTCATCATAAGTGAGCGCAATCAATTTTTCGGTTGAAGGTTTGCGAACGGGAGGCTGCGTTACGGGTTGAATTGTACTTTCACCCTGGCCGCCAACATCAACAACCTCGTTCGTCTCGCTCGTTGTTTCGTCTTCTGTTTTATCAACGGAGCAAGCACCAAAAATGAAAATAACGCAAAGAAGCAGAGAAACAACCGAAATAAAACACTTTCTCTTTTGCATCATAAAACCCCCTTAAAATAATATATCCTTTATTATGACTTATATAACTCTGCGGCGTAATTGATGCCACCGTTATTTTCGGAACACCTGATGAAAAAAGCGGAGCATCCTTGAGGATACCCCGCCGAACTATTTAATTAAATTCTTGCGCTAATTTAATCAAACAAGGTTTAGCAAAGCTAAAACTTAAATTAGTTCTTCTTTGTGCAAACGAAAGCAGCTGCAGCAGCTACTGAAACAGCAGCGAAAACAGCGATGCCAACGGGAGCGGAACCTGTTTCAGGTGTTTCAACGGGCTCTGTAACAAAGATGTCAGGTGTGTACCAGCTGAGAATCTTTTCTTTAAGAGCGTTGATGAGATCCTGCATACCGGGAAGCTTAGCGCCGGAAACAAGAGCCTCAAGGTCTGCAACAAGACCGTCAACCTTTGCGCCTGCAACAGCGTCAAATGCGCCTTCGAGGAACTCAAGGATCTTGAGAACGATAGCCTCAACGTCGTTCCACTGGGACATGCCAGCCTTAGCAAGGTCAACAATTTTGCCGAGAATGTCTGTAACAGTTGCAGCAACGAGTTCACCGGTAGTTGTTGTAGCGGGAGTTGTTGCAGCAGCAGCTGTTGTTGTAGTAGCATCGTCACTTGTTGCGAAAGCCATAGCTGAGCAAGAGAGTGCCATTACAAGAGCAAGAACAATTGCAAGTACCTTTTTCATTTCGAACCATTCCTTTCATTTTTTATTGCGAGAGCAACAATTGTAGTCTTATATTACCATAAACTCGCCTTTATGTCAATAACTTTTCCTCTAAAAATGAACGGATATCATATCAGAAATGTATAAAATATTAACATAAGGCGGTTACGGAAAATAAGTAATGTGAATTTATCGGCTTATTTGAAGCAGTCGTGATATATGGTTGACCAAAGGAACCATACGTCTGCACCGCTCTGATAGTAAGAGTCATCAACAAGCTGATTTGATGCACTGCCTGCAGCTCTTACGAAGCCGGTCTTTCTGAGCTCCTCAACAAAGAGGTTAGCCATCTGAGCATCTTTGAAGGTGATTCTTGCCTTCATCTTGAGCTCTGTTCTGGGCCAGGTGTACTTTGTAAGCTGACCCTTAACGAAGCCTGTGGGCCACCAATACTTTGCATAAGGTCTTGAAAACACTTTCTTATAGTGACCGTTATTGCCTTCTGCCCAGTAGCAATCCATTGACATATAGAGCCAATCATCCTTATCTGCGCAGTTGTAGTGGTTGATATCAGTAACAGCACCTGTGTTCACGCCCTCTTCCTGAGTATAGAGGCCGATTTCGGCACCAACGAGAAGCCAGCCGTACTGACCCTTCCAGAGCTGAACCATCCAGTCTTTACCGCCATAGTTGAAGCGGATACGAACCTGGTCGATGAACATAGCGGTAAGGGGAGCCATATTGTCATAAACTTCGTTATAACCTGCATTCTTCTGCCAACAATCCTTATCGTCGGTGTAGTAGTAACCGTCACCGTCGTTGCTGTATCTGTAACCGGCAACCTGAACACCGTTCTCGTCGATGAGGTCCTTAACGTTAAGACCCGACTGAGTATCCTTATAGTTAGGATTTGTGGGTTTTGTTGCAGGACCGCTTCCGCTGTTGTTATTGGGCTTCTGAGCGTTGTTAGCGGGCTTTGTGGGAGTTACGGGCTTATTGGATGTGGGTTTGTTGTTGGGGTTTGTTGCATTCTGAGTTGCGTTGAGAATTGTCTCTGCCACTGAGGGAAGAGACGTATCAACGGTAGGTGTCTCAAAATTATAAGTAGGTGCCTGTGAATCTGCTGTGGGGCGTTCATAGTTAGTTGTAGGCTGAGTCACCTCTTCCTTGTTCATAAAACCGGGAAGAATAAGGGCGGCAGCAGTTGCGGCAACAATAACAATGATTACGCTGACAGCAATGATGATGATTTTCTGTGTTGATTTGTTCATCGCTTGTACCTCTTTTCTTTAAGATTCTGTCCTTTTCTCGGTTATCTGACATCCTGCCAGATGAAAATTACATCTTTGCCATAAATTCTAAATGTATCTTTGACAGTGGGATCAAACTTCGATACGCTTGAGAATCCTTCCTGTTCAAGTGCTTCAGCAAAAGCGTTTGCCATCCCTTCTTCATTGAAGGTGATTCTGCAGAGAACTCTGAGAGGATCTGAATCCTTCTTATCTGCAAGCTGACCGAAAACAAAGCCTGTGGGCCACCAATGGAGACTGTATGCTCTGGTAAGCTGGGGCAGATAGTTACCGCTGCCGTCTTCGTCCCAGAGAACGGTCATTTCCATATTAAGCCACTCCTCATACGGAGCGCAGTTATAATGACCAACCGCACTGACGGTGCCCTTGGGTCTTGTGTAAAGACCGACCTCACCGCCAACGGTTCCCATTTCACCCGAAATATACTGACCCTTCCATATCTGAATCATATATTCCTTATCATTATATTCAAACTTCATTCTTGCTGTATCGATGCTGAAGTCGATAAGCTGAGCACCCCAGTCATAAAGACGGTTGTAGCCGAAGTTTGCCTGAACGCAGTTGGGATCCGTATCGTCGTTGTATATGTATTCCTTGGTGCCGTAAACCTTATGGCCCATACTGTTGAGACCTGAGAATGACATATCCTTGGGCAATGAACCGCTTGAACTTGAGGGCGGCGGTGTCACCGCCGAGCCGTGAGACATATTCTCCTCATCAAGCTGGGGGATCGTGACGCCTTCTTCCTTGTCAACAACAACGGGAGGCGCTGAAGGAGCCTCGATTACGGGCTGAGTCGTTGTGATAACCTCGGTTGTCGTTTCGGGTACGGCAGTTGTTATAAGGTCGGTGAGTGCTTCCTTGGTTGTTTCCGCAACCTGTTCAAAGGTTGAATCTTCGACGTTGAGCAATCCGCCCTTATCGTGAGCCGATTTGAGCACGAGAGCACACACAACAGCGACCAACACAACCGCAATCACGCTGATTGCGATGACAATCGCATTAGAATTTTTCTTTTCCATCTGCTTACTCCTTGTTACCTTTTCTTTTCTCTTATGCCGCAATACATCGGCTACCCCTGATTATTCGACAAAAACGAATAATACACTCACTGTAACTTTAAAAAATATGTTTTGCTGTCAAACCTTGCTTTCCGCAAGGTTTGACCTGGTGGAGATGGCGGTAATCGAAACCGCGTCCGAAAAACCTCTGCAGGGACTTTCTACGAGTGTATCCCGTCTTTTAAGATTCCCTCCCGCAAGCGCCGATGGGCAGGCTCATGCGTTCGGTAGACAGATTGTTCATGACGGGCTATCCGCCGTTACCCGTTCACGTTCACTGCTGATCGACGCCTCTTATGCGGCCGCAGTCCTCCGCACAGAGACGGCTGCTTAGTTAAGCAGCGAGAGCAACTTTATTGTTGTCGTTTAATTTTGAAATTTGCGGATTTTATAGCGGTCCCACACCGCTACTCGCTTATCCGGGCTCGGGTCCCCCGTCGAAATCCTTTCATCCCCGAATATCATCTGCGTAAATTACGCTCGATTGTTCGCTGTGCATCCTTCTTGGCAGCCACCTCTCGTTTGTCGTAGAGCTTCTTACCTTTGCAAAGACCGATTTCAACCTTTGCTCTGCCCTTTTTGAAATAAACACTCAAAGGAACAATTGCAAGGCCCTCCTGCTTGACCTGAGCATAAAATCTTCTGATTTCACGCTTGTGGAGAAGCAGACGCTTTGTTCTGAGCGGGTCACGGTTAAAAATGTTACCCTGCTCATAAGGGCTGATGTGCATTCCGTTGACAAACATTTCTCCGTCTTTGACGAAACACCACGAATCCTTGAGGTTGATTTTGCCCTGTCGGATGGATTTGACTTCCGTTCCGAAAAGCTCAAGACCTGCCTCCAACTTTTCAAGAACAAAATAGTCGTGATATGCTTTTTTGTTCTGGGCAACAATTTTGATGCCGCTGTCTTTTTCCATAGTGTAAACCTCTGATATGCAGACCTCCACACTCGGAGGTGATTATAGCATACATTAAATTAGTGTGTCAATATTAAATAATTGTTGCATCAAATAATTAAATATTATGATTTGTGCAAAATCGACAATCCGAAGCCCTTCAAATGCCGTGATAATACAACTTTACGATTCAAATACCGTCAACGGCTGCCATAGGTTCGCTTTTTTGCATAAAAATCTTTTTTCTGCTTCTTTTCGGCAGCCTCTCTTTTTGCCGCAGCAGCTCTTTTAGCCTTGACTCTTGAAAGTGGCTTACCCTTTTTGGAGGGTTTTTTATTTGTTTCCTTACCGAGATCCGGATTTTCCTTATAGAAAACAATACTGCCGCCCACAACCTGAATAACCTCACTGCCCGTTGCTTCTGCGAGTTTATCCGCGAATTCACGGGGAGTTTCAGGTGCGCTTTCGAGAAGCACCTTGATCTTTATAAGCTCTCTTTTGCGGAGTGCATCGGCAACCTGCTCGATGAGTGCATCGGACATACCGCCTTTGCCAATCTGAAAAAGAGGCTCGAGAGAATTTGCCTGCGCCCTGAACGCAGCTCTTTCTTTACCTGTCATTATTTTATTTCTCCAATCTGTTTTGCGATTTCACGTACCGCCTTACCTCTGTGGCTGATAGCATCCTTTTCCGCCGCAGTAAGCTGAGCCATCGTTTTTTCGCCGTTATATTCCACTGGATAGAACATCGGGTCGTAACCGAATCCGCCGTCGCCGATAAGTCCGTGACCGATGTAACCTCTGCATTCGCCTCTTGCTGTGAGCTTTCTGCCGTCGGGATAAACACAGCACACAACACTCACGTATGCCGCACCTCTTTCGGAATCGGGCACGCCGTCAAGCTCACTGAAAAGCTTTGCGTTATTTGCATCGTCATCGCAAGGCTCGCCCGCATATCGTGCCGAATAGACTCCGGGCGCACCGTTGAGATAATCAACCGCAATACCCGAATCATCTGCAAGGCAGGGCATACCGCTTTCTCTGCATCCGCTTTCAGCCTTCAGGAAGGCATTCTCTTCGAAAGTTGTGCCTGTTTCTTCAACATCGGAAAGTTCGATTCCGACCTCCTCTGCAAGGAGCACCCTTATACCGAGAGGTGAAAGGATGCGCTGAAGCTCATCTCTTTTTTTCATATTGTGTGTTGCAATGATATAATCCATAATATTTATTATTCCTCGCCTTTTTCTTCTTCAAACAAACCTTCCGCAAAAGCCGCGGGATCAAAGGGTCTGAGGTCGTCGATGCCTTCGCCGACGCCGATAAACTTAACGGGTACTTTAAGATCGTTCTTGATTGAAAGAACCACACCGCCTTTTGCAGTACCGTCAAGCTTCGTGAGGATGATGCCCGTTATTTCGGCAACGTCCTTGAATTCCTTGGCCTGATTGACAGCATTCTGACCCGTTGTTGCATCGAGAACAAGCAGAATTTCACGATCAGCATACGGAAGCTGACGGTCAATAACTCTGTAAATCTTCGCAAGTTCTTCCATAAGATTCTTTTTGTTATGGAGTCTGCCTGCGGTATCGCAGATAATGATATCGGCGTTTCTTGCCTTACCTGCGCTGATTGTATCAAACACTACCGCAGCAGGGTCTGCACCCTCCTTATGCTTGACGATATCAACACCCGCACGGTCCGCCCAGATTTCAAGCTGGTCGATAGCTGCCGCTCTGAAAGTATCAGCCGCACCGAGGATAACCTTCTTGCCCTCTTCCCTGAACATCGCCGCCATCTTACCGATTGACGTCGTTTTTCCTACACCGTTTACGCCGATTACAAGGATAACGGAGGGTACGGTTATCATATCGATTTCTTCGCCGCCGCTGAGAAGCTGGGCAACGATATTCTTGATTTCCTTTTTGACATCCTTCACTTTATGAAGATTCTTTTTGAACACCGAATCCTTGAGTCTTTCAACGATTTCGGTTGCGGTGTTGACACCGACGTCAGCCATAACGAGAATTTCTTCAAGATCGTCGTAAAACTCGTCGTCTATCTCATTCTTGCCGTAAAGCGCGGCATTGATAGCGCCCGACATACTGTCTCTTGTTTTTTTGAGACCTCTGTTGATTTTTTCAAAAAAGCCCATTGTGTACCTCTATATATAAAATGTATTCGGATTTAAGCGGATTACTGGTCCTTCGTGTTCTTGATTATGTTTTCGACCGTTCTTTTGAGAGCAGAATCCTTCTGAATCTCCTGAGCAATAAGATCGGCTGAATAAAGAATCGTCGTTCTGTCTCTGTTTCCGAAGAACTCGCTTATCTGCTTCTGGGTAAGGTCGGTTGTCGTTCTTACGATGTAGATCGCAACCTGCCTTGCTTTTGCGGTTTTGGCATCCTTTTTCTTCGAAATGATATCACTCTGTGGAATACCGTAGGTCCTTGCGGTTTCGCTGATGATTTTGTTGACTATAACCTCAACGGGACGGCTGTCATTCATAATGTCCTTGATGGCATTCTGTGCCATTGCGAGGTTGATTGCAGCTCCCTCGATGTTAACAAGCGCATTGATTTTCTTTACCGCACCCTCAAGCTGACGAATGTTTGACCTGATTTTTTCAGCAACGAACTGAACAACATCATCGGGAAGCTGAAGTCCGAGAGTCTGTGCCTTACGCTGGATAATAGCCATTCTCGTTTCGATATCGGGCGGCTGAATATCTGCGATAAGTCCCCACTCAAATCTGTTTTTGAGACGGTCGTCAAGGACCTCGATATCCTTCGGCGTACTGTCCGAGGTCAGAACAATCTGCTTACCTGCCTGCGTAAGAGCATTGAAAGTATGGAAGAATTCTTCCTGAGTTGAGTTTTTACCTGCAATGAACTGAATATCGTCCACAAGAAGAACATCACAATTTCTGTATTTCTCGTGAATCTCGCTCATTTTACCCTTATTGATGCCCGTAACTATAAGGTTGACGAATTCTTCGCCTCTTGTGAAAATAATATCGGCATCGGGATTCTTTGCGAGGATTGCAGTGCTGATCGCCCTGAGAAGATGAGTTTTGCCCAGACCTGAGTTGCCGTATATAAACAGCGGGTTATAAGCAACGCCGGGAGCCGCCGCAACCGCCTGAGCCGCCGCGTGAGCAAATCTGTTTGAAGGGCCTACAACGAAGGTTTCAAAAGTATTCTGTTCAATACTGAGTGTAGCGCTTGTTTTTTCTTCGTCGTTTTTCTGTGCTTTAGCCGCAGCCTCCTCGGGATCAATAAGTTCAACGCCGATATCAAAACCGAGTACCGCCTTGAAAGCTCCCTTAAGTTCGCCGTAAAACTGCTGCTCGATAATCTTTTTCATAAAATTACTGACGGCAATTTCAACCTTTGTGCCGTCAAAGCTGAGAATGTTCAAAGGTTTGAACCATATATCAAATATGACTTCCCCGACATTCGCTTTCAGGTGCTGACGCACCAGTTCCCACATATCCATTACGGATTCCATTAATTAACAACCTTCCTCTTCATAATTCTGTTCACAATTTATCCTGCAATGCAACCGCACCGTGCAACCGCTTTAAACGATACTATCGCATTTTAATGATAATGATACATTGTAAGTATATCACACATATCCGCTTTTTTCAAGCAGAATTTTTGCAGACAAACGGTGTGTTTTTTGACATAATTAAAAAAAATGTTGACATTCCGCCCCAAGCTGTTATATAATGTGTATTCCGAGGGGTATTTTACCCTTATTTAGTTATGCCCGATAATCGGTTATCCGTCCAAAGCGGTTGCCGGTTAAATCAATCCAAAAGTGAAACGGAGGTCAGAAAAATGAAAAGAACTTACCAGCCCAAGAAGCGTCATCGCAAGATGGAGCACGGTTTCCGCAAGAGAATGGCTGACAGAAACGGCCGCAAGGTTCTTGCCCGCCGCAGAGCAAAGGGCAGAAAGCAGCTCTCTTATTAATTTTTGAGAGGGATGTTCAGTAATGTCCTACCCGGTAACCTTAAAACAGAATACCGAGTTTAACCGTGCTTATGGCAGGGGAAAAGTGAAAGCCTCCCCGGCCTTGGTGACCTATGCTGTCAAGAACAGAGGTCTCGGCTGCCGAATCGGCATCACAGCCGCTAAAAAGCTCGGCAGCGCAGTCGAGAGAAACAGATGCCGCCGTATTATCAGGGCGGCATTCTCCTCGGTTTCCCCCATGTGCAGCGGTAACTGGGATATTGTGTTTGTTGCAAGGTTCAAAACCAAAAAGGTTAAAAGCACCGATCTTACCCCCGTTATGCTTTCGCATTTAACGGAACTCGGAATAATCAGGAATGCATCGACGGGAGCTGATTCCTGATGAAAAAACTACTTCTACTACTTATCCGCTTTTACCGAAGGTGTATCTCACCTCTGTTCCCGCCGTCGTGCAGGTATTATCCGACCTGTTCGCAGTACGCTGTTGAAGCGATTGAAGTTCACGGAGCTTTCAAAGGGGCCCTCCTTGCTATATGGAGGGTTTTACGATGTAATCCCTTTTCACCGGGCGGTGTTGATTTGGTTCCGCCCAAGAAACACTCACATTCGGAGGATAAAAAATAATGTATCAAGTGCTCGGCATACCTTTCGGATATCTGCTTGACTTCATCTATCAGACGATAGGTGTGGGCAGTTATGCCGTTTCCATCGTTCTTCTTACTCTCATCACGAGATTGCTGACTATCCCCTCATCGATCAGCCAGCAGAAGGGAATGGCTAAAACGCAGCGCATTCAGTCAAAAATCCGTAAAATCCAAACTAAATATGCAGGCGATCAGAAAAGAATTCAGGAGGAAACCACCGCTCTTTATCAGCGTGAGGGTTATAATCCCATGAGTGCAGGCTGCACACCTATGATTCTTCAGTTCGTTATTCTTTTCGGTCTTATCGGAGCGATTTATTATCCGCTGACCAACTTCCTCCACATTCCGAAGGCTGAGGTTACGGCGCTCACAGAAGCTGTTGCAGCTCTCCCCGCCGTTGCAGGCGCAAAGAACACAGGCATCCAGCTTGAGCTTCTCGTTATGGAACATATCAAGGAACTTGCTTACCTTGTTGATAACGGCAAGATCTCAATGCAGACCTTCAATGCCATCCAGAACACAAACTTTGAAATCTTCGGCATTTCAATGGGTGTCAAGCCCACAGACGAAGGTGTCACAAAACTTGTATGGCTCGTTCCTGCCCTTTCATTCCTCACTTCAATGCTCTCAGGCGTTTATTCAATGATCAAACAGAAGCAGCAGAATCCCACTGCAGCCAATAACCCTGCTATGGGTTGTATGATGTTTGGTATGCCCCTTATGTCACTTTATTTCGTTATCAACTACCCCATCGGCATCGGCGTTTATTGGATTGCATCCGGTCTTTTCGGATTTATCACAACGGTTATCATCGGCTATTTCTACAGCCCCAAGAAAACCCTTGCAAAGCTTATGGTTGAAGAAACCATCGAACGCCGCTCCAAAGAAGAAAACCAAAAGCTGATTTCAGCTAAAAAATAAAACAATTTCTGGTGGTGAAATTTTGATTAAAGAAGCTATCGGCACAGGCTCTACTCTTGACGAAGCAAAAGAAGCTGCCCTCAAGGCTCTCGGAGCACCTGAGGATACAGATGTTAAATATGAAGTTATCGAAAGAGAAAAAGCTAAGCTTTTCGGCCTTTTCGGCGGTTCACTCGCCAAGGTAAAAGCATTCTATGAATTTGAGGAAGATCCCTTTGCAAAAGCAAAAGCTTATGTCCTTACAATCCTCAAGAATCTCGGTGTCAATGACGCCGAAATCAGCGTTGAAGCTGACGAAGAAGATGTGCGCATCTCAATCAATTGCGATGACGACTACGGCTCGGTTATCGGCAGAAGAGGTGAAACCCTCGATGCAATCCAGTATCTGACCAGACTCGTTATCAACAGAGGCACAGAGGATTACAGAAGAGTTTCCATCAACGTCGGCAACTACCGTGAAAAGAGAGAGAACACTCTCCGTTCACTCGCACGCAAGAATGCGGCTAAGGTCAGAAAGTACGGCAGAAACGTTGTTCTCGAGCCCATGAATCCTTATGAGCGCCGTATTATCCACACAACACTTCAGGATATCGAAGGCGTTACCTCCCACTCCGTCGGCAGTGACGGTGACCGCAAGGTTGTTATCACCCTTGAAGAAGGCGTTAAGCCCACTCACAGCGGCGGTTATAACAAAGGCGGCAGAGGCGGCTATAATAAGGGTGGCAGAGGCGGTTACAGAGGCGGCAAATCCTCTTATAACAAGAGCGAAGCATCCGCACCTTCAAGACCTCCCCGCTCGGATTCAGCAGGCGCATCACTCTACGGCAAAATCGATCTCAACAAATAATTAAAACGGGCTGTCTCACTGAACGAGGCAGCTCTTTTCTTTTCCCGAAATCGCAAATTTTGTTGACAATTGTTGGGAATTGTGATATATTTTTGAAAAATGAAGGGGGTAATAAAATGTTTTCCGGATTCACACGTATGATTGATGAGGTCGGCAGAATCGTAATTCCGATGCAGCTTCGCAAGGAACTCGGTATGACAGAACCGGGATGCAAGGTTGAGATGTTTTCTGACGGAAAGCAGATTATTCTCAAAAAATCCGTTTGCGACTGTATTTTCTGCAAATCCGAAACAGACCTCATTGAATTTGAGAACAGTTACGTCTGCAAAAACTGCCTCGAAAAACTCAAAACAACCGAATAAACACCAATCACCCGACGGACATCTGCCCGTCAGGTGATTTTTTTATGCTCCTATGAATATTATTTATAAAAATCAGACCGATTTTTTCGGTAATTCCCGAAGGAGCGATGATATGGATTGGCATTCCGTTTCCGCTGAAAAAACTGCGGAAGCACTCAAAACGAATATCGGCAAAGGGCTTTCACCTCACGAGGCGGAAAAACGGCTGAAATCAGACGGCCCCAACGTTTTGCAAGGGCGCGAAAAAACTTCTCTGATAAAAAGGTTCTTCGCTCAGTTCAAAGATTTCTGCGTAATAATTCTTTTTGTTGCCTGCATCATTTCGTTTGCAACGGGAATCCTTGAGGGCAAGGGTGATTTCGTTGAGCCTGTTGTGATTCTGATAATCGTCATTCTCAATGCGGTTATCGGCGTCATTCAGGAGCAGAAAGCAGAGAAAGCAATCGAAGCCCTCCGCAAAATGTCAGCACCGTCAGCCTGTGTACTCCGTGGCGGCAAAACAGCAAGAATCCCTTCAGATACTCTTGTTTCAGGTGATGTAGTATATCTAGAAAGCGGAGATATGGTGCCCGCAGACTGCAGACTCATCTCTGCAAACGGACTCAGGATTCAGGAAAGCGCATTGACAGGCGAATCTGTACCCTGCACAAAAGACGCTGACGTAACTCTCGATAAAAACTGTGCACTTGCTGACAGAAAAAATATGATTTATTCCTCCACAACCGTTATGGCGGGTAACTGCAAAGCGGTTGTAACCGAAACGGGAATGGAAACAAAAGTCGGCAGAATTGCAAATCTGCTTGACTCTGAGGAAGCACCACAGACCCCGCTTCAACAAAGACTTGCAAAGGTAGGCAAAGCGCTCGGGATCGGTGCAGTCGCGATATGTGCTCTTGTTTTCGCTCTCGGATTATTTCGCAGAAGCGGTATTCTTCCCTCTTTTATGCTTTCGGTCAGCCTTGCCGTTGCAGCAATCCCCGAGGGTCTGCCCGCTGTTGTGACGGTCGTTTTATCTATGGGCGTTCAGCGTATGGCAAAAAGCAATGCGATAATACGTTTTTTGCCCGCCGTTGAAACACTCGGCGCCGCAACAGTCATCTGTTCAGATAAAACCGGTACTCTGACGCAGAACAAAATGACTGTCACAAAAATCTGCTCGCATTCGGGAGAAATCAGAACGGATTCGCCGCAATCGCAAATACTCCTTTTATATGCATCACTGTGTTGCAACGCAAAAGAATCCCGACGAGGCAAGACGGTTGAATTCATCGGCGATCCGACAGAAACCGCTATTCTTGCCGCCGCTTATTCATCGGGCATCAGACCGGACCCGCAGAAATACATCCGTCAATATGAAACTCCGTTTTCAGGCGAGAGAAAAAGGATGTCTGTTGTCTGTACGGTCGATACCCGTGATATGCTTCTTGTAAAGGGTGCACCCGACATCGTAACAAGCAGATGCAACAGATATCTCTCAAACGGCGGAGAGTTGCCCCTGACCGCCAATAAAAAAATGAGTATACTTCAGCAGAATGACATTATGGCGCGTCAGGCACTCAGGGTTATTGCCGTAGCTTACAGACCCGCCGAAAGCAGATCCGATAACCGTGAGGAAGACCTCGTTTTCTGCGGTCTTATCGGTATGACCGATCCGCCCCGCCCCGAAGCCGCAAAGGCGGTTGCGGTCTGCAAAAAAGCGGGAATAACTCCCGTTATGATTACCGGTGACCACATCGCCACCGCCAACGCAATAGCGGATACCCTCGGGATTTCGGATAAATCCACAACCGCAATGACGGGTGCTCAGTTAGATACCCTGACAGACACCGAACTGCAAACTGCCGTTGCCGACTGCCGTGTGTTTGCAAGAGTAACACCTGAACACAAGGTGAGGATTGTCAAGGCTTTCCGCGCGCGAGGCGAAACCGTTGCGATGACGGGTGACGGTGTCAACGATGCTCCCGCTCTCAAAGCGGCTGATATCGGATGCGCTATGGGTAAAAGCGGTACTGATGTTGCCAAAAATGCGGCAGATATGATTCTCACCGACGATAATTTTGCTACCATTGTCAAAGCCGTCGAGCAAGGCAGGGGCATATATGATAACATCAAAAAAGCCGTACATTTTCTTCTCGGCACAAATATCGGTGAAATTATTGCCGTTTTTGCAGCATCTGTGCTGGGTTTCGGCACACCTCTGCTTCCGATTCAACTACTGTGGGTCAATCTTGTCACGGATTCCCTGCCCGCAATCGCTCTGGGCACAGAGAAAACCGAGAAAAACATTATGAGCCGTCATCCCGTACCGCCCTCGAAAGGCTTTTTCGCAGACGGTCTGTGGCTTGATATTACGCTTGAAGGTGCTTTCGTCGGCGCTCTGACCCTTCTTGCCCACGCAATCGGCAACTTCATTTTCGGCGGAGTCGGCGGCACAATGGCTTTCTGTACACTGAGTTTCTGTGAAATCGCCCACGCAATCAACACCCGCTCGTCGGAATCGATTTTAAAAGCAGGTGTTTTCTCAAACAGAATGATGAATATCGCCGTTACCGTATGCGTGATATTGCAGGCAGTTGTTGTCTGCATTCCGCAGCTTGCTTCCCTTTTCGGCACAACCCCTCTGAACGCTCCGCAATGGCTGACAGTCATCGCACTTTCGTCAATGCCCCTTGCCGTCGGTGAAGTCGGTAAACTCCTCTCAAACAAGAGAACTGACTGATTTATTAAATTTATTATATTTCTTTTTCGGAATATTGTTTCGCGGTGCTTTTGATATCATATAAATTGGAATATAATAGTATTATCAAACCATATGAACGGAGTGACCGTTTTGTCAAAAACACTTATTCTGACCGAAAAACCTTCCGTTGCCAAGGATATTGCCCGTGTTATGGGATGCAAAAAGAACGGCAACGGATGCATAGTCGGTGATAAATATATCGTCACCTGGGCTCTGGGTCATCTCGTGACCCTTGCCGACCCCGAAACCTATGATGCAAAATACAAAACCTGGCGTATGGAAGACCTTCCGATGCTTCCTCAGAATATGAAACTTGTTGTTATCGGGCAGACCTCAAAGCAATTCAAAGCGGTCAGCTCTCTTCTTAACAGCAACGAGGTCGATAAAATCGTTATCGCAACCGATGCCGGCCGTGAAGGTGAACTTGTTGCCCGCTGGATTATCAGAAAAGCGGGATGCAAAAAACCGATGCTCCGCCTCTGGATTTCTTCGCAGACTGATAAGGCAATCCGTGAAGGCTTTGCCACGCTCAAACCTGCATCGCAATATGATAACCTCTATAAAAGTGCGCAATGCAGAGCCGAAGCAGACTGGCTCATCGGTCTCAACGTCAGCCGTGCGCTCACCTGCAGGCATAATGCTCAGCTTTCGGCAGGCAGAGTGCAGACTCCTACCCTCGCAATGATTGTGAAGCGCGAGGACGAAATTCTCCGCTTCAGACCGAAAGATTATTTCACCGTCAAGGCGGATTTCGGGGGATTCACCGCTCTGTATAAAGATTCAAACAATCAGGCCCGGTTCTTTGATGCCGCCGCGGCTCAACGTGTTGCAGACGAAGTCAGGGATAAACGAGGTGTCCTCTCCGAGGTCAGGAAGGTATACCGCTTCAAAGCGCCGCCCGCAGCCTACGACCTTACCGAGCTTCAGCGTGATGCGAACAAAAAATACGGCTACTCTGCAAAACAGACTCTTTCTCTTATGCAGAGTCTTTACGAAACGCACAAGCTTCTCACATATCCGAGAACAGATTCACGTTATATCACGAAAGACGTTGCCGCAACCCTCCCCGAAAGGCTTAAAGCCATAGCAATCGGACCATATAAAGAAGCGGCAACCGCAATACTGAGAACAAAACCGATTTCAACAAAATATATCGTCAACGATGCAAAGGTCACCGACCACCACGCAATTATACCCACCGAACAATACGTTGACCTCAACAAGCTTACACGGGAGGAACGCCATATCTATGACCTCGTTGTGAGACGTTTTCTTGCGGTGCTGAGTGCTCCGTTTGAGTATGACGAAATGCAGGTCAGAATCACCGTAGGTAAACACAATTTCTATACAAAGGGACAGTCCGTCAAATCAGCGGGCTGGAAAATCCTCTATGATTCGTCACTCTCCGATGATGAGGACGATAACGATGATATCCGTACCCAGACTCTCCCTGCACTCTCACAGGGTGCGCCCGCATTCCCGAAAGAGGTACGAATCTGTGCAGGCAAAACAACCCCGCCATCAAGATATACCGAAGCAACTTTGCTCACCGCAATGGAGAATCCGACAGGTCAGGTTGACGACGGCTCTCTGAAAGACGCCCTTAAAACGGCGGGTGGACTCGGCACTCCCGCAACAAGAGCCGATATTATTGAAAAACTTTTCGATTCGTTCTATGTTGAGCGAAGAGGAAAAGAAATTCACCCGACCTCAAAGGGCAGACAGCTTATCGATATTGTGCCTCCCGATCTCAAATCAGCGGAGCTCACAGCACGCTGGGAGCAGAGACTTTCTCTTATTGCCAAAGGAAGCGCAAACGACAAGCAATTTGTTGCTGAAATGCGTGGATACGCAACCTCGCTTGTCAGTGCTGTCAGGTCAAGCGAAGCAAAATACAAGCACGATAATATGACCCGCGAACCCTGCCCCGAATGCGGCAAATACCTTCTCGAGGTCAACGGCAAAAAAGGCAAGTTGCTTGTCTGTCAGGACAGGGAATGCGGATACCGTAAGAGCATTTCCGTTATCACAAACGCACGTTGTCCCGAATGTCACAAAAAACTCGAAATGCGCGGTGAGGGCGATAAAAAAGCCTTTTTCTGTGTCTGCGGTTACAGAGAAAAACTCTCTGATTTCGAAAAAAGAAAAGAAAGCGCGGGTGCAGGCAAACGCGACGTTGCAAAATATATGCAGCAACAAGCCAAAACAAAAACAACAAGCAATCCGCTTGCTGACCAGCTTGCTAAATGGATGGAGGAAAATCAATGAGACGCCTGATTTCAGCCGTTACGGCGGTTATCCTTCTGCTTATGTGTACCGCCTGTACCCCTAAAGGAAGCGGCAAATCCATATCATATCCGTTGAGTGCTTCACCTTCAACGCTTGACCCTCAGTACGTCAATGATATCAACGCCCAAATAATCATCAACAATACGTTCGAAGGACTTGTCAGGCTCGACGGTGACGGCAATGTTATTGCGGGTATAGCGAATGAGTGGGATATTTCTCCCGACGGCAAAACCTATACTTTCAGGCTCAAAGAAGGTACGGAATGGTTTTGCCCTACGTCATTGAAAAACGAATTCGGAGCTGAATTCTATAAGCGATTCTCAAGCGAAAAAGTCACTGCACATGATTTTGTCTTCGCCTTTCAGAGGGCGGTTATGCCCGAAACAAAATCTCCGAGCGCACACAGGCTTTTCGTAATCGAAAACGCACCCGAGGTTTATTCGGGCGAATACAGTGAGAATCTTCTCGGGGTTACCGCACCCGACAACAACACTCTTATTGTTAAACTTACAGAAAAATGCGATGACTTTCTTGAAAGGCTGACCGAAGCGGTCTTTATGCCCTGCAACAAGGATTTCTTCAATGCAATGAACGGCAGATACGGACTCAGTAACCGTCATATACTCTGCAACGGTCCCTTCTATATCAGTTCATGGGACTCCGAAACCTCGCTGACCGCCAAACGTAACGGTTATTACGCAGGTAAACAGGAAGTTATGCCCGCCTCCGTTGTTTTCAGCTTTGACTCAAGCAAAAAATCTGTTTCTGATAAACTAGCAGGCGGCAATGCAACCGCTGCCCTTCTGCCTCCCGATTACCCCATTCCCGAAAACTGCAATGTCATCAGGGAGAGCGAAAACTCCTCTTTCGGCTTTATTTTCAATTGCTCGGATTCAATTCTCAGCACCGCTTCCATCCGACTTGCACTCTGCAAATCAATTGACCGCTCCCTCTTCAAAGAGCAGGATAACACTCCGTTGCAAAGCGGATTTGTGCCGAAAAGCTGCCTCGTCGGAGCGGATTCCTTCCGTGACAAGGTCGGCACCCAGACACTTGCAATCAACCGAAACGATGCCGAAGCCGTCACTTTATGGAAAAAGGGACTCGCTGACCTCGGCAAAACCTCGGTCACTCTGACCGTACTGTGCCCCGAATGGCTTGATTCAGCCGTCAGACAGCAGCTTCAGATATGGCAGAAAACCCTCGGAATCGGTCTTGGCATAACAATCGAAAACAAGTCTCCCGAAGAAATCGAAGCAGCCGTTTCATCAGGCAACTATCAGATTGCCCTTTCCGGCATCGAATCCCCTTATGAAAATACCGCCGATTTTCTCGCATCCTTTGCAGACGGCGGCGTATTCCGTTTCCATTCCGCAGGTTACGAACAAGCCGTAAATGATCTTATGACTTCAGAAAGCTATGACGAACTGATAACAGGTTGCTTCACTGCAGAAAACTTTATTCTTCAGAACGCAGTTTTCTATCCGCTTTATTCCCGTGCAAGTCACTTTGTCGTTTTCAACGAAGCTGACGGAATAACAATCTCGGGTGCTGAAAACACCGTATGCTTCATCAACGCAAAGAGGTATGATTAATGACTAAAAAACAGATAGCTTCCACCGTCATTTCGTGGGTGCTTGTTCTGGCGTGTATGGTTGTGATTTTCTGTCTTTCCGCACAAAGCGGCGACGATTCGCAGCTTCTGAGCGATAACTTCACGTCATTTCTCGGACTTCCGCCTTACGTTGTCAATATTGTAAGAAAATCCGCCCATTTTCTCGAATTCACGGGTCTTGCGGTGCTGATTTTCAACGCTCTTTACAGAACATTCGGATATTCAAGACCTTATATGTCGTTATTTCTGACCTCAATTTATGCCGCAACAGACGAAATTCATCAGATTTTTGTCGAAGGCAGAGCCTGCAGACTGTTTGACTGGTTCATCGACTCTCTCGGTGCGGTGGCAGGAATATCGGTTTTATGCTTTCTTATTTTTCTTCACTCACTCTATATCAAACGCAAATCAAGGAGGGGTTTGATTTGAATACAGGCACAAAATTTATGGCAGCAGGAATTACCGCAGGTACGGTTGCGGCAAGTGCACCCGTCATCTACGGTGTGGTGCGCAATATGATGCCCAGACCCTTGGGAGAACACGATTATCTTCACACCGAAAACGGTTGTTTTTATACCAGAGACGGAGCTATGCTCTGTCTGAGGGGTCTGAATCTCAATGACGAGCTGTTCTTTTTCAAAAAGGACGGTATGGACTTACCCGCAACCAACTACGATATCTTCGATGCATTCGAGGAGCGTTTCGGTCGTTACGGTGCACGCAGACTGATTCAGACATATAATGAGAATTTTGTTTCTGCCGCAGACCTGAAATTTCTGCGTAAACTCGGTGCAAACTGCGTCAGAGTCCCCCTCCGATACAGAAATCTTTTCCGCAAAGAAAACTGCAAAGGCGATATCGACTTCGACTATCTCGACACAGTCATCGAAAACTGCAGAAAATCGGGTCTTTACGTTATCCTTGATCTTCACTCCGCACCCGGATACCAGAATAACGACTCCGCCTCACCCCGAAACGGCGAAAGCATTCTTTTTGATTCATCAAAAGCAGCTTTTGAAGCAAGAAATTCCGTTGTCAGACTCTGGACGCAAATTGCTTCTCATTACAAGGACGAGCCGTCGATTGCAGCTTTCGACCTTCTCAACAGACCCCTCAACAAGGTCGCAAACTGGAAAGAAAAGGCTGATACCCTCAATAAATTCTATCTCAGACTCTACAAGGCAATCCGCACCGTCGACCCTGACCGCATTCTGATAATGCAGTCCCCTCACTCCGTTGATGAACTTCCCGCATTCGATAAACCTCTCGAAAACGTTGCCTACGGTCTTTATTCCCGTTTCAGCACTACGTTTGAGACCGATGCACTCATCGGCAGTATCAGAAATATCAAGGAGAGAAACATCCCCGTGGTTATCTGCAAACTCCGTGCAGAGGAAAATGCGGAATATCCGCTGACCTCCCTTTGCGACTGTGGTGTATCGTGGCTTTACGGTGATTTCAAAGGCACTTCGGGCAGTAACTGTCTTTATACGGGCAACCCCGACCCCGCTGATTTCGACACCGATAATTTCGATGCAATTACCGAAAAATGGACAAAACCCCTTACCTCCAAGAATTTCACGCTCAATCAGGAGCTTTCAGCGATGCTGAAAAGTTGCTTCGGCTACGGATACGTCACTGTCAGCACACCCGAAAGAGAAGCTGAAAATCAGAAACACAAGCCGAAATTCAAGGTCGGTTTCGGCAACAATCTTATCATCGGTAATCATTCACCCTTCCGCTCAGCCAAGCTGAAAGTCAAAAAAGCAAAATGATGCCTGAAGATAAAATATTGATTGCAAAATACGAGGATAAAGCCCGTCAGTGCGATGAGAATTCAATGATTACCTGCACAAGGTTTCTCGATATCCGTGAGCGCTCTGTCATCGCAACCCGTCTTGTGCCGCAATCCGTTGCCAAAACGGTATTCTACGGAGTATTCGGGGATGCCGAAAGAGTTGCCGCAGTTATGCTCCCCTATTACATTGACGCAGAGGACTATAATTCCTTATCCGAATATTTCAGAGAAAATCCCGACGATAATCCCCTTGCGGTTATCGAGGTTGAAAAAGACAGATTTTCGCCCCCGTTGTCTCACCGCGATTATCTCGGCGCTATGATGGGTCTGGGAATCAGCCGTGATGTCACGGGCGATATTATCGTCAGCGAAAACGGGTGCAGAATCGCTGTTTTATCACATATGGCGGATTTCATTGCGGAAAACCTGAGTAAAGCGGGCAGAGGTACGCTGAAAACGAAGATTATTTCTCCGAACGATATTGTACTCACCGAAAAGCCGACAGGTATCAGTGACAGTTTTACGGTTTCGTCTCTGCGACTTGACAGTATTATCAAAAACGCCTTCAGAGTTTCAAGAAGTGACGCAGTCAGTGCCATTGAAAGCGGTCTTGTTTTCATCAACGATTCTGAATGCCTCAAGGCTGATAAAAAAATCAGCAGCGGCGACAAAATTGTCTTTCGCCGCAAGGGAAGAATTATCATTGAGGATTGCTCATCCGTTTCAAAAAAAGGTAGAATTATCGTCTGCATCAGAAAATTTATATGATACTCCCCTTGGATTTTTTCTCGGGGAGCTTTTCTTTTTTACAAATAATAAACATATTTTAGTCATTATATCCAATAAATATTGTTGTCTGTTGTCAAAGTCGCTCAAAAAATCCGTCTGCCTTGAAAATTCTCTCGTTTTGTGATATACTTATTGTAACCGTTCAGATCGGAACGGTTTATTATGGGACAAAAGAATTATAACAGAAAGGACGGGTATTGTGCAGAAGGATACAAAATCCCTCATCTCCTCAACCTTTGTCGAACTGCTCAGTTCAAAGCCATTCGACAGAATCACAATCAAGGATATCGTTGATGCCTGCGGCATAAACAGAAACACCTTCTATTATTATTACAGCGATATCTATGACCTTCTTGAAGAGATTTTCAAGAAAGAGCTCAACACGTTGCTTGAAGAACATGAAAGAACGGGTTCATATGTTAACGGTCTTATCAAAGTTGCAAACGTTGCATATGAACACAAAAAACTCATCAACAACATCTGCTCCTCAAGGAGCTACGAATACCTTGAGAATTATATGTACAAGGCTTGTAAGCACATTATGGTTGATATCGTCAACAATTTTGCACACGGTCTTGTCGTGCCCGATGAAGACATTGAGTTCATCGCATCATTTTATGAATATGCGGCTATCGGCGTTATTTCCGAGTGGTTCAGAACGGGTATGCGTGAAGAACCCGCCAAGTTTGCAAGTCAGCTCTGGCTTATCGCCGACGGTATGCGCCTTGCACTGAGAAAGAGCGCCAAGCGTCACAGTGAACTCTCATGACACCTGAAATTCTGTTCGAAGATTCATCTGTTATTGTTTGCTTCAAGCCCTCGGGTACGCAAAGTCAGGGCGGCAAGAACGATATGGTTGCACTGCTTGACACATATTTTGCAGAAAGCGGTACCGATGCAAAAGCATATCCCGTTCACCGTCTCGATAAAGAAACCGCAGGTGTAATGGTTTTTGCAAAAAACAATTCGTCTGCAGCGAAACTTTCTTCACAGATTGCAAACAATGAAATGAAAAAGCATTATTACGCCGTCATCAGCGGCAAACCCGATGAAGATTCAGGCGTTCTTAAGGATCTGCTTTTTCACGACAGACAAAAAAATAAAACCTATACGGTCAAACGAAGCAGAAAAGGTGTAAAGGAAGCATCACTTGAATATAAAACCGTCGGCTATAACGATGGATTCACGATGCTCGATATTCTGCTTCATACGGGCAGAACACACCAGATAAGAGTTCAGTTCGCTTCCAGAAAACTTCCCATCTGCGGCGATGGCAAATACGGCGGCGGAAACGGCAAGCTTGCACTTTTTGCATATAAGCTTGAGTTTGCTCATCCGATAACAAAATTGCCCCTCTGCTTCACCGCAAAACCCGATGCAAAGGAATTCCCCTGGAACAAGTTTGAATATTAAAAGGAGTCTATGGACTCCTTTTTTTATTTTTCACAGACTATTAATATCAACTTAACATTTCCGATTTATCATTTCATCGGAGGTAATATTATGAAAAAAACTGTTTGTTTTGTTCTTTCGGCAATACTCCTTCTGACTTTTTCAGGCTGCACATTCTTCAGCATAGGTTATCTTGAAATCGAATCAGGCTTCTCAAGAAAGCTTGTCTCGTTACTTTCGGAACGCTATGAACTGAATATCCCCGATTCCGCTGTCTTTATTGACGGCAGATTTGACAGAGCCTTCCAAGACCCTTCCGTTACCGTTTGTTTCACCGTAGATGCCGCTGAATTGGAATCAATGTTTGCAGGAAATTGGGAAGAAGACAAATCCCACAAGCAAGTCGGACTTTTCATAAATGATTATTCCTTCGAACCCGATGGCGGATACGAATATCAGAAAGAAAGGTATACCTGCCTGCTCTACACCGATAACGGCGACGGCACTCTCACCTGTTATTTCACCGGCAGACACCCGGGTAGAAGCTTCAGATAAACAAAAAGCCCCGTCCTGAGACGGGGTTTTCGTTTTGATTAAGTAAGAATTGGCTGATTATGCAATCTTGCCGATGAGGTCTGTGATTACGGGAACAACCTTATCTGTGATGATGGGGATGATCTTTTCAACGATATCCTTTACAGTTGCGATAACCTTTTCCCAATCAATGCCCTTAACTGCTTCTACAACAGTGTTAAGAATTGCTGTGAAATCCATCTTTTTGTCATCCTTTCGTAATTTTGTGCACATTTAATTTATATGCATATGTTAATTTTAACACTATATTTCAAATCTGTCAACCTTTGTTTTACTTTTTAACATTTTACAAACAAAAATCTTGCTTGATTTTACCTTAATATCACTTGCTTTTAATGCGTAAAAAGAAAAAGCCGAGGAAAGAGAGTTTTCTCTTCCTCGGATTTTTCTCGTATAAAACGGGGGGGACAAAAGATGGTAGTGTTCTGAATTATTGGTCTGCCTTCTTGGAATACTTTGCGAGGTAAACAACACGCATAAGCAGAGCCTCGGCAGGGTTGATTGCCTTTGCCTTGCCGAAAACCTTGGAGCCGAGCAGGGCAAGAGCACTCTTGCTCATAATCATATCAACGGCCTGAGCATCGCCTTCTACGGAGCCGCAGCAGAGTGCGCCTTCATCCTTGAGGAGAACTGCATTCTTGCCCTTGATTTTTTTGCCGCAGTTGTCAGTTGTTGCGCATCTGACCTTTGTGCCGCAAATCTGAGCAAAGTCATCAAGAAGAGGTTTCATAGGCTTGTGCAATCTTGAAACTGCAACAACCTCGTCTGATGTGTTATGAATAATATGGTTGAATTTTGAATTTGAAAGATAAATATCACGATGAGCAAGGGCAGATCCGCTAACGGGACCATCACACACGCAGGTGATGACGTCCATTGTAATTTCAGTGCCGTCAGCCTCGTTTGTAAAGATGATTTTGCCGTTTTCTCTATCGTAGGTACTATTATATACCAGCGATTTATCAATTTCAACTGTTTTTTTGGTCTTGGTAAGCATATCTGCCATCTTTGTACAGAATTCTTCCAATGTGTCTGCTTTTATGCCGAGTTTATCCTTTGCATTTGCAAGAATATAGTCTGTGCAAACAGATTCAAGCATATTTGCAACGTCAAAAGCCTCGTCACTGTCCTTACCGAAACAAAGAGCACCGTGATGAGCCATAACGACAGCCTTTGAAGGTGACATATGGAGAGCGTTTGTGACGCCCTTGCGGAGCTTCTTTGTGCCGGGCAGACCGTATGAGCCGATAAGCACCTTGCTGCCGATGAGCTTCTCTGCTTCTCCCGTAATTTTGTCAATACCCTCTGAAAGAGTGCTGATAACCGAAGCAACCTTCTGATGAGTGTGAATAACAAAACCTGCATCGGGATATGCCTTATAAACCTCGGCGTGGATGCCTTTTTCTGATGAGGGCTTGACACTTCCGCCCCATTCAAGGGTTTCGATGGCAACCTCAACGATATCATCGGGAGTCAGACCGATATATGACTTGCCGCTGGGAGTGATAACAAAAGTTTTATCATCAACACGGCAGCTTACGTTACCCCATGTTCTTGCGATAAGACCTGTTGCAACAAGCTTTTCGCCTGCTTCAATAACAAGTTTTTTAGCGGTTAAAACATCCATTTTGTATTTTCCTTTCGGATTAAAGGGGGAGCAAGAATGCCCCCCGCATCTTATGATAAATTATTTCTCGAGGCAAACGATGTTTTCGAATACTCTGTCAAATGCTGCAAGAGCTTCGTCAATCATCTCGGGAGTATAAGCAGCGCTGGTGTAGAGACGGCTGCCTGCAAGAGTTACAAGACCTTCTGCCATATAAGCTGCACCCATATGAGTCATTTCCTTCTTGCGGGCGGATGTTGCGCTCAGAACACCGGGGATACCCCAGGGCTTCTTCCAGTTGATGGAGAAGTTGAGAGTGCCGACTGTTTCAAGATGGCAGATTGAACCCTGGTTGAATGCAACGAAGGGAAGGTTTCTTCTCTTGATGATTTCCTGAAGACCTGCTGTGATTCTGTCACCCATCTGAGCTGCCTTGTAGCAAGCATCAGCCTTTTCCATTTCCTCAAGCATTGTGTAACCTGCAACGCAGCTGAGGGGGTTAGCAGACATTGTGCCGCCGCAGAATGCCTTCTTGACCTTCTTGCCTGTATCGTCAAGACCTGCACCGAGATATTTCATATATTCTCTCTTACCGCCGAGACCGCCTGCACCGGGATAACCGCCTGCCATAACCTTACCGAAGATGGTGAGGTCAGGTGAGCAGCCGAAGTAACCCTGAGCACCGTTCATGCTTACGCGGAATGCTGTAACAACTTCGTCGAAGATAAGAAGAGCACCGTACTTACGGCAAAGAGTTTCAACACCCTTGCAGAAGTTCTTGTCAACGGGTCTTGTGCCGCTTTCGGGACCAACGGGCTCGAGCATAACTGCTGCTGTGCCGCCCTTGAGTCTGTTAGCCTTGAGCTTTCTTTCAAGGTCATTAAGGTCACCGGGGAAGAATTCTTCTGTATCCTTGAAGCAGAACATGGGAACACCTGTTGCCTGAGTCCACTTTGAACCGGGAACACGGATACCGTAGCCGAGCTGATCTGACCAGCCGTGGTAAGCGCCACCCATCTTGAGAATCTTCTTCTTACCTGTTGCAAGGCGGGCAACACGGATAGCTGTCATACAAGCTTCTGTACCTGAGCCAAGCATACGGAACATATCAACGTTGGGGATAAGGTCAGCAATCTTCTTGCCGAGTTTATATTCATATTCATGGAAAAGACCTGTTGAAGGTCCGCAGGTATTGAGAAGCTCAATAACCTTTTCACGAACTGCAGGAGGGTTACTGCCGAGAACGGTGGGACCGCCTGCCTGAAGGAAGTCGAAGTATCTGTTGCCATCGATATCATAAAGATATGCACCTTCAGCCTTTGTGAAAACAAGGGGGAAGGGATAGTTGAAAGCAAGGTTGTGCTGAACGCCGCCGGGGATGATCTGCTTTGCTTCTTCAATCATAGCCTTTGACTTTGCGCACTTCTTATCAAAATATTCTTCCTCATATCTCTTGAGAGCCTCGGGAGAGATTGAGTGAATCGGCTTTTTGATAAGTTCGTCGAGCTGCTTCTGAACAGCCTGAGCGTCGGGGTAAGTGATAATACCGTGGTTAGCCATTTGAAATTCCTCCTGCAAATAATATGTTAATTTAAAATAAAAACATAACAACAAGGCGTAGTGCCTTATATTAAAACAATTATAACATAGTTATATCAATTATTCAAGACCGAGTTTTTTTGCCATCTCTGCAGTTTTGAGTTCAAGAAGCTTTGAAACGCCTTCCTCCTGCATCGTTACACCGTAGAGCATGTCAGCTTCATCCATCGTTCCTCGTCTGTGGGTGATAAGAATGAACTGAGTGCTGCCCGTCATATTGCGCACGTAACTTGCATAGCGGGAAACGTTGACGTCATCAAGCGCCGCTTCAACCTCGTCAAAAATACAGAACGGAGCCGGAGTTACCTTGAGAATTGCAAAGAGAAGCGCAATTGCGGCAAGACCCTTTTCACCACCTGAAAGAAGGTCGATATTCTGAACGTTCTTGCCGGGGGGCTGAACTCTGATATTGATGTTGCATTCGAGAACGTCCTGCGGATCATCGAGAACAAGCTCCGCCTTACCGCCGTCAAACAGATCTTTGAAAGTTTCGCCGAAGTTATTGTTGATACGTCTGAACTGCTCTCTGAAGCGTTCAGCCATCTTACCTGTAAGCTCCTCGATGAGTTTGACAAGCTCTTCTTTAGACTTTTCAATATCAGCAAGCTGAGTGCTCATATATTCATAGCGCTCGGATACTTCCTTATATTCTTCAACAGCGCCTACGTTGACACTGCCAAGACCTCGGATTTTATTTTTGGTTTCCTGAAGAGTGCGTTGTGCCTTCGGAATATCGTCAAGAACTATATCCATTTCGATTGCTTCGCGGAGAGTCAGCTGATACTCGTCATAAAGCTTGTTCTGTGCCGTTTCAAGTTCACGTTTCATTGAGTCACGGCGTTCTTCGAGTCTCGCAAGTTCACCGCTGAGTTTTTCTCTTTCAGCAGTCTTTTCGCGCTCTTTGTTTCTGAGAACAGTGCTTTCACCCTCAACCTGCGTACGCTTTTCAATCAGACCCGCAATCTTATCCTTTGATTCAGCCGCACTCTCACGAAGTGCCGCAGCCTGTTTCTCAAGAGCAGCAATGCCTGCGGCAGTCTCGTCGTTTTGGCATCTGATTTCTTCGATTTCGGCATTAAGTCTGTCTGCCCTCTGAGTGTATGCATTCTTGCGGCGCAGACATTCCTGAATAATTTCGTTATCCGCTTCGATTTCCTTGCGCATGGCAACGATTTCAAGATTCAGACCGTTCTGGATTTCGCCCGATTCCTCGCGCAGTTTATCGATGGATTCCCTTTCTTCATTGAGTTCTGTCAACATTGCGGTAAGAGCCTCGGTTTCACCGTTAATCTCCGCAAGATCTTTATCCGATTTTTCTTCAGTTGCAAGAGCCTCTGCAATCCTCTGCTTTGCTCTTGCTTTTTCTGCTTCAAGTTCATCTATGTGACCCTTTGCAACGGAATATCTGTCAGTGATGAGTTTGAGTTCACTCTCAGCACGGATGATGTCCTCCTGCACCTTGATAAGCTCTGCCTCTGAGGCATCAAGTTCTGCCTGAACAAGTGCAAGTTCCTCAGAAAGACCCTTGAAAACGTTCTGTTTTTCGTCAAGCTGTTTTTCAAGTGCAGTCACCTTGTCCTTGAGGGTTTCTATTTCATTGACTCTGCTGAGGAAGCCCGTACCCGAGCCCCTTGAACCGCCCGTCATTGATCCGCCCGCATTGAGCACCTGACCGTCAAGGGTAACAATCTTGAAACGGTAGGAAAACTTCTTCGCCATTTCAATACCGTTATCGATATTGTCAACAACAGCTGTTCTTGCAAGAAGCGAACCGATAATTTCGGAATATTTGCCGTCAAATTCAAGAAGTTTATCCGCCATTGCAACAAAGCCTTCGCAATTCTCAAGACCCTTTTCGGTGAAGGGACGGGATCTGACCGAAGTCAGAGGAAGGAAGGTCGCTCTGCCCGCTCGGTTATCCTTAAGATAATTGATGGCCCGTTTTGCAGAATTCTCGTCATCAGTGATAATATTCTGAATTGCTGCGCCGAGAGCAGTTTCGATTGCAACCGCATACTCGGCAGGAACGGTTATAAGCTGGGAAAGTGTGCCGTGAATGCCTTTGAGGAAGCCTCTCTTGGATTCCTTGATAACCTTCTGAACGCTTCCCGCATAGCCGTCAAGATTCTTTTCAAGATCATCGAGCATTTTGATTCTTGCATTTTTCTGATAGATATCAAGATTGAGCGAATCGATGTCCTTGCGGAGTCTTTCGACCTTGTCACTTCTTGTGTCAAGAATCATTCTGTAGCCGTCGAGCGCATTGTTATGCTCGGATGCTTCACCGTTGAGGCGGTCAAGCTCCGCACGTGCGGTTGCTTCTTCACCCTTGAGTGATTCAAGAACGCCGCCTCTTGCGGAAACAACCTCATCGATTGCGGTAATTCTCGCATCAAGCTCGGCACGGGTTGACTGAGCAGTGGATTTTTCAACTCTGACGTCGGCGGCACGAAGTGCAGCAGCGGTCAGCTTTTCGTTGATTTCGCTCACTTTTTCACTGTTTTCACTGTTTTTGCCAAGCAACGAATTGAGTCTCTCGATTTCAGCCGAAAGCTCTTCGCGCTTGGCGGAAATCTTTTCTTCATTCTCTGCAATATTTTTCTGTGCCTGTTCTATCTGGGCGTCGGTTTCGGCAAGTGACTGCTCACTGTCACCCATATCGCCACTGATTCTTTCAATCGCGGCAAGATTATGTTCAATTGTGTTTTTTTCAACAGCAATTTTGCCGTCGATAACTGCAGCTTCCTCTTCGCTTTCTGCAATAGTCTGGCGCAGATGCTCAATCTCCTGCGTGATTTCCTGACCTTCTCTGATAGCCGCTTCAATTTTTTCAATAAGTTCAACAAGCTCGTTCTCCGTCATCTCATATTGAGATGTTGCAACTGAAAGCTTGTGTTCCTGTTCCTTGAGTCCGTTCTTGGATTTTTCGATTGTGTGCAGCCATAAACCGATTTCAAGCGTCTTTTTTTCCTCCGCAAGAGCGAGGAATTTAAGTGCTTTTTCGCTCTGAGTTTTGAGCGGTCCGATTCTGCTTTCAAGTTCTGCAAGAATGTCTCTCAGGCGAACAAGATTTTCTTCCGCCTGATCGAGTTTGCGGTTGGCATCTGCACGTCTGTAACGGAAATGTGAAATGCCTGCCGCTTCTTCGAGCATATCTCTTCTTTGGGATGAACGTGCGGAAACAAGGTCTGCGATTCTGCCCTGACCGACCATCGAATAACCGTCACGGCCGAGACCTGTATCCATAAACAGCTCGTGGATATCCCTCAGACGGCATACCTCACCGTTGATTTTATATTCACTTTCGCCCGAGCGGTAGTATCTGCGGGTAACCGCGACCTCATCCTTATCAGAGTGGATTCCTCTGTCGGTATTGTCAAGTCGCAACGTAACCTCGGCATAGCCCAGAGCTTTTCTTTGACTTGTGCCGCCGAAGATAACATCTTCCATTCGGGAGCCTCGGAGAGTTTTGGTTGACTGCTCACCGAGAACCCAGCGCACCGCGTCGGAAATATTACTCTTGCCCGAGCCGTTAGGACCGACAACAGCAGTTATGCCTTTACCGAATTCGAGCACCGTCTTATCGGGAAAGGATTTGAAGCCCTGCATTTCAAGTGCTTTTAATCTCATTTGTCTACCTGTCTTTCGTGTATAACTGCCACCTCGTATTTCGCCATACCGCCACGCCCCTCGACGGAGCAGGTATAACCGAGCATTTGCAGTTTTATCAGATTTTGTTTTTTCTGACCTGTCATTTTCGAAATCTCTTTTTCTCCGACTGCAAGTACGTATCTTCCGCAGTCGTTTTCACGAAGCTTGCCGAGTGCGATATTATAATAAATTCTGCCCTCACAAAGCTCCCTGAGTGCGGGATGATAAGCGCCTCCCGCATAATCCGCCTCAACACCTCCGCCCGAATGAAGACCGACACGGATGATTTTTATACCCGCATTTTCAAACATCGGTATCAACTCTGCGCAAAGGCTGACGGTTTCTTCGATGCCCTTTGGAACAAATTCACCTGAGAGCATCAGTTCGTGAAGCCTTGTCCCTTTTATGACAACCGTCGGATAAATCCTGACGGTATCGGGCTTGAGTTCAATTATCTTACGGGCGGTCTCAATACTATCGGAATCCTCGGAGCCGTAAAGCCCCGTCATCATCTGGAGACCCGTCTCAAAACCGTATTTCTTAAGCATACGGCACGCCGACTCAACCTCTTCTGCGGTGTGACCCCTTTCATTAAGCTCAAGCACTCTGTCATCGAGGCTCTGCGCACCGAGTTCAACCGCCGTTACGCCGTATTTCTTCAGAATTCCGCATATTTCATCGTCAATACCGTCCGGTCGGGTTGAGATACGGATTCCTTTAAAAATACCTTTTTCAACGTATTCATATGCCGCTTCAAGAAGGGATATCATATATCCCCTTTCAACCATCGTAAAGCTGCCGCCGAAAAAAGCAATCTCACCTCCCGCCGCCTCATTTGCCGAAAGCGACGCAACTGCGGTACGTGCCGCAGAATGCACCTCATCGGGAGTGATTTCATTCCGGCTTCCCGAAATGCTCCGCTGATTGCAGAAGGAACACATATGCGGACAACCCTTATGCACAACAAACAACGCAACGTTTATATGCTTCATTTTATACCCATAAGCTCAAGGGCTTCCTTTGCGGCAAACTGTTCTGCAAGTTTCTTGCTTTTACCTGTACCCTTACCGATAACGTTGCTGTTGAGATGCACCTCAACAGTGAAGGTTTTTGCATGGTCCGGACCCGAAGAATCGGTTACGACGTATTCGATTCTCTCCTCACGGTTACGCTGAACAATTTCCTGAAGGGTGGTCTTATAATCCTTGGCATCCTCATACTCATCGTGACGGGGAATAAATCTCAGCACAAGCCTGACGGCCTCTTCAAGTCCGCCGTCAAGATAAACCGCCGCAAGTACCGCCTCAAATGCATCGGCAAGAATCGACGGTCTTTCTCTGCCGCCGGTTCTGTCTTCACCCTTGCCGAGCAGAAGTGCAGAGCCTATACCAAGCTCCTTTGCATAGGAGCAAAGCGCCTTTTCGCAGACTTTTGCCGCCCTGTGCTTTGTGAGTTCACCCTCGGGCATATCAAAATTTTCATAAAAATATTTAGCTGAAACAAAACCCAACACCGAGTCTCCGAGAAACTCAAGTCTCTCGTTGCAGACAGTTTTTTCGCTTCTTTCATTTGCGTATGAGGAATGGGTCAACGCCGTTTCAAGAAGCGAAATATCCCTGAACCTGTAGCCAAGATTTTTCTGTAAATTTTCAAGTGATTCATTCATGGAATTCATCCTCCGGATTATTCCGACTGAAGCTGTTCCCTGAGTGCGGCAAGACCTCTTTCCGCAAGTGCCTCATAGCGCAGCTTTTTATCTCTGATTTTTGTATCAAGCGGCGGAAGCAAACCGAAGCTCGCTCCCATCGGCTGAAAGTTTTTAACGTTTTCATCGCTGATATATCTTGCAAGTGCGCCCGAAATTGTGAATTCATTCGGAACAAACTTTTCTTTGCCGAGAATACGGTTCGCCGCATTTATACCCGCAAGAATACCCGCGCACGCAGATTCCATATAGCCCTCAACACCCGTTATCTGTCCCGCGAAGAACAATCCTTCCCTTGCTCTGAATCTAAACGTCGGGTCGAGAAGGTACGGAGAGTTGATGAAAGTGTTGCGGTGCATAACTCCGTATCTGACAAATTCCGCATTTTTAAGTGCGGGAATCATCGAAAACACTCTCTTCTGCTCGCCGAATTTGAGATTCGTCTGAAATCCGACGAGGTTATACATAGTGCCTGAAGTGTTTTCTTTTCTGAGTTGAAGGTTTGCCCACGGTCTGTGACCCGTTTTAGGATTAACAAGGCCTGCGGGTTTCATTGGTCCGAAACGGATTGTATCGTGTCCTCTTGACGCCATAACCTCAATCGGCATACAGCCTTCATAAACGCCCTTACGCTTATCGAATTCGTGAGTCGGAGCGCTTTCAGCACCGATGAGCGCCTCATAGAAAGCCTCATATTCCTCTTTGTTCATCGGGCAGTTGATATAATCTTCAGGCTCACCTCTGTCATATCTCGACTGCATAAACGCATTCTCAAGATCGATGCTTTCAGCGGTCACAATCGGCGCCGCAGCATCGAAAAAGCTGAGATTTCCGCCGCAAAGCTCCTTTATCTTTTCGGAAAGACTTTCGGAGGCGAGAGGACCTGCGGCAATAATCACGTCGCCGTCAGGGATTTCGGTGACCTCTTCTCTGATAACCGTTATTTTCTTTCGTGAAAGGATTTTCTCGGTCACGAGGGCAGAGAATTTATCTCTGTCCACCGCAAGGGCACCGCCCGCAGGCACTGCCGTTGCTTTGGCGCATTCAACGCAGAGAGAGCCCATCATCTCCATTTCGGTCTTGAGCATCCCCGCCGCACAGCCGAGACGCATAGCTTTGAAGGAGTTTGAACAGACAAGTTCTGCGAAGCCTTCATTTGAATGAGCGGGAGAAAATCTGACGGGCTTCATCTCATAAAGCTCAACTTCGATTCCTCTGTTTGCAAGCTGCCACGCCGCTTCAACGCCCGCAAAACCCGCTCCGATAACTTTAACCTTATTCATCGTTCTTTTTCTTGCCCGCAGATTTTTCGTAGCCGCAACCCTTGGCAAGGCAGACAAGCTTACCGCCCTTCTTCTGGAAGAGGGTCTTGCCGCACTCGGGACACTGCTTGTCGGCGGGAGCATCCCAGCTCATAAAGTTGCACTTGGGCCATTCACTGCATCCGAAGAAAACGTGACCCTTTTTGGACTTTCTTTCGATTATATCTCCTCCGCAATCGGGACATTTTGCACCCGTATTGACAACAAGAGGCTTTGCGTTACGGCATTCGGGGTATCCGGGACAGGCAAGGAATCTGCCGAATCTGCCCGTCTTGATAACCATCATTCTGCCGCACTTGTCGCAGGGGATATCCGTGATATCTTCCTCGAGCTGAATCTTGACGTTCTTCATTTCTGACTTTGCCTTGTCGAGCGTCTTTTCGAAGTCGGAATAGAATTCGTCAAGCATCTTGATATAATCAACGTCACTGCTGCCGACACGGTCAAGATTTGTTTCAAGCTGAGCGGTAAACTTTGTGTTTACGATTTTGGGGAATTTCTCCTTGAGCAGACCAGTAATTGCAACGCCGAGTTCGGTGGGCACAAGCTGTTTGCTCTTTCTCTGGATATATCCCCTCTTGATGATCGTTGAAAGAATCGTTGCGTACGTACTGGGACGGCCGACACCGTTTTCTTCAAGCTCCTTGATGAGAGAAGCTTCGGTGTATCTTGAGGGGGGCTGTGTGAAATGCTGATTTGCATTAAGCTCACGGAGTTTAAGCTTTTCATCAGCCTTGATTTCGGGAAGCACGCCCTTCTCGGCATCTTCCTCTGCAAGTTCATAAAGCTTTGTGAAACCGTCGAACTTAACGGAATAACCCGCCGCCGTGAAAAGGCAGAATCTGTCACCGACATTCTCCTTACGTGCGACGATTTCAGCCTTGACGGTATTTTGTATGCAACTTGCCATAAGACTTGCCATAAAGCGCTTCCAGATAAGACTGTAAAGCTTATACTGATCAGCGGTCAGACTGCTCTTGACCTGTTCGGGAGTGAGTGAGGGTACAGAGGGTCTGATGGCTTCGTGACCGTCCTGAGCGTTGGCTCTGGACTTATAGTAAACGGGCTTTTCGGGCAGATATTCATTGCCGAATGCCTGTGCTATATGACTTGTTGCGGCGGCTCTTGCTTCTTCGGAAATTCTGAGTGAGTCCGTTCTCATATAGGTGATAAGACCGCTCATACCGATGCCCTTTACGTTAACACCTTCGTAAAGCTCCTGAGCCGTTCTCATTGTCCTTTCAGCCTGGAAACCGAGTTTTCTTGAAGCCTCCTGCTGGAGTGTGGATGTAATGAAAGGAGGTGCGGGATTCTTCTTTCTTGTTCCCTTCTTGACGGACTTGACTTCATACTCTGCACCGTCAAGACGTGCAAGATAACCGTCAGCCTGCTCCTTGTTGACAATCTTCACCTTGCCGTTTTCATCGGAGTAAAGAGTCGCTGTGAGAACTCTTCTCTGCGCCGTAGCAAGTTTTGCCTCAAGAATCCAGTATTCCTCGGGATTAAATGCATTGATTTCGTTTTCACGGTCAACGATAAGTCTGACCGCAACACTCTGAACGCGTCCTGCAGAAAGACCTCTTCTGATTTTCTGCGAAACAAAGGGACTGAGTCTGTAACCGACCAGACGGTCAAGGATTCTTCTTGCCTGCTGGGCATTGACAAGATCAAGATTCACCTGCTTGGGACTTGCCATACCGTTTGCAATACCCGTTTTGGTAATTTCGTTGAAAGTAACTCTGTTTTTCTTGCTCAGATCAAGACCGAGAACTGTTGCAAGATGCCAGGAAATTGCTTCTCCCTCGCGGTCAGGGTCGGCTGCGAGATAAACAGCTTCACTTGCTTCAACCTTTTCCTTAAGTTCCTTGACAAGCTTTTCCTTGCCCTTGATAAGAGCGTATTTGGGAGCAAAATCGTTTTTGACATCAACGCTGAGTTTTGCCGCAGGCAAGTCTCTGATGTGTCCTTTTGAAGCAACAACATCAAAATCCTTGCCGAGATATTTCTTGATTGTGTTCGCCTTTGCAGGCGACTCAACGATAACAAGCTTTGACATTTAGACTATTCTCCTGTCGAAATATATTTTAAATCAGACCAATTGATAACATTTACCTTCCGTCACTTCGATGAGGTTTTCCATCTCAAGCACCATAAGTGCCGAAAGAATTCTTGAAAGCGGAATCCCCGTTGCCGCACAGATTTCATCTGCATGAAGCGGTTCATCCTTAAAAAGTTTATACACTGCCGTCGCATCGGAGTCAAGGTTTGCGGGCGGAGTTTTTCTGAATTTCATAACAACCGTTTTTTCTTCTTCTCCGACAAATCTGAGTCTGACTCCCCCTGATTTATCCGAAACCATTTCGGGTACTTTTGCATTGATATCAAGTCTGTCGGGATATACCATCCAGTAGCCGTAGAGCACGTCCTCCGCGCAGGTCACAACCGACGCACCGTCACGGATAAGTCTGTTGACTCCCGTATAAGCACTGCTGATAATACTGCCCGGGATCGCAAAAACATCTCTTCCCTGCTCATTGGCATTGCGTGCCGTAATCAGCGAACCGCTTTTTTCGCCCGCTTCGATAACGAGTACGCCCATGCTCATACCTGAAATTATGCGGTTTCTTTGAGGAAAACTCTGTCTGGTGACTCCCGCAAGAGGCGGATATTCGGTCACAAGCGCACCCGATTGTATGATTCTTCTCCGCAAACCCTCGTTTTCTCTGAGGTATCCGCAACCCAGACCGCAGCCCATCACACAGATTGTTTTTCCGCCTGACCTGAGCGCACCCTCGTGAGCCGCACTGTCTATTCCGAGAGCACCGCCGCTGACAATGACCGCATTCATCGCCGCCATGCCCGCACATATTTTGTGGGTGATTTCTACGCTCTCACCCGAAGGCTTTCTCGTACCGACCACACCGACCGGAACACTCGAATTAAGGTAGGATATGTCGCCGTCAACGTAAAGTACAAGCGGTCTGTCAGGAATATGACGGAGCAAATCAGGATAATCGAAATCATCGGGAGTGATTATCTTCCAACCGTTGCGTTTACAGATTTCCATCGAAACCTGAGCATTTTTTATCGGAGTTTTTTCAAGCCGCTCAATCTGTGCGCCCGAAAATACACCCGAAACTATTCTAGCTGTTCTGTCTGCATCATAAATCGCTTTCGGTGACGGAAACGTGCCGAGAATCTCATCAACTCTTGCCGCCGCACCGAGTGCCGCCGAAAGCCAGACCCAATACAAAGTATTTCCGTTCATCGCATCAGCTCCCAGGCAAGAATTGCCGCCGCCGCAGAGGCGTTGAAGGATTCGGCTCTGCCTCCCATCGGAATAGTGACGGCCGTTTCACACTCGCAGATTGTTGATTGCGAGAGACCCGAGCCCTCGTTACCGACGCAGATTATCACACCGCCGTTAAGGTCTGCCTTGCGTATATCCACGGCATCGCTTCGGGGTACGGACGCGTAGGTATGCATACCGTTTGCCGTCGCTGAACAAAGCAACGAAACGATATCTCGTGTTTCAATAATCGGAATCCTGAGAGACGAACCCATAGCCGCTCTGAGTGCCTTGGGGTTATACAAATCACAACCGCCGCTGACAATCAGACCGCTGAGCCCGAGAGCTTCCGCCGTTCTGCAGACTGCGCCGAGGTTCGACGGGTCCTGAAGATTCTCAAGGGCAAGATATTTGCCTTTCGGATCAAGCTCCGTGGGAAGCTCACGCATCGCACAGATGCAGAATACACCCTGCGGATTTTCGGTATCGGAAAGCTTCTTCGCAACGTCGGTGCTTATTTCGAAACACGTGCAGCCCGAAGCGATGATGCTTTCGGTATATGCGGAATATTTCTCAAGCGCCGCTGAAGTGAAAAACGCCTGTCTGATTTTAATGCTGTTTTTGCAGCATCAAAACAGAGCCGTGCGCCCTCGAGAAAGAACTCACCGCTTAGTTTGCGGAACGAAGCACTCTCTCCAAGGCGAACAGCATATTTTATTCTGTCATTTGTTCTGGCTGTTATTCTCTCCATAGTTACTTTGATACCTTAATATAATATTTTATTTGATACCTTTTATATGCTTACAGAAGGTAAAAAATGCATACATAAAACCACTCGGAAAAATGCGAAAAATCAGAGATGTAAATAATCTTACACCTCTGATTATTCAAGCTATAATTAGTTGAGAGCAGCCTTAGCCTTCTCTGTGAGAGCTGTGAATGCTGCGGGATCTGCAACTGCGATTTCAGCAAGCATCTTGCGGTTGAGGCTGATGTCTGCCTTCTTGAGACCGTTGATGAATGTTGAGTAGTTCATGCCGTTCATCTGGCAAGCAGCTGAGATACGGGAAATCCAAAGACGACGGAAATCTCTCTTCTTCTGCTTTCTGCCGATGTAAGCATAGTTGCCGCTCTTCATAACAGCCTGCTTAGCAGTCTTGAAGAGAGTGCTCTTTGAGCCGTAGTAGCCCTTTGCGAGTCTGAGTACTTTATTTCTTCTCTTGCGAGTCATAATAGCGCCTTTAATACGAGCCATGATTTAAATCCTCCGTTAATTAAAAAGTGGTTTACAAAGTTCCGATATTATTTGTAAGGAACAAGACGTTTGATCTGCTTGCAGTTTGTAACATCAGCAACAGTTGTCTTGCGAAGATTTCTCTTGCGCTTTGTGCTCTTTTTGTTGAGAATGTGTGACTTGTAAGCATGGGCGCGCATGGGCTTGCCGCCTTTTGAAATCTTGAAGCGCTTCTTTGCGCCGCTGTGAGTCTTAATCTTGGGCATAGTTTATTTCCTCCTTAAAATTAAACACTTGATATGAGCTCTTACTTTGAGCTTTTCGGAGCCATGAACATCAACATCTGTCTGCCTTCGAGCTTTGCAGGTTTTTCAACGGCAGCGCAGTCGGCGAGAGCTTCCGCGCAACGACTCATAATGGTAAGACCGAGCTCGGGATGAGCCATTTCTCTGCCTCTGAATCTGATGGAAACCTTAACCTTATCTCCGGAGCCTATGAACTTGCGTGCATGGTTGATTTTTGTATCAAAATCATGCGTGTCGATATTGAGAGAAAGCCTGATCTCTTTGATTTCAACAACCTTTTGATTCTTTCTGGCTTCTTTTTCTCTCTTTGCTTTTTCAAAGCGGAACTTGCCGTAATCCATAATCTTGCATACGGGCGGCTTTGCTGCGGGAGCAATCTTAACGAGGTCAAGACTTTTGCTCTCTGCGATTTTCAGAGCTTCTGCTGCGGACATAATTCCGAGCTGCTCGCCGTCATTCGAGATAACTCTTATCTCTTTATCACGGATTTCCTCATTGATTTGCTGTTCTTTGCTGCTGATGTTAAAGCACCTCCTGAATTGGATAAGAACCTTTCGGAACTTTTTGCAATAAAAAAGCGAGGGCAGGAAATCCCGACCTCGCATAAAATCAATGCTTAAACAGACGCATAATGCCCCTGTGAATAACAAGCTATTGACCGACGCGGGGCGTTTCCCGGAAGGTGAGAGCTGACCTGCTCTGCTTTATTGTGCAAGTTATTCTAATATATTATTTTGCTTTTGTCAAGCATTTTTCGGATTTTTTATTTTATTTTTCTCAAAAGCATAATTCCTGCGGAAATTCCGAGACCCAGTGCAAGGAACAACACTGCCGTGAGTCCGTTTACGATTGCACCGTTTTCCGTGCAGTAAAGAACAAGACTGAGAATAAATCCGAGCGCACTGAGAACAATCTGAACAATTGATGCAAGGCGCATTTTTGCACTGATGTCACAGGACGCCGCAACAGCCCTGAGCATAGAATAAGCCGTGCCGTCGTGAATGATACCCGCAGGCAATCTGTCGCAGACCGCATCTCTTCTTCTCTTGAAGAGTCTGCCCGCAGTTGCCGAAAGAATCTTGAAAGTTTCACGGGGAAGTCCGAAACTGTCGGCGATAAGCTCCTGAGTAACATTGACGTCGTTTGTTCTGACGAGCACCTGAATGCCGTTATCTTCAAGCACTTTAAAATATCTGCCGAGTTTCTTATCAACTGCATAGCTGACAACAAACATAGCCGCAAGCTTGCCCGCAACAGCAAGGTACATAACCTTTCTGCCGCTCTTTGAGTATCTTTCTTCGAGAGACTTTTCGGGCATTTTGACGTTGTGATTTGTGAGAAGCGTTCTGTTGCCGAGAAGCACCTTCTGATTGTGAATTCTCGCCGCAATTCCGAGTTTATCTTCATAAGTCAACTCTTTGACTGCGGGAAGAATATCCTGATTACCGCCGACAACCTGCTCAAAGCATTCTCTGAGAGGACCTCCCGACTTGATGACGAGAGCCGCCGCATAAAGAAGCACATCATCGATACGGATTGCCTTGAAATCCTTCATGCCGTGCATAGTGCAGTTTTTACGGTCAAAAATATCGGCTGAATCGATGATAACCGCATTCGACGCAGCAGTCTGCTCCGCAGTGTCCGTACCCGTTATCATGGTACCCGTAACGTTGAGCGAAAAGTTCGAGCTTCTTGAAATGAATGCGGGAATGAACGATGAAAACACCGGACAACAAACGCAGAAAGTACCGGCGAATGCCGAAAGTGCCGCCATAAAATCTTCGTTGACAATTCCCGATGTAATTGCAGCCACAAGAGCCGCGCCTGCCGCTGCAGGAACAAGAATTTTCATAACTCTGCTTTCACCGGCATCGGACTTCGAGTTCTTGAGAAAATTCTCGGGGAAAGAAAGCTGTGACGAATAGAGAAGCTCCGCATTGCCCATCATAAGCCCTCTGCCAAGCTCAAAAATTTCAGATTCGTTTTCAAGCGGATGAACAGCATACATATTATGTTCGTACTTGAACGCGCACACCTCAAAGTTAGAAAGAATTCTCTGCGCATCAAGTTTTTCCGTGATTTTTGTAATCAGCACCGCAAAAATTGCTGCCGCCGCAAAAACGGTTGCACCGATTCCTTCAGTGCCTGACACTGCGGCTATAACGTTATGTATTAAAGCAACAACTACCGAAAAGCCGACTGCAGTATCATTTGTAATTTTACGCAACTTAAGTGCCTTGAATCCGAGGATTATACGTTTGCTGTTGATTGCTGCAGCCGCAATCAGAAGAATCGCATTCATAACGTTTATCGCAACGGAATTCGCCGAAAATACGGTTGTTTCTATCGAAAGTGCCTCCGCAATAACGGGAATAAGATTGATAATCACCGCAACCAGAGTAAGGACTCCCGCGATAATAATATTCTTTGTTGCCTTCTCGTTGATTCTGCCGAGTCTTGTGTAGAAAGTCGTTTTCTCGTCGGGAGATGAATATTCGTGAGGTACGGTCTGATTAGCAAGATCCTGCTTTTCTTTTTCAATCGCAAGTCTTCTCTGCTCTCTTTTGCGGATTCTTTCTTCCCTTGCTTTTTCTTCTTCGGAAAGACCGAAATCCTGCTCAAAATCTTCATCCAGATCAACCGCATCGATGAGTTTGAAATCCTTCGCCTTCTGACGGCGTCTCGCCCAGAGATTCTGTTCGACGTCTCCCTCGTTATCCTTATCCGGAGATACTTCGGATGAAATGTCTTCAAATCCCGTCAGCATTATCTGACCGTCAACATCATTTGATTCAGGCTCGGTTTCAGGAGCAACGGGAGCGGTTTTTCCTCCGATAACTATTGTTTTGTCCTCGGCAAATTCTTTCTCGGCATCCTCCGCCGCAAGCACCTTCGGAACCGGTTCAAATCCGCCCTCGTCGGGTTTGCCGTTTTTCTTTACGACAACGCCGGGTTTATCAACGGGGCCTTTTTCCTCAATTTCAATATCCCCTGTTTTATCAAGCTTTAATTTTGTGAAAAAACGTGTCCTGTATTCACTTTCGCTTATATGACCGTCGTCAGCCTTCGGTTCAGGCTTTGCTTCGGGCTTGACCTTGGAAGCAATTTTGATATCCGAGTCGTCCTCAACAAAGTTTTTTCTTTCCTCGTCGATAACCGAAATTTCCTGAACGGGAGGCTCTTCCTTTTTGATTTCCGCAGGCTTTTCGTCCTTCGGTCTGAAATAACGGAAGATTCTCGGCTCTTCCTTCGGAACATCCTCGGGAACAACAACGGTTTCGATATCAAAAATTGATTCGTCAAAATCGTCTTCCTTATTATAAAAAGTTTCCTGACCGTCAACCTCCGCATCACCCGATGAAGATGAAATATCCTGCATTTCATCGGTCTTTTGCTCCTCGCCCATCGGTCTGATTGTGAAAATATCCGTGTTGAAATCCTTGCCGAGAAGGTCTGTCAGATCCTGTGCGTAAGTCTTGCTTTCCTTCTTGACGGGGGGAACGTATTTCTCACCGCTTGTTTCGGCAATCAATCTGTCAATGTCTTCGAGAGACCAGGTTTTTGAGGGTGTTTCAGTTTCGGCATCAGACTTATCCGCACCGCCCATAACCTCGTCGAGAATAGCGTCGAGATCGGCGTCGGGACTGAATTTCTTATAATCGCTCAAAATCTTCACCTACCTGTTTTTCGCAATTTCATACATTAATATACCTGCCGCAACGGATGCGTTGAGGGAGTTGATTCTGCCCTTCATCGGCAGCGAAACAATAAAATCACACTTTTCTTTTATCAGACGGCTGATACCTCTGCCCTCAGAACCGACAACGAGAGCAACGCTGCCCGAATAATCCTGCTTATCCCAGCGAGTGCCGTCCATATCCGCGCCGTAAATCCAGAATCCCTTTTCCTTGAGTTCTTCGATTGTGGATGCAAGGTTGGCAACTCTCGCAACCGGCACGTATTCAACCGCACCCGCAGAAACTTTGCCGACAGCATAGGTGAGAGCAACCCCTCTGCGCTTGGGAATGATGATACCGTGAGCACCGCAGGCATCGGCTGTTCTGATTATCGCGCCGAGGTTATGCGGATCCTCGATTTCGTCGCATATTATAACAAAGGGAGCTTCGTTTTTGCTTTCGGCATTCGCAAGAATATCTTCGATGCTCGAATATTCGTGCACCGCTGCCCAGGCGGCAACGCCCTGATGGTTTGCGCCTGCGCAAAGCTTATCAAGTTTACGGATATCGGTTTCCTTGATGACAATTCCTTTTTCACGGCACTGCGCCATAATCTTACCTACGGAGCCGCCTCTTTCGCCTTTCGCAACAAGCAGGCTGTCGATAGCTCTGCCGCTGCGGAGTGCTTCGGCAACCGCGTTTCTGCCGATAATCAATCCCTGATGTTCGTTTTCAAAATCCACAGTGCATACCTCCCTACTATATTTTGTATATATTCGATTTATTATAACACAAAACCTTGCATTTGAACAGTAAAAATTTGATTTTTACAAAAAAATATTAAAAATAATTTTCCATTCGTCTCAACAACCGACAGTTTTTCCTTTTTGCGGTATCTAAAATTATAACGTACGTATTTTCAGCGAAAGGAAGTTTGAAATGGAAAGGATAAAAACGCTTACGGAACAGGAAAAAACAGACAGGCTGATTGACAGAGGTATGCGTTTTCTCGGACTCATACTTTACTATCTGAGCAGCTTCACGCTCTCGGGGGCGGGACTTTTTTCAGTCAGAGTACCTTTTTCAATCGGATTCTCGGCGGTATGCCGTGGAGCGGAGCTCATCGCATCGTGTCTCGGGAGCATAACGGGGTGTTTTTTTCGTATGGATAAAACCGCCTCTCTCGGCTGCCTCATCCCTCTTGCGGGCACCGTCGGTACTGTGCTTGCCATCGAAAAACTCGGGATCAGATACAAAAAAATCCCAATTCTTTCAGTATCGGTTTTTTTGTTCACCTTTGCATCGTCAACGGTGCTGATGTTTGCTCAGGCACCGACTCTCAATGCATTTATGTTAAATCTGTGCTCGTCTCTGCTTTGTGCGGGGTCGGTCGCATTTTATTCGGGGACAGTTGAATGCATCCACAGTAAACGCAGCATTTATCTGCTGGACAGTCACAGCTTCATCTGCATAATGATGAGTCTCTGCACACTTCTGCTCGGCTCATCCGAAATCAGCATTTTCGGATTCCGACCCGCAAGATTTTTCGGCTCGTTCGTAATAATCACCGCCGCATTTCTGTTTTCTCAGGCAGGCGGAAGCATTGCGGGAACGTCAATCGGCACGTGCGTTGCGGTTTCAGGCACAAGCATCGCACTGAGCCTCTGCTACGGCATAAGCGGACTTGCGGCGGGTGTTTTTTCAAAATACGGTCAGCTCGTGACGGCTCTGGTTTTTTCGGGAATTGCGGGAGTTTTTGCTCTGATTGACGGCACACCCGAAGGCGTTTCCGTCTTTGCCGAGGCGGCGGTTGCTTCGCTTGTTTTCACGGCAATTCCAAAGAAATATCTCATAAAAATCCGATCTGAAATCGCTATTCCCAAGGCCAGGAAAACCGCTTCGGAATTCAGCGGCGCAAAAGAAAGAATCCTCAATGCATCAAAGGCAATCGGCTCGGTTTCAAAGTGCGTGGAATCCGTTTCACGGGGTATCGAAGCACTTGCACCCGCCAATGACGTCATCGTCGGTCTGCGTGTAAAAGAAAGAGTGTGTGCCGACTGCAAACTCAAAGGAAATCTCTGTCCCGAAAAAGGAGAGTTTTCAGCAATTATCGAAAAACTTTCACAGGGGGAATCCGTATCTGCGGAGGATTTTCCCGCAGATTTCAACGTCAAATGTCCGAGTGTACCGAGACTTGCCGATTCCTTCAACAGAATCTATGCAAGTCGGAGTGCCGTCAATGCGCTTCAGGCAAGTGCATCGAGAAACCGGGAAATTGCCTGCGGTCAATTTGATAAAATGGCAGAGCTTCTCAAAGAACTTTCGGTCAGCGTTGAAACAGACGCAGCCAACCTGCATATGAAAGAGCGTACTGCATTGAGAGTGCTTTCCGAAATGGATTTCAACGTCATTTCCATATCCTGCACCCAACCCTTTTCAGGGTCGCTCAGACTGAAATGTACCGTCGAAGAAATACCTCAGGCTACAAGCCTGACACGTCTGACTGCCGCAATTTCGTCCGAAATCGGCGCAGAAATGAATCCACCGAAAATAAAGGAATGCGCTGACGGAAAAGAACTTGTTTTCCGCCGCAAAGAGATTCTGAGCTTCCGCTTCGGTTCTGCTTGCGCAAGTTGCGGAGACCGTCGTCTGTGCGGCGACTATTTCGAATGCTTCCGCACGGAATCGAAAGCATACGTTATAATGAGCGACGGTATGGGTACGGGAGGCAGAGCAGCTATAGACTCCGCAATGACGGTTGAGCTCTTTTCCAGAATGATACGTGCGGGTATCAGCCCCGAAACTGCGCTCGGAATAACCAATACTGCCCTCGCTGTCAAATCGGATGACGAATCCCTCTCCACGCTCGATGTTGCGGAAATTGACCTTTTCAGCGGCGAAACACTCATCCTCAAGGCGGGTGCCGCACCGTCGTTTTATACCAATTCGGGCAGAGTTCGTACCGTTGAACCGCCATCAACCCCTCTCGGCATACTCAGCAATATCGGTTTCAGCCGATACTCCCTTAAACTGCGCGGCGGAGATATGCTGGTTATGGTCAGCGACGGTATTCTCGGATGCGGAAGCGGATGGCTGAAGGATGAAATAAAAGCAGCCCGAAACCCCGACTCACGGGAATTTTCGAAGCTGCTTCTCGACACCGCACGACTCAAGTGCGGCGACAATTTTGACGATATGACCGTTGTGACACTGATAATGGAAGAAAAATAAAACCGAAAACTTTTCGTTCTTCACTCTTCACCTGAATCGGGCGCGGGCAAAGCCCGCCCTCAACTTTTCACTTTTCGCTTTTCATTCTTCACTAAAAAACGGGCACACCCAAAGGTGTACCCGTTCATTTTTTCATTATATCTCTTTATCAGTCACTTGTGTAGGGAAGAAGAGCGATCTGACGTGCACGCTTGATAGCTGTGGTGAGCTCACGCTGATGCTTAGCGCAAGTACCTGTTACACGGCGGGGAAGGATCTTTGCTCTGTCAGAAGTGAACTTGTTAAGCTTGTTTACATCCTTGTAATCGATGCATTCAACTTTTTCAACGCAGAATGAGCAAACCTTTCTGCGGCCCTTTTTGTTGGGTCTTCTGTCATTCTTTTCGTATGCCACGGATTAAACCTCCTTTTTTATACAGTTTCAGTTGATTCGGAAGATCTCTCAGAAGGGAAGATCATCCTCGGGAATTTCTTTGAAATCGCCTTCGTCGGCGGTGGAATATGAGGGTGCGGGCTGAGCAGGAGCAAAGCCATCGTTTCTGCCGTAACCGCCAGTGCCGCTCTCTGCTTTTGAACCGCAGAAGCTTGCATTGTCGGCAACGATTTCAACAGCCTTACGCTTGTTGCCGTTTTTATCCTCATACATTCTGGTCTGAATTGAGCCCTGAACGGCAATCATCGAACCCTTGCGGAAATACTTGCTGATAAACTCAGCAGTCTGTCTCCATGCAATAATATCGATGAAATCTGCCTGACGCTCTTCGCCCTGACGGACAAAACGTCTGTCAACGGCAACCGTGAACGAAGTTACGGAAATTCCGCTTCCTGTTGTGCGCAGCTCGGGGTCGGCAACAAGTCTGCCCATAATAACGGCATTATTTAACATTTTGCGACCTCCTTACTTCTTGATGATGAGTGAACGAAGCACGCCGTCTGTAATCTTTACAACACGATCAAGCTCAGCGGGGAACTCGGGAGCAGCCTGATAATTGAAGAGAACGTAATAACCCTCTGCTTCGTCGTCGATGAGATATGCGAGCTTGCGCTTACCCCATTCTTCAACGCTCTCAAGAGTGCCGTTAGCTTCGATCATAGCCTTGAACTTCTCAACGAGAGGCTGAGCAGCTTCTTCACCGTTGGCAACTGAAAAAACCAACACTGTTTCGTAGCTGATGTTTGCTGACATTCTTAAAGCACCTCCTTCTGGTCTTTGGCCACGGTGCATCCGTGGCAAGGAATAAAATTATTTAATCCTGCTGCGCTTACCGCAGCGGTCTTTAATTTTAACAGAATATAATTATTTTGTCAAGCAAATTATTCCGAAAACGTATTTTCAGCACTTTTCACCCTAAAACCTTCATATGAATAAGAAAAATTTGAAAAAAATAATAAAATATATGTGGATTTTTTCTCGGAATGGTATATAATTGAAAGGAATCATCTTGTTTTATCGGAGGTTTACGGATGAAACCCAATATCAAAAGCACCGACCTTAAGCGTCTGGGAGAAATGCTCAAGAAACTCCGCAAGGAACACGGCTATTCGCAGACCGTTGTTGCGGAATACCTTGATGTCGACCGATCCACATACACAAAATATGAGCTTGGCAGAGCGCTCGACATAATGAGACTCGCAAAAATATCCGCCCTTTATAATGTTTCGGCAGACAGTCTTATTTCCGTACTTACGGGGGAAGCTGAAGAATTCTCAAAAACGGTTGCCCTCAATTCAACCGATAAAAAAGCGTCGGTTTATATCCTTGATGAAAACGAAAAACTCCTTATCGATTATTACAGAAACTCTCTTCGCAAGGATACTATCCTTGATTTCAGCCAGAGTATCTGCCTCGAAGATTCGCTTGAGGACGACGAAGACAACTGATAAAAGCATCGGCTTGTACGTGTGATTACCGTACAAGCCGATTTTGTTTTTATTCTTCTGTTGTGACATCCGCTTCAGGAGTTTCAACCCTGCTTGTGACGCCCCTGATGCTTGCTCTTGCAGCCTGAATTTCGTTGTAACTGTTTCCGATTGCGGTATTTGCCTTTTCCATAATTTCCTCAATGAAATCGCCTGCAGCAACTCTGATTTCGGCGGACCACTTGTTTGCTTTGTCGATCGCCTCATCTGCACGGACACGTGCATCCTCCATCGTTCTTGCAGCCTGCTCGTTGGCGGCGTTGATAACATTTTCTGCCTGAGCTTTTGCACCTTCAAGCATTGACGTTGCATCTTCCTGAGCAGATCTTACATACATTTCTGCAGTAGCCTTGCTCTGGATAACGATCTCACTGCTTTCAACCATAGCCGACGCTTCCATCTGAGCCGTTGCACGGATGCTCTTCGCTTCCTCGTTGGCTTCTTCAATGATTCTTCTCGCCTGGTTTTCTGCTTCTTCGATCTTGTTCTTTGAATAATTTTCCGTTTTGAGAACAAGGTCTCTTACTTTGTCTTCTGCGGTGGAAATAAGTGCTTTTGACTTCTCCTGAGCACTCGTTACTGCATTAACAGCTTCATTCTTTGCCTTGACAAGAAGATTGTTTCTGTCCGCAAGAACTGTTTTTGCCTGAGTGAGTTCCGCAGGCAGATTTGAACGGATCTGAGTAATGATATCTCTGACTGCATCCGCTTCAATGCCGGTTTTGTTGCTGAATGGCACCTTGGAACCCGCATCAATTATATCTTCGATCTGATCAAGTAACTTTTCAACGTTCATAGTCTTTATTTCCTTTCTTTAATACGTTTGATTATATCCTCACAAACCTCAGAGGGAACAAATTCGCTTATGTCACCGCCGAATTCGCAGACCTGCTTGACTACGCTTGACGATAAGTACATATTCGCCGCATCCGCCGCAACGAATATCGTTTCCATTTCGGGATTAAGTTTTTTGTTGGTAAGTGCCTGCTGGAATTCATACTCAAAATCCGATACTGCACGCAGACCTTTAACTACCGCACACGCACCCTTCTGCGCCGCATAATCGGCAAGCAGACCGCTGTAGGTGTCGACCTCAATATTATCTATACCCTTTGTGCTTCGCTTGATAAGCTCAACTCTTTCGTCAGCGGTAAAATAGCTCGTGGGCTTATGGTAATTGAACATAACAACAACAATCACCTTATCAAAAAGCTTTGCAGCCCTGCGGATAATGTCGATATGACCGTTGGTTACGGGATCGAAACTGCCGGGGCAAACGGCTATTTTCATATTAATCAACCCTTTCGGTAAACGGTTACAGCCGTTTTGCTGTATTTATATTCCTTCTGCTTTGTCAGTCCGCCCTGAACATCGGGCATTTCCTCCCCGAAGGGATGTTCACAGACGACAAGACCGCCTTCTGCAATTTTCGGTTCAACCTTCGCAAGAGCTTTCTGAAGCATACCCGTTGCAAACGGGGGATCAAGAAATGCAAGATCAAAAGTCTTATCCGTCATTGAAAGAAATGCGAGTGAATCGGTCTGCATAACGGTAGCCTTGCCGTCAAGTTTTGTTTTGGCAAGATTCTCTTTGACGATTTTTATTGCATTTTTATCCGCATCAACGAAAACACAGCTTTCCGCATCACGGCTGAGCGCTTCGATGCCGAGCTGACCCGAACCGGCAAAAAGGTCAAGCACTCTGCGACCCTCAATTTCAAACTGAATGGCACTGAAAACCGCTTCTTTGACCTTATCGGTTGTCGGTCTGACGTTATCACCTTCAAGAGTTCTGAGCGACATACCTCTCGCCGAGCCTGTAATTACTCTCATATTTTTCCTCCATAGGGCGCAAAACCCTATTATTTATCGTTTTATTATCTCATCAACAAGCGTAAAATGTCAAGAGATTTACGCATAATCTTAAAAGATTTTCAAAAATCAGTCCTCATCGGCATTATTTTTACCGTGAAACGCCTCAAAAACCGCTTTCGCCGCATTTTTATTCATACCCTTGACCGAAGCAAGTTCCTGCTCACTCGCCTCACCTATCGCCTTCATCGTCCTGAAGTGTCGGAGCAACGCCTTGCCGCGCGATTCACCGATACCCTCAATCGAAGTGAGTGTAGAAGATACCGACGCTTTCTTGCGACGGCTGTGATGGTATTCAACGGAATAGCGGTGCACTTCCTCCTGAATTGTCGAAACGAGCGTGAATGCGGCTCTTTTGGAAGTCAGCGAAAGCTCGTCTCCCGAGCGTGCAATCGCTCTTGTGCGGTGATGCGAATCCTTTACCATACCAAAAAGCGGAATGTCGAGACCGTATTTTTCAAGCACAGGCAAAACGGCATTCACCTGACCCTTGCCGCCGTCAAGCAAAATCAGGTCGGGCAGTCTGCCGAAACCCTCTCCGCTGTCTTTTTCTTCAAAATAACGCAGAAATCTTCTCTCGAGCACTTCAGCCATCGAGCCGTAGTCATCCTGACCCGAAAAGCCTTTTATAGTGAATCGTTTATATGCTTTTTTGTAGGGATGACCGTCTTTGAAAACAACCATACCCGCAACGTTTTCACTGCCCGCAGTATGCGATATATCGTATGATTCGATATATTCGGGCGGAGCTTTAAGCCCGAGAAGGCTTCCCAATTCATCAAGGGCGGCGGTTGATTTTCCCGTTTTGCCAAGATACAGTGCAAGTTTCTGGGCTGCATTTGAGCGGCACATTTCGACAAGCGAATGCTGTTCTCCTCTCTGCGGCACGGCAACGGTCACCTTTCTCCCTGCAAGAGACGAAAGCCACTCCGAAAGCACGTCAGCACCGTCGACCTCACCGTCAACCGAAACTCTTTTCGGCACGAAATCACGCATCGAATAATAGCTCCTGATAAGCTCGTGTCTTGCCTCGGGCATATTTTCGGGCATATCTATAATGAAATGCTCGCTGTCATAAAGACTGCCGTCTCTGAAACGCAAGACGGAAAGACACGCTTTCGGACTTTCGCCTGCGCCCGAGCAAACCGTCGCAAAAACGTCCTGCTCCTCCACAGAAGCGGCAACGACCTTCTGCTTCTCCGTCACCTTTCGGATTGCGTTTATCTTATCACGCAGCTTTGCCGCCTTCTCAAACTCAAGATTTTCGGAGGCTTCCTCCATCTTCTTTGTCAGCTCGTCAACAACACTGCCCGAGCCGTTGATTATAAAATCGAGCGCCTGTCTGACCGCCTCGTTATGCGATTCTTTATCCGTTTTACCCGCACACGGTGCGGCGCACTGACCGATATAATAATTCAGACAAGGTCGGCTTTTTTTGTAATCCCTCGGAAACACCTTCGTGCATTGCGGCAAACGAAAAATCTTTTTTGCGGAATCAACCGCATTCGTTATACCGTAGGAGCTTGTATAGGGTCCGATATACTCCGCACCGTCGTCAAGTCTCTGCTTTACGGCAAGGATATTCTTCCATCCGTTATCCGTTACCTTTATATAGTGATAGCCTTTGTCATCTTTCAGAAGAATATTATATTTCGGACTGTGCTGTTTTATGAGCGAGCACTCAAGCACAAGCGCCTCAAACTCACTGTCACAGAGAATATAGTCGAAATCTTCAACGTTTTCAACCATTTTGCGCACCTTTGCGGTATGGTTGTTCTGCGAGCCGAAGTACGTGCTGACACGGTTTTTCAGCGCCTTCGCCTTGCCGACGTAAATGATTTCATTCTTTTTGTTTTTCATCAGATATACACCCGGAGTCAGCGGCAGACTCATCGATTTTTTGCGAAGCACGGGCAATTTTTCGTTCACTCGGCTCACCTCCGTTTCTGATTTAATTATAATATATGTTCGGTTATTAAGCAAGTACCAAACTTTTTGTTGCCTTATCCGTCGTAATGTGGTAATATTATTATTTGAGCAAATCTGACGAAAGGATGTATCAGAAATGGCAGAAAACGCAATTTTCTCAAACACAAAATATTTCATCATCGATATGGACGGCACTTTTTACCTTGACGGCAACATTATCGAAGGCTCGATTGATTTCATTGATAAGGTGAAAGCTACGGGCAGAGATTTCTATTTTTTTACCAACAACTCATCAAACAACGTTGAAGTCTGCAGAGCGAAGCTGGAGAAAATGGGCTTCCCCGTTGACGAAAACAGAGTTATTATTTCATCTCACGTTGCGGCTGATTACCTCAACAGAAATTATGCGGGCAAGAAGGTTTTTCTTCTCGGCAACGAAAGACTGACGGGTGACTTTCAAAAGGCGGGAATCAATCTCGTTGACGCTGACCCCGATATCGTTGTGCTCGGTTTCGACACAACTCTCACTTATCAGAAAATGTGGGATGCGGTCAAGTATATCGACAAAGGTGCAACATATATCGCTACTCACCCCGACCTCAACTGCCCCACCGCCGACGGCTATATGCCCGACACCGGCTCGATGATTGAGCTTTTCGCTGCATCGACAGGCAAGAGACCCCAGGTGCTCGGCAAGCCTATGACCGCAACAGTTGACTACATCACCGGGATGCTCGGCTGCAAGAGAGAAGAACTCGCATTCATCGGTGACAGACTTGCAACCGACATTGCAATCGGTGCAAACCATAATATTCCTTGCGCACTTGTTTACAGCGGTGTCACCACTCCCGAAGAGTATGCGGCATCCGATATCAAGGCAACTGTTGCAGTTGAAAACCTTAAAGCACTCGCTGAATATCTTTAATTCCAGGCGCAAACGGTAACCGCCGTTTAAAAAATGTCAGTTCGAAACCTTCCTGACAGGCATTTGCCCGATGCCGAACAAAACTAAAGGCGCTGCACGGCAGCAAAAAGGAGCAGAAAAAATGAAAAAAAGACAGACTCAGATCACCGCTCTCGTTCACGGAGCGCTGATTGCGGCAATCTATGCCGCAGCAACCTACCTGAGTGCAACCTTCGGAATCGCTTACGGCAATATTCAGTTCAGGCTTTCCGAAGCGCTTACAATCCTCCCCGTTTTCACCCCCGCGGCAATCCCCGGTCTGACAATCGGATGTATTCTCGGCAACCTCTCAAGCCCGATGGGAATATGGGATATCCTCTTCGGCTCAGCGGCAACTCTCCTTGCGTCAATCTGCTCAAGAGCGTTGCGAAAAGTCACAGTCAAGGGATTACCGGTTTTATCGTTGCTGATGCCCGTCATCTTCAACGCACTGATTATCGGTGCGGAGATTACTTTCCTGATGATTGAAGGCGACGCAACCTTTGCGATATTTGCGGTATCGGCTCTTGAAGTCGGTGCGGGTGAACTCGCAATCTGTCTCGCAGGCGGCATTCCTCTTTTCTATGCATTCAGAAAATCGGGAATTTTTGAAAAAACTTCACTATAACAAAAGACAAAAGCACCGCAGAACGGTTGATTCTGCGGTGCTGGTTTTTTTACAGTTCTATTTTCCAGTACGCTACGTTGAGACGTTCCCAGGTGTAGGAAACATAGAGCGCACCGTCATAATACTCGATAGCGGGATAAGCAAATTCGCTGTCCTTCTTCTCCTCTTCAAGAACAAGAACGGTTTCCCAGGTTGCTCCGTTATCGTCGGATTTCTGGAGAGTCAGCGGTGAGCGTTCACCCCAGTTTTCTTCAACGGGATTCGAAAGAAGCCAGAGGCTTCCGTCGGGAGTTCTGACGAGGTCAATGCCGCTGTTGTTATTCGGCAATTCGGTTGCATAAGCTTCGCACCAGGTTTCACCGTAATCCTCGGAATCACTTCTGTAGATTCTGCCGACGGGTGTTCTCGTGAGCATATGCACCTTTCCGTTTTCGCTCTCCCAAAGGGTAGGCTGAATCATCGGGATTTTGTTGCTTGTGTATGCATTGAGACGATTAAAAATGGGGGTTTCCCTTTCCGTGCGGATTTTTGCGGTTTTTCTCCAGCTTTTACCGTCATCATCAGAAATATCAACAAAGCAGTTCCAACCTCTGATTTCGCTTGATGAAGGAGCAAGAACTCTGCCGTTGCTCAGACGGATGCATTTATTCTTGACGGGACCTCTGCCACCGCTTCGGTCACCCGCAATAAGCTCATAAGGTTTGCCGAAACTTCTGCCGCCGTCAGTCGAAACACTCACGAATGTTCGCCACGTAGGAATGTTTTTGCCTACCTTGAAAAAGAGCATGATTTCTCCGTTTTCACGAAGAAAAAGAACGGGGTTCCAGTGAGGCAGATTTTTTGCATAGGATACAACTTTCGGCTCACCCCAGCCATTTTCATCTCTTCTCGCATACCAGATATCAACGTCATCGTCCTTTTCTTTCGTTCCGCCAAACCATGCGGCAATAACGCTTCCGTCGGGAAGCGGCAGAACGGTCGATGCGTGAGCGTTTGCCGTCGGCAAGGGGTTGCAAACAAATTCTTTTAACGTTTTCATATTTCTCAGTCCTCTGTATTTTCAATATCAAATATACTGATTTTTGACCATAGTTTTTTCGATTCGGAACCGTCATCCGATCCGTTCCCATCCGTTTCGTCGGGTTCAACGTCATCTTCGGTCTCATCGGATTCTTCATCCTCACCGTCTTCGGCAGTTCCGCCGATAAGGTCCTCCTCTTCTTCCTCGTCGGGAAGAATTTTCTCCTCCGAAGTTGTCTCTTCAGCAATCGGCTCAGACTTTTTTTCAGGTGCAGTCGGATCAAATCCGATATCAAGGCTGAAATCCTCGGGGTCAGCCGTTCTGACGGCGGGCATTTTTCTGGGAACACGCTTGAGCGGGTCATAGGTATATCTTCTGCATTTGCCGTCGGGATCTACAATACCTTTCTTGAGACAAAGCACCGCATCGCCCTCGGGATTGAGTCTGCCGTATCTGCAGTTTCTGCAGACAGACTCATACGCATTTTTATTTATAAGTTTACTTTTCATCGTTCATCAGACCTTTCATACGGATTTTAACATATTTTTCTTTGCTTATCAAGGTCAAATATCAGCAACGATGAGAAAAAGAGAAGCGATATTGCGGCGGGCAGTGAAAAAGAATAAAGTCTTGCGCCATCGGAAACAGGCAGAAATGTCTGCATTTCAATCGGAAACAACCGAAGCAGCAACGAGCACACCGCACCCGAAACAACTGCATGAAGCAGACGGAAAAACAAAAATTTAAGGTACACGGGTTTAACCTTGCCTGCAAGCGAGAATATCTGCATATGAACGCAGATTCCTCCGAATGCGCAGACACCCGCAATTATCGGTAACGGAACTTTGCCCGCCGCAGAAACGCATCCGCTCGTGACCTCGAGCAGACAGGCAAGCGGAATGACGTTGCTGATTCCCATACCCGACACAACCGAAAGCAGACCCGAAAACAAGGTTGTGAACGCACACACCGTAAGGATTCCCGATGCACCTGAGGCTACTCCGCCGACAAATATCTCGGAGAACGGTTTCGGTTTTTCCGTACTTTGCGGCAACGCACCGTCTTTTTTCGGTTTCGTGAAAAATCCGATAATCACCGCAGATATGCAAAGAGATAAAAATATTATTTTACCCGCATCCGCCGAGTGCATAAGTGATATGCCGACCGCATTTACACAGAAGCCCGTACCCGCATTGACACAAAAGAGCATCAGGCTTTTCGCTTGCTCCTCTGTGAGTTTTCCGCCCGAATAAAGCGATGCCGCCGCTCTTGCGCCTGACGGGTATCCGCCGAAAAGCCCGACGAGAATCACAACAATACTCTCTGCGGGCTGACCGAAAAGACTGCGCGTTATCGGCTCAACCAATCTGCGGATTATGGGAGGCAGCTCCCCCTCTCCGAGCACCGATGCCGCTACCATAAACGGAAAAAGTGACGGTATTATCACCTGCGCACAGTTGTAAAGTCCGATCGCGGCACCCGACGAAAAATCCTCCGAAAACAGAAAGAGTATCAGAAACAACGCTGCACCCGTCACCGACGCTGCATATCTGCCTCTGTTCATCCGACCACCCCCTGATATAAATATGCCGCCCCGTTCTTTTTCTTGACGGAGTATCATAATTATAAAGCGTGGAAATATCGGAGGGATTTTATGAGAAAGAAAAATTGCCGCAAAGAAACAGGTTCGGAAAGTTTATCCGAATCCATCGGCAGATGCTTTGATTTGCCTCAGGATGCACTTTCGGGCTATGCACATATTGAGCTTTTCGGTAACAGCGAAGCAATCGTTGAGGGGTGCAAGGGTGTGCTTGAATATACCGACGGTACTGTTGCGCTTAATACGGGAAAACTGACGGTCAGGGTCTGCGGATGCAACCTGACCATCACCGCAATGCAGGATTCAAGCACTGTCATACGGGGCATAATAACCGCCATTGATTTCACGAATTAGGAGATCGCTATGCTTTTGATGAGATTAATAGGGTTTTTGATGGGATACGTCACCTTCACGGCGAGAAACGGCTTCCCCGAAAGATTCATCAATCTTTGCAGAATCGCAGGGATTCCTCTGCGAAATCTGACAAGCAAGGATTCCGTCATAACCGCACAGACGGACAGAGCGCAATATAAACGGATACGGTCAGTCGCAAAGAAATCGGGAATGACCGTCAGAATCAAGAAAAAACACGGCCTGCCGTTTTTTCTCAGAAACCACCGACGGCGCTTCGGTCTGATTGCGGGTGCGATATTCTGCGTTTTATCGGTTATGTTTTTTTCAACGAGAATCTGGCGCATCGAGATTATCGGAAACACTCGGGTAAGCAGCGAAGAAATTGCTGATGTTTTTGCTTCTCTGGGCGTACGTACGGGTGCCGCAAGCAGTGATATTGACCAATCCGCAACCGAAAGAGAGGCTCTGAGCAGATTGCCCGAAATCACGTGGGCAAACATCAATTTTTCGGGATGCACCGCAGTAATAGAGGTGCGCGAAACCGTCACAAAGCCTGACGAAGCCGACAGTAATACCGTCAGCAACATCGTTGCCGCTCATGACGGACGGATAGTTATGATGCGCCCTTTCAGCGGCACTCCGGAAGAAAAAACAGGCTCCGCCGTAATCAAAGGTGACCTTCTGATAAGCGGAATTGCGGAAAACAAGGACAAAACGTTGCGCTTTTGCAGGGCAGAGGGATACGTTGTTGCCGAAACCGTCAGGTGCTCGGATTTTTCGTTCAGGCAAAAATTTGTTGCCGCAAGAAAAATCGGTTCACACAAAAGCTACACACTCCACTTCCTTCTGTGGAATATACCTCTCGGTAAAAAGCCAAAAAATGCATTCCCCGACAAAACTCTCCTTACCGTCAACGGAGTAAGTCTGCCCGCCGGAATCAGCAGATTCATCGGGATTGATTATGCAGAATCCGAACGTATTCTCAACGAAACCGATGCCGTTCTTCTCGCTACCCTGCGTTATGCCGAAGCAAGAAGCGATGAATTCAGAGGCAAAGAAATAAAAAATTCACGCATCGACCTCACCGTAAAAGATGAATGCGTGAATATCTGCGGTGAATTCGACTGCATCGAAAACATCGCTGCCGAAGCTCCTTTTGAAATTGAGAATACTCCCTGAACGTTCAAAACCCCTGCGGCAATGGGCGGGGTTCGTAAAACAGTTTTCATTTTAAAAGTCTGAAAATTGAATATTTTCAAGGTTCGGCGTGACTTCGGTCACGCCGTTTTCTTTTGCATAAGCTCATTCAGTGGTATAAATCCTATAATGTCATATTCTATTTCTATGCTCTGTTTGCGTTTGCCGCTTGACTTGTCAGCTGCTGAAACATAAATCTTTTTTACAAGTTCCCTTAAAGCATACGGTGTAAGCGGAACTCCGTCAGCATACTTTGATGCAAGCTGAATGAACTTTTCTAAATTTTCTGTCTGTTGTTCCTGTACTTCGATATTTTTCTGTAATGTTACCAACTCTAATTTTAGCTGTGATTGTTCTTCTTCGTATCTTTGACTCATCATCTCAAACTTTTCATCTGAAAGAGTGCCTTTTGCATTATCTTCGTAAATCTTGATGAACAATCGGTCAAGCTCTGCGATTCGTTTTTCGTTCTGCAAAAACTGTTTCTTCCATACTCTGAGTTTTTCTTCGCTCTCAACTTGAAGCTTCTCGGTCATAACTTTTCTGAAATGTTGCTCATATCTTATGACATAAGACAAAACAGCGTTCATGTGCGTTTGTACCAAGTCTTCAAGAACGACGGAACGAATAAAGTGAACTTTACATTTATCCCTGTGCTTATGATGTACGGAACATTCGAAAAATGATTGCTCAAACTTTGAATTGTTGCTTGCACAGAAATACATTTTTTCACCGCAATCAGCACAATATAGCATACCTGAAAACATACTGCTTTTTCCGGTCTTTGTTTTTCGGTGACGGTTCTGACGGATTATCTGAACCTTTTCAAACACAGATTCATCAATTATCGCTTTGTGAGTATTTTCGAAAACGGCTTGTTTTTCTTCGGGATTCTGTCGTTGCTTTTTATCCCAAATTGAGTTGGTGTAGGTTTTGAAATTTACAATACAGCCCGTGTATTCTCTGCGTTCAAGAACATGAACAACCGTGCTTGAATTCCAATGATAAGGATTCGCAGAGGTAGATGTTCGAGTTGTTATCCCTTCTTTTGATTTGTATGCGGTGGGATTCAACACTTTTTCTGCCGTCAACTGATTTGCAATCTGACTTGGTCCTCTGCCTTCCATGCACATATCAAATATCCGTTTGACTACTTGAGCAGCTTCTTCATCGATAACCCAATGTTTCGGATTATCGGGGTCTTTCTTGTAACCGTATGGAATATTTGTTGTAAGCGGAACACCTTTTTCACCTTTGGCTTTTGTAACCGCACGGATTTTTCGGCTCGTATCTCTCGCATAGAATTCATTGAACCAATTCTTGATTCCCGCAAAATCATTGTTCACACTGTTAGGGTCACTTGTGTCAAAATCATCGTTTATTGCGATGTATCTGACACCATGTTCAGGGAAAGTGAAATTGGTGTAAAGTCCTGTGAGTGATGAGTTTCTTCCGAGTCGGCTCAAATCCTTTGTTATACAAACCGCAACATTTCCTGCTACGATTTCATCAAGCATTGCCTGAAATCCCGGTCTGTCAAAGTTTGTACCCGAATATCCGTCATCAACAAAGAATGTTGGATTCGGAAAACGGTGTTCTTTTGCGTATGTGAGCAACATACTTTTTTGAGATGTGATTTGTCAAGGGTGTTTTCTGCAAACGAAAAAAATTAATCTTTTTAAAAATAATTTTTACATTGTTTGCGTATTGTTTTTTATGTACCTAATATAACGCAAAAAGAACGGACTTTATAAAATAAGCCCGTTCTTTTTTTATTTGTTGAATTATGTTGTTGAATAAGGTGTATTGATTTTAAAAAAGCAATTATTAAGTGCAGTTATTTTTGTTAAACAATTATGTTACCGTTATCCCAATTAAAAGTATCAATCCAAATACGTTTTCCTTTAAACAATAACCTTTCAGTATTAACTCCATAAACATTGTGTTTGTATTCCACATCAAATTCAAGATATATTGTTATGCCATTCCATTTTGCTTTTTGAGTTCCTTTTATGGGTTTTATTTCAGATATTTCGTCTAACAAGTCAGCACTTTCGTAAAAATTGTTAGCCAATTTATTGCTATATTTATCAAAAACAAAAGTAGTATAACCAGTATTACAAGCACCAGAATCAACATTTATTGAAATGAATCCTATAACTGTTATCCCAAAAACAATAATAAGTAAAGAGGAAATCAACACAAAAAGTTTGTTTATCTTCATAAGCACTCCGAAACAGAACAATATCGTTGTTTTATGATTATAGAGTTAGCTAAAGGCGAGCAGGCAAAAGTAAAAGATAATACAAATGCCAATATGGATATAAATTTTTTTGAAAAAGTTTTTTTATTCATTATTGACTCTCCTTTTTGTGAATTTCATAATTTTAGAACTTAAAACAAAGAAGATGAATCCAGTAAAAACACCTGTCAAATTAATCATAAAATCGTCAATATCCGCTGCTCTACCAATAAAATACTGAATTACTTCTATTCCTATAATAAACACACTTGATGCTAACAAAGTTAATAAAAAAGATTTGAATCTGTTATTTAAAAGAGGAAGAATAAAACCCAAAGGTAAAAACAATAAAAAGTTACCCAGCAAATTTGTTGTTTTTATTATATTCCAATCTCTTATTGCATAATTGGTGTTTTGGGGAGCAAAGAAATATTCAGAAATGGTTTTAAAAGGCATCAAATTTATAACATTATATATTTCATTATTTTTAAAATAGGATAGTCCATTTTTGGAAATATGAACTGAATTACCGGTAGAAAAAAACAGATTAACAATTAATTCTTTATCATAATCAATTCTGACATTAGGGAAAACAGTCATCGAAAAAACGCCAATGATATAGCAAATAAATACAGCCAATAAAATTTCACGCCACAAAACCACATTTGTTTTTCTGATTTTTAAAAAGATGATTCTCATTGGCGTATATACCGCAAGAGTTATAAGCATATATATAGTCATTTTTCCAACAAAACTCAATATGTAACTCATTATTTTTCCCTTTCTGTTTGCTTACGAGTTAAATTTTTTCGAAAAACTATTTATATTTTCATTATATAACCTTCAAAATCAGATGGTGCATAAAACTTTAACATGTAGGTAGAATCTTCGTCCAAAGTAACATCCCACGTTCTGTATCCGTTAGCAGCAATATTTTCAGTGGAGACTGACCAATCAATATCAAAAGCAGTTTGTTTAAGCAGTTTAACTTTTAAGGTTTCAGTGCTATGATTGTTTTTTACATATATTCGTACTTTTGAAACATCGGTAAACAGATAATTTGAATACAAGTTGGACATTTCCGCAGAACCGCTAAAATTATATTGTTCGTTTGATAAATCCCAATATAAATTGGGCTTGTTTAATGTATACGGCGAGATATTCTCGTCAGAAGCAGATGCAGAAGAAGATAAAACCGAAGAAAACATAAGTGTAAAAACAAGTATAACGCTAAAGATTATTTTAATATTTTTGTTCATTTTCTCATCTCCATTTTAAGATTTTAAAAAATCATTTTTACAAATTTGTTCCTGTTTAATAATACGCACAATAAATGTTGCTGCGTATTTCTTTTTGTATAATATTCAGCTAAACCATTGGTATCACCCCTCAGTTGTTTCTAAAACAATAATTGCCCTGCATAAATATAGTCTTTTAATATGAGATTTCTTACAAAAAAACATTCACAAAATTTATATAATAATTTTGTCAAACATAAACAAAACACATCTACACGTTATGGAAAGAAGGTTTTCGTTTATGTTATGAATCTTAATAATCGTTGATAAATATTTAAATGAGTATTTCAAGCAAAAGTTCTTCGGAATGCAAATCAATAACGAAGAATAATACAGAAAACGGAGTCTGCACCACGCAGGCTCCGTAAATCTTTACATATTTAATTTTTAAAACTTTTATCAGACAATTAATATCACCAAAAATTTAAATTGTATTTGGCTCAATACTATTCTTTTTGATTTAATGTCTCTATAATCTTGTTTTGTCTTTCGATATTTTTGCGTAACAAACTGATTATTTCACCTGTTGCTACTAAAAAGAGTCCAACCAGAAAACACACTAATGTACCTATAATAAAATACATATAATCAGAGTAATCTAATCCGACAATGAGTGAAACGAATAAGCCAATAACAAATAAAAACAAACCAGTTGTTTTGAGCATTACTTCAATAATTTTTTCTTTCATCGGATATACCTTCAATCTATTTTTTACTATAAAGTTAAAGCATAATATCTTTAAATAATATTTATATATGTTTTGTGAAAAACAAGTAGTTTGTTATAATATTTGTGTGGTTGTTTATTCAGTAATTATAAACAACAGGAACATTATAGTATCCTGTATAGTATCGATATTGATTGTTTGTTCCATATGATACTACAGCCTGAAAATCAACATCAATTTGTGCACTCTTTCCAGTTGAAGCCCAAGTAGCACTACAAGTTGAAATGGTATCAGAAATACTCTTTGGGAATAATGTGCGTGGTGTCATAATCCACTGAACTGTATCAGCCGTGTAATTTGCTGTCTTAGTAATGTTGGGTTTTGTATCAGATAAATCCATCTGATAAGCAATCTGACCCGATGCTCCATCGCCATATCCAACCGCCACTTCAAGTGTACCAATATTTGTATCTGTATCCGGACCACATTCCATAAGTTCATCAGAAGCTTTTGGGAAACTGTATTTTGTTTCTACCTGCTTTATTGTTTTATCGCCAGTTGGGTCAGTACACCATGTGTTTGTTTTTATTCCAAAATAATCGTAAGTAGAATCAGACTCGTTTGTGTTACGATATAAGCTATAATCCATATTCAACACATATAAATAAGCACCGAGTTCAAAGTATAATCTAAAATTAAATTGACTCTTTACAATTGTATGCGAACGTTCTCCTACAGAAGTTGATGATTCGTTAATATCATTTATGATCGCCTTCAAAAAAGGAGTAGTATTATCTGAAGAAATCTTACACAACAGCGGTGAAGCATCGTAACATATCAAATTAAAAATTTCATTTGTTTCATATTCGTTTGAAAGTTTTTGTTTAGGAATCTCATTATTTTCAACAATATCTGAGTCAATGAAAATGGAAAAATCATTTAATCCAACCGCATCCTTATAATTGTTTATTGTTAATTCACCATACAAATAAATTTTATGTTCTGCAAATAAATGCTTCAATTGAACATTTTGAACTGATGAAAAGGGGTATGCAATAGCAGTATAATCTGATGCTTTTTTTACAGAAAACTCATTAAGAGATATAAAGTCAACATCAATTTTATTTGCTTCTGTGTTTATATAGTTTTTAGCTTCATCCCAATTGTTATTATCATAAACAAACAACAGATTATCGGAATTTTCGTTTGCAACCGCATTTGTCTGAATTATTGTGGACATCAACATAATTGTAAAAATCATAACAAAGCAAAAAATAGACTTGAAGGTTTTATAATAACGACATTTCTCAGTATATTTCATTTTTTACACTCCTTTTAAAATTAACAAATGTTCTTATAGATATAAACTAACCAAAACATTGGACTCACCCTTTCAGCATTTAACAATCAATAATTGTCTTACATAAATATAGTCTTTAAAAATCTAATTTCTTACACAAAAATAACTAACAAATTTTCAAAGTAACATTTGTTAAATTTCGACAATTGTTTTGAAAACAAAAACACACCTTAAACCAATCAATTAGTTTAAGGCGTGTTTTATCTGCTGATATCAGAAAGTGTTGCTTGGAACTTTTATTTAAAATATTAATGACGATGTTTCATTATAGCTTGTTTCTTCCGATGTAAAAATCAGAAGTGTCTTTTTTGCAGCATAATGTTCAGCAATTACACGATAGGTATAACCGGAAGGAGGTGTGATTGTTTTAGCAAATGAATATGTGGCTGAATCTGAATACAGATCAGAGTAACAGTATGTTGAGTAATCAGTCCAACTACCATTAACAAGTCTCTGTAATTTTATGTAAGTGAAGCCGCATTTATCAACTTCATCAGAGCCTTTCGTCTTTGCAGATATAATAAGTTGTGTACCGGTTTTTGAAAGTGTAAGTGTTTTCTGACTTATTAATCCCGTCGCCCTTGCGTTAGCACTTGTGTTATAGATACCTTCTGCTTCTTCAATTATTGTTTCGCCTGTTAAAATAATTGAAGAAGTTCCTGCTCCTTTGCTTTCTGTAGCAAATACAGAAAGATTAAACAAAGAGAATATAAATACAAACGAACAAATTATACAAATAATTTTTTTCAAATTAATCATCTCCTATTTAATTGTTTTTGCAAATTCTATTGCCTGCTCAACATTCATAGACGAAATAATAGTATATTCTGTTTGTCCGTCCTTGAATGTTATTGTTCCTTTTCTGTTTTGTTCAAAAACATGAACTTGGATTCCGTTGATATCAATTGTTGTTTCATATTTGGCATTGGGGAACTCTGACTTTCCACTCTCAACAATTGGGTCATAATGATCAATTGAAACAAAGCCTTTTTCGCTTTTATAACTAAAACTAATGGTCACAGAAGTAAGAACATCCCAAAACTGATATTCAATTTCAGTTATTTTCGATTCATCACTTAATAGTGCTTCCGGTAAAAGCACAGGATAAATACCGTTCTCTTTTAATTCCGCCGCAAGTTCCGTGCCAAGCAATTCATAATCATCTGCTTTATCATCGCTTTTATCAAACCTGACAACAATATATTTGTTATAAAGTTCAACCAATCCATCAAGAATGCTTACATCGGAAACTGCCGCAAAAACAGAAAGGGAACCAATTGCAACAATTGCTACAGCGGCGGCTGCGACAAAAATCTTTTTAAACGGTTTATATATTATCTTATCTTTTGAATCACTTGTCCTTTCTGCTTTGATTTCAACTGAGTCATTTCTTTCAAGTTCGTTAAGAGCATCAAGGCAATACTCAATTAAATCTGCATCCATTTCATTTTCGGGTTTCTCTAATTCTTCTTCGATAATCTGTTCAAGTTTCTCTTTTGATAAGTCAAGTGATTTATCATTGAGAAACTCTAAAAAATTCTTATCGCTTATCATTAATTATCCTCCCTCATCTATATAGTCTGTTAAAATCAAAAATCTTACAAAAAAATATTGCATAAATTATTGGTTCATTTTTTGTTAGTATTGCTGTTCCAAATAATCTCTTATTAGCTTCCTGCATTTACTTTTCAATCTGAACAGTTTTTGATAAATGTTATTCTCCGTCGTGTTATACCTTCGTGCAATCAATGCAATGCTTAATTTTTGTTCGAATCTCTCATTTAATAACCGCTGTTCATCTTCATTAAGCATTTGAATTATTTCTTCCTTAACACTCAAAATCTGTTCTTCGCTTATATTTGAGTTTTCAGATCCTGTATCATTCCAAAAATAATTGTCGTCAATCAAATCCTTTTCGGATAATGATATAACCTTATCGGAAGTTTTAGAAGCGAGGCTATAAATATCCTTTATCATATTATTCGCAACCGTAGTTAGCCAAGTTTTCGGATATTCTATTTTCGTTCCTTTATGTATCGCTTCAACCAAACCAATAAACACATCCTGAACACAATCATCAATATATTCTTTGTGTCTGTTCAGTTTGTAATTACACAGTTTGCGAATGTACGGCTCATATTCTCGCCACAGCTTGTCCGCTAACTGCATATCCCTTTCTCTTTCGTTTATATCCAATGTTATGATACTCCCTTTCCAAGCATATAAGAGAATGTTATTTTCGAGTACACTCTCCCAATATATATAACGCATGAGAACTGACTTTTCAGTACAAAATTCAACAAAAAATTTTGTGAAACGCAAATGCCGAAAAATCCCCATATATACATATGACGAAAAACGGCAAATGTTACGCTGGATTTTCGAGAATTTACAAAAAATTCATATTTAAAACGGATATTATCAAATTAATTAATTATACCACAACAATATTGCTTTTTCTACCTATTAAGCAACATTGCGGTTTTAGGATGCATAATCGTTAGGTTTTAATATAAAAAATAAGCTAAAATGCAAAAAACGGTCACAATCTTCTTGAGTGATGATTGTGACCGTTAGTGTAAATTTTTTCGTTAATAGAAATTGTTACTGGGATTATCTTTCATCTCTGCCGTGTTTGATATTTTTCTTTCGTCTTGGAGTTGATTTGGCTTGTGCGAGTCTTTGTGATACTGAACGGGAATCGTTCTGTTCACCGAGGAAGTAATTGACATCACGAATGCTGTAATTAAATCTTGAAGTGACAAGCTCCTTTCCGTTACTGCGAATTATCTGACTGCTCTGTACTTCTTTATCGTAGCGAAGTTTAAGCTGTTCCTCACGAAGCTCGGCAGGGTCAAAGTCAGTTGCACTTTCTTTCATTTCTTTGTACTCTGCAACAGCCTTTTCAATTTCTTCAGAATATTTTTGCTCTTGCTTTGAAATAAGATCAAGCTTCTTTTCTAAAGCAGCAACATAAGACTTTACATTCTCAATAGTGTAAGTT
>JAFVVQ010000024.1 GCA_017502085.1 Clostridia bacterium | reverse complement strand
TCAATGTCAATCATCCCAATACTGACATCAAATATTTTATGTGCTCCAACTACAAAGGTCGCAGGGGCACCTGTGAGGGTACACATTATGTCAGAGCTGATTCTTTGGAGCAGATTGTGATGCTTGAGCTCAGAAGTTTTGCAAGTTTTCTCATTGAAGATGAAGAAGCGTTCGCAGATATTCTTGAAGCAAAGACCAACAAAAGCATACTCAATCAGCAGAAGTTTCTTGAAAACTGTATTGATAAGGCAACAGCAAGAACTAAAGAGGTTGCATTGATGTATGAAAAACTCTTTGAGAAGCATATCAACGGTATTGTCAATGAAGAAAGCTTTATGCAGCTTTCACAGAAGTACGAAACTGAGCGTGACGAGCTGAAACTGAAAATCAGGCAATACCAAGAAGAACTGTCTGAAATTGAAAATCTTCGTACAAGCAAAGAGCAGTTTACTTTTGCGGTTCGTAAGTTTATGCAGATGGAAACACTAACACCTGCACTCTTGAATGAGCTAATTGAGAAAATCGAAGTCCATTCAATAGAAGGCAAAGGCAAGAACAAAACACAGAAAATCATTATTCATTATCGCTTTATCGGGGTTATTGAAAATCCTGTTAAAGAGGAAAATATAGTCCTTGAAGCAAGACAAGGCGTAGCCGTTGAGTATTTAACGGCATAACAAAAAAGAGCAGGCTCAAAACCTGCTCGATACATAACAATATTAACTATGAGGAAATGTAAAAAAGAAAAGTGAGTATTCACTTGTGTTATGAATACTCACTATGGTCCGAGTGGCGAGACTTGAACTCACGGCCTCTTGACCCCCAGTCAAGCGCGCTCCCAACTGCGCCACACCCGGATATTTCGCTTTTGTTGAGGTTTCGTGACTCAACGAATGCTATTATATCACAGAAACCCGAAATGTCAAGCATAATTTTAAAAAAATCTGAATTTTTTTATTTTGTCTGCATCTCACTCAAAAACATAAGGCTTGCCCTCAGATTTGCCTCGGACAAGCCTTCATATTTTTATGTTTCAAAATTACTGAAAACTATATGCAGTTGTGCACCTTCAACCGAAAGATCTAGCCACGCACCGCTTTTCTCATCCTGGGTCAGAACAAAAACTCCGTTATCCGTACTTCCCTGATAGCTTATAATTCCGTTGGAAACGCTTTTTTTCAGTTCAACGTCAGCGTTGGTATAGGCAAATGCCTGAGCTGTTATCGATGCGAAATCAGCCTGAGGGAATCTGTTTGTATCAACCGAAAAGCTGATGCCGTCATATGCGGCGGAGCAGACTCCGTCTTTGCAGATAATTTCCAGCGGGGAGAGGACCTCGGGTGTGAGCATTTTGATTTTTAATTCGTTTTCGGCAGTCAGACTGACGGTTGCGGTCATGTAAAGCTCGCGGAAGGTTATTTCCGCATCTGCCGAAAAGTTTTTTGGTATTTCGGGCGGAGAGGCGGGAGCTGAACCGCTTTTTTCACATCCTGCCGCAAACATCAGTGCTATTGCGACGAGAAGCGAAAGGAATTTTTTCAGAATATCACCTGCTATTCAAATTTTGAAAAAAACTCAGGCAATGCATTGAGAACATCAGTCGGGAGCATACCTCTCATCGATGTTTTTTCTGCAACTGCATCTGCGGCAAGTCCGTGGAGATATACCGAGCATACCGCAGCATCAAACGGATTCATACCTTGCGCCAAAAGAGAGACAGCCATACCTGCAAGCAAATCGCCGCTGCCGCCCTTTGCCAGACCTGCATTACCGGTTGCATTGATATATATCTCATTTTCACCCGTACCGCAGACAACCGTATTAGCGCCCTTAAGAACAACGGTAACTCCGTATCTGTGAGCAAATTCATAGGCAACGGAAACGGGATCTGCGATTATTTCAGCAATGCTTTTGCCGCAGATTCTGCTCATTTCACCCGGATGCGGAGTCAGGATTACGGGAGCCTGAGCCTCTTTCAATATATCTATATTAGTGCTCAGCGCATTTATTCCGTCGGCATCAATAATCATCGGTTTTTTTATTTCTCTGACCACCGAATGGACTATCCTTGTTGTGTCTTTGTTGAATCCCATACCGCAACCGATAAGAACTGCGGTTGAATTGGCCGCGTTTTCGGCAATGCCCGAAAATGCCGAGAATGAAAGAGTACCCTCAAGGTTTGATTCCAATGGCAGAAACAGTGATTCTGTCAGTTTCGGTGCGATAGCGGCATATGCCGATTGGGGGAACGCGGCGGTCACAAGCCCCGCACCTGTTCTGAGTGCACCGCCGACCGCAAGCACTGCGGCACCTGTCATACGCATACTGCCGCAAACGCAAAGCGCTCTGCCGTAAGTTCCTTTGTTTGAAACTGATTTTCTTCTGGGGAGCATTTTCTTGACGTCTTTTGAGTCGAGCGTGAAACAGACAACACTGTCGAGCTTTTCAAAATCACCGTCAGTTATGCCGATGTCGGCAACAACGGTCTTCCCGCAGTATGAATTGCAGGGTTTGAGAATATGTATCGGCTTATATGCCGAAATAGCAACGGTCATATCTGCTTTGAAAACGGTACCTTCGGCACTCGCGGAATCACAGTTTGTGCCGCTGGGCACGTCAATCGCAACGGTTTTTGCCTTTGATGAATTGACTATCTTTGCCAAAGCGGAAAGGGGCTGATTGAGTGAACCCGAAAAACCCGTCCCGAAAACTGCGTCGACGATAACGTCGGCGTTTTCGATATACGATTTGAGCAGAGTCAGATTGTTGTTGTATCGGAGAATATCGATGCCCGTACTTTCCGCGAGAGAAAACATATCCTGAGAAATTTTATCCTTCGGATCTCCGCAGGCAAGCATAAGGGTTACGTCGCATCCGTATTCCCACATTTTTCGTGCTATAACAAAACCGTCACCGCCGTTTTTGCCTTTTCCGCTGATGATGAGGATTTTCTTCGGATTATCTCTGCTGATGCAGAAATGCTTTTTGATTGCGGCGGCACAGGCGGTGCCTGCGTTTTCCATCAACTGTGGAAAGCTTATGCCACGCTCAACGGCGTTACATTCCGCCCGGTACATCTGATTGCTTGTGACAATATACATCATATTTCACCTCATAATCCGTTATATTTTAATTTTAACATACGTAAAAGCTAAATAAAAGACAAAACAGAAAATATTTTAATCTTTTTTATTAAAAACAATTGCGCTTGAATTTGAGCAGTGATATAATTATTTTGGATTAATTTGAAAAGGCTGATTGGATTATGGAAAAATATATCAATGAATATATCAGACCCCGTCTGCAGGGCGACGGCGGAGAAATCACCTTTGTTGAAGAAAAGGACAGTGAAGTAACCGTTCTTCTTCAGGGTGAATGCTCGAAATGTCTTATTCTTGACCGCTGTCTCAAGTGGGTTGAAGAAAGAATTGAGGCGGATCTCGGTAAAAACGTCAGGGTTGTCGGTATCCGCAAGAAGCCTTATTTTCAGGATGTTTAAAGGAGGTGCTTTATGGCTCATATAAAGGTTGAACGCCGCAGTATGAGGCCGGAGGAGTGGATAAAACTCCGTTTCGGTTGGCTTAAAAGAGAAATATATTCCGAAAAGCACGAAATTGAAGATTTCAGAATCCGTGAAGCGCGTCAGACCTCCGAAATGAATTTTGAATTCTATGACGAAAAACCGAGGCCGCTCAGAAGAGGGGATATGTATTTTACTCCTGACGGTACGGCATTTATCGAAGCGGATTACGAACTGCCCGCTCACCTGGAAGGCAAGAAATTCTGCTTTGCACTCAAGACGGCTGCCGAAATGATTGTAAAGGTCAACGGCAGGTATGTCGGCGGTATTGACCCCAACAGAGAGCGGATGAATCTTTCGGAATACGTTGACGGCAGAAAGCTGCATTTTGAAATTATGGGCTATAACCGTTCAAAGCCCGATGATGAAAGAAATCCCGAGAGTCTTTCCGTCAGGGGCTGCCGTCAGATTTTCGAGGGCGGATATATTACGGTTGTCAATGAAGCGGTTACTTCGCTTGTCTATGATATTGAGATGCTTCTTGATGCGGCTCTCAGCGGTGCGTTCAACGAGGATTTCTCGCAGCTTGTGATTGATGCTCTCGATAAGGCACTTAACTTCATTGACTTTGATGATATAAAAACAGAGGATGTCAGAAAAGCATCCGCATTTATTGAAGAAAACGTCTTCTCAAACAAAGATTATTCGGGCAGCGGTAAGGTAGCGCTTGTTGCCCATTCCCACCTTGATATCGCATATTATTGGAGGAGAATCCACGCAGTGCAGAAGAATCTTCGCACGGTGCTGATTCAGCTCCGATTGATGGATAAATATCCCGATTTCAAATACGCACACACTCAGGCGTATACCTATGAAACGGTTGAGAAATATTATCCTGAAGTATTTGCAGAGCTTAAAGAAAGAATTGCACAAGGCAGATTTGAACCCGTCGGAGCAATGTACGTTGAGCCTGACTGCAACGTGCCTTCGTGCGAAAGCCTTATAAGACAGTGTCTTTATGGACAGAGCTTTTTCAGAGAAAAATTCGGCATAACGGTTGATAACTGTTGGTTGCCTGACGTTTTCGGAAACAGCTGGATACTTCCGCAGATACTGAAAAAAAGCGGTGTTGATTATTTTGTATCCAACAAAATGTCAACGTGGAATGATACGAACAGATTCCCTCACAACAATTTCATCTGGAGGGGCATCGATGGCTCTGAAGTTTATGCCTGTGTGCCGCCGACTCACTTTATTTCGTGGAATATGCCGAGTCAGGTTGCTGATAACTGGGAGGCATATCAGGACAAAAATACGGGCAGTGCAACCCTGCAGATGTTTGGTTACGGTGACGGGGGAAGCGGTGCAACCGAAGAAATGGTTGAACTTATGCATCGGTTTGACAAGCTTTCCGTTATGCCCGAGACCGAGCATATGACGGGCAAAGAATTTCTGCACAGAAACTTTGACGGCAACGAAAAGCTTTCGGTATGGGACGGTGAACTTTATCTCGAAATGCACAGAGGTACTTTCACCACAAAGTCGAATCTCAAGTCATTCAACCGTAAACTTGAATTTATGCTCCGTGAGGCGGAGTTGCTTTCCGTGTTGAGAATGAAGCAGGGCGTTGAGTATCCCGCAGAGAAAATCAGAGAAATCTATAAAAAGCTGATGATAAATCAGTTTCACGATATTATTCCCGGCAGCCATATTACTCCCGTTTACCGTGATGCGATGGCTGACTATGAGCAGATGGAAAAGGAGCTTTCCGATATCATCGGCGAAGGGAACAGATATTTCAATTCGCTGAATTTTGCCAGAAAGTCCCTGACGTTCATACCCGATAAAAACGGTTCTGTCATAAGAAGGGGAGTGAACGGATATTATGCAATCCCGTCAATACCGGCTCTTTCCTGCGGTGAAATCGTAAACGAAAAAGCCGAGGGCTGGTTTGAATGTAATGGTCTCAATGCCGAAACACCGTTTTACAGCGTTGTTTTTGCCTCCGACGGAAGCATTGTTTCGCTCAAGGACAAGGAACTCGGCAGAGAGTGGGTCAAAGGGGATTTCAATAAACTTAAAATTTATCACGATACGCCGGGTAACTATGATGCCTGGGATATTCTCCCGAATTATAAAGATAAACAGGAGAATATCGTAACAGACAAACCGCTTGAACTGTTGAAGTACGATGACGAATGTGCCGAATTCAGCGCAACTCTGGTAACCGCTAAAAGCAGATGGCAGAGGATAATCCGTCTTTTCAGACGCTCAAGGGGAATTGAAGTTGAAAACATCGTCGACTGGAACGAAAAACATAGACTTGCAAAGGTTGAGTTTGATTGCAACGTTCTGTCCCGTGAACTTGTTTGCGATACTTCAGCGGGCTTTATCCGAAGAGAAACTCACCGCAACACCTCGTGGCAACAAGCCCGTTTTGAGGTCTGTCATCATAAGTGGTGCGATATGAGTGAGCACGGGGGCGGTGTTGCTCTTATCAATCAAGGGAAATACGGTGTTTCCGCAGAGAATAACGTTATGGCGCTTTCACTTCTTCGGGCAACAATTCGTCCCGATCCCACTTCGGATATCGGCAGTCACGATTTCTGTTATATGATTTATCCGCATCAGGGCGATTTCGTTGATGCAGGTATAAATAACGTCGCGTTTGAATATAATGTTCCGCTTGTGAAAGCAGACGTTGAATGCGGTTTCAGTTTTTCCGATAAGCTGTGGCTTCAGTCGCTGAAGCTTTCGGAAAACGGCAGTATGATTGTTGCCAGACTCAGCGAGCAGAACGGTGAGAGAGGCACTCTGGTATTGCCACAAAAAGCAAAAATCCTCAATATGCTTGAGGATGAAATCGGTGCTGCAACCGAAATTGAGTATGCACCGTTTGAAATTATTACACTCGGATTTGAATTATAAGGAGGATATATCACTATGAAAGGCTATGAATACTGGCTCACCTTTGACGAAACAACAAAGGCGGAGCTTGAAGCAATTACAGACGCAAAGGAACTCGAAGACAGATTCTATAAGGAACTCGAATTCGGTACGGGCGGTCTGCGCGGAATTATGGGTGCAGGTCCCAACAGAATGAATAAGTATACCGTTGCAAAGGCAACCAAGGGTCTTGCCGATTATCTCAACGCAGAGTTTACGGGTGAAAAATCCGTTGCAATTGCATATGACTCGCGCAATAACTCGGCAGCTTTTGCCGCTGATGCCGCATCTGTTCTCAATGCAGCGGGTATCAGAGTATATCTTTTCAACACGCTTATGCCGACTCCCGTTCTTTCTTTTGCGGTCAGATATCATAACTGCACGGCGGGTGTTGTTCTTACCGCAAGTCATAACCCCAAAGAATACAACGGCTACAAGGTTTATGATTCAAAAGGCTGTCAGCTTGTTCCCGAATATGCGGACAAGGTAATCGCATTTGTCAATGCGGTAACAGATCTCAAGGCTATTCCCTTTATGGCTGCCGATGAAGCAAAGGCAAACGGGCTGCTCATTGAAATCGGTGAAGAAACCCTCGACGCTTTCCTTGCAGAGGTTAAAAAACAGAGTGTTTATAACGAAAAGAGTGAGCTTAAGATTGTCTATACCGCTCTTCACGGCACCGGAAATATTCCCGTCAGAAAAATTCTTGATGGCAAGAACGTTTCAATCGTAAAGTCTCAGGAGCTTCCCGACGGCAACTTCTCAACCGTGCGCTCACCCAATCCCGAAGAAAAGGATGCACTTAATTTTGCTCTTAAGCAGGCTGAAGAAGAGGGAGCCGATATCGTTATCGGTACCGACCCCGACTGCGACAGAGTCGGTGTGGGCGTTTGCCATAACGGCGAATACGTTCTTCTTACGGGTAATCAGACAGGTGCTCTGCTTGTTGATTTTGTTCTTAAATTCAGAAAAGACTCAATGCCCGAAAATGCCGCAGTTGTCAAAACCATCGTAACAAGCGGTCTCGGTGCGGCTATTGCAGAGAGCCACGGTGCGGAAACCGTGCAGACTCTTACGGGCTTCAAGTATATCGGTGAAAAAATCTGCAAGTGGGAGGAAAGCGGCGAAAAGACATTCCTCTTCGGTTATGAAGAAAGCTACGGCTACCTTGCAGGCACTCACGCGAGAGATAAGGATGCCGTTTCCGCTTCGATGCTCATTGCAGAGATGGCTTCATATTACAAGAATCAGGGTAAGACTCTCGTTGATGCGCTGAATGATATTTATGCCGCATACGGTTATTATTTCGATTGCCTTGAAACAATTGTACTCAAGGGCAAGGAGGGTGCAGAAAAGATTCAGTCATCAATGCAGCTTCTCAGAGTCAACGGCGAAAAAGTGTTTGACGACCTTTCCGCACTCAAGGACTACTCTCTCGGCATTGACGGTCTGCCCAAGGAAAACGTGCTTCGCTTCGATTTTGCAGACGGCTCGTGGGCTGCCGCAAGACCTTCGGGCACAGAGCCCAAGCTTAAGCTTTATTTCTCCGTCAAGGGTGAAAATTCGGACGTTGCAAAGGCAAGACAGTCCGCAATCTCCGCAAAGCTTATGGAAACAATGGGATTATAATCAATCTGTTTTTAAAATATCGGAGGTATAAAGATGAAAAGAATAATTTCGGTATTACTCGCACTCGTTTTTGTTTTATCGTCATTTGCCGTTCTTGCTTATGCTGACAAAAAAGCGGCAAAGCTTGATGCTTATATTCTCCTTGATGACGGCAATGATGACACGACAGAGCGTCTTGTTGATGCTTATGAAATTGACGGCGAATACTATTTCTTTGTTCCTGTGTCGATGAATAAGTTTATCACGAAATTCGTAGTCAATTCCGATGAAAAGGCATATGTCAACGGTAAGGAAATCACCGCTTCTACAACAATTGCAGATGCTTTCGGCGATAAGACCGCAATAACCGTTACGCTCGGCAATAACAGCTACACCGTCAAAGCTATTTTCGGCTCGGCAATTCCCAACGTTTATATTGAAACTCCGTCAGGCTCTCTTGATTATATTCATGCCGATAAAAGCAACAGAGAAGACTGCCTCATTGAAATCACCGATGCGCTCGGTGTAACCGTTTATGACGGTGGTGTTGAAGTGAAGGGCAGAGGCAATTCAACCTGGAAGATGGAAAAGAAGCCCTACAACATCAAGCTTGATGAAAAGGTCAATCTTTTCGGTATGGGCAAGAGCAAAAAATGGAGCCTTATCGCAAACCATACCGACCTCTCGCTCATCAGAAATGCTTACGTTTATGCCGCCGCAAAGGCTGCGGGTCTGGATTTCGTGCCGCAGTATGTTCCCTGTGACGTTTATATAAACAACGAATATATGGGAAATTATATTCTCACATCAAGAGTTGAGGTCGACAAGACAAGGGTCAATATTGACAACCTTGAGGATGCCAACGAAGAAGCCAATCCCGATATCGATATCGAAGAGGATTGCAAAACGGGCGGTGTCTACGGAACGTTTGCAGGCTTGCTTGAAGGTACGAGCAAGTGGATTGAGATTCCCAACGAACCTGAAGAAATTTCAGGCGGTTATATTCTTGAAATGGAAATTTCAAACAGATATAAGGATGAAGCAAGCGGTTTCGTAACGAAGATAGGTCAGCCTTTTATTATGAAATCCCCCGAATATGCTTCAAAGGGCGAAATCGAATATATCAGCAAATACTATCAGGATTTCGAGGATGCTGTGATTACCGAAAACGGTAAGAATGAGGCGGGCAAGCATTATTCCGAATATATCGACGTTGATTCATTTGCAGAGTATTATGCTTTCAACGAGTGGACTTCGAATATGGACTGCGGTCTGACGAGCACTTATCTTTATAAGCCCGTGAACGACGTTCTTTATGCGGGTCCCGTCTGGGATTACGATATTGCTCTGGGCAATAACGATATCGGCAGATTCGGTTGTGATTATACGAATCCCGAAGAGTTCACGGTTTGCTTCGGCAGACAGTACAGAAACACGATTTTTGATCAGAAGGATTACGACCGTGTGCCCACGCTCTTCAATACTCTCTGTCAGAAACAGGAGTTTGCGGATAAGGCAAAGAGCAGTTGGGATTCAACGCTTAAAAATGCGATTGTTCTCACAGGTGCCGCAATGCCCGCATATATTGCAACTCTTACGGAATCGGCAGTTATGAACGCATACCGCTGGAATATTTTCGACACTTATGACGAAGCCGAAATCAGAAAAGCATATAAGGCTGAAACTGACAGTGTTCTTGATTTTTCTTCAAAGAGAGTTGATTTTCTTTCCGCAAACTTCGGTACGATTCAGGTGCAGGACGTTGAAATCGGTTTCTTTGAAAAAATCGAAATGAAGATCGGATCATTTATAAACAATATGTTTGAAAAGATGATAGTTACCTTCGGTCTCGAAAACGTAATCTGATTGTCAGAATAAAAATTAAGGAGCATCGGTTTTGCCGATGCTCCGTTTTTTTATATCATCTGAGTCAGAAGATGAGGTTTTTTGGTTGTGATGTTGTCGGGCAGACAGGCTATAACTTTTGCCATGTCAGGCGATTTGTTTGCGGTCCAGAGAGAAACAAGCAGATTGTTTTTATGCATAATTTCGGTTGTGAGGGGAGTCGCATTTCCGAAATGGCTGTTAAGACCGATCGCGCCGAGTGAAATAATTTCATCTGCCAGTTTCTGAAGAAGCTCTTTGCTCTTTGATTCCTCAGCCGTAATCTTATGATTGAGAAAATATGGGATTGCAGAGTTTTTCTTAACAGTGTCAACCCAGTCTCTGAAAACTCCCGTATAGAAAACTCTGTCGGTCAGACCGTGTTTTTCAATGAGCAAGTCAACCTGAGGCAGATTTACGGTGGATTTGATATCAAGATTGATTTTGCACTGTTTGTCGGTTGCAACCGTTTTGAGTGCCTCATCGAGCAGAACGCCTTCATTCTGCTTGGGTGCACCCGAATGGATGACTACCGCAGTGCCGTCAGGACGGAATGTGACGTCGAATTCGACAACCTTTGCACCGTAACTGAGTGCCGCTTCGATTGATTCGACAGTATTCGGCTTTGTGTGGAGCGCACCGGCGTGATAGGTAACTGTGAATCCGTCGGGGAGAGAGGGAGCAAGGTTTTTTGCTTTTGCGTAATGTTTGCCGTTGATGAGCTTATCAAGCCTGACTTCCGTATCAATTCTGAATGTTGACATTTTTTACACCGCCGTTTATGAGTTTTTGTGTTTCCTTTCTGTTGCAAGACCTGCAAGGCAGATAACCGCCGCCGCAATGCATACGGTAAGCATAATAACGAATACCGCATTCCAACCCTTTGTCTGCGAAACAGCACCGAGCGTGTAGGTTGTTGTTGTGCTGCCGATATAGCAGAAGGTGTTGAGCAGACCTGCGGCGAATCCTGCGTTGAGACTCTGTCTGTAATCAAGAGCAAACATGCTGGTGATAACGTTGTTTATCATTGCCATACCGCACGCTACGCCGATGAAGCAAATCATAATTGCAGGCAGGTTTCTTATTTTCAGTGAGAAAAGAATTCCTGCACAGAGAAGCGCCGAAACGGCATAGAATATCATATTCATTGTTGCATGGGATGAGATTTTTTCGTGAGTCTTTTTGGCGATAGTTGCTCCGAGGGTTGAAACCATCGGCAAGAAAAGCGTGAGAAGAATTGAGAAAGACTGTGAAAGTCCGAATTCTTCGTATAATACCGACGGTACCCAGGTTGTAATACCGTCTTTTATGAAGCCGTTTGCAATGCCTGCAATTGCGGCGAGTATCAGCGCAAATCCGACGGTTTTGCTCATCTTCACCTTGTCGGTTTTGATTTTTTCGGTTTCGGGAGATTTCTTTTCGCTCGGACCGAACAGGAAAAGCCATACGAAAGCGGCAATAATCAGAACGATACTTGCGGCATAGAACACCGCCTGCCATATGCCGAAACGAACGAATAATGCCGATATGCCGTATGAAACGAGAGTGCCGATTGCAACGGTTGTGCTCATTGCGAGGATAGCGGAGGGGAGCTTTTTATCCGAAACAAAATCGGAGAGTGTCTTGATAAGTGTGCTCCACAGAACCGACTGTGCCATACCGTTGACGAGCCATATGTATTTCATCACCGACATATCTCCGCAAAGCGGCATCAGCAGATTGAGAATTGCCGAAACCGTCAGTGAAGCGAAAATCATATATTTTGCGTTGTATCTTTTTGAAAGAATACCGTTGACGAGCTGACCTGCGCCGTACGCAAAGAAAAAGAATGAACTGACCAGACCCGCATCGGGCTTCGTTGCGCCGAGGGCTTCTATGATGGCGACGTTTGAAGCGCTGAAATTGAGTCTGCCGACGTAGGCGGCGGTATATGCCAGCCAACATATAAAAATTATCCGTGATTCTCTGTTGTTTTTCGGTTTCAAATAAGCACCTTCTTCCAAACGGAGATTTTAACATTTTTTTGTCATCAGGTCAATAAAAAACCGCACGGAATGAAAAAAATCATACCGTACGGTTATTTGTATACCGATGTCAGATAACAGATGCACCGTAGCCGACGGGTTTTGTAACGTAAACGTCAGCGATGCTTTCTTTCAGGCGGGATGCACACGCCTGTGCGTCTTCTTCTTTTTCAAAGATACCGAAAACGGTAGGTCCGCTGCCGCTCATCTGATAAAGCAGAGCGCCGCATTCACGCATTGTATCTTTGATTTCAACTCTTTCAACAACTTCAATAACCTGTTCAAAAACGTTACCTGCATATTTGCAGATGCCCTCGAAATCTCCGTTAGAACAGGCGTCGAGCATTCTGATACTGTCGGGGTGATAGATATATGAGCTGTCAGCCGCAGCAAAAGCCGCCGCAGTTGAAACGCCTTTTTCGGGTTTGGCAAGAACGATATAACAATCCTTGAGGGGTTTGACCTCCGAGAGGATTTCACCTCTGTTCTGTGCAATGCAGGTGCCTCCTCTTATGCAGAAAGGTACGTCACTGCCGACGGTGAGACCGATATCGCACATCTGCTGCTTTGTGAGATTTGTTCCGAAGAGTCTGTCGAGACCGACGATAACCGCCGCCGCATCAGCACTTCCGCCCGCAAGACCTGCCTCAAAGGGGATTTTCTTTTCGACGGTGATGACCGCATCGGGTTGGATATCCGTTGCTTTGAAAAAAGCTGCCGCTGCCTTATATGCGATGTTTTTTTCGTCCTGAGGCAGACGGGAGTCGGAGCAGGTGAGTGCAATTCCGCCGTTGCCCTTGCTGACGGTTATTTCATCACAAAGATCAACGGACTGCATTACCATAAAAAGGCTGTGAAATCCGTTATCGAGTCTGCCGAGAATATCAAGAAAAAGATTGATTTTTGCGGGTGCGGTAACTTTTATCATTTTTTCTGCCCCTTTCTTTTTTCTGAACGGAAGAAAACATTCTTTATTTATAATACCACATATTTTTCAAATAAAAAAGCAGAAAATAAAAAAATCTTGTGCTGAGCAAAAAAATATGTTAAAATACAGTGAAAATATATAATGAGGTAATATGGAGTTTTATGAAAGTTGTTGTGACGGGCGCAAAAGGTCAGCTCGGATATGATGTTATAAAGAGACTGGAGCTTAACGGCGATGAGGCGGTCGGAGCCGATCTGCCCGAGCTTGATATCACCGATTCTCAGGCGGTTGAGGCATATATTGAATCTGTCAGACCCGATGCGGTTATACACTGTGCGGCTTATACCGCCGTCGATGCAGCGGAGTCGGAAAAAGACTTGTGTTCCGCTGTTAACGAAAGCGGTACGAGGAACATCGCTCTTTCCTGCGAAAAATACGGTTGCAAATTGATTTATATCAGCACGGATTATGTATTCAGCGGCGAGGGGATCGAAGAGTTCGAAACCGATTCTCCCAAAAAGCCATGCAATCATTACGGTGCATCAAAGCTGGCAGGTGAAGAGGCTGCAGTATTATGTAACAGGTGTTTCATCGTACGCATTTCGTGGGTATTCGGGATCAACGGCAAAAATTTTGTCAGAACAATGCTCCGTCTCTCGGAAACAAGAGATGAACTTACGGTTGTTAGTGATCAGGTCGGTTCACCGACCTATACCTATGATCTCGCGATTCTGCTTTGTGATATGGTGAAAACCGAGAAATACGGCGTTTATCACGCAACGAACGAGGGACTTTGCACATGGGCGGAATTTGCCGCTGAAATTATGAGACTTGCGGGCAGAAAAACAAAGATTATTCCTGTTACAAGTGCGGAATACAAAACCGCTGCAGTCAGACCTCTTAATTCAAGAATGTCCAAAAAATCGCTTGATGATAACGGTTTCGGCAGACTGCCTTCCTGGCAGGATGCCCTTGAGAGATATATCGGATTGTTAACGGAGTGTTAAACCTGATTCTACGGTCTTGTAAATGCGGAACGTTTATACTATAATAATTAAAATCTGCTTCGGAGAGTATTATGGGCGAAGAAAAAAGAAAACCCGATACCGATAAAACACCGAAGCCTCTTGACAGAATCACAGACGGATTCTTTGATTTGTCAGAGGTTTATTCAGGTGCGTCCAAAAAGCCGAAAGCAAAGCCGCTGAGCAGAGAAGAAGAGTTGAAACTCAGGGACGAAAAACGCCGTAAGCTTGAGCTTGATGCAATCAAAGAGGATATCGAGCGCAGGTATTCGATTCAGCTTGAGCAGGCGCAGAATAACGTTCGGGAAACCGAAAAAACCGAAACACAGCAACCCAGAAAGCCTATTATCGAATTTGAGGTTGATGCTTCGGTTGTTGATGAAGAAGTCGACAGAATGGATGAGCTTATTAACGGTAATCCCGTCGAACCCGCCGCATATTCTGTTGATGAAGCCGACGTTGAGAAAGAGAAACCCCGAAAACCGAAGAAGCTGAAAAGACAGAGGAAACAGATAACCGAAACGACAGCTTTCGATTTGTCGCAAAGCAATGCGGCATATGCTTTCATATATACCCTCGGTGACGTGACTTCAGGTCTTGTTGCGGCACTGCTGTCACTTGTCTTTCGCGTTGTTTCATTCCCGTTCAAGGCTGTCAAAAGGTTTGTCGGTTTGCTTACCGCAAAGTCGAGAGCCAAAGCGGCAGAATACACGCATACCACTCTGCAGGAAATCGCTTATTTCCGCAGAGAAATCAAATCGGCATCGAAGTCAATCAGAAAAGCCTTCGGCAATCCCAAAAGTCTGCCGGCAGTGCTTTTGCATTATTTCAGAAAAGCTTTCTCAAGACACAAGAAGCTCCTTAAAACTTTCGGCAACGTTGCAATGCCCGTGCTTTCGGTCGTTATTCTTGTGCTGACGGTCGGTTATTGGTCGGGAATCACCTTTGCGCTTGAGGTTTTCTACAACGAGAAAAGCCTCGGATATATTGTCAACGAATCCGTCTATCTTGAAGCAAAGGATATTGTTAAAGACAGACTCCTTGGCGGCGGAATTTCCACTGACGTTGAGGCAACCGTTGCTTCGTCTGCCAATCTCAATGCAGATTATAAAATATCGGTTGTATCGGTGGATAAGCTTAACGATGCTCAGGCTATTTCGGATAAGATGATTGAAAACTCCGTTGACAGTCTGACCAATGCCTGCGGAGTTTATATCGACGGCAGATTTATCTGTGCGGTCAAAAACGAAGCGGATGCGAAAACCGTTTTCTATATTATCCTTGAGCCGTATGAGGCTCAGGCTGACGAAGAGGGTTACGTTGTCGGCTTTGCACAGAATATCGATTACGTTCAGGGTCTTTATAAAGATGATGCAAGTGTAATGTGGGATGCGTCAAAACTGGCACAGACTCTCGACGAACCTGCTGAAAATGCGGTTATCCATATTATGCGCGAGGAAGATACCGTTTCATCTCTTGCAGAAGAATACGGTGTGGATGAAGATGAAATTATCGGACTCAATCCCGATTACGATTTCAATGACATTTCAGAAGGCGACAGTGTCACTATCAGGGAATCGGGGAAAATCATCAACATCAAAAAAACCGTCACAACATCTGAAATCAGAGAAATCAGATTTGATACAATCAAGAAAAAGGATTCCACAAAGTACAGCAGTTATAAGAAGGTCGAGCAGAAGGGTGTCAACGGCTCCGAAAGGGTTATCAGGACCAAAATCTATATTGACGGGGAACACGTTGATACAAAGTATGATTATGAGACCATAACCGAGCCTGTTGATGAAATCGTAACAGTCGGTACAAAGACTTACTATGACGGCGTTTACGTCGGTAGTCCTTCCGATTCAGGCTTCCTCTGGCCTGCGCCGAGCTGTCATTACGTAAGTTCACCGTACGGTTGGCGAAACAGCGGTTGGCATAACGGTATCGACCTGATCAAATACGGCGGCGGTGCAAGCGGCACACCTGTTATCGCATCGAGAAGCGGTACGGTTGAGGTTGTTCAGCGCAGCAATTCGGGATACGGAAATATGGTTCTCATCAATCACGGTGACGGATATAAGACCCGATATGCGCATATGATAAGCGGTTCGATTACCGTAAGGGTCGGCGAATACGTTGAGGCAGGCAGAACAATCGGCAGAGTCGGTTCGACGGGTAACTCAACGGGTCCGCATCTTCATTTCGAGGTTATTTACAGAGGCGAAACCCAGAATCCGAAATATTATATTTATAACTGATATTGAATCGGCGCCGTGTTCTTAAGAATGCGGCGCTGTTTTTTGTGCAGTCGGTATTGCGGTTCAACTGTATATACGGCTTGGCGAATACCCAATTTTGTTTATTTTAACAACAAAAAAATATTGACAAACTCGTTTGAGAGTGTTATTCTATTAACATATTCAAAAGCGAAGACGAAGAAAGCTGAGTTGCAGAGTTTTCAGAGAGGCGGCGTATGGTGCGAGCCGTCAGCGAAGCAGTTCAAAGCTATCCCTTCCGAGCTGAAACTCCGAAAAACGTCAGTTGAGTAGACAGTTTTCGTAGACACTGCGTTAAGGTGTAGGGCTTGATGGAGCCTGATGAGTGGTGCGAAAGCGCAATTTGAGTGGTACCGCGGGTAAGATTATACTCGTCTCAAGGCAGATTAACCTCTGCTTTGGGGCGTTTTTTTATTTGTCCCGAAGCAGCAAATCAGAATCATCGTGAAAGGAGAATGAATGATGATAACTTTTGGTCAAGGTTCAGTTGAAAACAAAATCATGGAGGTTGCCCAGCGAATTATTGCGCTCAGACTCGATATGGGCCTTTCACAGCGTGAAATGGCAGAGAAAATCGGTCTCAGTGAAGAAGAATATTGCTTCTATGAATCAGGAAGCCGTGATTTCAGCTTCACTTTTATCTATAACCTTGCTCAGGTTTGCGGCGTTGAAATTACAGATATTATGGAGGGCAGCAGCCCCAGCCTTACGGAATATACCGTAACAAGAAAGGGCGAGGGTATGCCCATCACAAGAAGAGAGGGCTTTGTTTATAACAGACTTGCACCCTTCTTCAAAAATAAAATTGCAGAGCCTTTCAGAGTAATAATCCCTTATTCGGAGTCAGCTCTTAATCCTCCTTATCATTGTGTAAGTCACGAGGGCCAGGAAATCAATATCGTCATCAGAGGTACACTCAAGATGATTATCGGTGACAGAACGGAAACTCTCAACGAGGGCGACTGTATCTACTTCGATTCCTCCGTTCCTCATAATGAAATTGCGGTTGGCGGTCAGGAGTGCGAATTCTATGCAATCGTTATTTCGCCCGACGGCTCAACCGAGATGAGCGATTACGTTGAAGAAATCAAAACCGCAAGCACAACCAACGTTGATCTTGCGAATCTTCAGAATCCCGTTTATTCGAGATTCATCGAAACAACTCTTGATGAAGACGGTGTTCTCAACGGAATCACATTCAAGGATGATGATAAATTCAACTTTGCGTTTGATATTGTTGATGAAATCGCAAAGAAGTCACCCGACAAAACTGCAATGCTTCATATCGACAACAAGGGTGTTGAAAGACGCTTCACTTTCAGCGATATGAGCCGTCATTCTTCGATGGCAGCAAACTATTTCAAGTCGCTCGGAATCAAGAAAGGCGATAAGGTAATGCTTGTTCTCAAGCGTCATTATCAGTTCTGGTTCTCAATTCTTGCTCTTCATAAAATCGGTGCAATCGTTGTTCCCGCAACTAACCAGCTTGTTGAACACGATTTTGAATACCGCTTCAATGCGGGTAAAATCAGTGCAATCGTCTGCACGGCTGACGGTGACGTTGCTCATCAGGTTGAACTTGCAGCAGCAAAATGTCCCGTTCTCAAGACGAAAATCATCGCTCACGGTGAACGTGAGGGCTGGCTGAACTTCGATGAGGAATACTGCAACTTCAGTGACGTCTTTGAAAGACCTTCACCTGAAGAGGGTGCATTCGGCTATGATCCGATGCTTATGTTCTTCACTTCGGGCACAACGGGTTATCCAAAAATCGCACTTCATACTCACAGATATCCTCTCGGTCATTTTATCACCGCAAAATACTGGCACAACGTTGACCCCAACGGTCTGCACTTCACTATCTCCGATACGGGATGGGGTAAAGCTCTCTGGGGTAAACTCTACGGTCAGTGGCTCTGCGAAGCAGGTGTCTTCACTTATGACTTCGACCGTTTTGTTGCTGACGATATTCTTAAGATGATCGGCAAGTACAAGATAACAACATTCTGCGCACCTCCCACAATGTACCGTTTCTTTATTAAGGAAGACCTTTCCAAATATGATCTCAGCTCAATCAAATATGCCACAACTGCGGGTGAAGCACTCAATCCCGAGGTGTTCCAGCAGTTCCTCAAGGCAACGGGTATCAGACTTATGGAAGGCTTCGGTCAGACGGAAACGACCCTTGCTCTCGCAAACTTTGTAGGCACGTCAATCAAGGTCGGCTCAATGGGTAAACCCAGCCCGCTGTTTGACGTTGATATCATCACATCCGAAGGTAAGCCCGCAAAGGTCGGCGAAGTCGGTGAAATCGTTGTCAGGACAGATGCCGGCTCACCTTGCGGTCTGTTTATGGAATATTATCTTGACGAAGCTAAGACAAAGGAAGCGTGGCACGATAACGTTTATCATACGGGTGATACCGCATGGAGAGATGAAGACGGTTTCTTCTGGTATGTCGGCAGAGTCGATGACGTTATCAAGTCATCAGGCTACCGCATCGGACCCTTTGAAATTGAAAGCGTTATTATGGAACTTCCCTATGTTCTCGAATGTGCAGTATCTGCCGCACCCGATGAAATCAGAGGACAGGTAGTCAAGGCTGATATCGTTCTCACCAAGGGAACCGAAAAAAGCGATGCTCTCAAGAAGGAAATTCAGACCTACGTCAAGGAGCATACCGCACCTTATAAGTATCCCAGAATCGTTGAATTCAGAGACGAACTTCCCAAAACAATCAGCGGCAAAATCCGCAGAGTTGAGCTTCGCGAAGCAAACAAGAAATAAAAAAATCAAGGTACTGTTTCCCTCGGGAGACAGTACCTTTTTTGTATGAAATGATTTATTTAAGCTTGAGCTTGAAAGTTCTGCCGTCATAGTCAATCAGACCGTCGCTTTTCATTCGGGCAAGTTCTTTTGACATTGCGCTTCTCTCAACGGAAAGATAATCCGCAAGTTCCTGACGGTTGAACGGTATTGTGAAAATGATTGTTTTCTGCAGATTTGCCTGTTCCGAAAGATAGGATATCAGCTTTTCGCGTGTTGTTCGTCTTGAAAGATGCGTGATTTTGTTGTTCAGTTCGCAGTGCTTTGCCGCCATCGAGCAGAGAAGGTTATCCGTCAGCATTTTATGGTTTATGCAGTCCTTGACGCAGGGCTTTGCCAGGCGGCGCATATCGAAAACAAGAATATCCGAATTTTCTTTTGCAACAATGTTGAAAGGCATAGTCATATTCTTGGCGAATGCGTAGCTTTCGCCGAAACATCTGCCCGGAGTGAATTCCGTAACTATCGATTTGTTGCCGAGAAAGTCGTTGCTTTCAAGGTATATTCTGCCTGTCAACACAACGCCCGCCGAGTTTGCGAATTCACCCGCACGGCAAACGGTATCGCCCTTACGGAAACTCTTGACCTCTGCATTGAGGCAGCCGAGTACGTCGGCAAGTTCATCATCATTGATACCTGCGAAAAGTTCGCACATTTTGATTACTCCGAGATATTTGCGCATATTGTCACATCCTTGTTGCAATTAACACATACATTATACCTTTTCAGCAATATATTGTCAATAGAAAAAAGCCGCTCCGATAATCCGGAGCGGCAATCTGTTTTATTTAGCAGATTCGAATGCGGGGCAGTATACTGCAAATACGTTACTGTATCCGCCGAAAAGCTTTGAAGTGAATTTATCGTTTGCGGCGGCATCGGTGAGACGCATTGTAACTCGTTCTCTGAGATTGCTGCTGTCGGTTTTTCCTGCAAGGATATCGAAAGCGATGTGTACCGCGGCTCTGAGAAGAATTGCTTCAAGGGGATAAGTGTAAATCGAAGCTTTTGTCATCTCTGCGGAAGCCTTTTTGACCTCGTCTTTGTAAGCGGCAATATCTGATGTTTTTTCAGGCAGAGCCACCTTCAGATATTCGCCGACACCGTTATAAGCGGTCGGGAATGAGGGACCGATCCAGATATAATTGTTTTCGTCGGCAATGCCGAGAAGCTCATTCTGAATGTGGTAATCTGTTGAGAAAACCGCAACGTCAGAGCCTTTGAGCGTTCCGCTTTTCTTGTATCTTGCAATGCCTTCTCTGATGCTCTTGATAACGGCATCCTTACCGTCAGCGGAAATCGGGTCGGGAGCATTGTGATATATGAATTCGATTCCCTGTTTTTTGCAGGCGGAACCGATAGCACTTTTTGCGGTTGATGCCAGGAGCGAAACGTTATCGGCTGATGAACTGCCGCTGAGATGACGGTTAAAGGATGTCATCAGAAAATATTTTGCTCCCTGAGATTTGGCAAAGGCAACAATATCATCGGCAGCCTTTACCCAGTCAACGCAGAGAATTGCCTCCGAAAGTTCTGCGAGATTGCCGACTGATGCTTCGGGCTCAATGCAGATAAAACGAAGATCGGGATTCTTCATCTTTGCCGAAAGGATGGCTTCGTTAGCGTGTCTTGCCGCTTTGGAATAGATTACGGCACCGATTGTTTTGTCGGCTGCAATCTGATTGGTAGCCTCGAAAAGGCTGTTTTTGTTATCGGCAAGTACGTTTGAATTGTCAAATTCCCTGACGATTACTTTGTCGGAATATTCTTTTGCAATTTCTTTTGCAGCCATAACACTTTCGTTGAACTGCGTACCTGCAGGCACGAGAATTGCAATTTTCTTTTCACTCATCGGAATATCTTCCGATGTTACGGGAACTGTGTTTTTTTCTTCAACAGGATCTTTTTTACCGCAAGCCGCAAAGGATAAAACAAGAACCAGAGCAAGAAAAACAGCTATGAATTTTTTGAACATATAATCAGACCTCTTCGGTTAAAATATTGTTTTTGATCAGACCGGCAAAATAATCCCTGAGACCATTGGGGGCAATGATTTCAATCTTGTCGCCGTAGCAAAGAAGCCAGCCGATAAATCTTTCGTCAAGAACCGTAAATACTTTGGCTATGCAGTATCCTTCAACGTCATCCTTACGAAGCTTGACGGGCGCATCGAAATAGTTTCTCACTAGCTCGGCATCCTCTGTTTTGAGTCTGAGGAAAACCCACTTCGCTGTTTTATGTCGGTTTTTGATGACTGTGCCCGAAAAATAGCCGATTGCATCGTCAATGTTGCCCGTGAAATCTTCTGCATCGTCATTCAGAATTTCAACCTTACGGATTCTGCACAGATGGATACAAAAAGCCTGAGAGCTATCACCGTTTGTGAAAACAAACAGAGTGGAGTTGGGGCTGATTGCTATTTTGACGGGGGTGACTGTGAGAAATTCCTCATCCTCAACGGAGTCAAAACTGTCACCGATTTCTGTTAAGGAAACCGTAATTCGAACTTTTTTTTTTGCGGAAAACAGCTGCTCTGAGGGACATTATATTTTCCCAGGAAAGGGACTCGTGCGGAATATCGGGCGAAACTCTTTCGGTTGTACTTAAAAGAAGCTCGTTTGTCGGCAGACTGAGAATTCTCTGAAGAGCATTTCTGGCATTTTTTCTGTCAGATTCCGAGAGCCTTTCTGAAGAATAGACTGCAGTCATAAGTGATTCGGCGGCAGAAAGTGTAAAATCTCTGACAAGATAATAGCCTTTTTTCGGCTTTGTGACGTAGATTATTTTATATGGGGTCGTGTTTATGCTTTTTATATCGGCAACAACGTTGCGCTTTGTAGCCTCATATCCGTATTTCTCAAGATGGGTGCAAATCTCTTCGATGCTGAGCACGTTTGATTCATTGGAATAAACCTTGAGAATATCAACGATAGTCAGAAGGCGCGTTCTTGCGCTTCTATTTTCTGCCAAGGAAACCGCGTCCTTTCGTAGAAGAATTAATAAGTCATCTTTTTGTTGGTTTCAATAACAGATTGCTCATCGATTTTGAGGACCTTGCGGTCATATGTGAACATACCGTTTACTTCGAATTCAACGTCGCTGACCTGAGTGTAAACCGTAGCGCAAAGACCCTTTGCGATAAGCGGGATAACCTGCTTTTCATGAAGGCTGACGTAGGCTTTGGTGATAGCATTCTTGCTTGTGAAGGGGATGTATCCGAATGAACGGATGGGATTCCATGCGTGTTCCTTGATGTTCCAGCTGTATCCGCCGTATTCGCTGAGTACGTAGGGTCTTCCCTTTGTACGGAATGCCGTGGGTTTGTGGATGGGGAGGATATATTTGTGAACGCTCTTGAAATCGCAACCGCCCTGATCGTGCCATCCGCTTGCGTGGTCAACGAATCTTGTGGGGTCGTAAGCCTTGACCTTGTTACCGATTTCGAGTGCATCGAACTGACCCCAACCCTCATTGAAAGGTACCCAGCAGCAGATAGAAACGCAGTTGTAGAGGTTATCGATCATTTCGAAAAGCTCTGCCTTGAATTCCTCTCTCCATTCGGGGAGATCTCTGTGGAATGCTTTGTAAAGGTTATCCTTGACGTGAACGTTGATATTGGGGAATGCACCCGCAAGGATAGGTCCGAGAGGTTTGCCGCCGCTGATCATATCCTGCCATACAAGCATTCCGAGTCTGTCGCAATGGTAATACCAGCGCAGAGGCTCTTCTTTGATATGCTTGCGGAGCATATTGAATCCGAGATCCTTCATCTTCTGAATATCAAAAATCATAGCCTCATCTGTGGGAGGAGTGAGCTGAGATTCAGGCCAGTAACCCTGATCGAGGAGACCTTTCTGGAAATAGGGCTTGTTGTTGAGCGCAAGTCTGGGATATCCGTTTGAATCCTTCATAATGGAGAATTTACGCATACCGAAATAAGAGCCGACCTCATCCTTTTCACCGTTGCAATCGAGTGTCAGTTCAAGGTTGTAGAGGAAGGGGGATTCGGGACTCCAGAGTTTTGCATCGGGAATTGAAATCTCTGCGCCGTTACCGATTTCGCCGTTGAAAACAATCTTGTCGCCGTCAAGAACCTTTGCGGAAACAGAGCAACCGCAGTTGCAGTTGTGGTTGACTTCAACCTTGATAATGCTCTTGTCGATATCGGGAGTGAGTCGGATGCTTTCGATTCTGCAGGGATTTACGGGCTCAAGCCATACCGTCTGCCAGATACCTGAAGTTGCGGTGTACCAGAAACCGACAGGCTTTCTTATCTGCTTGCCTCTCTGCTGATGACCTGCATCGGTGGGGTCGAAAACCTTGAGAACGAGTTCGTTTTCGCCGTCGCAAAGAACATCTGTGATGTCAAAGCTGAAGGGATTGTAACCGCCTGTATGTTCACCGACGAGAGTACCGTTCACCCATACCGAACACTGCCAGTCAACCGCACCGAAATGCAGAATCGCTCTTTTGCCTTTGAATGTATTGTCGGTTGAGAATTTTCTTCTGTACCAGAGTCTGTCATTTTCGCTCAGAGCCTTCTGAACACCCGAAAGCTCTGATTCTACCGAGTAAGGCACAAGAATTTCGCCGTCAAATTTTTCGGGGAGAGAGTCGTTCGCACCGGTGATGGCGTATTCATAAATGCCGTTGAGATTCATCCAGTCTTTTCTTGTAAGCTGGGGTCTGGGATATTCGGGGAGGGGACAGGTTTTGTCAACCTTGTCAACCCAGGGTGTGGAAATGTGTTTCATTTTAATACTCTCCTTATTTGTTGACGTAATAGAAATCCGCAAGCTTCCATTCGCCGTTTTCGGTAACGGCTTTCATCGGGAAGCCGGAAGGATTGCCGTAGGGGTCTTTTATATGTGCTGTAAATTCGATGGCATCATCTGTTTTTCTTGTGATGCTGATTTCGATATCGTCCCAGATATAGTGATAGGGGTTTTCTCCGGTGAAATAACCCGAGGTGTAGTCGGTGTTATAGTAAAAAACACCGTCTTTCTCGATATAAATTGCAGGGTTTCCGAGGATACTTTTAACAGTATCTGCGGTATAGTTTGCGTTGAGCAGATTAATCAGCTCGGAGTATGTGTTGATGTAGTCGTTATTCATAACGGGTGCGTAATTTACACCGTCAATCTGAATCTTTTTAGCCTGGTCAGCGGGAAGATGCGAAAGAATGAAAATATCACTCAGAATTTTTGCGTTTGAATAAGCGAGTGTGCGGAGAATCTGCTTTTCACCTTCACCGAAATAGTTTGCAGCCAGTTCCGAGGAATCCGTGACAATAGTGACGTTAACGTTATCCTCGTTGTTACCGCAGGCGGCAAAAGAAAAAACAATCGCAAAAACCGTCAGAAAAACTAATACTTTTTTCATCGGCAATCAGCCCTTTCATTTAAAATAAATATAATTATTATAATTATACTCATATAATACGGTTTAGTCAAATGTTTTTTGTTCTTCGCAAAACAAAAAAAGGCTGCCTTCGGGGCAGCCTGATTGACGTTTATTTAAGTGCAATAACGGTTACGGCGGAAATAAGCGCCTGAATCATACAGAATCTGAAGATTACCTGGGTGTTCGACCAACCTTTGTTCTTTCTGAAATGGTCGTGGAGCGGAGTGCGGATATTCTTGAAAGCATTCTTTATCTTGAGGAAACGGATGAGAGACACCTTGACAATTCCGAGCAATCCGTCGAGGCAGAGCATAAAGCAGAAGGGGATTGTCAGCAACACGTTGCCTGTCTTGAGAATGCAGATGCAAAGGAAAAGACCGAGTGCCCTTGATCCGGCATCGCCCATCATCATTGTGCTGGGCTCGGCATTTTTCCAGAGGTAGGGGATGAGTGTGCATATCATAATGATGATTAAGTAGCTGATTCTCTCGTCCTCGATAGCAAGGAATTTGTTCGCAATAAGAACCGAGATAAGAGAAACGATTGTAAGGCTTCCACAGAATCCGTCAATACCGTCTGAGCAGTTGGTTGCGTTGATGAGGAGCCATACGAGAACAGCCGCAAGAACGCCGAAAACAACGGGATGAATACTGAGCGACATACCGAAAAGGCTGATGCTCAGAATGTCGGGATTGAAATAAACGAAGTTAGCGGCGGTCAGACCTGAAATAGCAAGGTCAATGATGCCTTTTTTATATTCGCCCCAGGGCTTTTCGGCGGCATCGTCAAGGTAACCCGAAAGCATACCAAGGAAAATAAGAACGAGGTAAAAATAGTATTCGAGATTCATCGAAATTGCAAGACCGCTGAACGGAAGTGGAAGAACAAGCAGTGAAACGATAATGAATGCACAGACAAAAATGATACCTGCGCCGCGCATTTTTCCTGCCGAAAGTTTGCCGTTGAATGCAAAATCTCTGCCCTGATCTTTGGGGAGTTTGTTCTTGAAAAGTGCGAGAAGAACCGCACATACGATAACGGGCAGAAGAACGATTCCGAGATAGCTGATTTTAATGGGTAATAAATTGAAAAGCATAACAGACCTCCGTTTTCTTTTTTCTGAAGAAATAATAACATATCTTTATCGGATTTTCAATATCAATCTTGATTGACTTGAAAGTTTTCAGCGGTTATAATTGAATCGGTGATGATATGAAAATTCTTGCAATCGGTGAAATAATATTTGATATTTTCGGTGACGAAGCGGTTATCGGCGGCGCACCTCTTAATTTTTGTGCCCATTGCGTTGCATCGGGAGCATCTGCCGCCATGGTTTCGGGGGTTGGTGACGATGAATTCGGCAAAAAAGCACTCGGATATCTTGAAAAATTCGGTGTGGATACCCGATTTGTTTCGACGGTCGGAAAAGAAACGGGCAAATGCATCGTAACCGTCAGAAACGGTCAGCCTTCATATAATGTTATGCGACCTGCGGCATACGATATGCTTGATGCCGATATAAAATCCGTCAGGGAGTACGGAGCGGATATTTTTGCTTTCGGTACGTTGATTCAAAGGGAAGAGAAATCCCGTAAGGCAGTGCGTGATATTCTTGAAAACTGCAGATTTACAGATGTTTTCTGCGATATAAATCTTCGTAACGGTTGTTATGATGCGGAAAGCTGCAGACTCTGTCTTGAAAACGCAACGATTCTCAAACTCAGCGATGAGGAAGAGCCGTTTCTTGCGAAATTCGGATTTTATGAAGTTGCCGAAACCGAAGAAAAACTTCTGGAGAATATAGCGGATGCATTCAGAAATATCAGGCTGATTCTTTTCACGAAAGGTGAAAATGGCTCTGTGATTTATGACGTGAAAAACAGGAAGTATGAATACGTACCTTCGGTTAAGACGGAGGTTGTTTCAACGGTCGGAGCGGGGGACAGCTACAGCGCGGCATTTCTCTGCGAATATTTCAGGAGCGGTGACCTCACAAAAGCAGGCAAATCCGCCGCAGAGTTAAGTGCCTTGGTTGTCTCTCATAAAGAAGCAATACCTGATTTAAAGTGAACAAAAGAAAAGACCTCTGCAGACAGTAACTGCAGAGGTCTTTATTCTGGTGCCGATGGCGGGAGTCTGCCCCCGGCTGAAAAACAGTCCACCGGACTGTTTTCCCCCGACTGCGGTCGGGTCGCCTTTTCGCCCCCTCGCATCGCAATCCACAAAAATATACCCCTCACGGCGGGAGACGCCGTAAGGGGCAATTTTCTGGTGCCGATGGCGGGGGTCGAACCCGCACGGTATCGCTACCAACGGATTTTGAGTCCGTCACGTCTGCCAATTCCATCACATCGGCAAATCAGCTTTTCTATTATATCCGAATAAATATAAAAAATCAAGAGAAATATTGAAACGGCGGCAAAATATTTTTTGCCGCCGTCAGTTCATCAAAAATCCTTGTCAATAACCATCTGTCTGTAATCAAGAAACTCAAAGCCGAGGCGTTTATAGAGTCTGATTGCATCGAGATTATCCTCACCCGCTTCAAGGCGGATTCTTCTTATCTTGCCCGAATGTTCCTTCTTGAGAAACTCAAAAAACTCCGTGCCGATGCCTTTACCTCTGAATTTATCTTCAACAAAAAGTTCCTCAATCCAGGCGGCGATTCCGCCTACCTCGGTCTCGAATTTCAGCGAAACCATTGCATATCCCGCGGGCTTTCCGTCGCACTCGAAAAGATAACCTTTGACGTATTGGGGCATATCGATTGTCGCATCGAATGCGGAGAGCATTACCTCGTCGCTCGGGAAATGCAATACGGCGGGAGGCGCATAAAATTTCTTGACCATCCCGAAAAAGGTGTCTCTGTCGTCTTTCACAAAATTTCTGAATGTAATGTTCATACCGTTATCCTTCACTTTTGTATTCATCGGGGTCGATTTTGTTTGTGTAAATGAAATCGTAAAGATACTGTCTGACGTTATCCATCTCAAGCACCTCAACCCACTGACCGCCGATTGTTGTCGCTTTCATATGTTCCTCAATGGGGGCTCGTGTCTGCTGAATATCGAATGCCATAATTCCGAATCCCGCCTTGAATGCAAGTCCCGTGATTTCAGCGGCATTCAGGTCAGTTTCAAGCAGAGGGAATACTTTGTTGACCGCCTCAAAAAGCGTCTGAATATCCGTTTCCGTTGCCTTGTTGATGAGTGCGGTGATGACTTTCCTCTGACGTGCGGTTCTCATATAATCGGAGTCAAGCTTTCTGATTCTGCAATATACGAGTGCCTTTGCACCGTCGAGCAGAACTTTTTCTCCGCTTTCCATATCCTTGTGTCTCGTTGTGTTGCGGATGAATCTTGCCTCTTTATCCGTGACTTCAACTTCAACACCGCCGAGATTATCGACAATCTGCGTGAACATATCGAAGTTTACCATCACGTAGTGGTCGATATCGATGTGAAAATTATATTCGATTGTATCGACGACAAGCTGAGGTCCGCCGTAGGCACAGGCGGCATTGAGTTTTGCTTTTTTGCCTTTTGATGGGATTTCAACCCAACTGTCACGCAAAAATGAGGTCAGTTTGATTTTGCCGTGCTTATAATCAACGGAAATGAGCATCATCGAGTCTGAACGTGACGTGCTGTTGCCCGTTGCATCGTCTGTGCCGATAAACAGTACGTTGGTGACCTGCTTACTGCTGCTCAGGTCAGATGAGCTGATGTACTCGTTTCTGTCAAGGTCATTGCGTGTGTAATCCACCGTCAGCGCAAAGCCGAAAATAAAAACGGCAGCCGCAAGAAAAAGAATGACGGGTGTTATGATTGCCGCTTTGAGTAAGCGGTGTTTCTTTTTTTTCTTGGGTTGACTTACGGGCATCTGAGGTGCGGGGGGTTGCGGCTGAGGTCTGTGTCTGCCGATATAAATATCGCCGTTGCTGTCCTCGGGCAGGGTGTAAGTCGGGATTGAAGAAATATCAATCTTCTGAGTATCATATTTACTGTTTTTGTTTTTACCGTTCATATGAAGTCCTTTCGCCGTGTTGCGGGCATATTTTTCAATCTGTCAATTATTTTATCGCATCTTCTTTTGATATACAAGTATAAAATTGTAAATAATTTATTTTGTGTATTAAAACATTTGACTTTTTTCTGTTCGTGATTTAAAATATTATGGAGTACGGACACTGAGTGGGCCGGGCAGTCGCGGGCAGTTTTTAAACTGCGTGAGGAAAGTCCGAGCTTCACAGAGCAGGATAACGGCTAACGGCCGCCGAGGGTGACCTTAGGGAAAGTGCAACAGAGATATACCGCCTGCTATGCAGGTAAGGGTGGAAAGGCGAGGTAAGAGCTCACCGGAATGCGGGGAACCGCATTGCCCTGCAAACCCTATCCGAAGCAACACTGACAGGGGGAGAAGCCTTTGGGCTTCGGCGTTTGCTCGACGATACTCCGAAAAGTGGCTCAAGCCATGCAGCAATGTATGGCGTAGACAGATGATTGCCTTAAATGACAGAACTCGGCTTACAAGCCCTCTCGGTGTCTACTCTTTTTATCGGATTAAATAATAACACGGATTTTTTTATGATTTTGAAATTATGGATGAGCTTGTAACAATAACCGGCGTTGTGGAGTTCATAACGTTCCAGAATACGGAAAACGGATACACCGTTCTCGATTTTTCGAGCGACGGTGAACTTTATACTGCGACGGGCAATGCAGGCTCACTTTACTGCGGGGAGAGGGTTACTCTTGTCGGAACCTGGACGGTGCATCCGACTTTCGGCAAACAGTTCAGAATTGAAAGTTGCCGAAGGGAAATGCCCGAAACTGCCGCAGAAATGCTCTCCTATCTTTCGTCGGGTATCATCAAGGGTGTCAAAGAAAAAACAGCTGCAAAGATTGTTGAAGCTTTCGGCGACGAGAGCTTTTATATTATTGAAAAGTATCCCGAAAGACTCGCAACCATCAAGGGTATTTCTTCCGAAAAGGCAAGGGAAATTTCGAGGGAATTCGTTAAAAGAGCTGAAGAAAGAGAGGCTCTTATATCGCTTGAAAAATACGGTATGACAACTGCGGAGTGTCTGCGTGTGTTCAAGGTGTACGGTGCAAAATCCGTTGAGACGGTAGAAAAAAATCCGTACGTACTTTGTTCCGACGGCATCGGAATCAATTTCGAAAGAGCCTGCGACATTGCAGACAGACTTCCCGTGAAACCTGCAGATGAATACAGAATTGCAGCGGGTGTTCTTTATGTTGTGCGCCATAATCTGCATAACGGACATACCTGCCTCCCGAGAGAAAAACTTATTCCGACTGCGGCGGCGTTGCTCGGCTGCACCGACGATGTTGCCGATATTCAGACGGATAATCTCATTTCACAGAAACAGCTTGTAACCTTTCCCATAAACGACAGAGAATTTATCTTCTTGCCCGAAATCTTCAGTGCAGAGAAAAAAGCGGCGGATAACATTGTTTTTATGAAACAGTTTACGCCGAAGGATGACCGCAATATTGATGAGGAAATAGCCAAAACGGAGCTTATCAGCGGTATATGTTACAATGAAAAACAGCGTCTTGCCATCAGACTTGCTGTCAGCAAGGGGTTGTTGATTCTTACCGGAGGACCGGGTACGGGCAAAACGACAACTCTCCGTGGAATTCTCAAAATGTTTGAGTGGCAGGGTCTTGAAGTCGCTCTTGCCGCACCTACGGGCAGAGCCGCAAAGAGAATGAGTGAGCTTACGGGCAGAGAGGCGCAGACTATTCACAGACTCCTCGAGGTTGAATGGGACAGAAACGACAAGCCCGTATTTTCACGCAACAGAAGAAATCCCATCAACGCCAATGCAGTAATTGTTGATGAGCTTTCGATGGTTGATATAACGGTGTTTTCGAGTTTGCTTGATGCATTGCCTATCGGATGCCGCCTGATTATGGTCGGCGATTCCGACCAGTTGCCGCCCGTCGGTGCGGGTAACGTGCTTCACGATATGATTAACTCGAAATTGCTTCCCGTTGTTGAATTGAACGAAGTTTTCCGTCAGGCGATGGAAAGTCTGATAGTCACCAATGCCCACCGCATAGTCAGGGGAGAAATGCCTGAAATTATGCGTACGGATAAGGACTTTTTCTTTATGGACAGACAGCAGCCTTATGCAGCTGCTTCGACGGTGGCGGAGCTTTGCTCGACAAGACTTCCGAATGCTTACGGTTATAATCCAACTGAAGATATACAGGTGCTTTGCCCCTCGAGAAAAGGTGAAGCGGGAACTGTCAATCTTAATAAAGTTCTGCAGAAATGCCTCAATCCGCCGGCAAAACACAAAAGAGAGCATATCTTCGGTCAGCGGATATTCCGTGAAGGCGATAAGGTTATGCAGATAAAGAATAACTATAACATCACCTGGAGGTCGGAAGAAACCGACGGTATGGGTATTTTTAACGGTGATATCGGTGTGCTTGAAAAAATTGACGAGCCGTCGCATACGCTCAAGGTCCGTTTTGATGACAGAGTGGCGGATTATCCTTTTGACAGTCATACCGAACTCGAACACGCTTATGCAATAACCGTTCACAAGAGTCAGGGCAATGAATTTGATGCGGTTGTGATGCCCGTAACGGGAGTGGTTGAGCAGCTTTCATACAGAAATCTTCTTTATACCGCCGTCACAAGAGCAAAGAAACTCATTGTGCTTGTCGGCTCTAAACAGACGGTCGAAAGAATGACTGCAAACAACAGTAAGGCAAAGCGTTATTCCGCTCTGCGATATTTTATAATGCTCGGTGATGACGGATGATTCGGATTCTCAAAGCCCTTGCAAAAGCTTTTACCCCTCAGAGATGTGCGTATTGTGACGACGTCATATTTCCTCAGGACCTGATGTGCGAAGAGTGTGCCGCGTCGCTCCCGAGAATCGAGGGCGAAATCTGTACCCGTTGCGGCAGAGAAAAGGATGAATGCTCCTGCGACGGGGAAAAATATTACAGTATGCTTGCGGCTCCTTTTTATTACGAAGGAGTTGTCCGTAAGGGTCTGCATATTTTTAAATTCCGTCACGGTCAACAGAATTCCGGGGCATATTGTCTCGAAATGGCAGAAACGTTCTCCGAAAGGTTTGCGGCTGAAGATTTTGATTATATTGTCGGTGTGCCAATGACAAAGAAAAGTATCCGCAAAAGGGGATACAATCAGGTCAGGCTTCTTGCAAAAGGCTTGTCCGAATGCGTAAATATTCCGTACAGAGAAGACGTTCTCATCAAGCTTTACGAAACAAGACCTCAGCACGGAATCAGTTATCTTTTTCGCAAAGGCAATCTGACGGGAGTGTTTGACGTCGGTAATTCCGATGCGGTCAGAGGTAAGAAAATATTGCTCTGCGACGATATTTCCACCTCGGGTGAAACCTTCAACGAATGTGCGAAAATGCTCTGGCTTAACGGCGCGGAAAAAGTATGTTGCATATGTCTGGCACTGACAAAATCCAAAAAGAAAGATAAATAATATACATTAATATAAAGAAAGGAATATAAAGAAAGGCGGTGAAACGGTGATAGGAAAAAATATCGGTATTGACCTCGGCACTACGTCTGTGGTCATCTATGTTGAGGGTAAGGGTATCGTTCTCTCCGAACCCTGTGCGGCAGCGTATGAAGTCAACACGGGCAAACTCCTTGCAGTCGGTAAACGTGCATATGATATGTATGAAAAAGCTCCCGACTCAATCAGGGTTGTGAAACCGATGATAAACGGCATCGTTTCCGATTTCACCGCAACGAAACATATACTTCGTTCCTTCCTTTCGAAAATCTGCAAAACAATGGTGTTCAAGCCGAACGTCGTTGCGTGTGTTCCGTCAATGGTCACAAGTCTTGAAAAAAGAACGATTCTTGACCTGATAACTTCTGCGGGTGCGGCAAAAGCCTGTCTCATTGAAGAACCGCTTGCGGCGGCACTCGGCGCAGGTCTCAAAAGCGACCGACCGAAAGGTGCAATGGTAGTTGATATCGGCGGCGGTACAACAGACATAGCCGTTATTACTATGGGGTGCATTTCTGTTTCAAGTTCTGTCAAGGTTGCAGGTAATGCGCTCGATGAAGCGATCCGCCGTCAGATCCGCAGAGAAAGAGACGTCATCATCGGAATCCGTACCGCAGAAATGATAAAACGCAGAATCGGTTGCTCGTATCTCCGTGAAGTCGAACTCGGTCTGACCGTCAAAGGAAAGCATTTTATTACGGGTATGCCCGTAAGTATTGAGGTCAGCTCAACAGAAGCATATCTTGCAATGCGTCCTCAGCTCGAACAAATCAGCGAGGCGGTGCGTTCTGTTCTTGAACTGACTCCTCCCGAACTTGCCGCGGATATTATGGAGAGCGGGATTTATCTCACGGGCGGCGGTGCGTTGCTCAACGGTATTGATGAAATGATTTACCGTAAAACCGGAATAAAAACTTTTATTGCAGATGATCCCGTGAACTGCGTAGCTCTCGGTACGGGTGAGGCACTTGCTCATATTGATATCCTCAGCCAGAACGGCTACGTGTTCAAGTCACGTGATGAAATAGGCGGACTTGAAGTTGATGAAACTGAATAAAAAAGCTTAAACCGTCCAACAATGTATTCAAAACATAAAAGGACGGTTTATTATATGAAAAAATCACACAAAGCAGAAATCTCTGTTGCCCTCGGTCTGATTGCGGCAATTATCTTTTCAATTGCAGGATTTGGTAAGGAATGTACTGACGTCAGAGAAAACGTTGTCCGTCTGCATATTCTGGCGGATTCCGACTGTGATGCCGATCAGAATGTGAAGCTTCTTGTCAGAGATGCACTCCTTGAAAGTGGAGCGCAGATATTTTCGGGTGCGGCAACTACGGATGATGCGAGGGATATGCTGGAGAGTGAAAAAGATGAACTCATTGCTGTTGCGCAAAACGTACTGAACGAAAACGGTTTTGATTACGGAGTTACAATCAATCTTGAAAAAGAGTATTTCACAACAAGAACGTATGACACATATACTTTACCGGCAGGGGAGTATCTTGCACTGAAAGTAATTCTCGGAAGCGGTAAAGGTCATAACTGGTGGTGTGTGATGTTTCCACCGTTATGTTTGCCTGCCGCAAGTGATGGTGCGGATATTGATGCGATACTTGGTGAAGACGGAGCAAAACTGATTCAGAGTAATCCCCGTTATGAAATGCGTTTCAAGATAGTTGAAGTTTATGAACGTATTAAGAAAGCTATTATAAATTATTAATATACAATAATATATGTTTGCGTCAAAAGGGAACAATGTTAATTCGAAAAAAGCATAAATAAGGGGCTGAAAAAATAATTTAAAAATTTTTGAAAAAAGTTTAAAAAAAGTGTTGACAAATCGATTTTGATGTGATATATTATTCGAGCACCCCACGTGAGAGGGATGCACCGCACCTTGAAAATTAAACAACGAGAAGAAGAAAAAACCCTTGAAGATTAATTTGAGAGTACTTTCAAGTACAACAGTAATTCTTGTGAAGAACAAGAAAGAATGTCAGTGAAAAACTGACTGAGCGATTAAAGCTCTGAAGATGGTTTAAACACCTACGGGTGTTTAGATATAATTTTTAGAGAGTTTGATCCTGGCT
>JAFVVQ010000023.1 GCA_017502085.1 Clostridia bacterium | reverse complement strand
GCTCTCTTCCTTGGGTTTTTCTTCTTTTTTCTATTTTTCTTTTTTGGGCTTTTCCTTTTTCTCCGCTTTTTCTTCCTTGGGAAGAATATTGATTTTGATGAAAAGCCACTTTACGCTGACGGCAACGTCATCCTCATAATGAACGGTAACCGCAATCTTGATCGAAAGAAGAATCACGAAAAACGCTATAATTCCGAGAATTATGTATAACGCTGTCACTTCACCGCCTCCTTTTCATAAAATCCTGTTATTCTTCTTCTGTCTGGAAAAAGTTTCTTATCTGTTCGCCCTGCTCGTTGTTGATTTCATCATCGTGCATATCCTCAACCTCGGGTCTTTCGGGCAATTCGGGAAGCTCCGAAAGAGAAGAGATGCAGAAACAACGGAGGAAATCGGGCGTTGTGCCGTAGAGAAGCGGTCTGCCGGGAAGGTCAAGTCTGCCCTTTTCTTCAAGCAGACCTTTCTGACAGAGTGTTGAAATAACACCCGAGCAGTCAACGCCTCTTATCTGCTCAACGTATGCCTTGGTAACGGGCTGATTATAAGCCACAACAGCAAGCACTTCAAAAGCCGCAGGTGAAAGCGGTGCGTTCTTCTTGATATCGAGAACGCTTCTGACCTGCTGGGCATATTCAACTCTCGAACAAAGCTGATATTTGCTGCCAAGACGGAGCAGACAGATTCCGCTCTGACGCTCATCGAGTATGCGTGCAAGTTCCCACAGAGCACCCGATACGGTATCCATATCAAGTTCAAGCGCTTCTGCAATTCTTGCACATTCAAGCGGCTCGCCCGATGCAAAAAGAATCGCTTCGCACGCCGCACGAATCTGTTCATTCGTCAATTTCAATACTCTCCCCTCTGCCCTGAAGCAAGCTTACGTCAATATCGTCACCGCTGCCGTCAAACCTGATTCGCTTTGCCTTTGCCATTGCAAGAAGCGCAAGGAAGGTTGCGACCATCTCTGAGCGGGATTCGGAGCCTTCAAAGAATGATGCGAATTTCTGTTTGCCGTTATTCCTGAAGCGGTCAATGATAACGCTGATTCTTGATGCAACCGAAACGATTTTATGGGCTACGATGCCCTTGAACGCCTCAATCGGCGGCGGTAAACGGCGCATACCCTTACCGACTGCCGCAAGATAGGCTTTATAAATTTCAACGGGTTCGTGAGTTCTTGTGTAGGTCATATCAGGTTCAAATTCTTCAGGCTCTCTGCCATAGAATTCAAATCCTTTTGCCTGTTGCTGAAGTTTACCCGCAACAAGCTTGCAGTCCTGATACTCCGTCAGTTCGCCGCGGAGCTCCTCGACAAGCTTCTCTGCCTCCTCGTGAACGGGCAGAAGCGATACTGTTTTGATATAGAGAAGTCTTGCCGCCATTTCAAGGAATTCACTCGAAACATCAAGGTTGTCCTCCTGCATCTGACGGACATACGCAAGATACTGCTCAATGATTTCCATAATCGGAACGTCGTTGATACTTAATTTCTTTTTACCGATCAGCTGAAGCAGAAGGTCCATAGGTCCTTCAAAAACTTCAAGCTTATACTGAAATTTTTCCAAAGAAGTTTACTCCCTTCGGTGGGATTAGATTAATTAAAACAACATAAACGGAAGCTTTGAAATCGCTTCGATGCCCCTCATAACAATTCCCGTGAGGAAGGAAAGAGGAACGTCAAGCACTCCGAGAATAATCAGAAGGAATACGCCGAGGATGACGTATCTCTCATACTGCAGATACTTGAAATAATACTTCGACGGAACAAGAATTGCGAGAATCTTCGAGCCGTCAAGCGGCGGTACGGGAAGAAGATTGAACACCGCAAGGCTGACGTTGATGGTTGCCGCATAGTAGAAGAACATATACGAAACATACCACACGAGTGCCTGATTAATTGAATAGAGCATTACCGCTCCGTTTGAAAGAAGCATAAAGAACAACGCCATAAGAATATTTGCCGAAGGACCCGCAAGGGCTACCAGCACGGTGCCGACCTTGGGATTCTTAAAACGTCGGGCATTGAACGGCACAGCCTTTGCATAGCCGAAGCCGACAAGGATAATCATTGCCGCACCGATAGGGTCAATATGAGCAAGGGGGTTGAGCGTGAGTCTGCCCTTGAGCCTTGCCGTATCGTCGCCGAGCTTTGTGGCAACGAATGCGTGAGCGAATTCGTGAATCGGCAAGGTGCAGAATACTACGAACACACTTGCCATCAGACCGATCAGAACGTCGGTCATATTACCTTTACTTGTCAATAAATCAAAAAGCATATCAGTTAAACCTTTCTGCGCCGACTACCATTCTTCCGATACCGTTGAAATCGTTTTCGGAATATACGCGGCTGCATTCTGAGGAAAATAATTTTTCGATTGTCTCCGTCTGATTTTCACCGCACTCAACCGCTATCGCGCCCTTGCAGAAGGGAAGCCAGTCAAGAGCAAGCGCTCTGTAAAAATCATAGCCGTCTTTACCGCCGTCAAGCGCCATTGAAGGCTCTCTGAGGACTTCTTTCTGAAGAAGCGGAATTTCATCGGATTCGATATACGGAGGATTAGACAGAATCAGGTCGGGCTCGGGAATGCCGAATGACCTGAAGCCAGCAAACAGATCACCGTTTATTATCTTTGCATTTTCACAGCCGAGAAGTTCTCTGTTTTTTTTCAGATACCCGAAAGCCTGATCGGATTTTTCAAGCAGGAAAACCTTTGCATCGGGTCTTTTTTTTGCAACGGTGAGACCGATACATCCGCTCCCCGCACACAAATCAAACACAACGGGGTTGTTTTTTTCACGCAGATAATCAAGCGCAAAATCAACGAGCATTTCGGTTTCGGGTCTCGGGATAAGTACGCCATCGCCTACCTTGAACGTTTCACCGTAAAAATCCCATTCACCGATAACGTACTGAACAGGCGTACCCTCTGCACGTCTCTCAATCATATCGCAAAATAACTTCGCTTTTGCGGAATCCGATTCTTCTTCAGCGTGAAAAACGGTATACTCTCTGCCGCATTCAAAAGCCGCTTCGAAAATCCACCGCGCTTCATTCCGTGCATTCGGAATTTCCGCCACGGCAAGTCTTTTTTCTGCCTGAATGAGCAGCTCCCTGACTTTCATCGGTTATTCCTCCGAAGCGGGTACATCAGGTGTTTCTGTCTCTTCAGGCTTGTTTTCCTTTGCGGGAACTTCGCCCGTGAGCGCACCCTTCATAGCTTCAATAGCTACCTCAATGATATCGTCAGTCGGCTCAACGGTTGTTATTCTCTGCATAAGCAGACCGGGTGCCGAAAGAAGTCTTGTGAATTTGTTGGGATACTTACCCGCAAGCTGGATGAATTCGAAGCCTACACCCATAATCACGGGAAGCATAAGAATTTTTGTTGCCATCCAGACAAGTCGGTTTGCGGTCAGCGCGGGGAAAGCAATCGAAACAACCGACGAAATAAGGATGCTGAGAATAATCGTTACAAAGATGAAGCTTGTTCCGCATCTTGGGTGGAAACGTTTTTCTTCTCTGATATTATCGACGGTAAGCTCCTTGCCGTGTTCAAAGCAGAAAATCGTTTTGTGCTCCGCACCGTGATACATATAGACTCTGCGGATATCTTTCATTCTTGCTACGAGTGCCATATACGTGATGAAAATGATAACTCTGACAACTCCCTCAAACACCGCACGCCACATTTCGATTGCACCGTGTGCAAGATATTTGTTCGTCAGGTCGAAAAGCAATGAAGGAAGATACATAAACAGAAGGAACGAAATTCCGATACCGAGTACCGCCGAAATGAATCCGATGACCGCCATCATCTTCGGACCGAAATGGTCGCTGATCCATTTATCAAGCTTCGACTCGTTTTCCGCCTGCATATCATCCATTGCGGTTTTCTCTGCGGATTCCATAAGCAGCTTATATCCGCTTATCATCGATTCGACAAAGGAAACGATTCCACGAAGAATCGGGATGTTGAAAAACTTATATTTCTTTCTGATTGAAACGAAATCCTTCATCTGTGTTTCAATCGTGCCGTCAGGCAAACGCAGAGAAACCGCCATACCTTTCGGTCCTCTCATCATAATGCCTTCCATCAGCGCCTGACCGCCGACGGCGACATATTCATTCTTCTTCTGATTGCTCATCTGATGACGTTGCTCCTTCCGATTCAGCCGCTGATTCCGTCGCAAACGCAACAGGTTCAAGCGGCAGAGTGATTTTTACTGTTGTACCTTCTCCGTAGGTGCTTGTGATATCGATTTCGCCTTTATGCAGTCTGATGATTTCATCAACAACCGCAAGACCGATACCCGAGCCTCTTACCGTTGAATCAACTTTATAGAACTTTTCTTTAACATGGGGAAGATCCTCGGGAGAAATACCGATACCCGTGTCGCTGAAAGTCACAACGAGCGTTGCGGGATTCGGCATATCGGCTATAACGATTATCTTGCCGCCTTGCTTCGAATATTTGAGTGCATTATCAAGAATATTGATAAACACCTGCCTCATCCTCGATGCATCCGCAGTCGCGGGTGCGGGAAGGTGGGGCACATTATATATAATTTCGATTCCTTCTCTGACCGTTCTTTCTCTGAAGGCGAAAACTACCTCGTCAAGTTCGGCAAGAAGGTCGGTTTTTTCAAAATTCAGCTTGAGTCTGCCACTGCTCATTCTCGAGAAGTCGAGCAGTTCTTCAACCATTTCGTTGAGTCTTGATGCCTCACTGATAATAACACTCATACCTCTCTGCGACATTGCAGGGTCGGTATCACCGAGCTGCAGAAGAGTTTCACCCCAACCCTTGATTGCGGTGAGGGGTGTTCTCAGTTCGTGAGAAACGGTTGAAATGAAATCGTTCTTGAGCCTGTCCGTAACGGAAAGCTTGGTCGCCATATCGTTTATCGTTGCACAAAGCTCACCGATTTCGTCTTTATAGGGATAATGGTCAATACGTGCTTCAAGGTCACCGCCCGCAATCTTTTTTGCGGTTTCGCCGACCGCCTTGACGGGACTGACAATTGAACGGATGAAAATGCTGCCTGAAATCATAAGGAGCAAAAACAGTCCGAGACCGACCGCCGCAACCGTCAGCGAAATTCTGACAAGCTGCTGCTCGATTTGTTCAAGCGAAATCATCAGTCTGACCGCCCCCGCATGGGTGCCGTCGGGATAATTATAAACACAGGTTTTAGCTATGATTCTTTCACCCGAAGGGAGACTCCCTTCCCATTTGGCGTTGTTTGTACCGCCGAGTGCGGTTTCATAGTCAGGCATCGTAACCTTGCCCTTGATTTCAAATCCGCTTGATGAAAGAACAACGTTTCCCGACTCATCAATAATCCAGACCGCCATACTGTCCTTATCACGGAAGTTTTCAACAAAGTGACGGCTCGCATTTCTGAACCCGTCATTCGTCGCATCACCGTAAAGTCTGAACGATTCCGAGATATCCTCTGCGGAATAAGTGTCAAGCGCCATTTCGGCAACTCCGTAATAATAACTTCTGAAAGAAATGAGAAGAGCAATCGAAACAAACACAAGAATCAGAACAACAACCGACGCAACGTTCAGAAACCATCGTTTTGTTATGCCGACAAATCTCAAACCGCTCTCTCCTTTCCGACAATTCAATCGGGTTATCTTATCACACAACCCATTTATAGCCGACACCCCAGATTGTTGTGAGGTATCTCGGTTGAGAAGGCTCCTTCTCAATCTTCATGCGAAGCCGTCTGATATTGACGTCTACGATTTTTTCTTCACCGAAATATTCGTTACCCCAGACTCTTGTGAGAATATCCGTTCTGCTCAGAGCCGCACCGGGATTCGTAAAAAAATATTCCATCATCTGAAACTCAACCTGAGTGAGTTCGATAAAAGTTCCGCTCTTCATAAGAGTTCTGTTTCGGAGATTCAATTTGAATTCACCGAGTTCGATGATATCCGATGCGGTTGAAACGGGTTTGTTATTCATCGCAACTCTGCGATAAATCGCATCAACCCTAGCCACAAGCTCGGTGGGTGAAAACGGTTTTGTCACGTAATCGTCCGCACCCGTCATAAGACCTGTTATTTTATCCATCTCCTGAGTCTTGGCGGTAAGCATTATAATGCCGATGTTATTGCTTCTGTTGCGAAGCTGTCTGCAAACCTCAAGACCGTCCATATTCGGCATCATAACATCAAGGACCGCAACGTCGACGTCACCAGCACAGGAATCATAAAGCTCAAGCGCCTGAACGCCGTCACAAGCCTCAAGGACTTCATATCCGCCTCTTCGGAGGTTGATGACCACAAACTCTCTGATTGCGGCTTCATCCTCGGCAATCAAAACTCGTTTCATTTTTACACTTCCTTCGGTTTTCAATTAAAAAAGTGGAAGAATTTTTGTTTTAAGTTCGGAACCCGTTATGCCTCTCTCCGTACCGTTGCGGTTGATATACGCATAAACCGTATATTCATCCTTTTCAATCAGAGGTACGTGCATTTCAAGGTCGGTATCCGTTTTATCATTGGGGATACGGAGAATCGAATAAAGTTCGGTTTCCGTACCGTCTGCAGACTTTTCCTTGACTATCCAGCAGTTAAGCTCTGGATACTCCTCAACAACAAGCGACGTTCTCTCTCGGTTATTGATTACCAGCATATAACCGTCCGCATAATTGACGAGCGTATCATAAAGAACGCCGAACCCGCCGTTATGGAAATTAAGCCAGCTGGTAACGTACATATACTGCGGATCAATAGTCATTTCGTTGGAATCGCTTGAGAAAATCTCAATCTGTGAAGGAACATCAATCTTACCGTCACCGTTGATATCGGCACTTACAATCGGCTCGTTTCGAAGCGTTCTTGCGTTGGACATCGTAGATTCATCAAACAGCGGTGCAACAAGTTCAGAATTTTCGGAATCCCAGTAGATAAGCTCAGTTATCATCTGGTGTTCGCCCTTCATCGCATCGATATAAATTCTGAGCGTATCCTCATCAGACGTTTTCTCGGTTTTGACAGAAGCGTAACTGCTGATATTGGCATCGACTCTCGCCTCGCCTTTAAGCACCGCTGCACCGTTCGATACGCTGATGAGTCTCGCAAATCTTTGCGGTGCCGCCGCCCTTGAATTGGGAGAAGCCGTGCTTCCCGAAGTGATAAGGAAAATATCGTCGAGCGAGTCTCCGTCAACATCGATAATCATCGAGACCGAACATACCTCGTTGGAAATTTCTTTGAAAGGTGCACTTGCTTCAGCTGAATGGTATATTGAAAGGGTTTTACCCGTACTGACGCCCGAAATACTCCACGAAACGATTATCTCGGAAATTCCGTCACCGTTCATATCCCTGACGGAAACGCTTTCAACCTGATTGCCATGACCGTTGAAATCGGCAGATGAAACCCATTCACCGCCGTCAGATTCATAGCACCTCGCCTTTGCAGAGTCACCCGATGAATCCCGATAGAAGATGATTGCCTCATCCAGACTGTCGCCGTCAAAATCTTCAACAATAATTGCCGAGCGGTAATCACCGTCATAAGGTGAACAAAGCGAAGCACCGTCGCCAATCTGAGAACGGAAAAGCTCAACAAGACCTTCATACTCTTCATAGAAAAGAGGAGGAACAAGAAGCGAGTCGGCAGATTTGAAGATTTTACTGCCCGTACACGCCGTCAGCGAAAGCATAAGCATCACCGCCGCCGCAAGCATTGCAACAGTTCTTTTCATATCGCTCCCCCTTCCGAAAAGATACACTTACACATTTTCAAGATATTATATCATAAAGCTAATATATAAATCAATAATTAATTATAAATAAATTATTAATTATAGAATATTTTATAAAGAAAAACAGCCGCCGACGGCGACTGTTTATGTTTCTTATCTGATTATTCTGATTTTTGCCGTATAATCTTCAGGGGCACTGTCAATCCAGCAATAGTCCTCTACAAGCACAATCGGCACTTCAATTTCGCCCGAAGCATCTGCATTCACTGCACTGAAATCAAGACGGAGATTATCACGGGTTACCGAATAAACCTTATCACCGAAGCCACACACACTGACGTTCTCTTTGTCACCGTAGCTGACGATTTCATATCTGAGATGATGCTTGTTGCTGACGTCTTTGATAACGTAGCCCTCATCGGCAACCGGCAACGGTATGCTTGAATATTCAAGCGCCTTGAGAGTGACGGTTACGGTGAAGGTTTTTGAACCCGGTTCATCAGCTTCGTCAGCCTTGACGACGATGCCCTCTTTACCTGTATATTCAAACTCAAACTCCTGTTTGCCGCCCTTTTTGAAATCAAGTTCATTGAAATTGATTGTACCGACAGAAACCGTTTCCGTAACCTCATCGGAAAAGCCGAAAACAGCCTGTGCAGGCTCAATATGATATTCAACAAGATTATCTGCGTTTTCAAGACCTGCGGGAAGATTCGTAAAAGTCACCGTAGAAAGTGCCGAAGACTCCTTGTAAATAACCGTATTAATGAAAATATTGCCCGAGGATACACCGTTATTCGATGACTTGATGCCGACAAATCTGGGAGTATCACCGTTTTTCTTGACAAGTCTCATACTTGCGGTGAATCCGTCGTTTTCTTTCATGTTGCCCTCAACAGTAGCAAAAGCCTCAACCTGCATAACCGATTCAACCTCGGATTTCGGGCCGTAAACCGTTACCTTTTCAGCCTCGGGAACAAAATTCTCGGCAAAATAGCCTTCAGCGGCAAATTCGCCGTTTTCAATGCTGACTACGGGAACGACAGGGACCTGCCTTTCAACGTAATAGTCAAAAAGCACCTCAACCTCACTGACCGAATACGAAACAATCTCATACTGCGGTCTGGTGCTGACGCTTCCAACCTCAACATTCAGTCTGTGAGTACCGGCTTTGGATACCGAACCCGTATTCGCAACGGCATCAATATCCTTGACGAGGCTGTCGTCCTCAACGATATATCTTTTGCCCACAACGGTTATATCAACGGTCAGATTCTCTGCGCCGAAGGGCTCAAGCTGCATCGAATCCGTCAGGCTTGTCGACGCAACCCTGACAGGGACATTTCTGATTGTTATCTGTGTTTCGGGGCTGAATTCGACCGCCACGACTACCCAGATAATCACTGCCGCCACTACCGAAAAAATCAGCAGTGCGCGGTTGTTATAGAAAATATCAGTAACCTTTCTGTTGCTTTTACTCATTTCTTCCAACCCTTAAAAAGTTTTTTGAACATATCCTTATCAGCCGTCAGCTTTTCAGGTACGGTTTCGATAAGGTTATTGAGAAGCACCTCACGCAGTTCCGCTTCGGTAACGTCACGGGTAAGTTTACCTTTAAATGCGTATGAAATAATACCCGTTTCTTCACTCGTCACAACAACAATCGCATCTGTTACTTCTGTGATTCCGATAGCGGCTCTGTGTCTTGTTCCCAGCTCCTTGGAAATATCCTCATTCTTCGAAAGAGGAAGCACGCAGCCCGCACAAAGAAGTCTGCCGTCTCTGATAATTGCAGCTCCGTCATGAAGCGGCGAATTCGGGAAAAATATGTTGCCGACAAGCTCGTGAGTTACCTTTGCATCAACTTCTGTGCCCACTTTGATAAACTCGCCGAGAGGGGTATCCCTTTCAAAAACAATGATTGAGCCCGTCTTTTTGCCGCTCATTCTCTGCGCACCCTTTGCGACCTCGATAACGGCTTCGTTGATGACAGTATTCATATCCTCATCGGTGCCTTTGATAAGGGCACTGAGTGTCGAAAACTTGCTCTTACCGACCCTTTCGATAACCTGACGGATTTCCTGCTGGAAAAGGATGATAAGAACGATGAATATGTTCTGAAAAACGAGTCTGAAAATATATACGCTGGACTGCATTTCAAGCTGATAAACAACAAAATATGCCACCGCAAGTAAAAGCAGACCCTTGACAAGCTGCATGGCTCTCGTTTCGCGGATAAGCTTGATTCCCTGATATATAATAAACGCAACGAGGCAAATATCAAGGAAATCCGCCACCCCGAATTTGAGGGAAGGCAGCTTCGAGAAGAAATCGGTTATATTGTCAAAAAGGGACATAAGCCGTAACCCTTCCTTTCGTAAAGTGCAATATAATCATAACATATAGCAGATTGTATTGTAAACAAAAACACTTTGAATTTACAAAAAGTTTATTTTTCAATCAGACAGACTGCGTGAGACGAAATACCTTCACCGAGACCCGTGAATCCGAGACCCTCCTCCGTTGTTGCCTTGACGTTGACACAGTCGGCATTCACACCGCAGACGGAAGCTATATTCTCGCGCATTTTATCAATATACATACGCATTTTGGGTCTCTGTGCGATAATTGTTGCGTCGATATTGACAACGGAATAGCCTTTTTCCGCAACGGCTTTCACGACCTCGGAAAGCAGCACGAGACTGTCTGCATCCTTATATTTCTCATCATTATCGGGAAAAAGGCAGCCGATATCTCCCATTGCAGCCGCACCGAGAACAGCATCGCTGATTGCGTGAAGAAGCACGTCCGCATCAGAATGACCGAGCAGACCTTTTTCATACGGTATTTCGACACCGCCGACAATCAGTTTTCTGTTTTCAACAAGCTTATGCACGTCGTATCCGTGACCTATTCTGAGCATTTGACCACCTCCTTTTCCATTTCAGCAATATCAAGAACAAACCTGTCATAGGTTGTGATACAGTTAAGCACCGTCACAAGTGCGTTTGCCGTCAGTCTTGACGACAATGCATAATATTTCAGCAATGCGGCGCGTTTTACGGAGCTGTTTTCGCCGCCCGTGAATCCGAATTCATACAAGTCAAGCTTTGTTATCGGTCTTTCGGGCTCGGATGAATTTTCATAGAGCACTCCTGCGTTTGCAAGTGCCTGCATAATAACTTCTTCCGAAACGCCTTCAACACCCAGCTTGCCCTCTTTCGAAGGCTCCGTTTTACGCTTTTCTTTGCCGAAAATATCGGGAATATAAGCATTTTTTATGTATTTTTTATCAACGGTCGAGCCGATAAAAGAACGGATTTTGAAACCTGCGGAATCACTGTCCGTAAGCACGAGAATCCCTCTTTTTTCAGCAAGCATTCTTATAAGACGCTGAAGTTCTTTATCCTTGAAAATCCCGAAACCGTCTGTCTGGATTATAGGCGCATCGATGATACCGGAAAGCTTGATTTTATCATACTTTCCCTCAACGATGACCGCCTGATTGATTTTAATCATATTTATCTCCCGCCGACTCTCGCAAGCTTGACGATTGCCTTTTCGAGAATCAGCCTTTTATCTGTCGAAGTGCTCTTCATTGCAGTATCCGCTTCCACAAGAATATCAACGCATTCGGCTATATCGGCAAAGGTAAGCGTCGAACTGTTTCTTGCCGCATTCGTGAGCCTGAATTCCTTGCCCGAATAGTTATAATAACCCGCAACCGATTCAGCTCTGCCGCCCGATTTGACGGCAGATTTTGCTCTGTAAATATCGGAATAAGAGGCAATCAGCGCACCGAGAATCTGGAATTCATCTTCACGCTGTTCAAAAAGCTGTTCGAGTTTTCTGAATGCAGAGTCGAATCTGCGGGCGGTCAGGTCTTTTATCATATCAAACACCCTCGCATCAAGACTTTTGATACACACCGCATCAACGTCGCTTTTTGTGATGTCACCCTGAGCATATGCACACACCTTTTCCGTTTCGTTGAGCAAGGTATTGAGGTCGGCACCGACACAGGTAATCAGATATGATGCAACACCTTTTTCAAATGTTTTACCGCGTTTTTTTGCCCCGCTTTCAAGCATTTTTGCAAGGTCGTTTGCCGTTTTCTTTTCAAGCTTCACCGCAAAAGCAAGTTTATCGAAAAGCTTGATGATTTTTGTCCATTTTGCGCCCTTAGGCTCATATGCCACAAACGAAAAAATCAGTGCACAGTCTTCGGGATTATCTTCAATAACCGTGCGGAGCTGCTCAACGCCGTCATCGTCAAGCGTATCAAGCGGAAAATCTTTCACAAGCACACATTTTGTCTCCGCCATCATCGGTACCGCCTGTGCGCTTTCATAAATATCGGAAAGCGTTGATTCCTTACCGTCAAAAGTATGAAAATTGAAATCGGCAAAGGATTCATCAACGGTTTTTGCAACTATTTTATCAATATAAACTTTTTTAAGGTAATTTTCTTCACCGTAAACGAGATATACACCGATGGGATTATCCCTCAGTTTTTCCTTCAATGCAGCTTCGTTTAAAGTCGGCATAATAATTCCCTCCTAATCTCTGCGGATGCTTACAGCACCGTTTTCCGCAGTAATCATCAGATCTCCGCACCCCGCCGTTGAAGCGCAGAATAAACCCTTTGACTCAAGCTCATTACAAACAAGCATTCCCCTTCTGTTATCGGCACAAACCACCGATAGCTTCACGGGATAATCCGTAATATCTGCAGGATAATCGCTTCTCGAGATAACTATATCGGCGTACCTGAATTTTTCAGGTAAATCCGCAAGAGTTTCCCCGGGAAAACTGCAAACAAGAGCTGAAACGTCATCCGTTTCAACTAACAAAAAGCATTTGCCGTTTACGTTATGAAAATCAACTCTGAAAGTATCACTTTCAAAGTTTCCAGTCAGACCGTTAATTTTGCTTCTGTCCAGAAGCAACCCCGCCTCATAAGGCAATGAGTCTGCAAAAACAGTTTCAGGTCTTTTGTTATTTATAACACTGAGCAGATACGCCGCCTTCATCTCGTGAGACGACGGTATTATCATCGCCTCGGGTACAGCGGTATCTTTCAGCACATTGCAGATATTCACACCACCGAAAAAAGTTGTGCCTCCGCAACCTACAAGCAACGATTTCCTGTTATATTCAAAAAGAACAGACAATCCGTTACCCGTATCAAATACACGGATTTCGGTCTCGTTTCCTTTCATCACGGATGCGGATACAAGTCCCGAAAAGAATACCGCACACGCAAGAAAATAAGCGGTGACACACTTCGGCGAATAAACAAGTGAACAGATAATTGCAACGGCAACAAACAGAAATACAACGCCGAGCAAAGCATAAGATTCCGTCTCGCCTATCCCGACGCAGAGAAAATCCATTTCCGCTACAAGCGATGAACTTCCGATTATATACTGCAAAAACAGTTTCGCGGGATAATAAAATATGTTAAACCTTACGGGCAGAACGGCAGAAACGACCGATGCCGCAGCAGAAGTCGCCATTGCCGCACCCGCAAAAGGTGTAATTATCAGATTTGAAATAATGGCCGCATAGCTGAATCCGTCTGATATTCTTGCCATTACAGGCTCTGCCATCAGGATTGCGCTGACGGTCACAAGCAATGCATTAAGCACCGCTCTGACAGAATTGAAAAAGAAATTGTTTCCCCGTTTCCGAAAGAAACCGTATATCCGCGGATACACGTATTCGTTATACAAAAGAATTCCGAGGGTCGAAAGCACAGAAAGCTGGAGTGCCGCCGATGCGTGTGAATACGGCATAAACACCGTCAGAACGAGAAGAGAAAAACCGAGAGAATTGATTGAATCCGATTTCCTTGTTATCAGATCGGCAAAAAGATACGCCAGAGCCATAACTCCCGCACGCACGACGGAATAACTCAACCCCGTTATGACCATAAAACCGATAACCCCGATTGCCGCAACAATACAGGTCACGGTTTTATTGATACGAAGTTTTCGTAAAAAACCGATTATAACCGACGCCCACAAAGACAGATGCAGACCCGAGACGCAGATGATATGAACTATGCCCGCAAGCCGCATATCGTTATAAATTTCGTCGGGAATATAGTGTTTGTCACCGAGAAGCATTGCGATTGCAAGAGCTCCGTTTTCATCGGGAAACGTCCTGAAAACCGCACGTCTGATGCTGTTTCTCAGCTGAATGATTTTCATTCCGAAAGGTTTTTCGGAAGAAGGAGTCTTAACAATTTTAATATCACCGTTAAAAGGATATGCACCTAAAATCAGACCGTTTGCTCTGTTCGAGTCAAGAAGAGCTTCACTGCCCGAACCCGGCTGATAAAAGACAAATTCACCGTCAACGTAATCATACGGCTCAACATCAGGCTGAACACTGAAAACAAGCCTTATATCCGTTTCAATTTCCTTGCCGTCTATTGAGACCGTTTCCGCTTCGTAATAATAATTGCCGTATTGGAGTTCCGCTTCGCTTACAATTCTCGCTTTAAGCGGAAGAATCTTACCCGCAAAAGAAGAAACCGGCGCCGCAAACAGACCGTTTGAAGCCAGAACAATAACACAGGCAACCATGCCCGATGCCATACATATCGGAATGGTTTTCGCATAGCGGAGCTTTTTCAGTAAAAGCGCAATAACCAGAGCAACGGTGAACGCCGCCAAAGCGACCGCCGTTACTCCGGTTTTCTTATCAAACAAAAATGCAACAGTCAAAAACACCGTGAAGCCGATAACGGCAAACGGACGTTTCATCGGAATTCACCTACCGGAAAACTTTTATTTTTCGATAAGCGGAATTACGCCGAGAAAAACGATATCGTCTCTCTCTGCGGCATCGCCTTCCGCAAGTACGGCAGCTTTTGCTACGATATTTGCATCAAACTTTGCACAAAGTGTTTCAACAGCTTTGAGCGATTCACCCGTACTGATAACGTCATCAAGAATAACGACTCTCTTGCCTCTGATCTGTTCACCCTCAATACCGTCAAGAATAAGAGTCTGCTCCGCATCGGTTGTGATTGAGCGGACAGTGACGGAAACAGGGTCTTTCATATAAAGCTTCGCCTTCTTGCGAACCACGAAATATTTTTTTCCGCTTTGTCTTGCCATTTCGTAAGCAAGAGGGATGCTCTTAGCTTCTGGAGTAACGATAAAATCGAACTCAGGAAGTCTCTTGATGAGTTCCGTTGCCGAATGAACGGTAACCTCAACGTCGCCGAAAAGAATGAATGCGGCAATGTCAAGCTTATCGCTGATGGGACAACGCATAAGATCTCTCTTGAGACCTGCTATATCAACTGTGTAATACTGCATATCTTTATCCTCCGATCGCCTTATAATCAGCCTGCCGGCCATCCGAAATCTCTGCCGCCCATAAGGTGGAAATGGATGTGCTTGACGGTCTGACCCGCACTGTCACCGCAGTTGTTGACAATTCTGAAGCCGTCATCAAGACCTTTTTCTTTGGCAATAATTGCCGCAACTTCAAAAATATGGGCAATAACCGCACTGTTTTCAGCAGTGATATCCGCTGCACAAGCGATGTGCTCCTTTGGAACAATCAGAATATGAACGGGTGCCTGAGGCTCAAGGTCATAAAAAGCAAGTACCTTATCATCCTCATAAGCCTTATTTGAAGGGATTTCTCCGCTTATGATTTTACAAAAAATGCAATCCATAATCCAATTTCCTTTCGTTAATTATTTAAGCATTGCCTTGACAACGTCTGCTGCCGCCGCCATTGCACCTGCAACGTTTGAAACGTCCTTTGTACCCGCCATAGCGCTGTCGGGTCTGCCGCCGCCGGAACCGCCTGCAAGCTTGGAAATTTCTCTGACGATATTACCTGCGTGAGCACCCTTTGCGATTGCTTCCTTACCGCACGCACAGGCAAAGTTTGCACTTGCACCGTTGATGCCGCATATAACGGCAACTGCGTTTTCGTTTTCCTTGACCTTGTCACACATTGAACGAAGCTCACCGGGATTGACACCTTCAACGGTTGTTGCAACAAGAGTTACGCCGCCGAGGTCAACCGCTCCGCTCATAAGGTCGCCCGTCTTGAGAGATGAAAGTTCCGCACGAAGCTGCTCGATTTCTTTTTCCTTTGCCTTGAGGTCGGCAACGAGGGAGGCCGCCTTCTTATCAAGCTCGGAAACGTTAGCAAGTTTCATATTCACTGCAGCCGACGTGATAAGAGCGTTATTCTTTGCAATATATTCGAGTACGCCGTAGCCTGTAACTGCCTCGATTCTTCTGACGCCTGCGGCAACGGATGACTCGGAAACAATCTTGAAGAGACCGAGTTTGCCCGTATTATCTGCGTGAGTACCGCCGCAAAGCTCTGTTGAGAAATCGCCTGCTTTGACAACACGTACAACGTCACCGTATTTTTCACCGAAGAGAGCCATTGCACCCGCTTTCTTAGCTTCTTCAATAGGCATTTCGGTGCTTGTTACGGGCATTGCTGAAAGAACGATTTCATTGACTCTGCTCTCAACCTTTGCAATTTCTTCGGAGGTGAGTGCGGAGAAATGTGTGAAGTCGAATCTCATTGCATCAGCATTGACAAGCTGACCTGCCTGCTCGACGTGTGTGCCGAGAGCTTCGCGGAGCGCTGCCTGAAGAAGATGAGCGGCAGTATGGTTTCTCATTGTTGCAGCTCTGACTTCTTCGTTATATATTGTCACCGCAACGTCACCTACCTTGATGCCGTCACCTGAAAGTGTGCCGTGATGGAGATATGCGCCGTCGGGGTCTTTTGTTGTATTGGTAACTTCAAATACACTTTCGCCAATTCTGATTACGCCGACGTCACCGACCTGACCGCCGCTTTCAGCGTAGAATGAAGTCTTGTCAAGCACAACAACCGCACTGTCACCGTCGTCGATGAAGTCTTTTCTTTCGCCGTCTGAAACGAGCGCAAGAACAGTGCCTTCTGTATTGTTTTCGGTATAGCCCGTAAACTCGGTCTTTGCAACGTCCTTGAATGAAACGCCGCTGTTTCTCCAGTCTGAATCCGCAGCATTTCTCTTTGCACTCTTTGCTCTGAGTCTTGCTTCTTCGACAAGCTGACGGAATTTTTCTTCATCAACGGTAATGTTTCTTTCGTTTGCAATTTCCTTTGTGAGGTCAATGGGGAATCCGTAGGTATCCTGAAGCTTGAAAGCATCTTCGCCCGAAAGAACACCGTTTTCAGCCTTTTCCATCATTTCGTTGAGGAGACCGAGACCGGAGTCAATTGTCTTATAGAAGCTTTCTTCTTCTGTTGAAATAACCTTCTTGATATAGTCGCTCTTTTCAACAAGATTGGGATATGCATTTGCATTTTCGGCAATAACGGTATCGCAAACCTCTGCAAGGAAAGGTCTGTCAATGCCGATGAGTCTGCCGTGACGTGCAGCTCTTCTGAGGAGTCTTCTGAGAACGTAGCCTCTGCCGCTGTTTGAGGGAAGAACTCCGTCGCCGACCATAAAGGTTGTGCTTCTGATGTGGTCGGTGATAACACGGAGGGAGATATCCTTTTTCTCATCATCGTGGTAATTGAGCTTCGCAATTTCCATAATGTGCTTCATAATATTGCGAACGGTATCAACCTCAAAAAGGTTGTCAACATCCTGCATTACACAGGCAAGTCTTTCAAGACCCATACCCGTATCGATATTGGGATTTGCAAGACGTGTATAGTTATTCTTACCGTCGTTTTCGAACTGAGTGAAAACGAGGTTCCATACTTCGATAAATCTGTCACAGTCGCAACCTACCTTACAGTCGGGGCTGCCGCATCCCTTTGAGGGTCCTCTGTCGAAATAGATTTCTGAACAGGGGCCGCAGGGACCTGCACCGTGCTCCCAGAAATTGTCTTCCTTGCCGAAGCGTACCATATGCGAGGGATCTACGCCGACTTCCTTGGTCCAGATATCATACGCCTCGTCATCCTCAAGATATACGCTGACGTAAAGAAGTTCTTCGGGAATTTCAAGAACTTTTGTAAAGAATTCCCAAGCCCATGCGGTAGCTTCGCGCTTGAAATAATCACCGAACGAGAAGTTGCCGAGCATCTCGAAATAGGTGCCGTGGCGTGCGGTTTTGCCAACGTTTTCGATATCGGGTGTACGGATACATTTCTGGCAGGTAGTTACTCTCTTTCTGGGGGGAGTCACTTCGCCTGTGAAATACTTTTTCATGGGAGTCATACCTGCATTGATAAGCAGAATGCTCTTGTCACCCTGCGGAACAAGTGAGAAGCTGGGCAATCTCAGATGGTCCTTGGATTCAAAAAATGCGAGATATTTTTCTCTCAGTTCATTAAGGCCTGTCCATTTCATAATTGTTATCCTCCTGTGATAAATCACTCATTTTAATTGATAATCCGCATAAAAAGCAGAAAAAAGGTGCAGTTTCACAACCCAATGGGACGGCATATGCCGCGGTACCACCCAAATTGCGCAAACTGCACCACTCATTCCTTTTAACGCGGGTAACGCCGCCGTTCGTCACGGCGGAACTCGGAAGCGGCCTTCCCGCCACAGATACTCAACATCCGTCTCAGCAAATCGGATGTCTCTCTGGGAGCAGTAACGGAATTCTTCTTCGTCAAAGTTTCGTTATTTATTTCGATTTATTATATTACTAAACCTTACGGTTTGTCAAGCAATATATCATTCAGCCTTATCCAGCTTCTTGGATGAAATCCAGGCTTCCTTGCCTTCATATTCAAATCTTACCCATTCGGAACCGTTGCTGCCCTCTTTCTTTTCATAGGCAGTAATCTTATATCCCTTGTTGAGTGCGGTGATAATGTTATCATCCTTATCGGTATCGGGTGAAGTTCTGATATTGCTTTCGTCATCGTTGACAACGAACGTGCCGATTGAAACCTCGGCGGGAGTTGTCACAGCGGGAGGCAGTGTTGTCGTTTCAGCCGTTGAACCGCTTGTTGTCACCTCGGAAAGTGTTCCGATTTCGAGGCTTCCCCAATCCTTGCCGTTATAAGCAAGGAACGTTCCGCCGTTACCCTGACAAATCATATCATAGGTAAAATCAACAACAATCTTATAGGCATCCTTTTCGATTTTGATGACGCCCATCTTACCGCCTTTTTTGACGGCAATATATCCGTTTGATGAGCCTCGGCAGTAGTCATATGCCGCAGAGGGATCATCGGCAGGAACATCGTTCACTGCTTCAAATTCGTAAGGAACAACAAGTTTGCCGCTGTTCTGGGCAACATAACCCCATTTGCCGTTCTTACGGACAGCCGCATAGCCTTCGTAATAGCGGTCTCTTTCATCGTAATCGCCGCCGCTCATACTTGTGTTGTTGCTTGTTGCGTGGTCAGCGTGAGCAATATTGGATACGATAGCCGTTTCGCCCATCATAACAACTTCATACTCTGCATCGCCTTTGACTGCGAGAATATGATAGCCTGAATCGGCAAGACTGCCTTCGCCGTAATATCTGCCGCTACTGCAACGTCTGAATCCGTCATATTCGGGAGAAAGCACGACGTTGCCCTGATAATCGATAAGACCGTATTTGCGGGTATCGGGATCCTTGAAACTGCTGAACTTTTCGTTGAGGAACTCAATATCTTTATAATCTTCAAGTGCGGGAATCACGTTGAATTCAACGGGCACTCTGAGGGTATCTGCAACGGGAGTTGTTGTAGTTGTGTTATCGTCTTTTTTGCCGCCGCTGACAAGAAGAACAACCGCAACGATAACAACCGCAAGAACTGCGATTGCCGCAATGATAACCTTGATATTGACCTTTGCGGTTATCTTTTCGCGTTTCTTCTTAAACTTTATGGAAGGATTATTTGTAAGCTTCGGTTTTTCTTCGGTTTCTGTTACGGGAACAGTCTCCGTCACGGGTACAGGAACTGTTTCCTCTTCGGGGGTTTCTTCAACCGTATACTCTTCTTCGACCGACTGTTTGATTTCATCGAGACCCGGAACACTGCGTCTGATTCTCTCGAACGCATCGTCATCAACGGTATCGTCTTTGATTTCAATATGCCAATCGTCAACTTTGGTTTCTTCGGAAATTTCTTCGTCTGCAGCGACAGGCGTTTCTTCTTCAGCCGTCTCGGAAGTTTCCTCGGATGCGGGAGTTTCTTCAACTTCCGCTTCGGATGTATCAGTCTCTGTTTCGGCATCTGCGGTCTTTTCCTCTGCCTCAGTACCAAGCATACTGCTGATTTTATTTCGGAATGAAAGAATACTTTCTTCCATCTCAGCTTTTTCTTCGTCGATTACTTCTTCAATGGCTTTTTCAGGTTCTGCTTCTTCAGATACTTCTTCGGTTGCTTCTTCAACAACCTCTTCGGAAGCTTCTTCCTCTTCTGTTTCAACAACAGTTTCTTCTGCAGGAACTTCTTCCGCTTCTTCGGATTCATCGGTTTCCGTCTGATCTTCTTCCGCAGTTTCTTCGGCTGCCGTTTCATCTTCGGTTTTTTCAACGGCGGTTTCGGTTGTCTCTTCGACAGTTTCTTCCGCCTTTTCTTCGGCAACCTCTTCTGCAGTTTCATCCGCTGTCTCCTCTGCTTTGGGCTTTGCCGCAGCATATGCTTCTATGGCAAAAGTGAAAACTTCTCTTACAAGTGCACCGTCAACAACCGTTTTATCTGTGAGTTCTTTGAAAACCCTTGTAAGTACGGGAAGACTTGCAACCTCAGGAATCTCGGGAGCTTCAACACCGGCATTGGCAAGAATATCTGCCTTTGCTTTGCCGAGAATAGCATTTGCTGTGCTGTCCGATACGCCGAGGAATCTTGAAAGAACGTTCACGGGCATACCGTTATTGTAGAAAAGAATTACTGCCGTTCTGCGTTCGGGTGAAAGCTGAGAAACAGCCTGAGAAACCTTGGCAACAAGTTCTTCACTTGCAAGAACGGATTCGGGCAGAAAATCAGCTGAAAGCTCCTGAGCATTGGCATCTGCATCGGCAAAAATGAATCTCGCACCATCTTTATAGATAGATGCGATAATCTGCTTAAGCCAGATTTCGAATGCCTCGGGCTTCTTGAGTTTTTCGATTGAACAAAAAGCACGGGCATAAGCCTTCTTGATTATTTCGGCCGCCTGAGTTTCGCTTCCGCTGAGCTTCGATGCAAGGAAAAATGATGCCTTGAGAGTTTTGGCATAGAGCATACCCATAGCAGCTGTATCGCCTTTGCCCGCATCGATAACGTACTGTATCAAATTCTCGCTCACTTTAATATTCCACTCCAATCGGTTATTATTAAAAGTACGAAAAATTGCCGTTTGACAAAATTTATTACAATTGTAATCAATTATATACTATATTTTGTAAACTGTCAAGACAATAAATACCCGAAATGTCAAGATATGGTGGAGCGGAATATTTGCTGATTCTGATAAAACAACTTCGGATTTCATATTTCTTTTTTGATTTTTTCAATTATTCTTTTTTCGAGTCTGGAAATATAGCTTTGTGATATACCGAGCATATCGGCAACCTCTTTCTGCGTGAATTCCCGACCTCCTCCGATGCCGAACCGCATCGTCATAATCTGCCTTTCCCTCTTATTCAGAGACTCAACCGCTTTATAAAGACGGCTTCTTTCATCCTCGGATTCCATATCACGGTAAACCTCGTCCGGCTCACTGCCGAGTATATCCGAAAGCAAAAGCTCGTTGCCGTCCCAATCAACGTTGAGCGGCTCGAAATATGACACTTCAGCTTTCATCGGATTTGTTTTGCGCAGATACATCAGAATCTCATTTTCAATGCATCGGGAAGCATAGGTTGCGAGCTTTATGTTTTTGGAAATTCTGAAAGTATTGATCGCTTTTATCAGACCGAGAGTGCCGATTGAAATCAGGTCTTCAACGGGAATTCCCGTATTTTCAAACTTACGTGCAATATATACGACAAGCCGCAGATTTCTGACTATAAGCTCTTCTCTTGCATCTTTATCTCCCTGCTCGAATTTCTCGAGGCAGATATTTTCCTCTTCCTTTGTCAGCGGCGGCGGAAGGGTTTCGGGGCCGTTAATATAATCGACCTCCACACCGAAAATTCTCGCCTTGACCGATGCTATGATTCTTTTGATTTTTTCCAGCATATCATCAACTCCTTACGGTTACGGTTTCGTTGTCAGCCGCCTCAAAAACAGGTGTGCCTATCAGCGCACCGAAGCTGTCGGAAAACAGCTTTTTTTCGGTAACGGCAATATAAATATTTTTCGCCGACACCTGCTGAGACGGACTTTCAAGTGTTATTTTTTCCGACAGAAATGCCGGTAAAACTCCGCCTTTTCCTATTGTTGAATACGGTATCATCCGGTAGCTTTTCTGCGATGATATTTCAGTTTGCGGTGCCGTAATTTCACTGGCAAATTTCTCCGAAACAACGATTACGGGTCTGCCCGAAAAACTGTCCCGAAGCGTGTTTCCCGTATCGTAAAGTGCCTTGCATGAAGCGGTTTTGCCATTGTATGTAACTGTCAGAGTATACGTGCTGCAATGGGGTGTTCTTTTTCTCGAAAGTCTCGTCAGGAGAGACAGTATTCCGTAGCACGCAAATGAAGAAACGGTAAGTGTTACGATATTTATATCAAAATAAACAACTCCGTTTTTATACATCGCTTTTCCCGGTGCAACGAAGGTGCAGACAGCAAACATTATGCCCGCAAAAACAAAATTTGATATAAAAAAAGAGGCGCAGTTTTTTAAAAACGTATTGACATTCCCCGCGCCGAACGCAATTATCACCATCACGGCAAGAAAGACGAGTCTGATTATTCCGTCAAGAACGGCAGGTATGCCTTCAATGAAAATTATCAGAGAAAAAACGCCTCCCGCAAATGCGGAAAGAAAAATCCTGAACGTTTTACTATCCGATCCCGTTACCGCCGCACTTGCCCGAAGCAGGAAATAATTCATTATCATATTTACCGCAATAAGAATATCAGCATAGATAACCGTACTCAAAGCAATCCCCCGCCTGCGTCGTCATTTCGAACTGATTATAACCCCGCCGACAAAAATTTTTTGTCGTTTCGGGGTGCATAATCAAACTTTTCTATTGATTATCGGAACAATCAGATATATAATGATTTCAGAATATTTATCTGAATATGAAAGAGGACATTTTTGATGAAAGGCTTTCTTTTTGATACACACATTCACACCAAAGAATCAAGCAGCTGCAGTGAGGTTACGGCGGCTGAAATCGTTGCAAGATATAAATCTCTCGGCTATGACGGTATTGTTATAACAGACCATATGCAGCATTGCATTGACCGTTTTGGCGGCACTTACGAAGAAAACGTAAGGTGTTTCCTCAAAGGATATCATGCGGCAAAAGCCCTCTCCGATGAAAACTTCAGAGTTATTCTCGGCATGGAACTGCGTTTTCTCGAAAACGACAACGATTATCTCGTATACGGTTTTGACGAGGATTTCCTTTTTTCAATGGACATTGCTCACATCCCCACTCTTGAGGATTTTATGCCGATTGCAAAGGCAAACAATCTTGCCGTATTCCAGGCACACCCTTTCCGCACAGGTATGGTAATCAAAGCGCCGGGTATCGTTGACGGCATTGAGGTTTATAATGGCCACGGCAACCACGATTCCCGAAATGACATTGCTTACCGCTGGGCTGAAAAATTCGGATTCAGAAAGCTTTCAGGCTCAGATTTCCACGGTGTTCTCACAATGGAACCCGGCGGAGTTTATTTCGAGGATGAAATCAACGATTCATCCGACGTGGCAAAAGCTTTGCTTGAAGGAAAGTATTCCCTTAAAATATTCACCGAATAATTCTTTGCTCCGCTTGTTTTTATAATAATATTATGATATAATATCTCGCAGTATTTGAAAGGAAAGAGAAATATGCAGTACAGAACACTCGGCAAAACCGGCGTTGACGTTTCCGCACTCGGATTCGGCTGTATGCGTCTGCCGACGGTTGAAGGCACGGATAAAATCGATGAGCAGGAAGCTATCCGTATTATCCGTCTCGGTATCGACAACGGCGTGAATTACCTTGACACCGCCTTCTTCTATCACAACGGCGAAAGCGAAAGACTCGTCGGCAAAGCAATCAAGGACGGCTACAGAGAAAAAACTTACGTTGCCACAAAGCTTCCCCTCGGCGAGGTGAAATGCGAAGAAGACGTCGAAAGAATCTTTGCCGAACAACTCAAAAAGCTTGACATTGATTATATTGACTTTTATCTGCTTCACGCAGTCAACAATGATTCGTGGGATAACAAGGTTGTTAAATTCAACGTTCTCCCCAAAATCGAAAAGCTTATTGCGGAAGGCAAAATCCGACATTTCGGATTTTCGTTCCACGATGATCTTGATGTTTTCAAAAAGGTTATTGATGCATATGACGGATTTGAATTCTGCCAGATTCAGTTCAACTATATTGATACAGACTATCAGGCAGGTATTGAAGGTCTCGAATATGCCGCTTCAAAGGGTCTCGGCGTTATAGTTATGGAGCCCCTCCTCGGCGGTAAACTTGCCGCTCCCCACGAAAAAATCACTTCCGTTCTCGGTGACTCCAGAACTCCCGTTGAATGGGCGCTCGATTTTGTCTGGAACAGAGCCGAAGTCGGAATGCTTCTGAGCGGTATGGGTACTGAAAAGATGGTAACCGAAAATATCGGTTATGCAGACAAATCCGCTCCCGATATGCTCTCTGCCGAAGAACTTGATATTCTCCGCAAGGCAAAATCGGCATTCGACGAGCTGACTGCCGTCAACTGCACGGGCTGTGAATACTGTATGCCCTGCCCCTTCGGTGTTGAGATTCCCAAGGTGTTTGCGGCATATAATAACATCACCACGGGCGGCAGAAGACTTGTCAAAGAAATTATGCCCGATATCGAATACGTTGCGGGTCGATGCGAAAAATGCGGTGCCTGTGTCAAGGCTTGTCCGCAGCATATCAACATCCCCGAAACACTCAGAAAAGTAGTAAACCAATTTTAAGAGGTGAAAACAATGAGAATTCTTTTTCAGGGCGATTCAATCACTGATTGCGGCAGAGACCGTTCCGATTACCGCAACCTCGGTAACGGCTATCCCAAATACACGGCTGAGCTTCTGAAGAAGGCTTATCCCGATACCGATTTTGATTTTATCAATCTCGGCATCAGCGGCAATCAGACAAAAGACCTTGTCGACCGTCTGCAGAGCGACTTCGTTGATATTCAGCCTGATCTGGTTTCAATCCATATCGGCATCAACGACACCTGGCACAGAGCCGAAAACCGTTGCTGGCTCGGAAACGACGTTTTCGAAGCACAGTACAGAGAGGTGCTCAGCGCAATCAAAGAAAAGACAAACGCAAAAATCCTGATTATCGAACAGTTTTTGCTTCCCGTCGAAGATAAGGCGTTTTTCAGAGCCGACCTCAACGGTAAGATTGATATCACACGCAAGCTCGCAAGAGAATTTGCAGATTATTACATCCCCCTTGACGGACTTATGGCTCAGGCTTGCATCGGCTACGGTGCGTATCACTGGTCGGATGACGGCGTTCACCCCAATGAAAACGGTGCAAAATTCATCGCGGGGCTCTATGCCGATGCATTCGCAAAAATAATGAAATAAAGCAATCTGACGGCTATTGAATACTTAAGGAAGGTGAAAAAATTGAAATCGGTAAAAAGTATTCTCAATTATGTGTTTATTGACGGTCTTTCGGGTATGGCACTCGGTTTGTTCGGAACTCTGATTATCGGCACGATTCTTCAGCAGATCGGTAATTTCATCCCGAATATTATCGGCACATACCTCATCGCCGTTGCAAACATTGCGAAATCGGTAACCGGCGCAGGCATCGGCGTCGGAATGGCATTCAAATACAAATGCTCCCCTCTCGCAGGCACTTGTGCCGCAGTAGCGGGTATTGTCGGTGCTTTTGCGAAGAATATTGTTGCCGGTGATTTCGGCGGTATTTCAGGTCCCGGCGACCCGTTATGTGCATTTATTGCGGCATTCGTCGCGATTCAGGCAGGTCTGCTTATCAGCGGCAAAACAAAGCTTGATATCATCCTCACACCCGCAGTTTCAATCATTCTCGGCAGTGCCGCAGGTATCTTCGTAGGACCTCCCGTTTCAAAGGTTACGACTTATATCGGTCAGCTTATAAACTGGGGTGTTGAAAAAGAACCCGTTCTGATGGGCATCGTTGTTTCGGTTATTATGGGTATCTGCCTGACGTTGCCGATAAGCTCCGCCGCTCTCGGAATCATCCTCGGACTCAACGGTCTTGCGGGCGGTGCGGCAGTTGTCGGCTGCAGCGCACAGATGATAGGCTTCGCAGTTGCAAGTTACCGCGAAAACAAGGTCGGCGGTCTTATCGCACAGGGTGTCGGTACTTCCATGCTCCAGATGCCGAATATCGTCAAGCATCCGCAGATATGGATTCCGCCTATAATCGCAAGTGCAATCCTCGGCCCGATTTCAACGGCTGTTCTCAAAATGACCTGTTATGCATCAGGCTCAGGTATGGGCACGTCAGGTCTCGTCGGTCAGTTTATGACCTACAATTCAATGGCTGACGGCGGCACGGAGCCCGTTGTTATCCTCGTTGAGATTTTCATTATGCATTTCATTGCCCCCGCTCTCATTACTCTCGCTGTATCTGAGTTTATGAGAAAGAAAAAGCTTATAAGCTTCGGTGACATGGAGCTTAAAGATATGAATTAACGGTTAACTACCGAAAAAAGTTACGGAGGATTTTAAAATGGCAAAAAAAGTAACCGCAATCATCCTTTCGGTTGCCCTCGTATTCTCGGCAGCCTTCTGCATCCCCTCATCCGCCGCGACAGAAGTTACCTCTCAGTTTGAAAGAGGCTTCTATCGCTTTGTTGACAAGCTTCTCGACGGTCTCGTAAACGGCATTGCCGCTCTTATCTTCGAGCCCAAAGACTGGGTCACAAAAGACAAATACGTTTCCGAGAACTTCTACGAAGGTATGTCCGCAGACGAATTCATCAAGACTCCTGCCGCAGATGCAAAATGGTCAATCGGATATGCAAATGCAAGTATCCAAACCGGCAAAGAGCTTGAAGTCGGCCACTACGTAGGCGGCAGCCTTGCAATCGGCGACAAATTCGCAACAGAAATCAGAGACGATCAGAAAGTCAGAACAATTGCAGTTTCTGACGGCAGAGGCATTTCGATTTTCTGCGCTATCGACACCTACGGTATGTCATCATCTGACGTCAGAGGTATCAGAGCCGCTTTTGAAAAGGAAGCCGCATCAAGAAACCTTGATATCGATTCCATTAACATTTCCGCTCTTCATCAGCATAGCTGCGTTGACACCTTCGGTCTCAACGGCAACCTCATAACCGCACTTTTCACTGCTTCCATCAAGAATCTTCTCGGCATGGAGCTCCCCAACGGTCAGAACAAAGAGTTTATGGATAACCTTTACAAGGTAACCGTCAAATCAATGCTTGACGCTATCGATGATATGAAGGAAGGCGAACTTTATTACGGTTACGCCGATGCAACTCAGTTCATCTATGACAAGCGTTCACCCAAGGTTTATGACACAAAGCTCAACAGACTCCGCTTCGTTCCCGCTGACGGTTCAGAGGAAACATGGCTCCTCAACGCTCCCATTCACTGTGTAGGCAACGGCGCCGCAGGTACACTCATCACAGGTGACTATCCCTACTATATGGAAAAATACATCAACGAAACCGCAAAGGCTAACGTATTCTACGTTCTCGGTGCCGAACTCGCTATGACTTCCGAATACGATTACCTCCCCAAGGTTGACACCGAATCGGATCTTTACAAGGAATACGGCGAGGGTTATGCAAGACTCGCTCTTTTCGGTGAAGAACTTGCAAAACTTGCAATCTCAATCAACAACGATAAGAGAGTTGCTCCCATCTTCAACATCAGACTTTCTGAGGTTTACGTTCCCGTTGACAACAGCATTCTCAAGCTTGCCGCAAAGGGCGGTCTTCTTACCAACGAAATCGTAAAGAACAACGGCACATATGAAGTTGTTACTGAAGTAGGTTACTGTGAATTCGGCAACGACATCGCAGTATCAATCATCCCCGGCGAACTTGCTCCCGAAATTGCATACGGCGGCGTACATACCGCTGAGGAAACCTGGGACGGCGACGAATGGACATATTCATCCTTCGCTGATGCTGCCGGCGACAAGACTCTCCTTGTTTTCGGCATCACAAACGATCAGATCGGTTATCTTCTCCCCTCAAACGAATGGCATTCATACCTCACAGAGAATGAAGAAATCGTTTCAACAGGCCGCATGGCAGGCGCATACATCGCAGAAGCATATCTTCTTCTTTTTGACGAAGTCCGCTGATTAAAAAACAAAAATTCACAGGGGTCGACAGACGCCGGCCCCTGCATTTTTTAACCGCAAACGGAGGTGAAGCAAATGAGCAAAACAGGCTCTTTGAAACCCGTTCTCAAAGAAACGGATTTCTTTCTCTATCTGACCTGCATCCTGACCTCGGCATTCGGTGCACTGATGGTATACAGCGCCACAAGAAATGATGCAATCGCAGACGGAGATTTTATCAGCCGAGACTGTCTGATAATGATACTCGCATCGGGAGTCGGCATTGCCTTTTGCATTCTCATATCCTTTCTTGACTATGATTCAGTTGTTCATCTGTGGCCGTTCATCGGCGGCATATGTCTTCTGCTGATTCTGCTCTTGTTCCCCTTCGGTGACGGACCTTCCGACAGACCCAACGCAAGATGCTGGTTGCCGATCATCACACTCGGCGATACAAAGGTTAATTTCCAGCCGTCGGAACTTGCGAAAATCGGTTTCATAATCACATTCACCGCGCATATCGAAGCCGTCAAGGACAACATCAACAATATCAGAAACGTTCTTTTGCTTTCGCTTCATGCACTCGTTCCCATCGGTCTGATTATCATCACCGATGACCTCGGTTCGGCAATCGTTTTTGCTCTCATTTTTGTGGGAATGATGTTCGTTGCAGGTGTTAAGCTCCGATATTTTGCCGTTGCAATCGGTATGGGAATCGCCTTTATTCCTCTGCTTTGGACAAAGTTTCTTTCAGCATTCCACCGACAGAGAATCCTTGCGATCTATTATCCCGAGGCTCTGAGCGAATATGACTACAAAAAAATCATCTACCAGCAGCAACGTTGCGTTAATGCAATCGGCTCGGGTCAATTCTGGGGCGACGGTCTTTTCAAAGGCTCATACACTCAGTCACCGACAGGCGTTCCCGTTAACGAAAGCGATATGGTTCTTTCGGTTGTCGGCGAAGAGCTCGGCTTTGTCGGATGTATGGCATTACTTCTGATTCTCTCGCTTATCATCATCAGAATTGCCTATATTGCAAAAAAATCAAGGAACCTGACAGGTGCCTTGCTCTGCTACGGCGTTGTGTTTATGATCGGCGCACAGACAATTATCAATATCGGTATGTGCCTCATGCTTCTGCCGAGTATCGGTATCACGCTCCCGTTTATGAGTGCGGGCGGATCTTCGAATCTCTGCATTTATTTCGGCATAGGAATAGCGATGAGCGTTTACAGATTCAACTGCGACAGACCGCCGACCAATTTCAGGCTGGTCGGAATCAGCACCCCATTCTCTGAAACTTAAAAACAAAAGAGCTGAAGTGAAGTCCGCCTTCGCCTCAGCTCTTATTATTTAACTGCATTTCAATTGCATCCGCAATCGCCTGTGCATATTCGTCAATCTTTTCGTCATAGAGTTTGTTATCCGCTTCGCTCGTAATGAATCCGAGTTCGACCAGACAACTTGTCATTTTTGTGTGACTGTTGACATAATAGTCGTTTCCCTCACGGGCATATCCCGATTTGACACCTCGGTTTGCAGAAATTCCGACTTCATCAAGGGAGTCGATAATGCTCTGTGCAAGTTTCCTCTCATCGGAAGAATTCTCACTGCCAATCCATATTTCAACTCCGTTAGCTTCAGATGCCGCACTGTTTCTGTGAAGCGAAACGAACAAATCGGCTGATCGGATATTCGCAAATCTGCATCTGTTTTCAAGACTCAAATAAACGTCAAGCGTACGTGTTGAAATTGCGTCAATCCCCTTTTTCTCAAGGCAGTCAACAACCTTAAGTGCAAGGCGGAGATTATCGTCTTTTTCGTTTCTGCCGCCGTACGATGCACCAACGTCTTTGCCGCCATGACCCGCATCAATAACCACGCTCACCTTCTGCGGCATCAGAGTCATACCGCCGTTTTCCGAAAACCAGAAGTATGCACCCGACAGGAATGCACCGACAATAATAAAAGCAAACAGAATCGCGGTCAGCTTTTTGTTTGCTGCAAAAAATTCAATTATCCGTTTCATCCGTTCACTCCTTTATAAAATAATCTTATAACAAATCCGTAAAAACATTCCGTCAGGGAACGCTTTTACGGATTGATTTTTTAAAGAGAATCGATATATCTGCAAGCCGCAAGAGCTGCAACCGAGCCGTCTGCAGCGGCAGTGGTAATCTGTCTGATCTGCTTTTTGCGGCAGTCACCCGCAACAAAGACGCCTGCGGTTTTTGTAACGCAGCTTTCATCGGAATCGATATATCCCCAATCGTCAAGACCTGCAATATCGGCAAAAGCTTTGTTGTTGGGAATAAGACCGATTGCAACGAAGAGTCCGTCAACCTTAAGTTCGGATTCCGTTGCGTCGGATTCCTTCTTAAGTTTAAGACCTTCAAGTGAAGTTTCGCCCTTGAGTTCGGTGATAACCGTGCCCATAATGAATTCAACGTTATCCTTTTCCTTAAGTTTTTCAACGAGCCTTGCTTCGCCCGTAAAGTAATCAAGATTCTGGATAACGTAAACCTTACTGCAACCCTCGGAGAGAAGAACTGCTTCCTGCAAAGCGGAATTACCGCCGCCGAGAACCGCTACGGTCTGACCCTTGAAGAATGCACCGTCACATACCGCACAATAGGAAACACCCTCACCGACAAGTTCGTTTTCATTCGGGAGACCCGTCTGTCTGTGCTTGACGCCCGTTGCAATAATAACCGCTTTCGCTTCATGCTCACCGTCTTCGGTAATAACGGTTTTTGTTGCACCGTTATCACGGATACCCGTTACGGTTTCCATCTCGATTTCAGCACCCTGACCGATAACCTGATCAACAAGCTTATCGGCAAATTCATTGCCGCTCATCGTTGCAAATCCGGGATAATTCTCAATCTGCGGTGAATAGGTTATCTGACCGCCGAAGGTGCTTTTTTCAAGCACGAGAACGGTTTTATCTGCTCTGAGGGCATAGAGCGCCGCAGTTAAACCTGCGGGCCCCGCACCCACGATAATAATATCATACATAATGACTGATTCCTTTAGATTGCAGCACCGTTTGCCGCATCGATGAATTTTTTGATTTCAGCTACGCCTGAGAACTTTTCAGCCTGACCGCCCGAAACTGCAACAAGTGTGGGAGCCTGCTTGATGCCGAGTTTGACAGCGAGATCCTGATTCTCATAAACCATAATCTCGTTGACGGCGATACCTGCCTTTGAAAGCTGAGCGAGAGCGACCTTGCAGTTGGGGCAGGTTGCTGTCTTGAAGATATAAAGACCGTCAGCAAGAGGACAAGCGTTTTCAGCTTCAGCAACGGGAGCATCTGCTCTCTTGACTGTACCGTGCTTTGTGATATCGGAGCTTGCAATGCTGTAAACCTTGCGTTCCTTGTATTCCTGTGACTTGCCGTCGTTCCAGTTCTGAACAGGTCTGTAATAACCTGTGATACGGCTGTAAACCTCTGCACTTTCACCGCATTCGGGGCAAGTGAAATGTTCACCTGCTATATAGCCGTGATTCTTGCATACGGAATATGTGGGAGAAATTGAGTAATAGGGAAGTCTGTAGTTTTCAGCAATCTTTCTGACAAGGTTTGCTGCGGTTTTCCAATCGGGAAGCTTTTCGCCGAGGAATGCGTGGAATACAGTACCCGAAGTATAAAGAGTATGGAGTTCATCCTGCATATCGAGAGCTTCGAAAACATCTTCTGTGTAACCAACGGGAAGGTGTGAGCTGTTGGTGTAGTAGGGAGTTCCGTCGGAAGCGGTGATAATGCCGGGATATCTCTTTACGTCGTGCTTTGCAAGACGGTATGAAGTTGACTCTGCGGGTGTTGCTTCAAGGTTATAGAGATCGCCGTATTCTTCCTGATAGTCGGAGAGACGCTCTCTCATATGATTGAGAACATCCTTTGCGAACTGACGGGTCTTTTCGTTGATCATATTTGCTCTGAGCCACTTTGCATTGAGACCGACTTCGTTCATACCAACAAGACCGATGGTTGAGAAGTGATTCTCGAATGTGCCGAGATAACGCTTGGTGTAGGGGTACAGACCTTCGTTAAGAAGCTTTGTAATGATTGTTCTCTTGATCTTGAGTGAACGGGCTGCGATATCCATCATCTTATCAAGACGCTTATAGAATTCTGCCTCGTTTTCAGAGAGATATGCGATTCTGGGAAGGTTGATTGTTACAACTCCGACTGAACCTGTGCTTTCACCGCTGCCGAAGAAACCACCGCTCTTCTTGCGGAGTTCACGAAGGTCAAGACGGAGACGGCAGCACATTGAACGAACGTCGCTGGGCTCCATATCGCTGTTTACATAGTTTGAGAAATAGGGTGTGCCGTATTTTGAGGTCATTTCAAAGAGAAGTTTGTTATTCTCTGTTTCTGACCAGTCGAAATCTCTTGTAATTGAGTATGTGGGGATGGGATACTGGAAGCCTCTGCCGTTGGCGTCACCTTCGATCATAATCTCGATGAACGCCTTGTTGATCATATCCATTTCGGCTTTGCAATCCTTGTATTTGAAATCCATCTCCTTGCCGCCGACAATTGCATTCTGCTCTGCAAGGTCACCGGGTACTGTCCAGTCAAGGGTGATGTTTGAGAAAGGAGCCTGAGTACCCCAACGACTGGGAGTATTTACACCGTAAACGAAAGATTCAATGCACTTTTTGACCTGATCGTATGTGAGATTATCTACCTTTACGAAAGGAGCAAGATAAGTGTCGAAAGATGAGAATGCCTGAGCGCCCGCCCATTCATTCTGCATAATGCCGAGGAAATTGACCATCTGATTGCAGAGCGTTGCAAGATGGCTTGCGGGAGCAGAGGTAATCTTACCGGTTACGCCGCCGAGACCTTCCTGAATAAGCTGCTTGAGTGACCAACCGGCACAGTAACCTGTGAGCATTGAGAGGTCGTGAATGTGAAGATCGGCGTTTCTGTGAGCATTGGCAATTTCATCATCATAGATTTCAGAAAGCCAGTAGTTAGCTGTGATTGCACCTGAGTTGCTGAGAATAAGGCCACCTACGGAATAGGTAACGGTTGAGTTTTCTTTAACTCTCCAGTCTGTAACGTTAACGTAGCTGTTAACAAGATCCTTATAGTCAAGGATTGTTGATTTGAGGTTGCGGAGCTTTTCTCTCTGTCTTCTGTAAAGAATATAAGCCTTCGCAACGTCTGCATAACCTGCCTGAATAAGAACCTGCTCAACACTGTCCTGAATATCTTCAACAGCGATAAGGTCCTTTTCAATTTTGGGTTCGAAATCTGCAGTTACCTTGAGAGCAAGGAAATCGATTGTTGAGGGATGATACTGCTTCTCTTTTGATTCAAACGCAAGCTTGATAGCTTCTGCGATTTTGCTGATGTTGAAATCAGCGATTTTGCCGTCTCTTTTAATTACCTGATACATGCAACTCGTCCTTTCTGAAAATATGTATATCAATATTATTTTTGACTTAAAATAAGCTTATCCGACAAAACTCCCCTTGACGGCAGCTTGTAAATGATAACAAATTATTGTGGTTGTGTCAATGGGTTTTTACAAGATATTGTGTTCACACTTCAACTTTGTTAAAACTGCACTATATGAGCTCCGTATTTTGGGTGTTTTTACAAATATGCTTTATCAAACTCCGCGAAGCTCACAACTCTCAACGTAATTCAGGAGAATTTTTCTCATTTCTTCCATCTCGGATTTAGGGACCTCGGAGAGTCCGAAGCCGATAAGCTCACCCGAATCCTTGAACCCTTGCAGAAAGTGTCTTCTGGCACCTTTAATGAGTTCGCCGAGCGCATTCATATCAAAGACACTGTGAAACTGCCTGACAACGGTAGTTCTGAACTCATAATCTACCCTGCCCTCAAGCAGAAGATTTATACTTTGGGTGATTCTTGAAATATCGTAGCCGCCGATTCCGACTGCAGGCGGATAACCTGACGGTGATGCCTTGACGTCCATCGCAACGTAATCCACAAGACCTTTATCAATCAGGTCACGAAGTTTATCGGGATAAGTGCCGTTGGTGTCAAGCTTGACGCTGTAACCGAGCGCCCTGACCCTTTCGATGAAATCGGAAATATCCTTCTGCATCAGAGGTTCGCCGCCCGTTATGACAACACCCTCGAGAATGCCCTGACGTTTTTTAAGGAAAGCGAGAACGTCGTCGACGCTGATCTCGGATTCAGCCGAAGGATTGAGGACTATTGATGCATTGTGACAGAACGGACAACGCAGATTACAACCGCCCGTGAACACGATACAAGCCATTTTGCCCGGATAATCGAGCAAGGTCAGCTTCTGAAGCCCCTGGATATTCATTTAAATCACCTCACCCGGTCAGAATACACCGAAATATCGGTCGGTGATGAAATAATATCACAATATGTTGTGTTAATCTATGGCAAAAGCCACAAAATTATGTGTTCTGAATAATTTTTTTAATTTTTAAACACTATATGTTGCGGTTGATGTTTTCTTACGGTCAGATTTTCAATACAAACATAAAAAAGCGGAGCCGAAGCTCCGCTGCGAAAAAAGATGGACTTGTGTTACTCAACAATGTTACCCCACGTATCGAGCTGACTGATAACCGTATGACCGTCGGAATATGCGGTATAAGTGCCGTCGGAATTCTTTTCTATCAGGTCATACTCTTCGGAAAGCTTGTTGCCGTCTTTGTCGATAACCCAACATCCGCCGATGCTCATCATCAGTTCATCATTCCACTCACCCATAACAACTCCGATACCCGTTTCCGCTCCGTAATCAAAGCTGATATTGTGGAATCTGCCGCTTTCACAGACAATGTTGCCATTTGTATCATATATCACGACAACATCGTGCGGGTCAAGACCCTGCTCATCACCGCGTCTGCCGATAAACCTGTCACCGATAAAATTCAGGGTCGGAAAGTCGCAAGGCACAATTTCTCTGCCGCTGTCATCACACGCACCGAAAAGCAAGGTTTTATAATTGCCCGAATAGGGACGGTATGCCGCCGTCAGGTTGATCCCGTTTCCGTAGGATTTTTTGATGCTCGGTTCCTCACCGAAGATTCCGATGACTTTTCCCGTATAATCTATAAGGTAATATTTATTATTGCTTATACCCTTAACCGCTTCAGTATACTCATAACCCGCCCACCCCGTTGTGTGAGCATAAAAAAGATCCTCAAACCTGATATCAAGCACAACTTCACCGTCGGTATTGATGAGGAAATCCGTACCGTCGCTTTCATCAACTATCAGCACACGGACTTTTCCATCATGAAAAACAGGAAGAAGATTTCCTTTGAAATAATCAAAAATCACCTCTCCGTCCGAATCGACGAGAGCCGCTTTCCTGACTCCCGAAGTAACCTTTTCAACAACAAAACAGTTATCATCCACCGCTATGGCGTTATCGTATACGGGCGGCAAAACAACGTCGCCATCAGCATCCAGAATACCGAATTTTGTTGATTCGGAAAAGTCATTTTCTACGTTTTTTTCGTTCACATAGAAAGTTTTGAAATTCCCGTAATTCTTTGCTTCGGCATAAACATAAATAACCTGCTGAGTATCGGGCGGTCTGACGATACTGTTAAATACCGCCGCAACACCGACAATCGCCGCAATACACGCCACCGTCGCGAAAAACGTGACTGCGGTACGCATTTTATTTTCACGCTTTTTAAGGTAATCTTCTTTTTTCTTCAATACTGCTTCCGCTCTCATTTCGTACTTATTCATAGTCAAAGCCCTCCTTTTCCAAAGCTTTTTTCAATGAATCCTTCGCACGGTAAACAAGCATTTCGACCTGCCTTTTACTTTTGCCGATGACCGAAGCAATCTCGGCATTGGTCATATCCTCATAAAAAGACAGATAAAGCACCTGAGCATAAAGCGGTTTAATCGATGACATTGCAGATAAAACCGCCTTATTTCTTTCCGAATCCTCCGCGTTCTTCTCAACCGACTGTGAATCCGGCAGAAAAACCAACGATCCGTCAACGGGAATCATTTTTCTGTGCTTACGGATATAATCGACAGCCTTGTTTCGGGCGATTCTGAAAAGCCACGTTCTGAACTGCGACTCTCCGCGAAACGTTGTTTCTTTGATTATAAGCTCGAGATATGTATCCTGCATCAGATCCTCGGCTGTGCTCTCATCGCGCACAAATCCGTTGATGAAAGCCACAAGCGAATCACTGTAAAGCTCCATAATCTCAACAAGACCCTTTTTATCTCCCGCAAGAAATCTCTGATAGCTTTCGTTACCTTTATCCACAACATCACCTCATTTCACCCTATAGTCGGATCAAGAAGCAAAAACTCACAGTTTTTGAAAAAAAAATAAGCGGAGTCCGAAAACTCCGCTTTGAAAATCTGAAATTATTTATCTTCCTTTTTCTTGTGGAAGAGAATCTTATCAACGGGGAAATAGAGGAAGAACTGAAGTGCTGAGCAAACAGCTGTTGCAATTGTAAGAGCGAGACCGCTGCCAAGATTGAACTTGTTAACGCAAAGCTGGAAGATAACGGGATTAAGCCATGCAGAGAAGCAAACAAGTGCGATTGTGAAAACTATGTAGATGGGAAGAGTGATCGCTGTGTTTGCGCTTGAATTGAAAGTCTTTTCCTTATTAATAAAGAAAGCAACAATCTGAGCAAGAACATTGGCAACGTTTGCTGAAATGAAGAGTGCGAGACCGCAACGCTCACCCTCGATTACGGGGTAGTCGAATACCCACCAATGGAAAGCAGTGTCGCTGAGTTCTTTGATTGCAGGGATATTGTAAAGAATTGCAAGGCTGACAACCTGGACGATGCAAGCACCAAGGCTTACAAAAATGAACTTGATAAACTGCCAAAGAGTATTTATGCCTGAACCTTTGTTTTCGGCAGCCTTATCGATCTGATTTAATTTACCCATGAAAAATTCTCCTTTTCATTTAAATTCGATTAATTATAACATAATGTATATTTATTGGCAAGTCAAAAAAAGGGTTGTTTTTTTGTGCATTATTACTCAACAATACCGAGCAGAAGAGAAACAGTATCGGGCTTTGTCTGTGAGAAGCTCAATGACTGACGGTATTGCTTTTCAGCCTCATCCAAAAAAACTTCATCGTTACAATAAAGAACCGCAAGGATTTCTCCTTTTTCAACATAATCTCCCGTTTTCTTTTCAAGAATAATGCCTGCACTCGGATCGATTGAATCTTCCTTACGCTTTCTGCCGGCACCGAGAGCAACACAGACAGAACCGACCCCTTCGGTATTCATCGCAGAAATATATCCCGTTTCTTCGGCTATAACGTTTCTGCTGAATTCCGCTTTCGGGAAAAGATCTGTATCGTAAATATACTGTGCGTCACCGCCCTGAAGTCCGACCATTTCAGCAAGTTTCTTAAGCGCAGAACCGTCATCGAGTTTCGATTTTGCAAGTTCTCTGCACTCATCGAACGTACCCTTACCCGCAAGTTCAAGCAGCTTTGCACAGAGAAGAAGAGATACTTCCGTCAGGTCCTCGGGACCGTTACCTCTGAGCGTTTCAACCGCTTCGGCAACCTCAAGGGAATTGCCGATATTCTTGCCGAGAGGGGTATCCATATCGGTGATGAGAGCCGCAATCTTTCTGCCCGCTCCCTTGCCGATTTCAACCATCTTTGCGGCGAGTTCTGTTGCGGATTCCTTATCCTTCATAAACGCTCCGCTGCCGCATTTGACATCAAGCACGATGCAATCCGCACCGCCCGCAAGCTTTTTGCTCATAATACTCGATGCGATAAGCGGCATATTATCAACGGTTGCGGTAACGTCACGCAGACCGTAAAGCTTTTTATCGGCAGGACAAAGCTTACCCGATTGACCCGCAACACAGAGTCCGCATTTATTGACAATATCCGTGAATTCATTTGTTTCAAGAGACGTTCTGAAACCGGGAATGGCTTCGAGTTTGTCAACAGTACCGCCCGTATGGCCGAGACCTCTGCCGCTCATCTTTGCCATTTTCACCCCGCAGGATGCGACAACCGGTGCAACGATAAGAGTTGTTTTATCCCCGACACCGCCCGTCGAATGCTTATCACCTTTGACACCTTCAACGCCCGATAAATCCGCCATATCACCCGAGCGGGCCATCGCATCGGTCAGCCAGAGAGTTTCATCCTCGTTGAGGCTGTTGAAGAATATCGCCATCAACATTGCTGCAAGATGATAATCCTTTGCAGTTTCATCTGCCGCTGAAAATGCAAAATATTCAATTTCTTCTTTTGTAAGCGCAAAACCGTCACGCTTTTTCTGAATCAATGTTTTGAAATCCATATTTCACCTCAGAACTCTCGCACATCAAAACTCATCGGGAGCAGTTCTCCCAACGTTACGGATTTATACTCCGTTTCGTTTTTGGCGATAATAATTTCAAATCCGCCGTCGCAGAATTCACGCATAACCTGTCTGCAGATTCCGCAGGGCGCACAGTAATCCGACGGTATTATATCCTCTGCCTTACCGCCGACCACCGCAATTTTTTCAAACTCCGTTTCTCCCTCTGAAACAGCTTTGAAGATTGCGGTGCGCTCTGCACAGTTTGTTGCCGAGAAACCCGAATTCTCGATATTGCATCCGGTAAAAACCTTTCCGTTTTTGCAGAGCAAAGCTGCACCGACACGGAATCCCGAATATGGCGAATAAGCCTTTTCTCTCGCTCCGAGGGCAAGTTTTATCAGTTCGCCGTTATTCATCAGCAACCTCCAGGGCAATTTCAATCATCTTGTTGAAGGTCTGCTCACGCTCAAGTGCAGAGCACTCTTCACCTCCCGCAAGCGGACAGTCGGATATCGTGCATATGCACAGCGCCTTTTTGCCGCTTCTTGCGGCATTCATATAAAGCGCTGCTGATTCCATTTCAACGGCAAGCACACCCATCTTCTGCCAGGATGCAAGACCCGAAGCATCGTCATAGAAGGTATCCGATGAGTAAAGGTTGCCGACTTTTGCATTGATGCCGAGTTTTTCGGCAACATCAACGGCTTTTTTGAGAGTATGATAATCCGCAATCGGAGCAAAGGTGCCCGGCAGATTATACTGCGCCGCATAGTTACTGTTGGTGCAGGCACCCATACCGATAACCACGTCACGCAGATGAAGATCGGGATTGATTGCACCCGCAGAGCCGACCCTTATAATCGTCTCGACATCATAAAAATTAAACAATTCATAGGAATAGATTCCTATTGACGGAATACCCATACCGGAAGCCATAACCGAAACCTTTTTTCCGTTATAATATCCCGTATAGCCCTGCACTCCCCTTGTGTTATTTACAAGGACTGCATTTTCGAGATATTTCTCCGCAATATATTTTGCACGCAGTGGGTCACCGGGCATAAGAACGGTTTTTGCAAACGCATCCTTTTCGGTTGCGGCAATATGAGGGGTAGGCAAACTCATAATATCAACTCCTTATCAATATCCCTGAACAACCTGATTTTTGACAATTTTCACGATCGCGCTTGTGCCGAGTCTTTCGCATCCGAGATCGAGAAAATCCTGAGCATCTTCAAGCGATCTGATGCCGCCCGCCGCTTTCATTCTGACATTCTCACCGATATTGGCGGCAAAAAGAGCGATATCCTCTCTTGTTGCACCGCCCTTGGAAAATCCCGTTGAGGTCTTGATGAAATCAGCACCCGATTCCGTAACAACCCTGCACATCTGGATTTTTTCTTCGTCTGTCAGAAGGCAGGTTTCGATGATAACCTTGAGAATCCTGCCGTCACAGGCGGCTTTGACCGCCTTGATTTCTTCAAGCACTTCGTCATATTTACCGTCTTTCACATTACCGACGTTGATGACCATATCGATTTCATCCGCGCCGTTTTTCACCGCATCAGCCGCTTCAAAAGCCTTGGCGGCAGAAGTTGAATAGCCGTTGGGGAAACCGATGACAGTGCATATTGCAAGTTTATCTCCGACGTATTCCTTCGCCTGTTTCACATAGGATGCGGGAATGCAGACACTTGCGGTTGAATATTTAATCCCGTCATCACATATGCCTCTTATCTGCTCCCATGTGGCATCGACCGCAAGAAGAGTATGGTCGCAATGAGAAAGAATATTATTGATATCCATAATTATTTTTTTACAACTCCTTCCAATTTCTTATAAAGCATATTTTTCAATCATCTGAGCCACACCGTCAACCGCGTTAGACGGCGCAACCGCTTTTGCCGAAGCCTTGCAGACATCGCTGCCGTTTTCCATTGCAAATGAAAGACCCGCAAACTCAAGCATCGGACAATCGTTTTCGGCATCACCGAAGGTCATAACCTCATCAGACGTGATACCAAGCACACCGCAAAGACCGCCAAGTGCCGTACCTTTATCCGCACCGAGGGCGGTTGCGGCAAGTTCGCCTCTGACTGCCGAAGTCATAACGAGATTATTCATTTTCATAAACTCAACTATTTCCGTTTCATTTTCACCCATTGAGAATATATCAATAACCTCAACGTCAGAATCACCGATAACCTCTTTCAGGTCGTCACAGACGGTGACTCTCGAAATAAAATCCTTCAGGAATTCTTCAGGTAACCCCGTATCCGCCGCATAGTTCATGGCTGAATTCTGAATATATATTCTGCCTCCGAGATAAATATGATAATGAACGGGAAGAGAATTGAGCATTTCGACCGCTTCAAGCACAACTTTATTGGGCACGAGGGTTGAATAAACATATTTCTTTGCGTTGCAGTCATAAACCGCCGCCCCGTTTGAACTGACAACGTAATCCGCAAACGGAATCTGCGCCGTTACGGAATCGGTGAACGTGAGCGTTCTGCCCGTTGCAACGGCAATTTTAATGCCTTTTTCGTGAGCCGCAAACAGCGCTGATTTTGTTCTTTCGGTAACGGTCATATGGTCGGGTGCCATAAGTGTTCCGTCAAGGTCTGTTGCTATCAATCTGACTGCCATAATGATTCCTTTTCTTTCAGTAATATTATAACCAAAGTATACCACCGTCGCGGCGTGCAGTCAAGAAACATAAAAATTTATCTCCGAAACATGCGAACAGATATTGCGACAATCTTCGTCGGCAAACGATGATATTTTAGGTTGAAAACAGTTTCAGAAAGCAGGTTTCGGATGTATTTTGTAAAAAGAAGAGAAATCAGAACCGAAGGCAGAATTTCACTGCAATTCGGTATTGCCGACGGCACGAAAGACTATATTTTTTTCACGGAATGCAAGGGTGCCGCCGAAACACTTGCAGATCTGCTGAATCGGAACAACGTTGCGCCCGAACATATAGCCGATATCGTTGAGGATTTGTTTTACACCTAGAAAAACCGCCCGCAGACGAAGAATCTCTCCGTTTGCAGAGCGGTATTTGTCATTGAAGATATTATAATACCAAAACGATATTTATACAAGCGTTTTCAGAAGCTTGTAATATTCTCCGAATTCATCTGTACCTTCAAATATCACCTGATCAAATCCGAATTTTCTGTAAAGATGCAAAGCGGCGGCATTATCTTTATCAACTCCGAGTGACATCTCGGAAAATCCCGATTCTTTCGCTTTTTCAATCAGAAACTCAAGAATTCTGCTCCCGATTCCCCTGCCTCTGAATTCCTTTTTGACTATCATCCGTGAAACGTAGACACGCTGACCCGCTACGGTATAATCGGGGTCGCCGTTTTCAGTCACAAGTGCACCCTCACCGATGAATTCACCGTCAATTTTATAAACGTAAACCGTACGTATACCCGCAACAATTTCTTCAAGCCATTTTTCGGCAAGAGGTTGCTTTTTCATATCCCATATATTTGAGCATTTGCCGTAGTCTTCCGCTTTCAGGGGTTCAATCGTGATTCTCATTCCGCAACTTCAACCTCACTGTCATAATACTGCTCCTGGAAACGGACAGCCGCTTCAATTTCTTCCTTCGTGAAATTCATCCCCTCGGGTGCGGCAACAAGCTTATCTTCAACATCATTTCTGCGGTGAACAATGCCGATTATTTTTGCGGTATATTCATCCACCGCCTCATCAACTCCGAGAAGATAAACATCAAGCTCCTCACCGTCACCGCCGATAACGTCGGGAATGCATCCGTAATTTATCGGATAAACGAGAGTATAATTTTCCTTTTTGTGAACGTACCCCAGAGGTCTGTCCATAACTATTCTGACGGTTTTACCCTGATACGACTCAACAAGAGATTTGCGCATCGCATATTCAAGTTCATCAAAAGTTATCTTTATGACTTTAGTGCTGTTAAGACATATCCCCGTTGAATTACTGTGATAATAAGCAACAAGGAAACCGTCTTTCGTTTCAGTGATTGCGGGGTAACAGTATCCGTTATTGCGGTCATCTTCAAGATAAAAAACGTTATGCTTTTCAAATGTTCTGCCTCTGTCGGAGCTGATTGCAATAACGTAAGGAGTTCTGCCCCACGGCTCATTTTCGTCTCTCATCAGATGCTCGGGCTCGGGATTGAAAACTGCAACCGTATATTTACCGCAATCCTTGACAAGCATCGGTGAGCAGGCGGATGAAATGGCAATATTCGGCTCGGGAACACTCCAGCTTTCACCGTTATCCGTCGAAAAAGATTCAAACTGAAAGCCGAGACTTGTTCTGATATAGCACCATATTTTTCCGTCAGGCAGAACATACAGACCCGGCTCTTCATAGCCATCGGGGTTTTTGGGGAACGGGCAGGAAAATTCGGTTTCAATCTTTCTGAACGTTTCTCCGTCATCGTCGGAAACAAAGAAACAGATAACTCCCGGCATAAACTCCTTGTGCTCGGTCAGAACGGTATGCCTTGCGGCGGCAAAAAGAATTCTTCCGCCGGGCAGCTTGATCACTCTGTCATTGTTGATAACGTAATAATCCTGCTCATCCAGACAGTCAAGGCAGTTTTTGGCACTGCTCCAGCTTTTGCCTTCATCAGCCGAACGGCAAAATACAATCTGATCGGTTTCATCGGCGTTCTTGATAATATAAAACGCACCGATATCACCGTTATTCATCCGCAGAAATGAGAAACTCATAATGTTTTTTGCTTCATCGGGTTTATTGAAAAGCACGTGCTTTTCTCCCCAGTTTTCGCCCTCATCATATGAGACTGTTGCGGAAATACGTGCAACAGCGTCATCCTCCCAATCGTCTCCGACAAATTCGGTATACGCAAAAACAATCGAACCGTCAGAACGCCTGATAAACGAGCCTTCGCCGTTTCTCGGATTTATTTCCGACGTGCCGATAAAATTAACTTGTCTGCCGATTTTTCTCATAAATATTCTCCTGATACCTTGATTATATTTATATTTTATTTCATCAAAGCCACGTTGTCAATCGGCTATTGACTTATTAATTTTCCGATATTATAATCTAATAAAGAATTAAAATTGGAGGTGCGGCTATGCTTGACAAAATCTATGAACTTCTTCAGCTCAGTTACAGAGAAATCTGGGCAGTCGAAAAGCTTTTTGAGTACGCAAGAAATCTATTCACCGGATTTTCGTTCAAAGGATTTTTCTCGGGAATAATGGCAATCATCGAAATTCTGCAGATGCTCATTTTTGGTCTGCCTCTCACCCCGAGAGGTCAGGCACTTGACCTGACAGGCTACAACGTTGTTGTTTACGATGAATTTGAAGGTGACACTCTCAACACCGACATCTGGGAGTACAGAGGAAACGGCGCCAGACGAGGCGGATTCAACGCATCGAGTCAGGTTGAGGTCAGAGACGGCAACCTCGTTATTGCGGGAGAATACCTCACAGACGGCGAATACGGTGAAGGCTGGTATACTGCCGCAATCAAACTCCGCAAAAGATACAAGAACGGCTATTTCGAAATCAAGTGCAAGGTCAACGAAGGAGCGGGTTATTGGAGCGCTTTCTGGATTCAGGCGGATTCTCCCTACACCGCATCCGTTTCAAAAGGCGGTGTAGGCGGTGCGGAACTTGATATTTTTGAATCCAAAAAATTTGAAAACAAAGAAAAATACTGCATCACCCACGCAATTCACTGCGCCGGTGTCGACGGTGTTCAGGATGGCTTTCAATCCAATATGCTCGGCAGTTTCTACGGCAATGATATCACAAACGAATACAACACCTACGGTCTTGAGTGGACCGAGGAAGAATACATTTTCTACGTAAACGGAGTTGAAACGGTACGTTCAACATTCGGCAACGGTGTTTCTCAGGTTGAAGAAGACGTTATAGTTTCGCTTGAAATCCCCGATCCCGAAAAACTCGGAACTCTTGACAAAGAAAATTACAAAACCGAATTCATCGTGGACTACGTTAAGATTTATCAGAAATAAGAAGCACAAAAGCGGAGACAGTCGCAATGACCGTCTCCGCTGATTTTTTATTTATACTGATACACCTTCACATAATCAACCACAAACTGTGCGCCGTCTGCGGGAGCATTCTCTCTCTCCGAAGGAACACCGTCTTCTCCCCTCATCTCAACGGAAAGAATGAGATATTCTTCATTCTGACTGACTCCGCCGAAATCCGTGCGGAAGGTTTCAACGCCGTTGATATAGAAAATATATTCGTTTTCATTCCACTCAAGACCGTAGGTGTTGAACTCCTCATAGGGGTTATTCCCCGTAAAGAAGGCTCTTGCACCCATTTTCCGATGAGCGTCGCCGTAGCCGTCAAAATGGAGATTGCTTGTGACGGTATTTCCGAAACGGGCGCCGTATCGGTCGCTTTCAAAAATATCGATTTCCGTTCCGTCTCTTCCCGAACCGTCTTCATTATAAACACCGTCGTTCATAAGCCAGAATGCGCTCCATATATCCGCACCCTTCGGGAGAATGCATCTGCATTCAAAATAACCGTATTTCTGGCTGAACCCGTTTTCAGCATCGGAATCGGTATCAATGCCTGCGGTATACCATCCCGCGCCCTTGCCTCCCATACCGTCTTCAAGATAAACAACGGGAATAATGAGGTTTCCGTTTTCGGTATATGCCAGATTTTTGTTCCAGTAACTTCCTTTTCTCGGCTCGGTTGTATTGCCGTACTGATAATGACCCGACCAGATACTCCAATCGATTTCCTTATCGAAATCCTCGCAGAAAGTCTCCCTGAAATTATCAATTTCAATCCTCTGACCCATCGGATAGCATGGCAAATCAAGAAGATTGCATATAAAAAGTATAACCGAAACAACGGATGAAGTAAAAATGCGGAATACAACTTTCATTTCGCACACCTCTTTTTATTCTGAATACAGCTCGGTTAATGAGCCTTCTTCTTTTCGGGTATGATAAAAATAAACACAAGCGAACTTAAAAGAAGCATCATCGGATAGAAGAGATATCTGATAATATCGAATGCCGTCAGTTCATATCCGAGAGTGCTGACTGCTGAAAGAGCAACGAGAATCTGTGCGCCGTAAGGCAGGAAGCCCTGGGTTATGCACGAAAAAGTATCAAGAATTGATGCGGTCTTTCTCGGAGAAACATCAAAATCTCTTGCCATTTCAGATGCAATGGGATTTGCCATTACGATAGCAACCGTATTGTTTGCAGTTGCAACATCCATAAGTCCGACAAGCAGACCGATACCAAGCTGACCGCCTTTGTTGCCCTTGAACACACGTCGTATTCCGTTGAGCAGAGCATCAAAACCGCCGTTATGCTTGATGAGACCGCAGAGTGCTGCAACAAGAACGGCAACCATCGAGGTTTCAAACATACCCGATGCACCGGAGCCCATATTCGAAAGCAGAGTCGGGAAATCGATACCGCCCGTTAAAAGCATTATGATGCTGCCCGAAATGATACCGATAAGAAGCGTCAGAAAAACGTTTATGCCGATAATACCGCTGATAAGCACCAGCAAGTAAGGTATAATCTGAACCAGACTGTAATCCTTATTGATGTTCTCGGCTATATCCGAATTGAACGATAAAACGAAAATTATCGCAAGAGACACAACAGCCGCCGGAACAACAATCGCAAAGTTTGTGCGGAACTTATCCTTCATTCTGCATCCCTGACCGTTGCAGGCGGCAATCGTCGTATCCGAAATGAACGAAAGATTATCGCCGAACATTGCACCGCCGACAACCGTTCCTACGCAAAGAGGAAGCGAGAATCCCGAGCCCGCCGCAATCGCAACCGCAATGGGAGTGATAAGCGTTATCGTGCCGACAGACGTACCCATTGCCGTTGAAACGAAGCAACTGATAACGAACAAAACAACGACCGCAAACCTCGGCGGAGTAACGGAAAGCATAAAATACGCAACGCTTTCAGCAGAGCTTCTTCCGACAACACCGACAAAAATTCCCGCAAGAAGGAAGATAACAAGCATCGTTATAATGTTCTTATCGCCGATACCCTCACCCATTATGCCGAATTTTTCTTCAAGGGAAACTCCCTTTGTCTGAATAACCGCAACAAACAGTGCGACCAGAAAAGCAACTACAACGGGAACGTTATAAAATCCCATCGGAATTTTCATAACGTATTCAAAAATAATTCCGAGCGAAAGATAAAAGACAACGAATACCCCTATCGGTATCAGCGCCAAAGCATTTGATTTCTTCATCACAAAACTCACTTTATAAAAATTTTTTTAAAAATTATAATCGGGTTTAACGATTTTTCCCGTTGTTGCCGCTTCAACAATGGCAAGGCAGGCAGCAACCGTTTTTGCACCCTCACGAGCATCCATTGCAACGGGTGTATCGTTGAGAATCGCTTCTGCAAAAATTTCGAATTCCCTTGCGGCATTATGATTATTGACCTCAATCTCGATTGTCTGAGGTTCTTTTGTAACGCCCTCTTCATCGACCGTGAAAAGAGTCATCGTCGGGGAAGTGTTATCGCAGATAATTGTTCCCTTCGTGCCGTAAATAACCGTACGCATTGTATAATCGCGCTTACAACCCGTTGAAACAAAAACCTTGCCCGCAACACCGTTATCAAATTTCATAATTGCAATCGTTGCATCGTCGTAATCAACCATCGGAAGAAGCTTGTGAGTACCGTATGCAAAAACTTCCTTCGGGTCGCCGGCAAGCCATCTGAGAAGGTCTACTGCATGGCAGCCGCCACCGATAACACCGTGACGTTTCGGGTCTGCACGCCAATCGTCACAGAGTTTCATGTAATCATGAGCATATTCGGATTCAACGTAATAAAGTTCACCGATGATACCTGATTCGATCAGTTCCTTCGCCTTTTCAAATGCGGGAGTAAATCTGCAGATCTGACCGACCATAAACTTTGCGCCCGATTCTTCGGATACTCTGATCATTTCTTCGAGATCCTCACGTGTAAGTGCAAGAGGCTTTTCACAAAGCACGTTTTTACCGGCACGAAGAAAATCGCAGGAAACCTTGACGTGCTGCTGGTCGGGAATAGCAACAGTTACAAGATTAATATCGGGATCATTAATGAAATCCATATAATCCGTAAAGCGCTTTTCCTCGGGAATATTATATCTCTCACCCGCAAAACGCAGGTTTTCTTCATTTTTATCGCAGATAGCGGCAATCTCGGCGCCGTAACTCATAGCGCCCTCGACGTGACACATACCGAATTTCATACCGATATTGGCAACAACTATTTTTTGATTCATAACATATCCTCCGTAAAAAGTACAATATTGTTATTTTACCGCAAATAACAGTCAGTGTCAATCATATAGCGGCGATATATAAAACAAAATCCCGCACATAATAATGTACGGGAAGTTCATTTGATTTCTGACAATGAAAAACAATATTATAAGGTAAAAAAATGAGATGCAAACAACATTAATCTCTTGCAACTCTCAGAAATGCCACTCATAATAATAAAATCCAGGCAAAATTCTTTCTGTATAATAAACATTATCGCTCGGAGTGTTGTCACCGTGCATTTCGGTATAAGAAAAACCGTCTCCATCCTGAATCATTTCATCAGAATCTGCCTCGTCAAACATACCATTCCATTGCACAACAGGTTTATCGGCTTCGATATAGTAGAAACCGTAATAACTTGTAGCGGACGCAAGGCCTTCACCGCCGCATTCAACAGCTGTTACGTCACCCGATTCAACACCCGTTACGCCATCAATTGTGAGAATATCAGCAAAATCATTCGCATTAATGTCTGCAAGGATTGTTTCCGAATGCTTCTCAACAAGCCTGAAAATCTCCCTTTTAGAAAGACTGTTATCCCCAAAAGAATGGAGAGCAACAAGAAGAATTACCGCAATAACAAATAACCCAACAAAAAAACCAAGCAATCCTTTTAAGAAAATTCTCACTGTATCACCTCATCAACATAATATCCAAAGCAAAAAGCTTTTAAATAATAATATCATATAAGTAGAAAAAAAGCAATAATCCGAACCGATTCTGTGAAAAGAAAAGGTTCGGATTATCATGCTTTGGCGCGCCGTTATTTATTTTATCCGAACATGAGGATGATTCCTTGATTTTTTCAAAACTGACGTTTTTTGCTCCGTCTTTATAATTGAATGTGATAACGAGTTTATCGTCATAAAGATAAATCGCATTGACAAAAATGTTGATAAGTCTTTTGCGGTGTTCCGCTTTTTTGATATTAAGCTTCTCAAATAGGAACAGAATATGTTATGGTGTTGTCGGCTTTTCTAAACAAAACATTAACATAACGTAAATAACAGCAAAATAATTCCTGAAAGTTTTGCAAACACAGGGGATATATAATAGGCTTGCAAAACACGAAAGGAGCAAACCAAAATGAACAGAAATGACAAAGAATTTATCGTGCAGAAAATCAGAACTCAGTACACAGAGAGAGAACACACACAGCTTGATGCCCTTAAAAAGCTTGATAAAAAAGTGAAGAAACCTGCAAACGTTTTTGCCTATGTTTTCGGAAGCCTTTCGGCAATAATTATGGGCAGCGGAATGAGTCTTGTTATGACGGATATCGGCGAAACAATCGGCTTTGCACAGGCTATGGTACCCGGAATTGCTATCGGTATTGTCGGTATGCTTATGGCGATTGTCAATTATCCCATTTACAAGAAAATTCTCACTTCACGCCGCAGAAAATTTTCAAAAGAAATCATCGCTTTGAGTGATGAAATAATGAAAAACTGAAAATTAAAGAAATCGTAAGAAACAAGGATGTATCCCGACAAGCCCGAGATGCATCCTTTGGCTTTATCATAATATAAATAAAATAAACGCAAAGAACCGACTCAATCGAGTCGGTTCTTTTCATTTCATAAGTTCATCTGTAAGTTTAATAATAAGCGGTGCGATTTCTTTTCGTTTTTTCTCAACTTTTATTTTATATATCGGGTATGCCAGGACAGTTACTATAAGTCCGATAATTCCTATAATAATTCCTGGCACAAACATTTTTTCCGCCCACACCATAACACAGCTCATTCCCAGACCGAGAATCAGAGCACCGAGTATTCCAACGGTAAGTGAAACTGCCATTGCAGATTTGGTGACACTCTCATCCAGTCCGCGAAGCTGTTCAAGCTTTGTTTCTCTTTCGTCAGGTTCAGTGTATTTTTCTCTTATTCTTTTAATTTCTTTGTTTTCCGCAGCAGAATAAGAGTAGGAATATTTCTTTTTTTCGTTCATTTTTATCCTCCGAATTGATTTGAATATATCTTACCCTGCAAAGATTTTTAAAATGATATAATTATGTTTTTGTTTTGTTAATTTG
>JAFVVQ010000022.1 GCA_017502085.1 Clostridia bacterium | reverse complement strand
GGTGAGAACCTTGCTTCCGGACATAATCAGCTTCTGCGAAAGTGAAGAAGGCAAAGCAATCTTCGAAAAGTGGAAAGCTGAACAATCAGAATAAACCAACGCAAAATGAGGGTAGCTATTCAAAAACTACCCTCATTTTTCTTTTTATAAACCGTTCAGAAAAAGAACAAACCCGAACCCTTCGCCGATTGGCATAAGGTTCGGATTTATACTGTATGGTGCGGATAACAGGACTTGAACCTGCACGAACTTGCGCCCATTAGAACCTGAATCTAACGCGTCTGCCAATTCCGCCATATCCGCATATTCTGTTTCCCGTTAAATTTTACACGGCACGGGCATCCGAGGGAGAGCTTTTGGCTTTTTCTCCGTGATGTGAAAAGAGGATTCCGTTGAAGGAATCCTCTCCTGGTGCGAGAGACGGGACTTGAACCCGTACGTCGTAAACACACGCCCCTCAAACGTGCGCGTCTGCCGATTCCGCCACTCTCGCATATCTTCTGTTCGCTTGGAACGTTGCCTATTATAGCAGACAAAACCGGCATTGTCAAGCCTTTTTTTAAAATATTTTATAAATATTTTTTTATTCTTTTCAGACATATTTATTGCGTTGAAATCAAGCCTTCTGATAAGGTAATACCTTCCGCAATCTCTCTGAAAACCGGTGCGCAACTGACGGCTCCCTCTCCTCCGTTTTCCCTGAGAACAACAACCGCATACCTCGGATTATCTGAAGGAAAGAATCCTGCGAACCACGCGTTATAGATTTCCGCTTCGCCCGACATTCTGCCTGTCTGCGCCGTCGCAGTCTTTCCCGCACAACCAACAAATTCCGAAGCCGCCCGCACACCGCTTCCTTCCTTCACAACAGCAACAAGCATCCGTTTCAGAATCTCTGCCGTTGACGGTGAGATAATCTGTTTTTGTTCGGAATATCCGCCTTTTCTGACAGCGTTGCCGTTTTCATCAACCTGCCCCTCCACAAGATAGGGCTTGACGGAAAGACCGCCGTTTGCAATCACCGACATCATCGTGCATATCTGAACGGGGGTTGCCGTCAGTTCTCCCTGACCGAAAGAAAGATTCGCCGTTGCCGCCATTGAATCAACCTTTTCCGGCAGATTTCCGCTTCGGGATTTCATCGATTCCGCAAACACTGTCTGCTCACCGAAACCGAATCTCTTTGCCGTTTCGATAATCTCATCAGCGCCAACCTCAATAGCAAGTGAAATAAAATACGTGTTACACGAAACTGCTACCGCCGACTCCATATCAAGCTCACCGTGACCGTCTTTCTTATGGCAGTTAAAGGTAACTCCGTTGAGAGTCACACTGCCCGTACAATTATGTGTGTAATCTTCACCGATTCCGTTTTCGAGTGCAGCCGCCGCAACAACAGGTTTAAACACCGAGCCGACGCTATACGGCTGAAATGCCCTGTTAATCAGCGGTGAATCGGCATCATTGAGCACAGAAGCAATATTGTTTCTGTCATAATCAGGTCTTGATACGCATGCTCTGACTGCCCCTGTTCCAACATCCATCACAACTACTGCCGCACATCTGCATACGGAGTTATCGAGCGCCGTTTCTGCAATGCGCTGAACGTTACGGTCAACCGCCAGAATTACCCCTGACATCGGAAAGTTATTGTTAAAAACTTCAATTTTCTCGCCTACAAGCACTTTGCCGTGAGCATCCGCCGCAACTCTGGCATATACGGTTTTCTTTGCACCCGAAAGCAGAGTATCAAATGCCTTTTCGATTCCGCTGACTCCCCTTCCGTCATAATCGGTATAGCCGATTATGTGACAAGCAAGAGAATCATAACGCACGGGATACTCAACGACCTCAATATCCGCTCCCTGAAAATTGCGGTTACTGACGGATACCATTGCAGGATCTCCCGAAGAAAACGCTTGTTTCACCGACGAAAATGCAACTGCATCAAGTTCCGATTCAAGCGCCGCAAGTGCTTTCAGAGTCGGTTTCGCTATAGCGCGATAAGCTGTTTCTCCATTTGTCAGAGGGTTCATATTGCAATCGTAGATCGTCCCTCTGAGTTCGGTTATATCGAGCCTTATTCCCGACGAAAAATTTGCCGCCGTCTGTGTACGTACGGAAAGATCTGCCAATCTCAGCACAATCAGAGCAAAGAATACATTCAGCATCACAAGTGCCGTTATTGCACGTTTCTTCAAAAAAATCACTCCCCGAGGATATCTTTCCTCAGGGAGCGGATATTATTTATACATTGAATCTGAAAAGAACTACATCTCCGTCTTTCATAACGTATTCTTTACCTTCACTGCGGACAAGTCCTTTTTCTTTAGCGGCAGCTATTGAGCCAAGCTCGATAAGATCTTCATAGGGAATAACCTCGGCTCTGATGAAGCCTCTTTCGAAGTCACTGTGTATTTTACCCGCCGCCTGAGGTGCTTTCGTGCCTTTTGTGATAGTCCAGGCTCTGACCTCGGGCTGACCTGCGGTAAGATATGAGATAAGGCCGAGAAGTGCGTAACTCTTCTTGACAAGGAGATCGAGACCGCCCGATTCAACACCAAGCTCCGCGAGGAAGATTTCCTTTTCTTCCTTATCAAGCGATGCAATTTCAGCCTCAAGCTCTGCGCAGATGGGAAGCACTTCACTGCCCTCTGCAGAAGCGATTTCGCAGACCTTCTTATAGTGAGCATTGTTGTCAAGACCGCCCGCAAAATCACTTTCACTCATATTGCAGGCATAGATAACGGGCTTTGCGGTGAGAAGCGCAACCTCGGAAAGCCATGCTTTTTCGTTTTCATCGCATTCAACGTTTCTTGCAGGCACGTTATTTTCAAGTTCCGCAAGAAGTCTCTTGAGGAATTCAAGCTCACCTGCAAGGGTTTTGTCGCCCTTGAGAGCCTTTGTAACCCTGTCGATTCTGCGTTCAACCATTTCCATATCCGAAAGAATAAGCTCAAGATTGATTGTCTCGATATCTCTTTCGGGGTCGATTGTTGCATCAACGTGAACAATATCATCATCCTCAAAGCAACGGACAACGTGGATAACGGCATCAACCTCGCGGATATGTGAGAGAAATTTATTACCGAGACCCTCACCCTTTGATGCACCTCTGACAAGACCTGCTATATCAACAAATTCAATGAAAGCAGGTGTGATTTTGACGGGATTATAAAGTTCTGCAAGTTTATCGAGTCTTTCATCGGGAACGGAAACAACACCCACGTTGGGCTCGATGGTGCAGAATGCATAGTTTGCCGACTGTGCACCCGCATTGGTGATTGCATTGAAAAGCGTACTCTTGCCGACATTGGGCAGACCGACTATACCAAGTTTCATTTTATCATAAATCCTTTCGGTTTTTATTTAACCTACTAATTATATAATAACAGTCGGAAAAATACAATATTTATTTTTTAAAAATATAAATTGCATCGCTTGAAGTTTTATTGTATTATATATAATGATGTATTATCGATATTATTTTAATTATTATCAAAGGGGTACATATATGACTGACGGCAACCGTTTTCTGAGAAGTGAAATGATTCTCGGTACGGATTCAACAAAAAAGCTCTCGGATTGCAGCGTTATACTTTTCGGTCTCGGCGGTGTCGGCTCATACACCGCAGAGGCTCTTGCCCGAGCAGGAATCGGGCATATTACCGTTGTTGACAGCGACTGCGTTTCGGTTTCCAACATCAACCGTCAGCTCTGCGCGCTGATTTCAACCGTAGACAAGCCGAAGGTTGATGTAACAAAAGAAAGAATTCTCGATATCAATCCCGATTGCAAGGTCACCGCACTGCAGAAATTCTGTCTGCCTGAAAATGCGGATGATTTCCATCTTGAAAATTTCGATTATATTGCGGATGCAATCGATACCGTCAGCGCCAAAATCGGCCTGGCCGAAAGAGCGCAGAGACTCGGAATCCCGATGATATCCTGTATGGGCACAGGCAACAAATCCGACCCTTCTCTTTTCAGAATCGACGATATTTCAAAAACCTCAGGATGTCCTCTCTGCAGAGTTATGAGACGCGAACTTAAAAACAGAGGCATACGAAAACTCAACGTTGTATGGTCTCCCGAAATCCCCGTCAAGCCGCTCCCCTGCGGAGAAAAAACCTCCAAACGACAAACACCCGGCAGTCTCCCGTTTGTGCCCGGCGTTGCGGGTCTGATTATGGCGGGTAAAATAATTACCGATTTAGTTAAGGATAAATAATATGAAAAAAATAATTGCACTTTTGCTTGTCGCCGCAATGCTTGTTTCCGTTTCTGCCTGTTCTGATGAAGGAAATAACGGCGATGACAACGAATCAACAACAACCGTATCTACCGTCAGCGAAGGTATTCTGAATCTCGCATACTCTAAGGTTGACACGCTCAATCCCTTCACCTGCTCGACGGCGGCAAACCTTCAGCTTCTCCGCCTTGTTTACGACGGCCTTTACAGCCTCGATAAAAATTACAAGCCCGTACCGAATATTGCTGAAAGCGGTGAAATCGGCGATAAAACCATTACCGTCAAAATCGGCAACCATAAATTCGGAGACGGTACCCCCGTAAGTGTTACCGACGTTAAAGCATCCTTTGAAAAAGCAAAGATTTCCACCGCATACGCCACGCGACTGGCAAACTTTGAATCCGTAGGTGCTTATGAGGGCAATATTGTTATTTTTAAACTTCTTTCAAACGACCCCTACGCTTTATCCTGCCTTGATTTTCCGATAATCAAGGGCGGTGCTGATGCAGACCTTGCAACGGGTTGCGGCAGATATGTTCCCCGTTTTTCGGGTGAGGATATTTATCTGACCGCCAACACTGCCAAATCGGGGTTCACCCCTGCAATCAAGACAATCAAGCTTGTTCCCGTCAGAGACGAAAACGCAATCATATCAAGTCTCGAGGTCGGCAACACATGCTTCAACTATAACGACCTCGCCGACGGCAGCTATTCAAGAATCAATGCACATACCGTTGAAATGGGCATCAATAATTTCGTTTATCTTGCCTTTAACAGCTCAAGCGATATTTTTGGGGATAAGCTCATCCGTCAGGCGGTCAACCTGGCAATTGACAGAGAAAGCATAGTCACAACCGCTTTTCAGGGTCACGCAAGAATCGCCTATACACCGTTCAACCCTGATTGGTATATTCTTGCATCAAAGGATCTCGTTATTTCAAAGAATACAGAAAAAGCTGCTGATCTGATTTCGCAGACCCAGACAGACATCGCATCCAGAGAAATTACGCTCCTCGTCAACTCAGAAAACCGATTCAAGCTTGAAACCGCTGAATTCATAAGCAATCAACTTGGGAAACTCGGATTCAGAGTCAATCTCCGAAAACTCAGTGCGGAAAACCTGACCTCCGCATTAAGCGAAGGCAAATACGATCTTTATATCGGAGAACTGAAACTTACGCCTAATATGGATTTAACTCCGCTGATTCTCGGCGGAAGTGCGGCATTTGGAATCAGTAACGTCAGTGAATCCTCCTCAAGATACGCTCAGCTTCTTGCAGGCGATTGTGAGATTATGGACTTCATCAACACGTTCAACGAGGATTTGCCGATTATTCCGCTTTGCTACAGAAACGCTTCGGTTTCATATACAAACTCCATGCAAGGCAGTTTTGCCTGCTGCGACGGTGACGTTTTCGCGGACATTAACACCTGGAGTTTCAAATAACGCTTATCAAAGTGAATTTTTGCCGTATTATTCTGCCATAATATATCCGTATTTCCAAAGAAAGACGGGTGCAGAATATGATAAACGGTTATAAACTCAAAAAAGCACTGATAGACGGTGCGGCTGAAATCGAAAAGCATTACGAAAGCGTTGATGCCATCAACGTCTTTCCCGTACCCGACGGTGACACAGGTACGAATCTGAGTCTCACCCTCGGAGGGTGTGCATCAGCACTGAAAGATTTCAATTCAGCTGATGCCGGCAAGACTGCGGATTATGCCGCAGGTGAACTTCTGAAAAGTGCAAGAGGCAATTCGGGAGTTATTTTTTCGCTGATATTCCAGGGCTTTGCCGAAAGCATAAAGGACCTTGACGTCGTTGACGGAAAAGCTCTCGCCAAGGCTCTTGAAAGCGGGTGTAATCAGGCTTATTCAGCTATTGAAAAGCCTACGGAAGGAACTATGCTCACCGTTATCAGGATGGCGGCATCAAAAGCTGTGTGTGCCGCGGAAAAAGGCTCTGACGTAAAACAAACATTTGAAGCTGCACTGAACGGAGCACGTTCTGCTTTGCAATCAACAAGAAATCTTCTGCCGATACTTAAGAAAAAAGGCATCGTCGATGCAGGCGCACAGGGTCTTGTCTATATTCTCGAAGGTATGGCAGGCATTTCAAATGAAGCCGCCGATACCGTCAGCGAAGAAAAAGAAGATGAGGGACTGCCGCACACCTCGGATAAAATCTATTGCACCGAATTTCTTATCACGAGAAACAACCGTACGGATATCTCCGATATAAGACGGTACCTGAGCGAAATCGGTGACTGCCCTGCTGCAGCAGAGCATTCGGGAATAATCAAAATACACGTGCATACAAATTCCCCTCATCTGGCACTGCAAAAGGGTCTTGAATACGGTGAACTGAGCAGAATCAAAATAGACAATATGAGGCTGCAGTCATCAACCATAGGAAAATAAATCATTTCGGGAGATAAAATGGAACTCAGATCAAGCATCAAATATCTTAAAGGCGTGGGTGAAAAAAGAGCCGCCGTACTGGCGAAGCTCGGGATTTTCACCCTCTGGGATTTGCTGACCTTTTATCCCCGTACATATGAGGATTGGAGCAAAATATATTCAATAAAAGATGCTCCGCTGAACGAAAACATCTGCATACGGGGCATTGTCGGTATGCCTTGCCGTGAACACAGAATCCGCAAAGGTATGACCCTTTATAAAACGGAGGTCACCGACGGAGAAATGCTCCTCGACATTACGTTTTTCAACAATCCCTATTCCGCAAAAAAACTTGAACAAGGTAAAGAATACCTTTTTTTCGGCAAAATCACGGGAAAAGGTTATTACCGTTCAATGAACTCCCCCGATTTCGTTGAAACAGACGGTTCAGGCGGTATCAGACCGATTTATCCGCAGACTGCGGGAATGAATTCGAGAGCCATTGAAAAGCTTGTGAAATCAGCTTTCGAATACGGCGAAAAGCCGACCGATCCCATTCCCGAAGAAATCAGGAACAGCTACTGTCTGATGAATCTTTCAGATGCACTTCAGAACATTCATTTTCCGCAGAGTGCCGATATGCTTTCTGAAGCTCGCAGAAGGCTGATTTTTGAAGAGCTTTTTCTGCTTGAGCTCGGTCTTCTGAGAATGAAAACAAAATCAAGGCAGTCCACCGCAGTTTCGATGAAAAAGGATTATACGGATGAATTCCGATCGCTTCTCCCCTTTGAACTCACAAATGCACAGAAAAAAGCGATTTCTCAGGCGGCAGAAGATATGCTTCTTGGCACACCGATGAACAGACTTGTTCAGGGTGACGTCGGTTCAGGTAAGACCGCCGTCTGTGCGGCTCTTATATATAATTGCGCAAGAAACGGATATCAGAGCGCATTGATGGCTCCGACGGAAGTTCTTGCAATGCAGCATTACAAAACTCTTGCAAAATTCTTCGAGAATACGGATATAACAATCGGTCTTCTGACGGGTTCAACTCCCGCCGCCGAAAAAAAGAGAATAAAAGCATCGCTCAAAAGCGGTGAAACCGATCTTGTCATCGGCACTCACGCACTGATTCAGAAAGACGTTGAGTTTGACCGCCTTGCTCTTGCAGTTACTGACGAACAGCACCGTTTCGGCGTCAATCAACGCAACTCACTGCATTCAAAGGGTCAGAATCCGCACACACTCGTTATGTCGGCAACACCCATTCCGAGAACACTTGCACTCATTATTTACGGTGATCTTGACCTGAGCATACTCGACGAAATGCCCAAGGGCAGGCAGAAAACCGAAACATATCTCGTCACCCCGGAAATCCGTGAACGTGCTTACGGCTACGTTAAAAAACATCTCTGCGAAGGCAGACAGGGATACATTGTGTGTCCGCTTGTTGAGGAAGGCGAAACCTCCGAAATGACCGCCGCAAATGCACTTTTCAAGGAGCTTTCAGACGGCTTTTTCAAAGGTTTCAGGCTTGGTCTTCTTCACGGTAAAATGAAATCCGCCGATAAAAAAGCCGTTATGGACTCCTTCTCAAGCGGTAATATTCAGCTTCTTGTTTCAACAACGGTTATTGAGGTAGGAATCGACGTGCCGAATGCCGTGATTATGGTTATTGAAAATGCTGAAAGGTTCGGTCTTTCCCAGCTTCATCAGTTGCGTGGAAGAATCGGCAGAGGCACTGAAAAATCAACCTGCATTCTCATTTCCGATGCCGACGAGACCGAAAGGCTCAACGTTCTCGCTTCAACAAACGACGGATTTAAGATTGCCGATGAAGACCTTAAACTCCGCGGTCCGGGCGATTTCTTCGGTTCAAGGCAACACGGTCTGCCCGAAATGAAAATCGCAAACATGATGACAGACGGAGAAGCAATACGGGAAGCACATACCGCCGCAGAAAATCTGCTCAAAAAAAACCCCGCCCTTTCGGGCGAGGAATTTGCTTTATTACGCAACGAAGTCAACAGATTATTCTCGGGCGGCTCAATGAACTGACAACAGCTTTGCCACCGCACTTTTCTGTTTATCGGACGGAATGATATTATATCTGTTCATTTCTTTATCAACCATTGTAATGGTAAGCTCGGGAAGAATTTCATGAATTCTGCCTATGAAACCGCTGCTTCCCTCCTCGGGAAATCCCGTCACGAGATTGACTGCGCCGAGTTTTTTCGCCGCAACTGCCACAACCAGTGCTGGGCTGTTGTTGAAATAAATATTCATTTGGGCATCGTATTTCTTGGCACATTCAAAAAGATTCTCAAGCACACCGCCCTCGTTGGCATTAAGACCGCTGCTCTCTTTGAAAACGCTAAGCACAACAAGCGGAAGCCCTGAATCCCCGGCAATCCCGGCACCCGCTTCAATCAATCTTAAGCAGGATTCCTGAGGCGTTACGCACACAACGACACAGGGTTGTTTTTTATCGCTCATCAAAGTCATTCCTTTCGGTGATTTTGTGGAGATCGGTATTCTTTCCGCTTATATAGTATCAAATAAATGTTGATTCTTTAAGAAAAAAGAATTACCTGTTTGTAAACACATCTTGTATAAACAAATTATCACTACTATGAAACACATCAAAAACCTGACTGTGCGGGCAATTCTCGCAGCAACAATCTGCGTTATTGCTCCGATAGCAATCCCGACCGCCACAATACCGATAACCGCATCCACGCTGATAATTTTAATCGTATCGGCATGTATCGGCATCGAATACTCTCTCCCCGCAGTTTTGCTGTACATTGCATTGGGCACTTTCGGGTTGCCTGTTTGTGCAGGTTTTGCGGGTGGTCTGCACATACTGACGGGCATAACGGGAGGTTTTATTCTCGGATATATCCCCTGTTGTGCGGCAACCGGTCTGATTTGCAGCAGATTTCCCGATAAAAAATATGTTTATCCCCTTTCAATGCTATGCGGTATTCTTATCTGCTATGCCTGCGGCGTTATCAGATACTCAATGCTGACGGATTCCACGATTTTATCCTCGGCGGCAGTCTGTATTCTGCCCTTCATCCCCGGTGATATTATCAAAATCCTTGTCGCTTCGGCAATCAGCATTTCTCTGAAGCCGAGACTCCGCACAATCATAAATAACAATTGAAAAGTAAACAATAATGTGATAGTATATTATTAAAGTAAATATAATTAAGAAAGGTGATTTTAATGGCAGTTCTCAGAACGGAATACAGAATCCCATCAAAGACGGGTCTTGCAGATGTTTTTTCCAGATGCTGGGCGCCGTCGGACAAGGATCCGGTCGCAATTTTCCAGATTGCCCACGGAATGGCTGAACACGGCGAAAGATATGCGGATTTCGCAGAATATCTTTGTTCAAAAGGATTCGCCGTTATTGCAGATGACCACATCGGTCACGGCAAATCCGTCAAGAGCGACAATGATCTCGGTTATTTTGGTGAAAACGGCGGCTGGGATGCTTTTGTTGAGGATGAAAGAGCCATCACGGAACTTATGAAGAAGGAATATCCCTCAACTCCCGTCATTTTCTTCGGTCACAGTATGGGTTCGTTTATTGCGAGAGAATATCTGCGCCGCTACGGTGATGATGACGCAATCGTTGGAGGCATCATCTGCGGCACAAGCGGTAAGAATCCCGCATCCGCAATCGCAATTAATCTTGCGAGTGCTATTGCCAAAGCAAAAGGAAGCCGTTACAGAAGCGAATTCATAAACAAGATGGCATTCGGTGCTTACAACAAGAAATTTGAAGGCAAAACCGCTTTCGACTGGCTCACAACCGATGAAAATCAGGTTGAAAAATACATAGCAGACGATTATTGCGGATACCTCTTCACCGCCGCAGGATACAAAGATCTTTTTACAATCCTCACCGTTGTTTCAGGCAAGGATTGGTTTGAAAGAATGCCAAAAAATCTTCCCCTGCTCGTTATTTCCGGTGAGGATGATCCCGTCGGCAACTACGGCAAGGGTATCAAGCAGGTTTATAACGACCTTAAGCTTGCAGGAGTCAAAGACGTTACTCTTAAACTTTATCCGGGTATGCGCCACGAAATCCTGAACGAAAGAAAAAAGAACACCGTTTATGAGGACATCGCCGCTTGGACAACGGGTAAAATCAAATAACTTCATATCAAAAAATCTCCCCGACAGAATTAACTGTCGGGGAGATTGAACTTTATTAAGATTATGTATCGCTCTGCTCACCTTCGGATTCGGATAACGATTCACTCGAAGGCTCGGTTTCGGGTGTTGTTGCCTGTGTATCAGGCTCTGTAGCCTGAGTCGTTTCCTGTTCCTGAGTTGAAGGCTCCGTAACCTCCTCAGTAGGAGTCTCCGTCGGTTTCTCGGTAGGCTTCTGAGTGGGTTTCTGAGTCGGCTTCTGTGTGGGCTTCGGCTTCTTGGTTGTGCTTTCCGCCTCTTCCTCGGTAGTTGTTTCGGCAGTTGTGGTTTCTGTGGGCAGAGTGATCGTCATCATCGGCTCTGTTATGAAATTCGTTGTGTTGCCGAAGTCATAGGTGGGAACAGACTGGGTTGTGGTTGTAATTTCATTATCGTCATCGCCGTCGAAAAGAACGGTTTTGATGATGAATGCGGCAACCGCAAGGATTGCAAGGCAAAGAAGAACAATGCCGACAATCTTGATAATCTGCATTTTATCAACGGGCTTGACGTGAGCCATTGCATCAGCATTAGCGTAAGGTGAAACCGTATTTTCTTCATCCGGCACCTGATTATTGCCGTAGCTGTGACGGTATTCTTCCTCATAGCTTGTTTCATCCTCACCCATCATAGCAGTTGCGATAGGCGTGAAGATTGCCGTTTCTTCAACGGAAAGAAAAGCTGCAATAACGGTTATGTTGTCCTTGCCGCCTCGTTCAAGTGCAAGACGTACAAGCTTACTTGCAGCATTCTGGGAATTCTCCGCCGTTGAGATAATCCCTTCGATTTCTTCATCGCTGAGCATATCTGTCAGACCGTCACTGCAAAGAAGAATGATATCACCGTCGTCAACGTCATCAATCACACTGATATTGGGTGAAAGATTTGCCTCCTCGGGAAAAATACCCAGGTGACGGGTCAGTCTTTTTGCATCGGGGATATTGCCGATACGATCCATCTCCGCCTCACCTGCATCGACCATCGTCTGCGCGTGGGTGTGGTCAAAGCTTATCTGCTCAAGCATACCCTTTGAATAATGATAAATTCTTGTGTCACCGATGTTGACGCAATAGAACTTTCCCTTGACAGCGTAGACAGCCGCAAGAGTTGTACCCATACGTTTGCCTCTGGCTTTGATTTCATCGCAGATACGGTTATTGGATTCAACAAGGGCATTTGAAATGGCAAAGCTGAAATCTTCACCGCTTTCATAAACGTTAGCTGCTTGTGAAGCCACTGTTTCGGTTGCAATACCCGAAGCAATATCACCGTAACTCTCACCACCCATACCATCGCAAACCGCGAGGTGAAAAGGTTCATTCATACTCTGAACAAATGCAGAGCCTTTTTTGAGGTCTCCCGTTGAAGTGAGTCTGCCGTTGAGGCTGTAGTTATCTTCGTTTTCTCTTCTGACGCGTCCTGCGTGTGTTACGGCACACACATTCGCTCTGATTTTTTTCATATTGTCCCCCGGAATATGTTAATTAAAGAATGCCCTCTGCCTTTGCATAATCATAGAATACTTCAATTGATCTGAGTCTGGCGGGGCCGAGATTATGTGCACCTCTTGTGTGCCATTCCATATTGACACCCTGAAGCTTGCAAAGGTACTTTGCACTCGCCATAAAGCCTGAATCAATAGCATTATCAAGAAGAATAATATGCTGATGAGTCTTCTTTGCAGCCTCAAGATCACCTTTTACAAATTCATCCCACATTTTTACAAAAAGACCTGCACCGCAGGAAGTGGGAGTGGCAATAACACCTCTTGCACCTGCAACGTATGCATCATAAAGGAAAGGAATGTTTGCCTGAAGAACATTTGAATCACCCTGAACCTTGATCTTTGCTTCGATTTCGGGCATCTTGCAGGTTGTATCCTTGATTCCCATGAACTTACCTGTTTCAACAAGCTTGCCATAGGTGACGGAATCCATAAGATGAGGCTGGAGACCGGGAAATTCATAGAGGATGATGGGAAGCTCGGTATGGGAAGCGAGGTCTGTGAGGTAATCGTACTGAGTTGCGGGCTTATCGCACATACCCTTTGTGACAAAAACAAGACCGCTGACGCCCTGTGCTTCGAGAGCCTTCATTTCTTCGACCTGATCGTTGAATCCGACCTGGAGATTGGCTGTTGCATAAACAGGAACGCCGTTTGAATTCTTGACAGCAAGACCTGCGCACTTGATTCTCTCTTCGGGAGTAAGCTCTGTCATTTCAGATGAGCCGCATACTGCAAAAAGATGCTGGGGTTTGAAAGCAGCCTGCCATGCAACGTATTATTCATATGCCTTGTAGTCGACACTCTTATCCCACTTGAAAGGGGTAAGAAGAAGAGAATAAACACCTGAATACTCGTTGAACTGTGACATAATAAAACACCTTCCGATAAATTAATTTATTATAAGTCATCTTGCATTATAAACCTTAAAAAGCTAAAAATCAATATCATAATTATTAATAATATTCAAATTTTTGCTTAAGATACCGTTTTGCTTGACTTTGCTTAACTTTTACAATAAAATAATCTAGTTCAAAAGAAAAAACACGGAGAAGAAACAATGAAAAAAAAAGAAAACCAAGGATTTGTTATAAATATGCTCCGCCTCGCTCTGCCGATTGCACTCCAGCAACTCCTCGTTTCCTGCGCACAGCTTATTGACACTGCAATGGTAACGAATCTGGGCAATATCACGGTATCTGCCGTCGGTGTTTCGTCGAGATGGATATTCCTGATGAATCTTTTCTATTTCGGAATTTCATCAGGCTCTGCCGCAATGATTTCGCAATACTGGGGCGCAAAAGAAAAAAGCAACATCCGCAAAACCTGCGGTATCGCTATGGCACTCAGCCTTGCCGTCGCCGCACTTTTCTGCTTTGCTATGGCTTCGTTTCCCGAGCCTCTCGCAAGAGTATTTACCAACGAGGAAGCGGTTGTAAAAGAAGCCGCAAAATATATGCGTATCGTTGCGTTTATGGGTCTTTTCGGTGCATTCAACCAGATCGCCTGCACCGTTCTGCGTGCAACGGAAAAGGTCAATCCTCCCCTGTTTTCATCAATTGCGGCGGTTGCAATCAATACAACATTCAATTATATCCTCATTTTCGGAAAACTTGGTTTTCCCGCCCTCGGAATCAGAGGCGCCGCTCTCGCCTCACTGCTTTCCACGGCAGTCCAGTCGGTGATTCTTCTTGTTGTTATGAGAACCTCAGGTGAGGTTTTCAAGGCCCCGATAAAAGAATTTTTCAATGTCGGCAGAGAATACATCAAAAAATTTGTCAAAATCTGTATGCCCGTTGTTCTTAACGAAGGGGTCTGGGCAATCGGCACAAATATTTATGCAATGGTTTTTGCGAGACAAGGCAGCGAAAACTATGCGGGCTACACCATTTTCAGTTCAATCGAGCAGATTGCGTTTGTTTTCTTCGTCGGTATCTGCCACGCCTGTTCGATAATGACGGGCAAAACAATCGGCGAAGGCAAAGAAAACGAAGCCTATAAGCTCGCAAAAAAATTCGTTATCATGACCCCGATTATAGGTGTTTTCACGGGCACAATTCTCGGTTTCTGCAGAGAGCCTCTTCTTTCTCTTCTCAACATTGAAACTCAAGGGGCATTCGATCTGGCATCAAAACTGATTCTCATTTACTGTCTGTGGCTTCCGATAAGAAACATACCGTACACCCTGATAGTAGGTACGTTCCGAGCGGGCGGCGACACAAAAATCGGCATACTCTACGACTGCATTTCAATGTATCTGATTGCGGTACCGCTGATAATATATCTCGGTATGGCAACCGACGTCGAGTTCCATTACCTGCTGATTGCAATGTATCTCGGCGAGGATCTGCTCAAATCCATACTGAGTCTCCAACGTTTCAGAAGCAAAAAATGGATTAAGAACATAACGGATAAAAACACATAAAAAGGAGACCTTCTCACGAAGGTCTCCTTTTTTATATTACCTTATATATTATAAGCTCGGAATAAAGCGATGACGGGATATCAATTACTATTCCGTTCACTGAAAGTTCTCTGCCCGATACGGTGAACGTTTCGTTATCGTTATCGAGAGTCACTGAATAAGTCTTTGATTTGTCGATACCCTTGGGCTTGAAAACAACCGTTTTATCCCCCGAATTGACAAGTGACATCACCGTTGCCGCACCCACAGATTTATCAGATGATGCAACCTCAAGAATCATAATGCCTTCCGCCTTTGCCTTTTCAGTTTCGGGAGTGTGGTGGAAAACAAGCGAATCAGGAAGGAAGGGGCGGACAATGTCCTTATATACCTTTACGCTGTGTCTGACAAATTCAGCCATACCGTCGTTCATCGGAGCATCAGACGGCGCAATAACGTTGAGAGTCATATGAGTCAGCATCGTGTTGCGCATCTGAATTCCGAGTGAACCGTAATTATGGCACCCCATTCCCGCAAAAAGGCGGTCCACCCTTTCGGGAGGCAACGCCATCGTCATGCCGTTTGTGATATAAACGGAGTCGGGAGCACACTGGCAATCAGAAACCCACGTATGATTAAAGCTTTTCATAATACCAAGGTCCGTTCTGCCGCCGCCACCCGCACAGTTTTCAAATATCACTTCGGGGAATCGCTTCTTGAGGCGGGAATACATGCCGTAGACTGCATTGAAATGACGGAGATTCAGGCATTCGGGATAACCGATTCCCGTATCACGCATATTGAAATATTCGGTATAATCCGTGTTATAATCCACCCGAAGAAGATCGAGTCTGTATTCTGTGATAATTCTTGCGAGTTCGTCTTCCGCCCATTTTGCCGCTTCGGGTACGGTAAAATCAAGGAAACGTCTTGCCTTTTCGCCAAAAACGTTTTCAGCAAGCCATTCGGGATGCTCGTTTCTCGCACCGCAGAGATCTCCGAGGCTTTCGATATCAACCCAGAGACCGAATTTCATTCCTTTTTCGTGGCAGTAATCAACAATTTCTCCGATTCCGTTGGGATAACGCTTTTCATCCGGCACGTTGATTCCGTTATATTCGTCCCAACAAGTCTGCTTATCGGGAGGGCAGACCCATCCTGCATCAACGATAAACACCTCTGCACCGAGATCTGCAAAGCGCTCGATAAACACCTTGGTCGTCTCTACACCCATATCATGTTCAGCATCCATACCCGCACCGACAAGTAATTGGCTTCCGTCTGCTTCAGGCACATTCAGAACCGATTTTCTTACGTGCGAATGCATCTGATTTACCGCATCATCAAGACCGCCGCTGACAAGACCGATATGAACCTCGGGAGTTGTGAACACTTCATTCGGTGCAAGAACGTACATAGGGTTATGAGAAGTGATTTCAGCCTTGAACGAAATATGAGAATCGCCGTCGGGCTGAGCATTAAAGTCAACGGTAAAGCGGCAGCCTCCGCTCCAACCAAGCTGTGCAGACCATATTTTGCCCGTGAGATTGTTTTTTATAAACAAAAGCGGATGTCGGAATCTGTCACGGCCGAAACGTGTGTCAACGCAAGTTACTCCCGTCATAAGCTTATGCCAGTTGAAGAAGCCTTCCTTCCCCCACTTGTCACTGTCAAAATATCCGACAGAATAAATCTCATCAGGCTTTTCGTCATAACCGAGTCTGCCTTTATCGAGAGTTTCCACACCTCCGCCGATAACACTCAGCCTGCTGATATTCATATATTTATCTGAGAGATTCTCGATTTCAAGCCTGCGGGTAAACATTGCAGTGCCGTCAAGAACGGTTATAACTCTTATTCTTATCGGTCTGACTCTGCTTTCAAGCGTCAGTACGGAGGTTTCGGATTCGTCGGTTTTCTCCGTTTCAAAGCCGACAAAATCAAGATTGAAATCGAGGCTTATGCCATCAATCTCAACGTTGAACGCAAACGGCTCTGTAAATCTTCTTTTATCAAGTCTGCTCGGAAAACCCGAAAGCAAGTTCAAAGGATATCCCGCCGCATTCCAACCGCAGGATATCAGCGATCCGTTATAAAACTGCTCCTCATAAACCGCTTCTGCACTACGGAAGCAAAAAACGGGGTTTTCTCCCTGCTGATAATATATTCCGAAATAACTGTTTTTCATCTGAATGCTCCTTTTTATAAGGATATATATAAAAGATAGCTCATCCGTATCCTCTTGTCAATCATTATTTGTCGGTATGTCAACCCCAATAACAAAGAATTATTCTATACAATATTTCGGATTTGTCTGTTTTTCGGAACTTTTGGTGATTTTGTCTGTTTACTTGAGTGCGCATTTTAGTATAGAATACTCCGCGGACAGGAAATAAGACATTCAATAAGCAAAAATAAAACGGGAGAACAATGTAATTTCATGGAAAACAAAAGAATTGAAGAACTTGTAAAGTTCTACGAACAGTTTCACACTGTCAGAGACCTGATTGACATCAGCGCCGAAAGATTCACCAACAAGCCCTTCATCAAATATGTTGACGGCAACGGTGAAATCGTTGAAAAAAGCTTTATCGACCTTCGCGACAACAGCCTTGCAATCTGCAGATATATCCGTTCAGTCTGCCCTGAAAGAATGCACGTCGGCATCATCGGCAAAACATCATACGAATATATCACTGCAATGACGGGCGCACTCGTCAGCGGCAACGTTTTCGTTCCCTTCGCCCCTAACATCACGGTCGAAGAAGCTGTTGAACTTTTTGAGCAGGGCGATATCGAAGCTCTCTTCTATGAGGACACTTTCGCAGAAACAGCAAAGGCTATCGAAGAAAAATACGGCAGACTCAAAGTTTGCATAAATATGGGCAACGCCGAATGGTTTGCAGATATTTACAAGGATTATGACCACGATTCCGAATATGCACCCCTTTCAGAGGTCGAGCTCAACCCTGAGGATTGCGCAACAATCATCTACACATCAGGCACAACAGGCAAGAGAAAGGGCGTTATGCTCTCCTCTGCAAACCTCATTGCCAACATTACTTATACAGAATTTGAGCAGGGTGACGAAGTTCTTCTTTCAGTTCTTCCCATGCACCACATTTTCTGCTTCACAAGTGACTATTTCAAATCTCTTCTCGAAGGCTTTACGGTATGCCTCAACGGAGACATAAGCAAGATGGGCGAAAATCTTGCACGTTTCCAGCCCACAACGATGAGAATGGTTCCCATGATTGCGGAAACACTTATCAGAAAAATAAATATTCTCCACAAGAGATTCCCTCAGCTCACTGCAAGAGAGGCTGCCGAAAAAGTATTCGGCAAGAATATCAGCTGGATTGCCGTCGGCGGTGCATACGTTTCCCCCAATCTTATTGATGAATATGAAAAGCACGGCATCATTCTCCGTCAGGGTTACGGTATGAGCGAAACTGCTCCCAAAGTCACAACAGGCGACAACAGCAACAATCACAAATACTCAAGCGGTAAGATTATGAAGAGTATCTTTGACGTCAGAATCGTTGACGGTGAAATCCAGGTCAAGGGCAAGTCCGTTATGATGGGCTACTACAAAATGCCTGAAGAAACCGCCAAGGCATTCACAGAAGACGGTTACCTCAGAACCGGTGACCTCGGCAGAATCAGTGATGACGGCGAACATCTCTACGTTACCGGCAGAGCAAAAAATCTCATCATTCTCTCGAACGGAGAAAACATTTCCCCTGAAGAAATCGAAAAGAAGTTTGCTGACGAAAAAGTTATCAAGGAAATCGTTGTAAGTTCCGAAAACGACCGAATTGTTGCAGAAATTTTCCCCGACAGCGATTTCGTGGCAGCTCTGGAAATTGAAAACCTCGAAGAATATCTTCAGAAAAAGGTTGATGAAGCAAACAAGGGTGAAAAAACTGAAAGAGAAATTGCCATTCTCAAGATCAGAGAAACGCCCTTCCCCAAGACTTCAACCGGCAAAATCAAAAGAACAAAAGTTACATTCTGATTGAAAGGATACGGTGATTTAAAATGTTTGATAAGCTCGTAGAAATTATTCTCAATTACGTTGAACCCGAGGAGGATATCACTCCCGAAACAGGTATCAAGCGCGGTCTTAATCTTTCATCCTTCGACCTCGTTTGCCTCAGCGATGAAATCCATCAGGAATTCGGCGTTGTTCTCGGCGCTGACGATTTCAGGGAGTGCGAAACAGTCGGCAAACTCGTTGCCCGCCTCGAAACAGCAGTATAATCAACAACTGATAAAAAAAGCAGACAGCGTTGGCTGTCTGCTTTTTTGTTCCGTTCAGATGATGGTGATATAATGATGTTCCGCGTGTGCCGCACCGTCAGAGCCGACTGTTATTACCGTTCCGCCGATAAGACCCTCCGTGTAATAACTTCCGTAGCCTGTTTTAAGTGCATAGTTGAGCCAGATGCCATCATAGCAAATTCGGAAATCGTTTGCGTGGTCATGACCAACCAGCATATTCTTTGTGCTGCCGAGCTCTTTGCAAACGGCAAAGAAACCGTTATTTACGGGAGCGCTGCAAACGTCTTCACCTTTGACACCGCTTGCTTCGGGTGCAAGTTCAGGAGCAAGAGTACCGATTCCACTGCTGCCGTAAAACTTTTCCCACGCATCCTTGTACTCATAAACGGGAATATGCATAATAACCGTACTTTCAACAGTTTTACCTGCAACATCGGAAATTCCGTTGACCGCCCACTTATACCATTCAATCTGATTATCCCAGAGATGGTCATATCCTCCGCCCGTTGAACCGTCTTCAAAGGTATATTCTCTGTTGTTATGAGTATCCATCATAAACAAGGTGTGGATAATTCTGCCGTTTTCAGTAACGTTTATTATATAGTTTCCGTAGCCCATACCTTCAGGACCGAATTCAAAAAGGCAGTTTTCAGCCTCACTGAGAAGATATGCCGCCCAGAATTCGCTGATGCAGCACTGTCCATCATGGTTACCCATTACGGGTGCCCAGGGAACACCGTAAGAATCAACTTGCTTTATAAGCTCGATATATGCCATTGTGCCCCAAGCATTATCACCTGTGAGAGTAATGAGATCAGGGTCGTTCGCTTTGACAAGTTCATCAATAAGTTTTGCGGTTTTTTCACCGTTTTCGTCGTAAAGAATGTCATCCTTAAGCTGAACGTCGGCAAGATTGAGAATAATAAAATCCTCGTCAGGATCTTTCTCAATTTCAGCACAGTAATCTGCAGTAAACTCATCCGTTACTGACCACTCAGTGAAGAATCTGCTCTCCCCGAAATTCGCAACATATGCCGCAACAGGAGCAAGAACCTGAGTCAATGAAAGAAAAAATGCTAAAATTAATTTAAGAGTTGCCATACCGTACCTCCATATTTTTTATAATTTAAATTATAACCCTCAGATTCAAAACTGTCAATGACTATTGATCAGCAAACAAAAAGATGTTATTATTATAAAAGAAAAACATCCGAAAGGTGACACAAAATGATAAAACTTCTTGCCGTTGATATGGACGGCACCTGTCTTAACTCCAAAAGCCGGATGAGCGAAGCAACCGTTGAAGCACTCATATCCGCCGCTGAAAGCGGAATAACTGTTGTTCCCACAACGGGCAGAAACCTCACTTGTCTCCCCCACAGAATCAAAAACGAAATGTTTTACAGATATGCCATAACCTCCAACGGTGCCGGCGTTGTTGATCTTCGAGAAAACAAAAGACTTTTTGATCTGCACATTCCCTGCAATACTGCCACAGCTTTGCTCGACGAGTGTGTCGGCAAGGGATTGGCAACAGCGGCGCATATAAACGAAGATTACTACGTGCAGGGCAAGGCTTTTACGCTCGTCGGTAAAATCCTTTACGGCAAGGATGCCGATTATTCAATATGCGTAAAAAACATTTCGGAGCATCTCAAAATCAACAAATCATCGGTTGAAGAACTCCAGTTTTATTTCGTGCATCCGAAAAGCAAGGAAAGAATCAACAGAATTCTTGCAAACTATCCTGACCTCAGCTATGCTTTCGGCAGTATCTACGTTGAGGTTTTTGCCAAGGGCACATCAAAAGGTATCGCACTTTCCGAACTTGCAAGAATACTCGGAATTGAAAAGAACGAAATCGCCTGCATCGGTGACGGCGAAAACGATATGTCTATGTTTGATGCATCGGGAACAAAATTTGCTATGGGCAATGCGGTCGGAATTCTCAAAGAAAAGGCTGATTACATTCTGCCGACCAACAATGACGACGGCGTTGCATATGCAATAAATAATTATATTCTCAACAACAGATAGAATAACGGCTGTACCGATCGGTACAGCCGTTTTGTTGTCATATAGCATTTCCGCCACGTGAATCCGGATTATTCGGGAATACCGTAATTCTCGATAACGTAATCCATATCTTTATCGCCTCTGCCCGAGAGATTGATGAGGATTGAGCCGTGGTCCATAGTCTTGGCAAGTTTCATACCGAAAGCAACTGCATGGGAGCTCTCAATAGCAGGAATAATACCCTCCAGACGGGAAAGCTTGTAGAAAGCATCAATGGTCTCATTGTCATCGATAACGTCATACTTGACTCTGCCAAGTTCCTGAAGGAATGCGTGTTCGGGACCTGATGAAGGATAGTCGAGACCGCTTGCAACCGAATACACGGGTGCGGGATCACCGTTTTCATCCTTAAGCATAATACTGTTAAAGCCGTGCATAACACCCTCTGTGCCATACTTAAGGCTGGCGGCGTGGTCACCCAGTTTGGGGCCTCTGCCGAGAGGCTCAACACCGTAAATATCAACAGGGTCGTTGAGGAATCCTGCAAAAAGACCGGCTGCATTCGAACCGCCGCCTACACACGCAACGATTGCACTGGGAAGATGGCCGGTCATTTCAATAAACTGATCTCTTGCTTCAATGCCGACAATGCTCTGGAAGTCTCTGACCATCATCGGGAAGGGATGAGGACCAAGAACCGAGCCGATGCAGTAGATCGAATCCTTATACTCCTTGCTGTATGCATCAAAAGCCGCGTCAACCGCTTCCTTGAGTGTCTGAAGACCGTGTGTAACCTCAACAACGTTTGCACCGAGAATCTTCATTCTGGCAACGTTGGGAGCCTGCTTCTTAATATCAACAGAGCCCATATAAATATCACATTCAAGACCGAAATAGGCAGCCGCAGTCGCAAGAGCAACACCGTGCTGACCTGCACCCGTTTCAGCGATAACCTTTTTCTTGCCCATATATTTCGCAAGGAGTGCTTCACCCATACAGTGATTGAGCTTGTGTGCTCCCGAATGGTTGAGGTCCTCGCGCTTTGCATAAAGCTGAACCTTGCCGCCAAGTGAATCCGAGAGTCTTTCAAGATGAGTCACAGGTGTGGGTCTGCCCTGGAATTCCTTTCTGATTCTGCGAAGCTCTGCAATAAACTTTCTCGATTGGCAGATTGAATAATATGCCTCTGTGATTTCTGCCATAGCAGCCTTGAGTTTATCGTCAATAAACACGCCGCCGTATTTACCGAAATAGCCGTTTGCATCGGGATAGTTGTTAAAATATGTGTCAAAATCGATACCGTTGAATTTCATTGTTTTTTCCTCCGTAAATTAAAATGATGATGAATAAATCCGAGATAAAATTACGGGTTTCGCCATCGTTTTGTCAGTAAAACCATAAAAACACCTTTTCTCTGAAAATAAAAAACGCCCTCGACAGAATTTCTGTCAAGGACGAATAAAAGCTTATCCGTGGTGCCACCTTGATTCACGGCAATGCCGTGCACTTTGCGGAATACAAACATATTCCTGACGATTCACGCACGTCTCACGTTGCAGAATACTTTGCCCGAAGCATTTCACTGCACCCTCAGCGGCCCATTTGATGAACTGTTTTTCGCCCGATTCTCAGCAACACGGACTCTCTGTGGAAGCATTTTTCACCTTTACTCCCGCCTCAACGGTTTAATTAAGTTTATCACAGTATCCGAGGCTTGTCAACCGATTTATGATAATTTCCGCTTGGTAAATTCAGGTTTCGCAATATACATTAACAAAATAATGAATCTGGAATATACTGATAACAAACGGACAGGCGATTTGAATTTTTTTGCTCCCCGAATTCAAATCTGCGTTTAATTGCCTTGAAAACTGTTCAAAATATAACTGCAAACATTACTTGACGGAGAGTGATTTTCGTGACCGTTAAACGGGGAGAAATCTATTATGCCGACCTGAGTCCCGTAATCGGCTCTGAGCAGGGCGGCACAAGACCTGTGCTGATAGTCCAGAATGACGTCGGCAACAAATTCAGTCCAACCGTTATTGCCGCCGCAATAACAAGCCAGCGATTCAAAACGAGCCTACCTACCCACATAAGAGTCAACGCCGACGGATGCGGTCTTGCCAAGGATTCTATTGTTTTGCTTGAGCAGGTGCGTACCCTCGACAAAAAAAGACTGCGCGAAAAAATGGGCATACTCGACGATACCGATATGCTTCGTGTTGACCGCGCACTGTCAGTCAGTCTCGGCATTATCGCCGAATAAACAAAGCTGCTTCCGTCAGAAACGGAGGCAGCTTTTATATTAGTATAATGTTTTATATATTTATTACATTAAATATATTCAGGAATCATTCATCCGATTCTTCGTCGGAATTTTCAGAATCAGTTTCCTTGTCGGTTGTTTCACCGCCGTCAGCAGTTTCATTATCAAGGGGCTTATACTCCGTCAATTCGGGAATATCGCCATATTCCTTTTCAACAAACTCCGCAGTCTCAAGGTCATTGAGGTCAATGATACCAACCGCATCCTCCGCCTGCTCCGCAAGAATGCTCTTGCCCTTTTCAAGTTTGTTTTCAAGATCACTCATACTGCCCATACGCATAACCACACGCTCACCGCAGATAACGTAGAGGTCATTGTCACTGTCAAAACCGATAAGATTTGCACCTGTTCCGCTGTCAGAAACCGATTTATAAAGCTTTCTGATAACGTTCATCGTTTCTTTTGAAGATGCATCGTCGCCCCAGGAAAGGATTTCTCCCATTTTGGCGGTATGAGGCAAATATCCGTTGACAGGAATAATACCTTCTGGCACTTCATCAACAAAGCTGAGCACCTTGAATGCGGGATTCACAATTGCATACGAGCCGTTTTTGCACTTGATAGCATACGCTTCCTCAACGGAATCCTTTTCGTTGATAACAATGAAATTTCTGTATTCAACTATTTCCGGGATATCCCTTATATCTGCAGGCTTGAAATAAGCTTTCATAGGCACTGTCAGATTTATGATACCGGTCTGCTCATTGCTGACTATTGTATCCTCACGCTGAATAACCTTTTTTGCCAGAGCAATCTTTTTGGCTATGTCACTGCTGTCGCCGAGTCGGAGAACCATACGATCCTGATAGATGATATAAATATTGCTTCTTGAACGGATGCTGATCATATTAATATCGTCAAGACCGCTGTCGGATATTGCAGACGAAATGCTTTGAATGAGATTAAGCGTTGCATCTGTTTCCCCTTCGTTCTTAATAAAACTCAGCGGTTCGCCAAGCTCTGTCACTTCAGGCAAGGCACCGATAACGGGCACAACGTCTTCAGGCATAACACCCGTAATCTCAAGCACCTTGAAATCACGGTTTGTGACCGCATATATGCCCTCGGATTTTTCAACAGCATACGCCTTACCCGTTGACTCGAGAGTGATAACAAGTGTACCGGGCAATCTTCTCGTAAGCTGAACATTATCAGCATACGGAAGCTTCTTTTCAATGTTTACTTTTGCTTCGTCAAGGTCGGCAAAGAATATGCTTTTGCCTACTGCTATACCGCTTGCAGCAACAATCTCCTCTTTTGAGTAAGACGTCTGACCCTCAACGGCAAAATCCCTGATTCTGAACACTGCAAAAAGCAGCACGGGAGTCAGAAGAATACAGGCAACCAGAACAATTGCTGTTAAAGCAATTGCTCTCCTGACTCTTCTTTTTCTTCTGATTTTTCTGATTCTTTCGTGACGCTCTTCGGGAGAGAGTCGTCTTTCGGTTGTGAATTCCTGATTTTCTCTGTCCATTTATTCTCCTGCCCGCTGCACTCTTCTGATATCTGCTCCGAGACTTTCAAACACAGTCTCAAAAGATTCGCAGCCTCTGTCGATATGATAAATATTTTCTAAAACAGTCTGACCTTCTGCGCCCATTGCCGCAACAGCAAGTGCACTGCCGCCCCTCAGGTCACAGGCGGTAACGTTTGCGCCGTGAAGGTTTCTGACCCCTTCAACAACCGCAACACAACAGTTTTCGACACGGATATCCGCGCCCATTTTATTCAGTTCAGGAACGTGCCTGAATCTGTTTTCAAAAATATTTTCGCTGATGACGCTCGTGCCGCTTGCCTTTGAAACAACCGCCATAAAAAGCGCCTGCGAATCCGTCGGGAATCCCGGATACGGCATTGTGCGGAGATGTCTGACTCTCCTCGGTCTGCCGAAGGATTCGACCGTCATTTCCCTTTCGGAAAAACTGATTTTGCATCCCGCCGCTTCGTAAATCGGGATAATCGGAGCCAGATGCTCCTTTTCAACCTCTTTGATACAGATTCTGCCGCCCGCACACGCAACACCCGACATAAGAGTTGATGCAACAATCCGATCGGGAATGATTCTGTGCTCCGTTGCAAAAAATCTGCCTGAAGGTTCAATTCTGATAATGCTCTGACCCGCCCCCGTGACCGTAACACCGCATTTGTTGAGATAGTCCGCAAGGTCAACGATTTCGGGTTCTCTTGCGGCATTGACAATCACCGTTTCGCCTTTTGCACTCATTGCCGCAAGCATAATATTCTCGGTCGCTCCCACAGACGGAAAATTCAGTGTTATATGTCCGCCGTGAAGCGAGGCATTGCAGACACATTCAAGCATACCGCCCGTTTCCGCTATGTTTACACCCATACTCCGAAGTGCAGAAAGATGCAGGTCAATCGGTCTCAATCCGATTTCGCATCCGCCGGGTGCAGTAACTCTTGCTTTACCGAATCTGGAAAGCAATGCGCCGAGAAAAATAATCGATGAACGCATTTCACGCATCAGACCGTCGGGAATTTCATATCCCGATGCGTTTGACGAATCAACAATAACAGTATGTCCCCTGCGCTCAACCTTACAACCGATATGACGCAGAATATTTATTGCCGCCTCAACGTCGGAAAGTTTCGGACAATTATGTAAAAGGCTGACCGACCCTGTTGCTGCACAAGCTGCAAGAATCGGCAAAATACTGTTTTTTGCGCCCTGAAGTTTCACACTTCCGTAAAGACGGTTGCCACCGTTGATAATGAATTCTTCCATAACTCACGCCCCCGCAATATAAAAGCGAGCAAAACACTCTGCTTCATATTATTCATCAGGGCATATTTGCGTGAGTGACGTTGTTATTTTATAATGGCGCAAAGATTATCGTAGATACGTGACGTGGCATCGATAACCGCCATATTCTTTGCGTTTGTGCCTATTGCTTCAAGCTTTGCTCTGTCTGAAATAAGAGCATTGACTCTCTCCGTCAACGAATCGGGAGTCAGATCCTTTTCCTCAAGGATTTCTGCCGCACCGTTATCGACAAGAGCCATCGCATTATGATACTGATGATTTTCGGTAACATAAGGTGACGGAATCAGAACTGAAGGCTTACCAAGTGCCTGCAATTCGCTCAGGGTACTTGCGCCCGAGCGGCAGATAACGAGGTCTGCAGCAGGAAGACATTTTGGAATATCGATATACTCCGTAACCCTCACGTGAGAATTTGTTTTCAGATCAACACCCTCTGCTTCAAGCTTTTCAATAAACCAACTGCCGTTTTTGCCTGTTGCGTGAAGAAAAACGCAATCGTTATCTTTATATTTATTGAGAATCAAACCGAGCACAGCGTCATTGACGGGTTTTGCTCCGAGCGAGCCGCCCATTGAAAGAATAAGCGGTTTGTTATCGGGAATTCCGAGCTCTGCTCTTGAGAAATCTCTGTCACCCTTAAGCATCTCACCTCTGATAGGTAAACCCGTCACCACACACGGATTCTTCGGATTCATATACTGTTCAGCCTTGTCAACTGTGAGCATAACTCTGTCAACCTTGCCGGCAAGAGCTTTATTGGTAACTCCGGGAAAAGCATTCTGTTCATGGATAGCAGTAGGAATTCCCATCTTTGCCGCCATTCTGAGTACAGGTCCGCTGACGTATCCGCCGAAACCGACAACCAGATCAGGTTTGAAATCCTTTATGATTTTCTTTGCCTGTGACGAGGATTTTAAAAGCTTTGACAAAGTGCCGATATTATGCTTTATCGCATCTGGCGCAAAGCTTCTGCGGAAGCCGCTGATTTCAATTGTTCTCAGTTCATATCCCGCTTCGGGGACAAGCTTCGCTTCCATTTTATCAGCCGTACCCACAAAAACGATTTCTGCCGTGGGATGCTTTTCTTTTATATATCCTGCCGTACCGAGCGCAGGGTTTATATGACCGCCCGTACCGCCCGCTGCAATGAGAATCCTTTTGTTATCCATCATTTTCTGATTTTCCTTTCCTCTTTTTTTGGGTCTGTATTTCTTGACACAGCCAATATCAATCCCATTTCAACGAGCAACATAACAAGTGACGTGCCGCCGTAACTGAAGAAGGGAAGACTGATACCGGTATTCGGAACGGTTGCGGTTACAACCGCAATATTCAGCGCCGCCTGAAGTCCGACCTGGAAACTGATACCCATCGCAAGAAGGGCACCGTATTTTGTTCTGGAACGCAAGGCAATAACAAAACCTCTGCCGACAAGAAGCACAAAAAGAGCAATTATAATGATAGCACCAATAAAACCGAGTTCTTCGCAGACAACCGCAAAAACGAAATCATTCTGCGGCTCGGGAATATAAAGGTGTTTCTGTCTTGAATTACCGAACCCGAGACCGAAAATTCCGCCCGAGCCTATCGCATAAAGAGAATGCATACTCTGCCATGCGTTACCTGTCAGTTCTGCCGAGGTAAGTTCCTCGTTTGAAAGAAGTTTGAGCCAGAGTTCAATTCTGTCATATGCATAGTCTTTGAGAAGATCCTTTGCAAAAATAAATGCCAGAGTACCGAGCACAACTGCACAAACACTCAGCCCTATGATAAGATCTCTTCTCACTCCGCCGAAAATTACCATTGCCGCACCGATACCGAGAATAAGAAGCGTACCTGAAAGGTGATTTTCCAGCGCAACCAGACCGCACACCAAAAGAACAATAAGAATATAAGGTATAATGATCCAGTATTTCTTTTCTACGAGCTTCTGATATTTTTCAAGGCTGAATGCAAGATATGTGATAAGAGCAAATTTGGCTATTTCCGACGGCTGGAACGTTATATCCGTGCCGGGAATCGCAAGCCAACGTTTGAAGTCTTCCTTGCCCTCAATTATGTGCGGAAAGAAAAGCACGATAACCAGAAGTGCAAGTGAAATAAGAAAAATAATACTTGACATATCCCTGATTATTTCAGGCTTGATATACGAAACAAGGAACATCAGAGCAATACCGATTATCGCAAAAATGACCTGTCTCTTGATATAATGGAAGGGGTCGTCTGTACCGCTGCTGTACCAGGCATAGATATAGCTGGCGGAAAACATCATAACGAGACCTACCGAAAGAACTGCAATAACGAGCACAAGGAAGGTCATATCAAAAGGTGACGTTACAAAGCAGTCTCTGAGTCTTTTCTTTTTGGTGCGGAAAATATCCTTTAATGTTTTAAATATGGGGAACTGATGCTGTAAAAAAACTTTAAACAAAGCCCTCTTTTCTCCTCTCTTTTTATGTTGGGGTGCAGAACTATTATCCCGCATACCCTCCGAAATACATTAGTGCAACCGCAGTTACACCGCCGAAAACATTGATGATTGTAAATATGAAAACGATTTTGTTCCGACTCCAGCCGCACATTTCAAGGTGACGGTGAAGCGGAGCTTTTTTGAGAATTTTTTTGCCGCTGTTGCGATAACAAACAACCTGCAATACATATGAGATACCCTCAACAACATAAACAAAACACGCGGGAATAAGAATCAACGGACAGTTGATACCGAAAGCAAGAGCCACAAGCATTCCGCCCGAAAATACCGCACCCGTATTGCCCGGAAAAACTTTAGACGGATTTCTGTTCCACAAAAGAAACCCGATGCACGAACCGACAAGCGCACACGCCACCATCGAAAAACCGTAAAATCCCTTCATAGCGGCAATAACGCCCAGCGTTACCGCACTTGTAAGGGTTGATAAGGCGGAGAGACCGTCGATACCGTCGGTGAATTCAGCCGCACTGACTGTTGCATAAACAACGGCAATGCCGCAAATCCAGTAAAAAATGCCCATATGAAGCATACCGACAAACGGTATGAACATATACGGTGAGCCTCCCATTGAAAGGCTCATACTCACCATATACATCAGCGCCGCGAGAACCTGCGCCGTCGATTTCTGTCTGACCGTCAGGCCGAGATTCTGATGCATCACAAACCTGATCCAGTCATCGACAAATCCGATAAAACCGAAGCAAAGCGCCGTTATGATTCCGCTCCAGAGCTTGGTATACTGCTCCGACGGAATCAGGCTGCCCGAAGCACTGATATCTCCTCCCGAAAGCTTATCTGTCACCGCTGTTACAATAACCGAAACGACGACACCGAGAACAGTCATCAGACCGCCCATTGTCGGCACAGATTTTGATACCGTATCATGAGTCATTCTGCCGTAATTCAATTTTCGGAGCCACGGAATCATCAAAAAACCGCTGACCGCAGTCAGAACGAATCCGACAAGACCCGCCATAATCACGACGGCAGAAATTTTCATCCGACAGATCAGTCCTTTCAGGCTGAAGGTTTATTCAATCTCCGAATAAACCGAATATATTACGTCCTCAAGCTTCATACCTCTGCTTGCTTTAAAAAGCACGGCATCCCCTGCTTCAAGCATCGAAACAAGTTCATCGGATAACTGTTGTTTATCCGAAAAGCTTTTAACAGTTGCAACGCCGCCTTCAGCCGCTTTTGCTGTTACAAGCGAGCGCTCGCCATATGTGAAAAGCACGTCGATTTTGTTCTCCGCCGCCTTTTCGCCGACGGATGCATGCGCCTTGTCACTAAAGTCACCAAGTTCAAGCATATCTCCGATGACAGCAATTTTTCTTTTTGCGTTCATACCGCCAAGCACGGCAAGTGCCGCCGCCTGAGAATCGGGACTCGCATTATAGCAATCCTCAATGAAGATTATGCCGCCCTTTCTGACAATACGCTGACGCATACCTGCGGGTACGTATTTTTTAAGTGCTTCAAAAGCATCCTTCGGAGATATTCCGTAGAAACTGCCGACCGCAGCAGCAGCAAGAGCATTATAAATATTGTGTTTGCCGGGGAACGGAAGTTCAACTCTTGTTTTTCCTTCGGGATAAACCGCATCAAAGGCAACACTTTCGTCACCGATGAATATATTCTCTGCAGAAAAAACAAGGCTCGAACCGTTAATACCGTAAAACGTAACGGGATGATCGGATACCGTTGCCGTTGAAAGCATATCGTCATCTCCGTTGAGAATAATCGGAGCATCATCCTGCATACCGATAAGTATTTCCAGCTTCGCCTTGAGAATACCGTCTCTTGAGCCGAGCTTTTCAATATGCGAAACACCGATATTGCTGATAACCGCAACGTCAGGTCTGACCGCTTTTGTCATTCTCTCTATTTCGCCGAAGCCGCTCATTCCCATCTCGATTACCGCCGCTTCGTGAGTTTCACCGAGTCTGAAAAGTGTCAGCGGCACACCGATTTCATTGTTGAGGTTGCCCTCATTTTTCAATGTATTATATTTAACACTCATTACGGCGTGAACCATCTCTTTTGTGGTTGTTTTACCGACACTGCCTGTGATACCAACAACAGGAATATCGAAACAGTCTCTGTAATGACCCGCAAGATCGAGCAATGCCTGTCTGGTGCTTTCGACGAGAATCTGTCTTTCACCCAGACCGCAATCTTTTTCGCAGATTACTGCACTTGCGCCAAGCTCAATCGCCTTTGCTGCAAATTCGTGACCGTCAAAATTTTCGCCCTTGATGGCAATGAACAGACAGCCACTCTCGATTTTTCTTGTATCGGTGCTTATAACGGTGTATACTCCGTCAAGGTTTGTTCTGCCTCCGACGGCTGCCGCTGTTTCTTTGAATGTCAGAAATTTCATCAGATACCCTCCGCAAGAATATCGGCAACTACTTCTCTTTCGTCAAAATGAATCTTTCCGCTTGCAAGAATCTGATAGGTTTCCTGACCTTTGCCTGCAAGCACAACAATATCACCTTCATGTGCAATAGAAAGCGCCTTTGCAATCGCCTTTTTGCGGTCAGGCTCAACAACAACCTTGCCGCTGTGCTTTTTAATTCCTTCAAGAATATCACTTATAATCGCATCGGGATCTTCGCTTCTGGGGTTATCCGACGTGACAACCGCAACGTCAGAAAGTCTTACCGCAATTTCTCCCATAATCGGACGCTTTGTGCTGTCTCTGTCTCCGCCGCAGCCGAAAACGGTTATGACCTTGCCCTCGGTTATTTCTCTGACACATCCGAGAACATTTTCAAGTCCGTCGGGAGTGTGTGCATAGTCAATAAGAACGGTATAAGGTTTATCGGCAGGAACAACCTCCATTCTGCCGGGCACCCCTACACAAGAGGCAAGACCCTCAAGAACAGCGTTGAAATCCATACCCATTTCGATGAGGCAAACCGCCGCACCCATTGAGTTATATACTGAGAATTTGCCGGGAACGGCAAATCTGACTCTGCCGATATCGGAATTGCTTACAAGTTCATACTTAACTCCCGAGGATGCTATGCGGATATTCTTTGCCGAATAATCGCAATTGTTATTATTGACGGAGAAGGAAATCTTTCTGCATTCCGTATTGCTGAGCATATATTCTGCCGCCGCATCATCAACATTGACAACGGAAAGTGACGAATTTTCAAACAGCATATGCTTTGCAGCCATATAGTTTTCAAAAGATCCATGATAATCGAGATGATCCTGAGTGAGGTTGGTGAAAATCGCCGCTTCAAAATGAACACCTTCTACTCTTCTCTGATCAAGTGCCTGAGAAGAAACCTCCATCGTACAGAATTCGCAGCCGCAATCAACCATCTCTCTGAAAAGAGCAAAAAGATCATAGCAATCGGGAGTTGTGAGCACTGCGGGATACTCCTTATCGCCTACGATATTTTTGACCGTACCGATAAGGCCGGTCTTATAGCCCATAGAATCAAGAACAGACTTGATTATAAAACAAGACGTCGTTTTTCCGTTTGTACCCGTTACGCCGATGATACGCAGTTCTTTTTCGGGATGACCGAAAAACGCCGCACTGAGACGGGCATAAGCAGCTCTCGTGTTTTCAACAATCACCTGCTCTTTGATACCCATATCCTTCTTGACAACAACGGCAACTGCACCTTTTTCAATTGCTTCAGCCGCTTTTGTGTGACCGTCAAAATGCTTACCCTCGATGCAAACAAAGATGCATCCTTCGGTTACTTTGTTTGAATTATCGGTGATAAAGCTGACCTCTCTGTCTGCCGCCATACATACGGCACCCAGATCTTTCATTAATACAGAAAGCTTCATTTCCTTTCCTCCTGATTTCTAAGGCTATCCCGCGTAATCGTTTACTCCCGTATCTGACTTGAAGTAAACCGTTATGGTTGATCCGTATTCAACCGTCTGCCCTGCCTCGATATTCTGGTCGTATGATATCAGTTCCGCCGCATTAAGCGCGTTACCCGAAACCTTGATATTAAGACCCGTCGAAAGCGCATATTTATTGACCGCCGAAAGAGTCATCATCGTGAGGTCGGGAACCTCTACGGTTACTCGTTCGACATCTTTTTCTGTGTAAAGAACAATGATTCCGTTCTGAGGTACGGAATGATTATATGAAGGCATCTGACTGATGACCTTCTCTCCCTCGCCGACAACCTTGACCTTGAAGCCTTTTTCGTCCAGAAGAGCAAGAGCATCATCTGTTGCTTTGCCGACAAGGTTGGGAGTGAGAGTATCGAGCTTTTCGAGTTCCTTATCATTATACTGTCTCTCAACGCCCATATATTCAAGTGTTTTTTCAACAACCTGTGCCGCAACGGGAGTACAGATCTGACCGCCGTTGATCTGACCTTCAGGTTCGTCGACAAGGATAAGCACTGCTATTTCGGGGTCGTTTGCGGGCGCAAAGCATCCGAATGAAGCAACATACTCACCGTCACTGCCGAGTTTCTGAGAAGTACCGGTTTTACCCGCTACTCTGTAGCCCGTAACATAAGCATTCTTACCTGTACCGCTTGTTACAACAGCTTCCATCATATCGGCAACCTCTGCAGCGGTTTCTTCAGAGATGACCTGCCTTCTTATATGCGGCTGAGTTTCGCTGATAACATTGTTGTTTTCGTCAAGCTGACGTGCAACAACATAGGGCTGCATAAGATAGCCTCCGTTGGCAACCGCACTGATTGCCGTTACCATCTGAATAGGAGTTACCTGGAATGACTGACCGAACGATGAACTGGAAAGCTCAACAATGCCCATACTCTCGAGAGAATGATAGTTGACACCAGCAACGGGTTTGAGTTCTGCCGGAAGGTCGATTCCCGTCTTCTCGGTAAATCCAAACGCTTCAAAATACTCAAAAAACTTTTCTTTGCCGAGTGTCTGACCGACCGTTATGAACAACGGGTTGCATGAGTTCATAAGTCCGTGCTTGAGATCCTGCGTGCCGTGTCCGCCGTCACGGTTGTGGCACTGGATAATTCTGTCTGCAACAGTGATTCTGCCCGTGCAGTTATATGAGAAATTCTCGCTGAGAACGTTTTCTTCAACAGCAGCGGCGGCGGTAACGATCTTGAAAACCGAACCCGGCTCGTAACTGTCACTGACAATGAAATTTCTCCACTTTGCATAGAGAAGGTTATTTCTTGCGGATGCTCTGTCTTTTTCATCGGGATAAGTCTCAAGAAGCATCTTCTCCTCTTCCTCCGTGAGGGCATTGGGAGAATTGAGGTTGAAATTGCCCATATTCGCCATGGCAAGAATTGCACCTGTTTCAACATCCATAACAACACCGTAAGCACCGACACCCTTAGAGTCGATATATACCTGCTGAAGACTGTCTTCAAGATATCTCTGAATGACCTCGTCAATAGTCAAAACAAGACTTGTGCCCTGAATGGGATCATGGATTGTTTCAAACTGTTCACTCATAACGTCGCTCTTGCCGTTGCGGGCAGTAACAATTCTGCCGGGTGTTCCCGTGAGGGTCGAATCGTACTTAAGTTCAACACCAAGTCTGCCGATGTCATCCGCGCCCGTGAAACCGATAACGTTAGCGGCAAGATTGCCGTAGGGATAATAACGCTTCACGTCAGGATCAATGCCGACCACAGAACTGTAATAAAGCTTTTTCTCCTCATTGACAACTTCACCGTCGTCATTCAGATATGTCTTGGTATACTTATAACTTTTCTTGAGGAATTCAGCAACTCTCTCCTTCTCTGCAAGTTCAATCTGTTTCTTGAGAATAAGGTAACCGTATTTGCCTTTACTTGCCTTTTCCTTGATTTCGTCAAATTCAACACCAATGACGGGCGCAAGGTTGCGGCAAAGATCGTTTTTGAAGTCCTCCCTTACTTCGTCTGAAAACTTTTCCTTCTCCTGAACTCGAGCAAACGCATTGGGCATAATATAAACCTTCCAGACCGATGCGCTTTTCGCAAGTACCGTTCCGTTGGCATCATATATCACTCCTCTGGATGCCGAGATTTCAGTATCATGAAGCTGATTTTTCTGAGCTCTGCTTCTGTATGACTCAGCATCGATAATCTGAATTCTCACCAGATTAATGACGGTCAGCACAACAACCGCAGCAACTATGCCGAAAATAAACATTCCTCTTACAAACAGTTTTCGTCTCGGAGCTACTTTTTCCGGACCCTTTATCAGCTTTATAAAAAACCTTTTTGCTGATTCAAGCATAGCTTTCAACAAGTTTTCCCCCTTATTTTTATATAATAAAAAAATAAAATTGCCGCCCCAAATGAGCGCACAAAAAATCTGACTCCGCAACGGTTACCCGCTGCGAATAATTTTTTATTCCGCCGTTATGAGACAGCTCTGACTATTGTCATCTATATGCCCGTTATGTAATTGCATATGCCAATTAAAGCAGACAAAAATCAATTGCTTTTGTCCGCTTCAATATCTGCTTCTGAATAAGCGCCGTTAGCCATCACTACTCTGTCGCCTGTTTTATCTTCAAAATAGTGAATTTGGAAGCGCTCCAGTTTCTGCATACCCAAAACCGAAACAGCATACTCATCGACCTTCTCTCGGGAGACCGATGAATTGAGCAGCATAACAAGTCTTGTATTTTCGCTCTCTGCATCTCTGATCTGACCTGCAAGCGTATCACCGTTCCTCTCAAGCACAGCCAAGCTGGCTCTTGAGTAAAGGACCGCTGCGAACAGAGATATAAGCGTTACGGCGATTGCAATAATTCTGAGAGTTTGCACAGCCAACGTGAGCGTCTCTCTTCTTATGTTAATCGCCTTGTTTTTCTTGGGTTTTCTTTGAGGCTGAACTGCATATTGCTGTTCTTCTTCATAAGCGGGATTTACCGCCGGCGCACCGTAAAATGAATAATCATAAGCCTCGCTGCGATTATAATCTGCCATACGTACTCTCCTTTCACACATAATAGCATTGTCAGAACCGTCTGACCGTGGAATTACAGCCTTTCAGCTGTTCGCAGTTTCGCACTGCGGCTTCTCGGATTCTCCTCAATCTCCGCCTTGCTCGGTGAAACCGCCTTAAGCACCCTGGCTCTGGGCTTGTTTCCGCAGACGCAGACGGGAAAATTTCTGGGGCAAGTGCATCCTTTTGCAAGCGGTGCAAATGCTTGCTTGATTATCCTGTCCTCAAGCGAATGGAATGTTATTATGCTCACCCTGCCACCCTCTTTAAGACAGTCAAACATATTTTCAGCAGCTTCTCCGAGCCCATCGAGCTCTCCGTTAACATAAATTCTGATAGCCTGAAACGTTCTTCTGGCCGGATGCCCATCACGCCTTGCGGCTGCAGGCATAGCTAATTTAATAATTTCAGAAAGTTCCAGTGTTGTTTCAATCGGCTTTTCTTCTCTTGCTCTGACAATTGCTCTCGAAATCGAAGGCGCAAACTTCTCCTCACCGTAATCAAAGATTATTCTCTGAAGTTCGCTCTGACTGAGAGTATTTACCACCTGTTTTGCGCTCATCCCCTCAAGACTCATTCTCATATCGAGCGGCGCATCGTTATGAAACGAAAAACCTCTCGACGGTTCATCGAGCTGATGAGAGCTGACACCGAGGTCTGCAAGAATACCGTCAACGGCATCAATGCCGAGGTTGTCAAGAATAGCTCTTATGTTAAAGAAATTATCGTGAACCAACGTTACGCATTCATATCCGCCAAGACGTTCTTTAAGCGTTTCGATCGCTTCAGGGTCTCTGTCAATCGCAATAAGTCTGCCATCCGTGAGACGTTTTGCAATTGCCGACGAATGACCTCCGCCACCCGAGGTACAATCGACATAAATGCCGTCAGGTCTGATATTGAGCGAATCAATTGATTCATTGAAAAGAACGGAAATATGATGGAAGCCGTTGTTTTTGTTGCTCATCGGTTTCCTCCCGTTGTGCTGTAGCTGATGTTATCGAAGCTGATATCCTGGGCGTCATTCCACTCATCCCAGACATCGGGTGCCCAAAGCTCAACTCGGTTTGCGGTACCGACTGCAAGAACCTCGCCCTCAAGATGAGCGTGTGCCTTGAAATCATCTTTGATTGTTATTCTGCCCGATTTATCGGGAATAACTTTATCAATCATACCCGCAAGTTTTCTCTGAGCGATCGCCTGCTTTTTACCCTCAAATTTTGAAATAACTTCTTCACTGAAGTTAAACCACTCCTGCTCAGAAAAAAGAACCAGACAGGGATCGTCATGAATCGACTTGAGAACAATAATCGTGTTTCCGAGATCTTTTCTGAAAATCGGCGGAATAGCCATTCTGTTTACCTGATCAAATTTACGGACTTCTTGTCCGACAAAACCTGTTAACGACAGAGTGACCACTCCTTTCCACGAATTCACAAAAGTCCCCAAAAACACCCTTGAGACACCTTGAGTACCCTAATTATATTACAACCCTAAACAAATTACAATAGTTTTTTTAAATTTTTTTACCCGAATTATCAAGTTTTTCAAGGGATTTCAGTCAAAACAACTCTTTTTTCGACATAATTCGTTCAAGCAGTCAGTATCAGCATATCTTCAGGGCTGATTTCGGGCTGAAGTGCACAATTTATCGCAAGCGCGGTAAGTTTCGCCGCACGCTCAATCATCAGGTCAACTTCACGGGGTGTAACCATCATTCTTCCCGCGGATTCCGGGATTTTTCCAGCCTCATTTCCAGAGTAATCCGTCACGAGAGTCGCAGCATCAACAACTGTCGGCACACCTATTGCAATGACAGGTACTCCGAGAGTTTTTTCACTTATCTCCTGCCTTGCATTTCCGACCCCCGAGCCCGGAACAATGCCGGTTGAACACATCTGAACGGTATTGCCAAGTCTCGAAACGCTTCTTGCCGCCAGTGCGTCGACGGTTATTACCGCATCGGGTCTGATGGTATCGACTATCCCCTTGATAAGTTCACCCGCTTCTGCACCCGTATCCCCCGTCACTCCCGTCGAAAAAGAACAAACCTCGCGAAGATTGCCCAGCCCCGTTGCTTTGAGCAGTTCACCGTTGATATGTCTCGTTGCAAATATCATCGATGCACACTTGGGACCCAATGCATCGGGTGTGATTTTAACGTTACCCAAGCCTGCAACAAGCACGCTACCGCTTTCGGGAACAAGACGGCGTATTTCATTCACCAAAGCGCCAAGGCTGTCGTCAATAAACTGTGCGTGCTTCGCAAAAGGTGCCACCTCGACAGTGACATAGAGGCCGATCGGCTTTCCGACAGTCTTTTCGCCCGTTTCATTTGTCACGGTTATTCTGCTCACTCTCGCTTTTCGGGCTTCGAACGTTTCAATTTCAATGCCCTCTGTTTCCTTTTTGCCTAAAAACTCGCATCTTTCGAGGGCTAAATCTGTTCTGAAATCCATATTTTAAATTACCTCTTGATTTTTCTTAATAAATTGTGTATTATTAATTGAAAATATTTGAGAAATTTTCAAATTTTCCTTGATTTTATTTAATTTTTGTGCTATCATAATCACCTGTATGAAGAAGGAGGTGTCGTAATGCCCAATATCAAGTCAGCAAAAAAGAGAGTTATCGTTAACAAGACAAGAGCTGCAAGAAACAAATCACGCAACACAGCTCTCAAAACAGCTATCAAAAAGGCTCATGCAGCCGTTGAAGCTAACGCTCCCGAGAAGGAAGCAATTGTCAGAGAGGCTATCAAGAAGGTTGATCAGGCTGCTGCAAAGGGTCTTATCCACAAGAACAACGCAGCTCACAAGAAGTCAGCTCTTGCTCAGCTCCTTAAATAATCAAGGCTAATAAGCAAATCAACCGCAGTTATTTTTTAGCTGCGGTTTTGCTTTTGTGCAGACTTTCTGTTTTTCTATATATTGATTTTTTATCAATATAGGCAACAACCTGTTGACATTTATATCATAATATTGTATACTGATAAAGTAAAAACTATTTCGGAGGTTTTAAAAATGAAAAAGGCTCTTAAGATTATCGGCATCGTTCTTGCAGTTGCAGGCGTTATCGCTGCTGTTGTTTTTGCTGTTAAAAAGTATCTTGACAAAAAGAACCAGGTTGCTGACAATGAAGAAAACTACGTTTCATGCTCATGCTGTGAAGCTGAAGCAGAAGTTGCAGCTCCCGCTAAATAATTTTTTCGTCATGTCTTTCCCCTGCCTTTCGGTGGGGGATTTTTTTTGCAATCTGAATTCTTTAAGAATTTCTTAATTCCATGTCAGGATTATTGACAATCACTTTTATTTCAGTATCATTAAATATAGGTTATTTTTCTTTCGGGCCCGTAATCAACGAGGCTACAATACCGCATATTATCGCAGCGGTAACGCCTCCCGATGCGGCAGTGAAAGCCCCTGTCAGGATTCCTCTTGCCCCTTGCTGCTCAATGGCTTCCTTTACGCCTCGCGACAGTGCATAGCCGAAACCGGTCAGCGGCACGGTTGCTCCCGCTCCTGCCCAATCAACAAGCGGCTCGTATATTCCTGTCGCACCGAGCACCACTCCGATAACAACGAAAGAAACAAGTATCCTTGCAGGCGTCATTTTAGTACGGTCGATGAGAATCTGTCCAATAAGACAGATTGCCCCTCCGACTAAAAACGCTTTAAGAAGCCCAGTAAATATCCCCATAGGAAACATCCCCTTTTATTTCTATTATTCCGCTGATATTTTTTCATATTCAATGCAAATTGAAAAATAACTATTGACAAACAGCGGATAAACTAATAATATATATTGTAGTTTCCGGGGGGAACACTATAAATTTAAAAAGGAGTAAAAAATATGGTATTCGAAAAGATCAAGAAAATCATCACCGAACAGCTCGAAGTTGACCAGAGCATCATCACTGACAACGCATCAATCACAGGCGATCTCGGCGCAGACAGCCTTGACCTTGTTGACCTTGCAATGTCAATCGAAGACGAATTTGATATCGAACTTTCAGACGATGCACTCGAAAAGATCAAGACCGTCAGCGATCTTGTTGCTTATATCGAAGACAGAATCTGATTAATGCACTTGCATTTTAAGCACCGCTCAGAGCGGTGCTTTTTATTTTTTGACAATGTCGCTATAAAATGTTATAATCACAGTAGTGTCAGGAGGTATTTATAATGATTATAAAGAATGCAACAGTTTACACTTCAGATTTCGAAGCAACGAAAACAGATATCACTATTGACGGAGAAATAATCTCAGCTCTCGGCAAGGCTGACGGAGACGGTGAGGATTTCAGCGGATGCAACGTTTTGCCAGGATTTATAGACATTCACATTCACGGATGCAATATGGCGGATACAACCGACGGTAATGCCGATTCGGTTGCTAAAATGAGCAAATGGCTCGCCACAAAAGGAATCACGTCATTCTGCCCGACAACTATGACCTTACCTGAAGATTTCCTTGAGGAATGCTTCGGATATGCCGCCGATACGATGGGCAAAGAGGAAGGTGCATATATTCAGGGAATCAATATGGAGGGGCCCTTTATTTCTCACGCAAAGAAGGGTGCTCAGGCTGCCGCGCATATAGTTTCACCCGACTACGATATGCTTTGCAGACTCAATGCCATCTGTCCCGTAAGACTTGTTGACATTGCACCTGAAGCAGACGGTGCCTTTGAATTTATCGAAAAAGCAAAAAATATATGCACAGTATCGGTTGCACACACTGCCGCCGACTACAAAACAGGTATGAAAGCCTTTGAACTTGGCGCAAAGCACGCAACGCACCTTTACAACGCAATGAATTGCCTCACATCAAGGGAGGCGGGTATGGTCGGAGCAGTTATGGACAGCGATAACGTTATGGCAGAAATAATCTGCGACGGAATTCATATCTGCCCCGCAACGCTCCGAATAACTTTCGGAATCCTCGGTGAAGACAGAACTGTTGTTATCAGCGATTCATTAATGGCGGCAGGTATGCCTGACGGCGAATATATGCTTGGCGGTCAGAAGGTTTACAAAAAAACCGATGCAAGACTTGCGGATGGTACGCTTGCCGGAAGCGTTACAAATCTTTTTGATGAATTCCATAATATTCTCAGCTACGGAATTCCTTTCAGACAGGCTCTGAAATCCGTTACAATCAATCCCGCAAAAGCAATCGGGGTCGATAAAACCACGGGTACAATTGAAGTCGGCAAATATGCTGATCTTCTAATTACAAGCGAAGATTTTAAAGAAATAAAAGCTGTTTTTATCAAAGGAAAAAGGGTTGTTTAAACTGATTTTGAAAGGAAACTTGCAAAAAAAAGCACCTGCAAAAGCAGGTGCTTTTTTTTGCATTTGTATATATGCGTAATGGTCAAAAACTTTACATTTTTTCCGTGTAAAGTAATTAACTTGCATATGTGGAAAAGTCGGTGGAAAATGTGAATAACTCGACTCTTTGTTCTTCTATGGCATTATAAATGTAAAGTTCTCCACTTTACAAGGAATTATTTTTCTGTTATCGCATAATTTTACACTGTATATACTGCATATTATGTGGAAAAGATTTGCAAGAATTCAAAAAATACCTTGCATTTCAAAGATAAAAATTTCAGGTTTTTTCAGCGAATTTTTGTCGATATTTTTATCACAAATTAATCTTTATTTCCGATAATTCAAATAAGTCTCCAAGCAATAGTAACCCCCCGGCTAAGCCGGGGGTTCTTCATATGCGGGCAAAGCCCTATGTTATTGGCATCGCCTTAAGGCGTACTCTGCGGCTACCAACCGCAAAGGCTTGTTACTTGCTACCCGTAAACGGGTCGGTGTATTCTTTGAGCGTCATTTGGTCATGTACCAAATCTTCATCCAACTGATTCTTTATGTATTCAGCTATCTTTTTATCGTTCTTTCCTGCTGTATCTACATAATATCCTCTGCTCCAAAAACTTCTGTTTCCATACTTGTACTTTAAATTCGCATGACGCTCAAAGATTATTAATGTGCTTTTTCCTTTGAGAAATCCTACAAATCCAGAAACAATCATTTTGGGCGGAATTTCTACGAGCATATGTATGTGGTCTGGGCAAACTTCTGCCTGAACTATGTTTACCTGTTTCCAGTTACATAATTCTCTTAATATCTTTCCTATTTCTTCTCTGTGTTCTCCGTAAAAGATTTTTCTTCTGTATTTCGGTGCAAATGCAATACTATTCTCAATCACACAGAAATATATTTCTTTGCTAAAGGTAAGTTAATGTTGCATTTACAGTATGATTTTGAGAATAGTGACAATTGCAATACCGCAGGAAGTACATTGAGATATTACAGAATTCATAAAGGTTACACAACCCGCGAACTTGCTAACTTGGTTGGCGTTGTCCCTGCTACTATCACTCTCTATGAAAATGATAAAAATCCAATAAAATATAAAACTGCGGTTTTACTTGCAGATATTCTTGAAATAGACCGTCATCTGTTGCTTGATGACTATACCACTTTTGTTGATTATCCATATAATACACTTCTACAAGAAGTTCGGGCTAAACTATCTCTTAACCAATCTCAAATAGCACAAAAAATCGGAGTTGCACCAAATGCTTATTCGGCTTGGGAACGAGCAACACGGACACCACGCAGAAAAGAATATGAAAAAATACTTCCACTTATAAAACAAGCAAATTTTAAAATATAAAATCCACACATTCGACTAACCTCCCGTTATAAGGTAGAATAAAGCTACCAAATAACAGGAGGTCATTTTTATGAGAAGAAAAACAAAAATCAAGTTTACGGATTTTGAGTGCAATTTGCTTATCAACGGTATGAATGAGTTTCGGAATATGCTTTTGGCTGAGGATTTACCCACCGAGGATGTTGACGAGCTGTTACTGAAAATCATTGATAAAAGCGAAAAATAAGGAGGTTATCATTATGTCAAACAAAATTCAATATCGCCGTGTTGGTGACTATTACATTCCTAACCTCATCATACCGCCCGAAGAAGCAAAAATCACTCTCGGTAAATGGGGTATGATGTACAAAACTTATCTTGAAAAACATAAGTCAGCAGTTTTTTGTTCGTTGCTTAGTCAAGGTAAACTATATCAGCACTGTGCCGAGGTTGAAAAGCAGGCAAGAGAGATTTTTGATACTCTTGTTGAGCAGATGAAAACAGCTGAAGGTGTCACAGAGCAACTGAAAGAAGATAATCAGTTGGAGTGGGTGTGCCGTATGCAAAATATCGAAGCAAGGGCAAGAGAGATTGTGACAACCGAATTAATTTACACCTAATAGTTAATCACCCCGCAGACTTTTCAGCCTGCGGGGTTCACTTTATATATTCTCGTTTCTGAGGGTATCGACCGTGTTTTCCTTGTTCACCTTTTTGATTGAATAAATCATACTGAGTACAACGATTATAAATACACTTGCAATAGCAATAATGAATTTGTCCCACGGGATATAAAACGGCATTTCGTAACCGCTGTCTGCTGCTACAAGATATACGAGATATGTCGTTCCCAATGAAACCGGAAGTGAGAATAAAAGACTCTTTACACCGTAAAGGATAGATTCAAAAGTCATCATTTTTCTCATGCCCTTACTCGTAAGTCCGACAGATTTGAGCGTTGCAAATTCTCGTCTTCTGAGAGAAATGTTTGTTGAGATAGTATTAAAAACATTAGCGGCTGCTATCATAGAGATGAGCACGATAAAGCCGTAGGCAAGCACCTTTGCGATGATTACAAGTGCACGGATACTTTCAATTTCCGCGGCGTAATCAACTACACTTACATTATTGCTACCGCCTCCGATATCCCTGACAAGATTATTTAAATCATCTGTAATTGTACTATGGTCTTCGCCGATAATATATACGTGAGTCTGCCAATAGCCTTCAAGCACAATCTTTTCTTTTACTGATTCAGGATAAATGAGGTTTGTACTGCTATTGACAAAATAGGGTTTCTCATCAAGAACGCCGCCTATCGAAATTTCAAGATTACTTACAGCATCTTTTTCGGTAAGATAACGTTTTGTTCTTTCATCAAACGTATCACCTTCATTGTGAGCTATATCGTAAACATAATATGATACACCGTCTTTAACCTCTGTCTCGTTGTAGTAATACTTTTCGCCATTTTCCTCAAACCAAGGAAGAATTTCGGTAATCTTAAGAGTTTCGTGAAGTGCATCTTTATTGAGGAACGGAACAATATACACATTTTCAGTAGTGTTGTTTTGGTAGATATAAGTGCCCTTATCGTACATAAGAGCCTTAGGTCTCTCTTTATCAAAGTATCCTTCTTCGCTAAGACCTTCAGCTTTGAGCAATCTTCTGAAAGCATCGTCATCAATAAAATTACAACAAAACCTTCCGTATAAATGATTATCGCTATCTGTATAATCATAAAGTTCTTTATCAAGCATTTCAAGATATTCTTTTGAAATATACTTTTTATTGACATCAAATTCTGTAACCATTTGTTGAGTAAAGGTAAACTCTTCGATACCGTTAACTGTCTTCAAATCATTATATAACTTGGCTCTGAATTTTTCTGTACCTATAAAAGATTCAGCATCTGCGCTGTCACTATTATCGAATATATTAATCGCCACATCATAATTCTTATCCTGACTTTCTGCTTCAACAATATCGGTAAAATAAGTTGCAAGTGAAGAAGCGGAAATAAATAGAACAACAGAAACAAAAAGTGAAAAAACAGTTGTGCGGTATTTTCTCTTGTTTCTCTTGAAATTTTTAGAAGAGAGTGTAGCTTCAAACCCAAAGATTTTCTGTGTAAGCGGAGACACTTTAACACTGCGGCGCTTTATCTTAATCTCATTTGACTGTCTTACAGAATCAATAGGATTGATTTTTATCGCCTTTCTGGCAGGAGTGTATGCAGAAATAATTACAGTAACAAAGCCTATTATACTTGCGACAATTATTGCAAGCGGTGAGAATACAAACCGCATTTTAAGGTCTGTCAGCTCGGCGAGAACAGTTGAAATTGAATCACTTAAAAAGTGGAAGGTTATCGCAATGCCTAAACAACCTGAAATGAGACCTATGGGAATGCCGATAACACAAAGCACTGCCGCTTCGTAAAGAACAGATTTTCTTATCTGCTTTTTAGTAGCACCTATACTTTTAAGAATACCGAATTGCTTTGTTCTCTCACTTACAGAAATTGAAAACGAATTATAAATAAGCGAAACCGAACCGAAAACAATAAGTCCTATAAGAATAGCAAGTAATCCGATAACCAGCAAAGGAAATGCGGAATCAAAGCTCTGAAAGCTGTACATAAGCAGGTCATAGTTTATGCAGGAATTAACTTCAATCAATTTTACAATATCAAGATTGAATCGGCTGTAATCTGCAGGTTGAGAAATTATGGTGTAGACAGAAGAAGGTCTTGTATTTCCCTTTTCATTTATTATGTAAGCTGTATAGCCGGGTGCCGAAAGAGGTTCAATAGTGGTTTGCTCCGGTCTTACACAAAAGCCTACAACAGTATATGTTTTCTCTTTTGTATTAACGAGATATTCTGTTGCTTCTTCGCCTTCGGTTTTTCTTAACGGATATTCCTGAGTAAGCTTTGCCCAGGAGTCTCCGTCAAGTTTTTTATATTCTTCATCTGTAATGTTCACAAGCTCAGACCATTGTCTTTGTCCGACTGCAAGAGTGATTTTCTGCCCGAGCTTAAGCTGTACTCCTCCATTCGAATAAAGATGGTCGGACACTACGATTTCGTTACTGTTCTGCGGCAGTCTGCCTTCGGTAAGATGTATTGGCATTACATCTGTAAAATCAGTTGGGATACCTGCGATATACAGATACGGCTTGTATTCATTTGAAGAGCCGATTTCGGCATAGCCTATTTCCTGAACAAGGGTATATTTTTCAACTCGTTCATCCTCGGCTATTTTTGAAATATCATCATATTCAACATCATAAAAGCCTACATGATATTTGCCGTTATACATTTCGGCATAATTTACAAGATAGTTCTGAACTGTAACAAACGCTTCAATTGTTGCAGTAAACATTGCAACTGAAAGAATGATACCGATTATAGTGACAATGGTTCTGGTTTTGTTTTCCTTAAGTGACCTATTGGTAAACTGTTTAAAGATATTCATTACAGTCACCTCACTTCTGAAGAAGTCGGTCACTAGCGATTTTACCGTCGTTTATTGTGATAATTCTGTCTGCCTGCAAAGCAATCGAATCATCGTGAGTGATAACGATAAGTGTCTGACCGTATTTCTTGTTTGAAAGTTTAAGAAGCTCAACGATTTCGTGGCTATTTTTTGAGTCAAGGTTACCTGTCGGCTCATCGGCAAGCATAACAGCAGGATTATTGATGAGCGCTCTGCCGATAGAAACTCTCTGCTGCTGACCGCCTGACAGTTCGTTCGGAAGGTGTTTTTCTCTTCCGTCAAGCGAAAGAAGTCCGATGAGGTCATGAAGATATTCTTTATCAACCTTCTTGCCATCCATAAGTACGGGCAATGTGATGTTTTCTGTCACATTAAGTACCGGGATGAGATTATAGAACTGATAAATAAGTCCTACCTGTCTGCGACGGAAGATTGCAAGCTGGTCTTCGTTCTGAGCATAAACATCCTGACCGTCAAGATAAACCTTACCGCTTGTAGGCCTGTCAACACCGCCTAAAATGTGTAAAAGAGTACTTTTGCCTGAACCTGACGGACCGATAATAGCTACAAACTGACCTTTGGGTACGCTGAAGCTTACATTGTCGAGAGCCTTAACCTGATTTTCGCCCTCGCCGTAAATTTTTGAAAGGTTTTCAATTTTTAAAATATCCATATTGAATTACTCCTTTTCTTTTATTGTAGCTTCATTGTAACAATGTAAAATTACATTACGGTGACTCTATTATTACAAAAACGTCACACAACCTGCTTGTAAAATCTTATTGTAAATTTCGCACCGCAGAACTGACCGTTTTCAGCTTTTATTGTTCCGTTATGGCCTAAAATAATCATTTTGGCAAGATTAAGGCCTACACCAAAGCTTTCTTTTGATGAGTTTTTACCTTTATAAAAGCGGTCAAAGATATGAGGCAAGTCCTCTTCCCCAATGCCACTGCCTGTGTCAGTAATGATAATCTCTGTGAAAATGGGCGTGTCCTCAGCAGTTACCGTTATCTCTCCGTTTTCAGGTGTATGCTCAGCACAGTTTTTCAATATGTTTCCGAAGGCTTCAATACACCATGCAGAATCACAATCGAAATAAATATTTTCCACATTTATATTTAGCTTTTGATTTTTAATATCCATAGGTATCAACAGAGGTTCTGCAGATTTTTCAAGAATCGAAGACAGGTCGGTGGTCTTCTTTTCAAACTGTACAGTTCCGGCATCGAGTTTTGAAATTTTAAGAAGAACAGAAACAAGATGTTCTGTTTTGGTAATAAGTGACGAAAGTTCTCTTAAAAGTTCTTCTCTTCTTTCCTCTGATATGTCAGGCGACTCAATAAGAGACAGAATAAGATTAATACTTGTAAGCGGAGTTCTTAACTGATGAGAAATGTCAGCAATTGAGTCTGCAAGAAAAGTTCTTTTCTTTTCTAAAATATCCTTTTGGTCACGAAGGCGTACAAGCATTTTTTGCACATCACTTTCTAAAATTGAAAGCTCGCCCTCATCAAAGCCTTTAATGTTTATTGTGTCGTTTCCGTGAAGAATCTTATCTATATTTTCACCTAGATTATTAATTCTGTTATATCTTTTCTTTGTAAACGCAAGAAAGCTGCATATTAAAAATGTACTTAAAATCAAAATACATACAGCAGTAAATTTAGAATAAAAAGCTGTAATAAAGCATAGTAACAGTGAGGGTATCACTGTTACTGCTAAAAATTTTCTTATTTCGGGATTATTTGAAAGTTTCATTTTATTCACCTAATTTATATCCCAAACCTCTTACGGTAAGAATGATTTTGGGATTTTGTATATCATCTTCCACTTTTTCTCTGAGCCTTTTTATATATACTGTAAGAGTATTGTCGTTGACAAAGTCACCTGCAATATCCCATATTTCAGAAAGCAGTTTATTCCTTGTAAGAGTAACACCGGGATTATTAAGAAAAACAAGAAAGAGTCTGTACTCCAAAGCTGAAAGAAAAACATCTTTGCTGTTTTTAGTGACAATTCCTTTATCCATATCAACACTTACATTGCCAAGAGTGAGCATACTCTGACTTTTGCCTGTTCTTCGAAGAACAGATTTAATGCGGGATATAAGCTCTCTAGGACGGTAAGGCTTTTCAATATAATCATCAGCACCTATATCAAGACCCGTAACAACACTGAACTCATCTGCTGAAGCAGTAAGGAAAATTACAGGACAATCGCTCACACTTTTGATTCTGTTACAAAGAGAAAATCCGTTTCCGTCAGGCAGAAGCACATCTAATAGAACAAGGTCGAACTGTGCAGTTTCAATTTTAGCCTCTGCTTCTTTACAGTTCAGTGCACTATCAGTTTCAAAGCCTTCCTGCCGTAAAAGCTCACTTAAATTTTTGACGATGGTAACATCGTCTTCTATGATAAGTATTTTAATCATAATATCACTCTTTTCGGTGGTTATGTATTGATTATATATAAAAACATAAGCAAAATCAACATTTGTGACGGATGAGTAATAAATATTGCGAATGTAATCTCGGAGTGAAAAGAAAAACTGCCCTCACGAAGAGAGCAGTTAAAATATTAAGTTGAATAATTTTAATTTCACTCAGTAGTTTTCTTGTTCCTGACATTCAACCACACGTATATAACAATCGTTAAGATAATTGCAAATAAACCAACATATGGTCCGATGCATTTGTTTGTGAATCTTCCCCAGTATTCAAATTTTGAAAACATAATTGAAAAAAACATACACAAACTTGACAGACCTACATTAAAGAACACTTTTGGAGCTTTTTCATAAAACAGTACGCTAATGCCATACATACCCAATATTAACACCGTAAGTACAGCGTTTCCTGTCAAGATTGATGTTCCGTTTAATTCCTGAACTCCACTATAATCCACCCATTTAAGTAAAAGTGTTGAACAACAACCAACAAACATTGTCAACAGTATCATTTTTTTTACGATTTTATTCATTGAATAACCTCCCTAGTTTTTTTGACCGACTCATAAAATCACTCTTTTCAGTGGTCATATAATAATTGTATATAAAAAAATAGGCTAAATCAACATTTGTGACGGATAAGTAATAATATTTACTTTCCACCGGTAGTATTTATTATTATAATAACTGCCCCCACCAAATATTTTCAACAGACCAAATCAGTCAGTTGAAACCATAAAAACACATCCCGTTAAGTAGCGTTTTTCTGCACTTAACGGAATTTTCTCATTCAAGCATCAATTTAACTCTGCAAACACCAAGGGCACTTTCACGCTTGATTATTGTCTCGGGAATTCTCGACAGCCATTTTTTGCTGAAAATAGTACTGTTGTAATAGCAGTCAAAGCTTGCAACGGGTAGCACGATCCAGTCACTGTCTTCGGGTTTGTTTGCAAGACAGTAGCAGACCACATCACGCACAGCTTCAAAGGGTAAGCCCTTTTCTTCGCACATAACAACCTTTGAGTAGAATTCAGTCGGTAAAGTTACTGCTTCCATTCTTAAAGGGCCGAGTTCAAGTGCATCTGCAATAATATAGTCAAACTTCAGTACCCAAGTACCTTTGGTGTTTATGGCAAAAGCGGGAATCTGCATTTGTTTAACCTTGTTCTTCCAAGGTGTTTCAAAGTTCTTGGCTATTAGAGATATTCTTTCAAGGTTGTCTGCACTTATAACACTTGCATTGCACAAAGCAAATAAGTGTATGTTTTTGATATGACTGTAAAACCAACCTTTACCGTCTTCAGTTACAAGCTCGGGGAAATCTTTATGCAAATGCTTGAAGTTTACATCTGTACCGTCCTTTTCTTCGGGTACACTGCACCAGGCATAAAGGGCATTTCTCGCATATTCAATTCTGTCATAAGGATTTCCGTCCTTTAAGCTTCCGTCGGTATTGTGAAAGAGATAACCTCTTGCAATTACTGTGAGTATTCTGCCAAGGCCTTCATATTCAGTCAGGGTTTTAAAACTGAACCTGCCGAGAAATGAGAGGTCTTTTTTGTTTATGCAAAAGTATGAGGGCTTATTTACATAGCTTTGAAACTCTTTCCATTCATTTGTCATTGCCATAACCTCCACTTCTTCTTTTTAGTTTCATCGGTCGGAATATTACTGTCAAGAGTTAACCGTAATACAATGTCCGGTAAAACCTCAAGTGCAAACTTTCTTTTACCGAGAGCGACAGCACATTTTACTACATCCTCGGGATTAAGGGACGGTGCGGCATTTCTTGTTCTTATGGGAAACATAATGTGCTTGCAGTTGGAGATAATCTGATTTTTAGCATCAGCGGTATGCTTTATGCCTGAAACCATAGCCTTCATCTGAGTGGTGTCTCCCTTTTGCGAAAGATAGTTTTTCTTCAGACTTCTGTTGCGGTGCATATCATCAAAATCGCTGATAACATCACCAAGCATACGGTAGCCACCACATCTGAAATCACAGAAAAGACGGACAATTTTTGCATCCCAAGTGGAGTCTGTAATTTCATAAAACCTTCTCACTCTTTCTTCTGGTGGTGTAAACTGCCAATCTCCCGCAATGAGCTGTTGTCTTGCTAAACGCACCTGATAACTGCTCATTTTATCAAAGGCTGAATAAATCTCATCAACGGAAAATTCCTTTTCCTGTCCCCGAGCCATAAGAATACGGTACACATCATTTTGTCGCTTCATATCTTTTTCGGTATGAGTCAAAAAGCGTATTCTTTTAAGTGCAGTTTCATAATCGGATATCAGAGATTTAACCCTTTGCAGGGTGGTACTGTCAAGCTTTTCTTTCCAATCGGGTTCTGCGGCAAAGGTAAAAAGCTCGCTGTCTTTTGCAGGCTTGTCGGTTGCCTTTTCTGTTTGCGTAGCCATACTGTAAGCATAATAGGGTAGCTTTTCAAGGTTTGATGTAATACTGTCCCAATTAGTGCAACCAAAGTATTTTGCCAGCTTTTGTGTTTTAGTAGGTTCATACCATTCTGCATTATCACCTTGGTCAAAAATATCCTTGTATTTAAGGAAACGGCTTCTTTTTATGTTTCTTGCTTCAAGGTAGGCTGATAAATCAGGTTTGATACCGCTTTTGGCAGAATCTATTTCAAGACCTGTCAGAATTGCGAGGGTTTCAACTTCTTCAAGAACGGCTTTTCTTTCTTCGTTGGTAATGCTTTCATCGTAAGCTATTACACCTCTGCTGAGAGCCGCATTACTTATCTGACCCACACGGGAAGAGAAGGTAGCTTTCACCGTAGCAAATCTTGCCTCCCAATCATTTGCATCAGAAATCAAAGGCTCTGCAGTAGGTATTTTAAGCACGGGAAGAACTGTGCTGCTCCTTTTTACACAAGCGTTTACAAGAGGGTCTGCAACGGTTTTAATCATATCGCCGTCATAATCGGCTCCGCCAAGACGTTCGGGGATAAGAGAACGGGAGTCAACCATAATTACATAGTGAAGATGTGAAAGGTATCTTTTACGTATTTCCCCGACATCCTTTAGTGGTATTGCAACAACCTCTTCATTTCTTGCTATATGAGGACTGCGAAGAAGAGTATATGTGTCATTTTCTTTATATGTGGGCATAGGTGCATACATCAAATTATCGTGAAGCTGTTCTTTTTGGAGTTTCTGATATGCAGATGTTTCACCTTCAGAAGACTTAACTATATATGCAAGAAGCTTCATAAGGTCATCGGAAAGATAACGGTTATCACCTGAAACCAAAAGCTTACCCATAGAGTATTTGTCAGCTATGCTTTCAGCTTTATCCGAAAGCTCTGACTGAAACATAGGCTCACCAATAAAGAGAGGATTTTTGCGGATTATATCCGAATAAATATCACCTTTTCCAAGAAGATAGTTTTTCCGTGTTTCCCTATTACCAATGAAGCTAAAATATGCATTTTCTGTTGTTTTGGTAATCCAGTTTTGCTTTTCGGCTTCCGGAGCTTCATTCCATCCTAAAGGTAAATCTGCAGGGCGGAATTCATCATTCATTATTGCAAGAGTATTGAGAAACTGATAATTAAGCTCAATAGTGTCAGGTGTATATTCTCTGTCCTTGCCTGAAACATAAAGTGCGTGCTTATACTTTCTGCAGCGGTACATATACTCTTTCCAGGAAAGACCGTTTTCCGTCATCCACCCAAAGCCCTTAAACATACTTTTGGTAAGGATAATATCAACATCCACAGGGTTATGCTTAACACCGAAAATATCCGTGATAAACGGTACACCGATTTCTTTGAAAAGTGAAGCAAAATCTACTTCGTGAACCACACCCTTTATATACGGAAGACGAATTTGAAAGGAGTGATGATTAGCTTCGAGCTTTCTTGCGAGATTTACCGAAATCAGACCCTCTCCGTCAAACTCTGTTATCTTAACATCTGTTTTCTTCTGTACTCTTGTGTACATACGCACTGGGTTGTTTGTACCATCGTCGGTTACGGTAATAACGTCAACATCTTTTACAACCGATTCGGGATTATCTATAACAATAATTCTCTTTTCGGAAAGAATATCTTCTTCGTCGTACCTTTTGCCGCTTGTGAAAAGCAGAGCGTTATATGCGTAAAGCTTACTGAGCTGACATTTGCCGATAGTCATACCCAGCATCATTCTTTCCTTAAGTGCCTCATAAATATCCGAGCGTACAAACGAAAGTCTGTTATCACGGCTCAAAGATGCAGACCGTTCAAAGGCGATATATGTCATATCCTCTTTGCCGAAATTAATCTTTATACCCTTCGGCTTGAACATCTCTTTTGCAAGCTCTTGTAATTCAAGGATTCTGCCAACAGGCATACGGTTAAATATACCCGAGAAATCTACATATACAAAAACATCACGAAGAGCCTCACACAGAAGCTCACTGTTGCGGAAATCATCACCGTAAAGGATACACATAGCCTGATGAAAAATCGGGCAGTCATCCTGCAGAGTATTTTCTGTGCGATATTCATTCGGGATAGATGTTGAATCAAAACAGAAATCATATCCGTCGTCGGTTTTGCGGGCGGTTGAAATTATGCTGAGTGCTGAAATTTCAGGTATCAGATATTTTTTATTTTTCATACTGTTCTCCCTGATAGTTATTGATTATTATCAGTATATCACAGGAAAATATATATTTCAATCATTATTATAATAACTGCCCCCACCAATTAGTTTTCAGGTGGAAGGAAAGTATATCAGAGGGAGGCAAAATGGCAAAGAAAAACTGCCCTCACGGGAGAGCAGTAATTGTGTTAATTTATTGGAATTAATACAATATGTTTTTCGCCTTTAAAATCACCGATTATTTTTCCACCGTTTTTTAGCATTATCTTTACAGTAGCTTCATTTGTTTTTAAAGGAAACAATTTGATTTCTTTATACCCGTGTTCTTTGCATTTCTTCAACAATTCTTTAAACAGGATATCGCCATAGCCCTTTCCACGGTATTCTTTTGAAATACCATATCCAAGGTTTCCTGCACCGACAACTGTTTCAAGATATTCAGATGACGAATGTCTTACTCTGCCATAGCCTACCGGGATATCATCAATATACAATAGATATGTAGTATAAGGAATCCAACCCTTTGGCAAATCAATGCCTCGTGAATGATTATCCGTTTCTTGTAGCCATTTTTGATATTCCTTGTAGGACAAGTTATACACAGGATTCGTAAAGCCATTTTCAATATCAAGAATACCCTGTAACATCTCATATTCTTGTTCAGCCATATTAATGTTTAATTGTTTTAATTCTATTTTCATTTTAAAGTGTCACCTTAATCAAAGTCATTATATAAACAAGATGTTTATTCGTTTATTTTGTTTGATATAAATTCAAACGAATAAGTTTCTATTATAGGTAGAAGCGTTTCAGTCCCTACCAAAAGAATTGCATAATATATTAATTTTTGTTCAAAGGAAAAATCAGTAAAGAAATTAACAACAGATTCTATTAAAACAACAAAAACGACAATGCATATTTTTATAATAGACGACAATATTTGATTGTGCATTTCTGTTTTATCGTAATCTTCACGGTCTTTTATGTAAAAATATATAATTTTTCCTATATACCACAGCACAAAAAGGCAAGGAGTAATAATTGCAGAAGCAAAAAAGATTGCACCAGATAAGCCATCGATGGATGTTGCAACGCCTTCTGTATCCCTGTTTTGTGTTTCAATTAGATATATACACCCAAAAAACGATGCACACATAATGACTGCATATACAATATTATCAAAACTATCATATGAACTAATAACCATATATGTAAATGTCATTGCAATTGCAGCAAGAAAAGTTTTGATAAGTTTTCGTTGATTTGTTGTATCGTTTTTGTCTATTCCTTGTTTTTTACATTCCCTTATTAATATAACAATAAAACCGAAAACTAAAATAAAAACAGCCCAACAAAAATGAGCTTTTATCGACCCAAAATTATTATCAAAGTATTCAATAAATTCTATAATAGTACTCATAATATCTCCACAAAATTTAAAATCCTTTATTATTTTCTTAACAATATAATTTTAGCTTAATATAAATGTATTATATCACACCTACGCCACAAATTTCAATCCGTTTACATACACCTGTTATCTAAAAAGTAGCAGGTATTTTTTTATATCCAAAAACCTAAATTTCGGGATGTGAATACTGCGTTAGATTTTTGCCCAGTGATACTCGGTATCACTGGGAGACTTTTACATCTGGTAATTCTGGTAGATGGCTAAAATAGCCACTTACCAACTTTACATATAAAAATATCATTATGAAAGGAGTGTTTATCTTCAACATTCGCGACAGACCCATTTTCCACCG
>JAFVVQ010000021.1 GCA_017502085.1 Clostridia bacterium | reverse complement strand
TGAGGATGCAATTTATGCTATAAGAACAGCTAAGAAAGACGGATTTAGAGTGGTTGCGATTTACGATAAATCCGAAGAAAATCAGGCTGAAATAAAATCTCTTTGCGATTATTACATAACAGATTATACGGATATGCAAGGCTTCTGGAAATTTGCCGCACCGATGAAAACCGCGCTTTCAATAGCAGGAAGCGATTGCAGCGGCGGTGCAGGAATTCAGGCAGATATTAAAACAATGACTATGAATGGCGTTTATGCAATGAGTGCAATTACCGCCCTGACTGCCCAAAACACAATGGGAGTTTTTGCAATATCCGAATCTTCACCCGAATTTTTAAAAGAACAAATTGATGCGGTATTTGAAGATATTTATCCCGATGCAGTTAAAATCGGTATGGTTTCATCGTCGGAACTTATTTCTGTTATCGCTGAAAGGCTAAAATTTTATAATACCAAAAATATCGTAGTTGATCCCGTTATGGTTGCAACAAGCGGTTCTGAACTGATGAAAACCGATGCGGTGCAAACTCTTATCGAGGAACTTTTGCCGATTGCAACGGTTGTAACTCCGAACATTCCCGAAGCAGAAGTTTTATCGGGTAAAAAAATACAAAGTAAGGAAAATATGCTGAATGTCGCAAAGTTAGTCGGAGACAAATACGGATGTGCCGTTTTGCTTAAAGGCGGGCACAGTATCAACGATGCAAACGACCTTCTTTATTCAAACGGCAAATTCAAATGGTTTGATGGCAAAAGAATAAACAACCCCAACACCCACGGAACAGGCTGCACTCTTTCGTCAGCGATAGCCTCAAACCTTGCTAAGGGATTATCCCTTGATGAATCAATACGAAATGCAAAAAATTATATTTCGGAAGCTCTTTCCGCAATGCTTGATTTGGGAAAAGATTCAGGTCCGATGAATCATGCATTTAAAATAACTTGAGTTTGAATTTCAATTAAAAATAAAAAATAGCAGGCAGCATTCAGTATAAATGTTGCCTGCAAAATTTTATCTCATATCTGATAATGGTGTGTAATCTGTATTATTTAGCAGATATTCTTCCATCCTACCGCTTAAAAGTAATCTGACATAGCTCATCGGTTCATTGTAAATAAGATAATCAAGTTCCGATACTTCGTACATATTACGGGCATACTCATCTTCAACTGCATCGCAGTCGATTGATACCATTGAGCCGTCGGTGAGTTTGACTTCAACGCAGGCGGTATCGATATTAAATTCACAAGAAACAATGTTATTAATCATAAATAGAAAACTCCTTTTATTAGTTTAAAAAACGTAGGAAAAGTACGTTCTGAAATCGTTGATATATAAGGGATTTAAAGTGCGGTAATCGAGGGGTACGTATAGTTTGACCTGTAACCCCGATTTTGCGGTTACTTTTTCCACATAACGAACTTTAAGGTTGCAAAAATCAAGTGATAAAAAACACTTTCATTACAGTTAAAAATTAACCAAATAGAGCTTCTGAAACCGTTGTATATCAACGGTCTCAGAGTGCGGTAATTGAGGGGTGCGTATAGTTTGACCTGTAACCATACTTTTACATATAATGTCCATTACGGGCGAGATTTCAAGTTGTAAATTAAAATCAAAACGACAAAAATAAAGCAGACAACATCACATAAAGATGTTGTCTGCTATTTTTGTTTTTACCAATCCCGTCTGACAGATGCTCTAAACATTAATTTTTCCAAATTACTGTTTTACAAACCCCGCTGATTTCCGGCGGAGTTTTTGTTTTGATCCCTGTTTATTCATCCTTGATTTTTATGCGACGTTGATGATATAATATATATAATTGTATAGCCACAAAAGAAAGGAAAATAAATATGAGAAAAATCGTCAACATAAACGGCGGCTGGGAATTCACTCAGGCGGGTGTTACCCAAACCGTCGACCTCCCCCACACCTGGAACGGTATTGACGGTCAGGGCGGCACCGATACCTCCGAATATTGGAGAGGTAAATGCGCATACAAAAAAATAATCCCCGATTACGAGGGCAGAGTTTATATCGAAATCAACGGCGCTAACACCGTATGCGAGGTTTTCGTCAACGGCATTTACGCAGGCAGCCACGATAACGGCTATTCAATGTTCCGCTTTGAAATCACGAATCTTCTGCGTGAAGGCGATAACCTTCTTGAAATCAACGTCGACAACAGTGCCAACGAATTTCTCTATCCCCAGATGGCGGATTTCACCTTCTACGGCGGTCTTTACAGAGATGTCAACATCATTTGCGAGGTTGCCGATTCCCACTTTGCTCTTCTCGACAAGAGCCTCTGCGGTGTTTTCATCACCCCCAGAGTTGACGGCAAGGTTTTCATTAAGAGTCTCGTTGAAGGCTCAACAGACGGTCTTCAGAAGCAGCTTATCATCACCGATGCAGAGGGCAACGAGGTTGCTTCAGGCTTCACCGCCGCTTCAACCGAGGCAGCCTCGCTCACCGTTGAAAACGTGAATCTCTGGAACGGTATGGAAAATCCCTACCTCTACACCCTCACCGCAAGACTTATCCGCGACGGCGAAATCATCGACGAAGTCAGCGACCGATTCGGTTTCAGAGCATATAATATTGATCCCGAAACAGGCTTCAACCTCAACGGCAACCGCATCAAGCTCAAGGGTGTTTCAAGGCATCAGGACAGAGAGCTTCTCGGCAATGCACTCACGCTCAAAGAACACGCCGAGGATATCGCGCTGATAAAAGAAATAGGCGCCAACTCACTGCGTCTTGCTCATTACCAGCACGACAAGAAGTTCTATGACCTCTGCGACGAAGAGGGCTTCCTCGTATGGGCAGAAATCCCCGTAATCTCAAAATTCAGCAAGAAAAAACAACCTCAGGCAAGAATGATGCTCGAGGAACTCATCAAGCAGAATTATAACCGTCCCTCCATCTTCTGCTGGGGTGTTCAGAACGAAATCTCGATTGCAGGTGCATCTCCCACTCTCCTCAACGGCATCAGAGAACTGAATGACCTCGCTCATAAACTCGACTCCACCAGACCCACCACCTGCGCTCAGGTCAGCTTCTGCGGTACGGGTTCAAAGCTAAATGAGATCACCGACATTCTCGGCTATAACCATTATTTCGGCTGGTACGTGCAAACCGTTGACGCGCTCGATGAATGGCTCGATAAATTCCACGCAGAGAAGCCTTATCTCAGTCTCTGCCTCTCCGAATACGGTGCAGAGGGTATCACGAAACTTCATTCCGCTCATCCCGTTCAGGGCGACTATACCGAGGAATATCAGGCACTCTATCACGAGCATTATATCAAAGCCATCAATGAACGCGACTGGCTCTGGGGCTCATACGTGTGGAATATGTTCGATTTCGGCTCGGCAATCCGCAACGAAGGCGGTGTCAGAGGCAGAAACAACAAGGGTCTTGTCACCATCGACCGCAAAACAAAGAAGGATTCCTTCTATGCATACAAGGCTTTCTGGTCGGATGAAAAATTCGTTCACATCTGCGGTGAGAGATTCGTTGACAGACCTCTCGGCGAACAAAAAATCAAGGTTTATTCCAACTGCGAAAGCGTAACACTCACCGTCAACGGCGATGAGACAACTCTCAACGGCAAGGGAATTTTTGAATTCGATGCCGTCATAGTTGAGGGCGAAAATACCGTCACCGCCGTCAGCGGAGACTGCGCTCACGAAATCTTAATCAACGGCACTGCAACCGAAAATCCCGATTACAAGCTTCCCGAGGGCTGCGAATCCTTCGTACGTAACTGGTTCGGAGCAGATGACGAAATCAACCCCGATAAGCTTTCGCTCGATGACAGTATCGGTGATATCATCGAGAATCCCGAGGTGCAGAAGCTTATTTCGAATCACCTCGGCAAGGAGGTTTCAATTCCCGGAATGCAGTATCTCGGCAAGATTCCGCTCAAACCCGTCTCGGCAATCGCATCGAAGACAAAAAGAGGCAAGGAGCTTGTTTCACTGGCAAACAAATTCCTCCAGACCATTGATAAATAAGGATATTCAGGCAAATGTAAAGCAGGCGTACCATTATCGGTGCACCTGCTTTTTTGTGTAAACCTTGCGTTACATATAAAAATTTTTCCAAAAATCCGCAGAATGTAAAGCGCGGTTGCTTGTGATTTCCGTGCCGTAAGAGTATGATGAATCCACCGTCAGACACAGGGAGGTCAAAATCTTACCGCAGTAATACCGAATCTGTCATCAGTTCCGAACTGTCGGAATGACAACTCCCGAACTGTCAGAAATACAACTCCCGAGTTGTCGAAAATGCAACTCCCGAGTTTGCCAAAAGGCAATATAGTAATACTGAATATATTAATACTAAAAACAGTAATACTGAATCTATCATCAGAAAAGATGATTGACAGAATGACAACTCTGGAACCTTCAGAATGAAGACTCCCGAACCTGCAAAACGAAGGTTCCCGAACCTGCAAAATGAAGGTATAGTAATACTGAATATATTAATACTTAAAACAGTAATACTGAATCTATCATCAGAAAAGATGACTGACGGAATGATAAAAAGGAGATATTTTTATGGGCGCAGTTTTCACAATCACGTTATTTTCACCCCTCTGGTTTCCGATTCTTCTTCTCGAATGGCTCGGAATCGACGCCACGGGTTACATTCAGCAGGCAGTGCAATGGATAACCGCCTGGGTTGCGGCAAACCCCGATAAGGTGCTGAAAATCAGAGAAGTTCTCGAAGGCATCATCGGATTCATCACAGACCTTGCGGATAAATTTTAATCCTCAACTTTTCACTCTTCACTAAAATTACTTTTCACTTAAAATCGGGTGTGGGCAACGCCCACCCTCAACTCTTCACTTTTCACTATTCACTAAAAACGGGTGTGGGCAACGCCCACCCTTAACTATTCACTATTCACTATTCACTTTTCACTAAAAAAGCCACACCCCGAAAGGTGTGGCTCTGCTTATTTGCGACTGATTATCTGTTGTTGATAAGCTTTGTGAGTTCAACGGGATCAACAATCTTGCCGTCCTTATAAACCCTCATGTTACCTGATGCGATTTCGTCGATGAGGATAACCTCGTCGTTGTTGTAGCCGAATTCGAACTTGATATCCCAGAGGTCGAGACCGATTGACTTGAGGTCATCTGCAACAATCTTTGTGATAGCAAGAGTCTGAGCTTTCATGCTTTCAAACATTTCGGGGCTCATAACGCCGAGAGCTGCAAGACCTTCGCCTGTAACAAGGGGATCGCCGAGAGCATCGTTCTTGAATGTGCATTCAACGTAACCGCCTTCAAGGGGTGTGCCGTCTGCGATATATTCACCGTATCTGCGGATGAAGCTGCCTGTTGCAACAAGGCGGCAGATAACTTCGAGACCGTGACCGAAAACCTTACCGGGAAGAACTTCCATAGTTGCGTTTTCAACGTCAGCGCTTACGTAGTGAGTCTTAATGCCCGCCTGCTTGAGAAGTTCGAAATAATGAACGGATGTGATGAGGTTTGCCTTACCGATACCTTCAATTGTGAGACCGACACTGTTTTCACCGGGATCAAAAACGCCGTCTTTACCTGTGCAGTCATCCTTGAACTTGAGCATAACATTGCCGTTATCAAGCTCGTAAACGTCTTTTGTTTTGCCTTCGTAAATCTTTTTCATTTTGCAACACTCCTTAAAGATGAATGTATTTAACATCAATACTTTATCACAAAATTTTGCGTTTGTATAGTTTTTTGACACATTTTTTTTGCATTGTTTTTGATTTTTTTAGATATTACAAAAATGCATAAAAAACCGTCATCCGATATATAAAAAATGACAACAATATTTTTTATATCATCTTTTGTGCGGATATTGACTTGATTAAAAAACCGTGATATAATACATACGATTATTACACACGGAGGTTATTGAAATGAAGCATATCGAAACAATCGAGACCAAGAACCTTTGCGAAAGCGCAAAGAAGGGCGGCTGCGGCGAATGCCAGACATCCTGCCAGTCAGCTTGCAAGACCAGCTGCGGTATTGCCAATCAGCAGTGCGAAAGCAAGGAAAGCAAATAATTTGCAAAAAAGAAAGTGCCGCCTTGATTGGCGGCATTTTTTATGACAGGAGTATCAGACTATGATTCACCAATATAAACTCGGCGGATACAATATCGTGCTCGATATCTGTTCAGGCTCCGTTCATGCGGTTGATGACGTTGCCTACGATATCATTGCGATGTTTGAGGGTTCCGACAAGGAAACCGTCATTTCCGCAATGAAAGAAAAATACGTTGACGGCATTGAAATTACTGATGCCGATATCGACGAATGCTATCAGCAGGTTGAACAGCTCAGGGATGCGGGCAAACTCTTTGCACCCGATACCTTTGAGCCTATGGCAGGTGAACTTAAAAACAAGACCCGCGGCGTTGTCAAGGCGCTGTGCATTCATATTGCCCACACCTGCAACCTCAACTGTGCCTATTGCTTTGCAAGTCAGGGCAAATATCAGGGTGAGAGAGCGATTATGAGTTATGAGGTCGGTAAACGTGCACTCGACTTCCTTATCGAGAATTCGGGCACCCGCCGAAACCTCGAGGTCGACTTCTTCGGCGGTGAGCCTCTGATGAATTTCGAGGTTGTCAAGCAGCTTGTTGCCTACGCAAGAAGCGTCGAAAAGGAACACAACAAAAATTTCCGTTTCACACTCACAACAAACGGTCTCCTCATTGACGATGACGTTATCGAATTCGCCAACAAAGAAATGAGCAACGTTGTTCTCAGCCTTGACGGCAGAAAAGAAATCCACGACCGCTACCGTGTCGACTATGCGGGTAACGGAAGCTGGGAAAGAATCGTTCCCAAGTTCCGGAAACTCGTTGAGGCAAGAGGCGGCAAAAATTACTATATGCGCGGAACGTTCACCCACGCAAACCCCGATTTTCTCAACGATATAAAGCAGATGCTCGACCTCGGCTTCACGGAGCTGAGTATGGAGCCGTTGTCTGCGCATCGGGCGACCCCTCGGAGCTGACCGATGAGGACCTCCCCGTTGTTATGGAGCAGTATGAGAAACTTGCGGAGCTTATGCTTGAGCGAGAGAGAGAAGGCAGACCCTTCACCTTCTATCACTATATGATTGACCTCACGGGCGGTCCGTGTATCTACAAACGTATTTCGGGCTGCGGCTCGGGTACGGAATATATGGCGGTCACTCCCTGGGGCGACCTCTATCCCTGCCATCAGTTTGTCGGCGACGAAAAATTCCGTCTCGGCAGTATCTACGAAGGTGTAACCAACACCGATATCCAGCAGGAATTCTCAGACTGCAACGTTTATGCCCGTGAAGAATGCCGCAACTGCTGGGCAAGGCTCTATTGCTCGGGCGGATGCGCCGCAAACGCCTATCACGCAACAGGTAAGATTACGGGCATCTATGAATACGGATGCAAGCTTTTCAAAAAGAGAATGGAATGTGCAATTGCCGTTGCCGTAGCAAGAATGCTCGGCAATAAATAAGGAGCAAACTATGAGAACACCGATTTACGATTTTGTCACGGAATACGCACGTAAAGCCAATGCCACGCACAACCGTCTGCATATGCCCGGTCACAAAGGCAAGGGTCTGCTGGGTGTTGAACAGTTCGACATAACCGAAATCGACGGTGCGGACAGTCTCTATGAAGCAAAGGGAATCATTGACTCGAGCGAAATAAATGCGTCTGAAGTTTTCAGATGCCCCACTTACTATTCAACCGAAGGCTCATCGCAATGCATCAGAGCGATGCTCTATATGATTTGCTCGGGCAGAAGAACAAAGTACAGAAAACCGCGTATTCTTGCGGGCAGAAACGCTCATAAAACCTTCGTTACGGCGGCGGCAATGCTTGACTGCGACGTTGAATGGCTCTGCCCTCAGAACGGCGAAAGCTATCTCTCCTGCACCGTGAATCCGAAAGAACTTGACATAATTCTGTGCGAAGCCGAAGACGAAATTTTCAGAAACAGCGGTTATCTCAGTTCCGAGCACCCTTGTTTCGATGCGGTCTATATCACAAGCCCCGATTATCTCGGCAACGTTTCCGATATCAGGGGTATTGCAGACGTCTGTCACCGCCACCGTATACCTCTTCTCGTTGACAACGCTCACGGAGCATATCTTAAATTTCTTCCCGAATCATTGCACCCCATCGACCTCGGAGCAGATATATGCTGCGATTCGGCGCATAAGACTCTCCCCGTGCTGACGTGCGGAGCATATCTGCACCTTGCCCCGCACAAAAAACACTGCGGCTCGGTTGACCCCAAAGAAGCACTCGCTCTTTTCGGCTCAACAAGTCCGTCGTATCTGATTCTTGCTTCTCTTGATCTTGCGAATCCTCAGCTTGAAAGCTGTTCGGCGCATCTGAAAAATCTTGCCGAAGAGATTGAAAAAGCAAAGGATTTGTTCAGAAGTCAGGGATTCACAATCATCGGTAACGAGCCTCTGAAAATCACTGTCTCCCCGAATCCGAAAGGAATGACGGGTTATGAATTTGCCGATCACTGCAAAGAAAGAGGCTTCATCTGTGAATATGCGGATGCAAACTACACCGTTTTTATGTTCTCAATCAACAACAATACAAGCGACCCGATGAAATTTGCGGATTCTGTTTGTATGGTATCTCAAAAACCGCCGCTTAATTTCACCGCACCCGAATTCCATCTGCCGAAAAAGTTTATGAAGCTGCGCACCGCACTGTTTTCTTCGCAGATAACGCTTCCCATTGACAAATGTGAGGGCAAAATTCTTGCCGTGCCGACGGTCGGATGCCCCCCCGCCGTGCCGATTGCGGTCTGCGGTGAAAAAATCGATAAACAGACTATTGAAAGATTCATTTATTACGGCATCAGAAACTGCACGGTAGTCGACAGATAAAATAAGAGCCACACCTTTTCGGGTGTGGCTTTTTTAGTGAAGAGTGAAAAGTTAAGAGTGAAAAGTTAAGGGTGGGCTTCGCCCTTACCCATTTTAATTGCAAAACACGAATTGCGTTAAATACCGAGGAATGCCTTGAAATCCGTGATATATTTTGCTGCGACTTCCTTCGTGGAGCTTTCCGCAAAAATACGCAGGAGCGGTTCTGTGCCCGAGAATCTGCAGATTACAAAGCTGCCGTCAGCGAAATAAACCTTGCAGCCGTCTTCGTAGCCTACTCTTTCAATCTCAACACCGAAATCGGGCAATTTCTTTTCGACCATAATGATATTCTCAACTTCCGCCTTGTTTTCGGGTGCAAAGCGAAGATTGTCCTCAACCATAACGAATTTGCCGAACTGCGCCTCGAGTTCATTCATAATCTGTGTGGGCGACTTGCCCGTAACACTGACCATTTCAGCAAAAAGGGATGCCGCATAGACTGAATCCTTGCCGTTGATGTGACCTCTGACGGTCAGACCGCCCGAGGATTCGCCGCCGAGAACCGCATCTACCTCATCGATTTTAGATGAAATATGCTTGAATCCGACGGGTACTTCGTAACATTTTTCGCCGAAGCTCTCCGCAATTCTGTCAAGCATATGCGTTGTTGCAAGATTGCGCACAACGGGCCCTTCCAGCCCTTATAGCTGACGAGATAATAGTAAAGCATACAGAGAATCTCGTTCGCATTGATATATCTGCCGTTTCTGTCGATGATGCCGAGACGGTCGCCGTCGCCGTCCATCGCAATACCGAGGTCATAATTCTCCTTGATAACAAGGTCACTCAGCGCACTCAGAGTCTGCTCTGTGGGAGCGGGCATCTGACCGCCGAAATACGCATCCTTATTGAGATTTATCGTATCGATTGTGCAACGAGCGGTATGGAAAATAACCTGAAGCGGGAAAGTTCCCGAGCCGTGCATCGTATCGAAAAGAACTCTGAGACCTCTCTCACGCAGCGCCGCAACGTCAAGAAGCTTAAGGATATCGTCAATGAAATCATTGAAAAGGTTGCGCTGATAAATTATTTTACCTTCGGCAACCGCCTTATCGAAATCGCAGTATTCCACTTCATCAACCGCTTCGATAATCTGTTCAAGACGTTCTGTTGTCTCAACAGGAGCATCTCTGCCCTCATCAACAATGAGCTTGATTCCGTTATAGCTTGACGGATTATGACTTGCCGTTATCTCGATACCGAAATAAAGTTCTTTATTCTTGACGGTATGCATTATCAGAGGAGTCGGTGCGGAACGGTTGAGAAACCATACCTCCATACCGCCTTCGGCAAGGACCTCAGCAACCCATTTTGCCGCTGAATCCGAAAGAAAGCGGCGGTCGTAACCGATAACAACGGGCTTGTCCGTTTTGCCCTGTTCCTTTGCCAGTGCAAGTATGCCTGCGGCAACCTTGCGGATGTTTGTGCAGATGAAGTCGTCACCGATAACGGCACGCCATCCGCCTGTTCCGAATTTTATCATTTGAATTCCCCCCGGAATAATTTAAGTGAAAAATAACTTGAATGAAAAGTGAACAGTTAAGAGTGGGCTTTGCCCTTACCCGATTCTGATTATTCACTCCGAACCGAAAGCTGTCATTCACACATATACTCGTTTTATTTTAACATACATTACCGTAATTGTAAACCACCTGCGGAGCATTATAAATTAAAATTCACCTTTGTTTTTCAATTAATTATTGCAATATTATAAATTTCGTTTTAAAATAGATTCATATATGATTGAAAGGAGAAAACGAAATGAATACTCTTTCAACACGCAACCTTTCCGCAGGCACAAAAGCCCTTATGCTCTTTGCATTTTCGATTATGACCGGCTTTATGTGGCGAGTCCGAGGCGACCACGGCTGGGGTTCAATGTGGGGTATGTTTGCCGTCGGCGTAGCGATGATGCTTTTTATCTTCGCATTTTTCGGCAACAAAAAGAAAATGACTTATGAAGCCATTCCGTTTGCCGTTTTTCTTCTCGGCATAACCAACGGAGGCTGGGGCACCCTCAACAGTCAGATGGGCGGCTATCTCGGCAGCACCGCCGCATTCACGGGTGAAGAAGTTGCAAGAACGATTGAAATCAGTTGCTTCAGCGGTCTCGGAATTATGCTTTTGCTCGGCTTCGGATGGATGCCTCTTTTTGCGCTCTTTCTCGGCTCTCTTTTCTCAAAACGTAAATATACGCTCAAGAATTACATCGTGCTCATCGCCGTTTACTACGTCGTTATGCTTGCAATGCAGGCATCGCTTTCGCATTTCATTCTGCCGCTAATCAATCCCGAGGCAGTTGAAGGCTTTAAGCTCGGCCTTGCCGACAGAGGCGTCGATATGACTCCCCTCAAGGCATATATCACTAATTTCGGCTCTGCCGCCTGGGCAAAGAAAGTCCCCTTCGGCAGAAACTATTTCACAAGCATCGAGGTTATTTCGAGCGCAATTGCGGCGCTTGTTTCATCGCTCACGGCTCTCATCGTGTTCAAGGATAAAATCACCGCATTCCTCTCAACGGGAATCAATTTTGTCTGCGCTGTCGCGATTACCGCCGCCGATATCTTTCTCATTCTCGATTCCGACAGAGGCTTTTTCGCCGCCGTCAACGCACCTGCGTTCATCGTCAACTGCGGATGGTCTCTCTGGGAATTCTTCACGGGCTTCCTGCTCGGCTTCGGAATTATGCTCATTCTCATCTGTCTGCCCGAAAGCATTGCGGGCGGCGAGGGCAGATTCGAATATGACGAGCCCGTCATCGAAAACGATAAGCTCAGAGCCGCTTATCACGCCTTATTCACCTTTGTTTTCACCTTCGTGCTGACTCTTGCAAGACCCCTCGGCGGCAGAATCTCCGAATGGATTGCAATCCGCGGCTGGTCCGACGAGGAAGAGCTGATTCAGATTATCATTTCCGTCGTACTCTGCGTGATTGCGTTCATCCCCTCCGTACTTATCTCAAAGAAAAACTGCGTTTCAAAGGGGCTGCCGATTCCCGTAACAAAAAGAACCGAGGATTTCTGCACCGTTGCCGCACCTCTCTATTTCGCTTTGACGGGCATCATCTATTTCGGTGCAAGCTACAACAAAAGAATGGATATCCTCACCCTTTTCAGAGGCATAAAAAATCCTTCAGCGCTTCTCGAAACACTGAAGGAAGGCGGATGCGTCATCACGATACTGATGATAATCGCACTTATTCTCTTTTACGGTTTCTGGTTTGCCGCAACCGTATCGGCAAGCAGAAAGGAAATCAGCGAAAAACAATATTTCTCACTTCGGAAACTGTATGTGCGATAAAAGTTGCCTTCGCATTGCGAAGCTCCTCTTCACTGCCGTAACCGAAGGTGACTCCTACACTGTCCACTCCTGACCCGTTTGCACCGCTGATATCGAAATGGCGGTCGCCGACCATCAGTACGCGTGATTTTTCGGCTTTCAGGGCACTGACCGCCTGGTTTATCAGTTTCACCTTACTGGGGTCAGCCTTATCGTCGGCGGGTGAAGATATATAATCTATCCACTCCCCGATTCCGAGGTGGGCAACGATTCTGACGATGAATTTCTGCGGCTTTGCCGAAGCGATACCGACACGTATCCCGTTATCCTTGAGCTCACGCAGAAGGTCGAGGATACCCTCGTAGATTCTGAATTTGAAAATTCCGCTTTCCGCATAGGCTTCACGGTATTTCGTGACAGCATAATCCGCTTTTTCAGCATCAACACCAAGTTCCCGGATAAACGATTCAAATACGGGCGGTCCGACAAAGCGGCGGAGCGTTGCTCCGTCAAGCGGTTCAAATCCGAGAGATTTCACCGCATACTGAATGGATTCAAACATCCCTTCTCCCGTATCTGCAAACGTGCCGTCAAAATCAAAAAGAACAACGTCATAATTCCCCATCGGCAAAACCCTTTCTTTTACAATAAGCTATCTTTATTATAACACAAAATTTTTTCATTAACAACATCCTTGCGGTTTACAAGTGCAATTTTCTGTGATATAATATATATTTGTTATTATCTAAAGTTCCGAAAGGATATGAAAAATTATGGATTACAAATTTTCTTCGGGAATCGCTTCTCTCAAGCCTTCAATAATCAGAGAGATTCTCAAAAGTTCGGGCAACACAATCCCTCTTGCCGCAGGCAACCCTGCCCCCGACGCCTTTCCCGTTGACGATATCAGAAAAATCGTGAACGACGTTCTCGAAAAACAGCCGATTCTCGCTCTGCAGTACGGCATCAGCGAAGGCTACGCTCCCCTCGTTGACACTCTTTCCGCTCTTGCAAAAGAGCGCTACGGTGCTTACGGCGAAAACGATAAGCTTATCGTTACCAGCGGTGCACAGCAGGTAATGAGTCTTGCGTGTCACTGCCTTATCAATCACGGTGACTGCATCATCTGCGAAGAACCCGCATTTATTGGTGCTCTCAACTGTTTCAGAAGCCACGGTGCAAAGCTCGTCGGTGTACCGCTTGAAAAAGACGGTATGAATCTTGAAATTCTTGAAGAAAAGCTCAGAAGCGAAGAAAACGTCAAATTCATCTATACAATCCCCAACTTTCAGAATCCCGCAGGTTCAACCATGTCTTTCGAAAAGAGAAAGGCGGTCTACGAACTTGCAAAGAAATACGGCGTTCTCATCCTGGAGGATAATCCCTACGGTGACCTGCGTGTTTCAGGTGAAAGCGTACCCGCAATCAAGAGCCTTGACACCGACGGAATAGTCATCTATTCGGGATCATTCTCGAAGATTGTTGCTCCCGGTGTCAGAGTCGGTTTCGTTGTTGCAAACGAAAAGCTTATTGCCAAAATCACCGTCGCAAAGCAGACTCAGGACGTTCATACCCCCCTCATCTCCCAGCTTATCGTCTACAAGTGGCTCACCGAATTTGATTTCGAAGCCCATATCAATAAAATCAGGGATATCTACCGCCGCAAACTCAATCTCCTTTGCGACAGTCTCGATAAGGAGGTCGGTGATTTCTTCGATTATCAGCGACCCGAAGGCGGTCTGTTTGTCTGGGCAAAGCTTCCCGACGGCGTGGATATGCTCGATTTCGTCAGAAAAGCAAGTGCCGCAGGTGTTTCGGTTGTTCCCGGCAATGCCTTCCTCTGCGACGGCGACGCTCCCTGCGATTATGTCCGCCTTAACTTCTCAACTCCCTCCGATGAGGATATCGTCAAGGGTGTGAAGATTCTCGGTGAAGTGGCAAAATCCTATTAAGACGTAACTTTTTAGCGAGGTAATATATATGGAAAACACAACTCCCGAGCGCAAGCCGATAGTGCTGAGTATGATTCAGCCTACCGCCGTACCTACTCTCGGCAACTATCTCGGCGCTCTCAAGAACTGGAAAGCGATGAGTGAAGACTACAACTGTCTTTATGCGGTTGCAGATCTCCATGCTCTCACAATCCACCCCGACCCCACCAAACTCCGTCAGCAGATTCTTGAAATGTATGCTCTTCTTCTCTCAATCGGTCTTGATCCTGAGCAGAGCATTGTTTTCATCCAGAGTCAGGTTCCCGCACACGCAGAACTTGTCTGGATTCTCGATTGCTACACGCAGTTCGGAGAGGCATCAAGAATGACACAGTTTAAAGAGAAGTCACAGAAGCACGCCGATAACGTCAACGTCGGTCTGTTTGCATACCCCGTTCTTATGGCTGCGGATATTCTTCTCTATCAGGCGAATTACGTGCCCATCGGTGCAGACCAGAAGCAGCATCTCGAACTTGCACGAGACATTGCAAACCGCTTCAACACTCTGCGCGGCAACACCTTTGCTCTCCCCGAGCCTTTCATCGGCAAGGTCGGTGCAAGAGTAATGAGCCTTCAGGATCCCACTCAGAAGATGTCAAAGAGCGACCCCAACCCCAAGGCATCCGTCTCTCTGCTTGACACTCCCGACGTTATCCTCAAGAAATTCAAGTCTGCCGTTACCGACAGCGAAGCCTGTGTCAGATATGCTGACGGTAAAGACGGTATCAACAACCTTATGGCAATCTATTCCTGCTGCACGGGTCTCGACTATGCCGCCATTGAAAAGGAATTCGAAGGCAAAGGCTACGGTGATTTCAAAGTTAAGGTTGCAGAAGCAGTAATCGAAGAGCTCCGTCCCGTTCAGGAAAACTTCAAGAGACTTATGGCTGATAAACAGTATCTGCTCGATACTGCGGCAAACGGTGCAGAGAAGGCTTCACGTTTCGCAAACCGTACTCTCGTCAAAGCGAAGAAAAAAGTCGGTCTTTTGCTCGGTTAATGCGTATTTTTGCATTAAATTTTGTTAATTACGACAAATTTGCATAAATATTCAAAATTCACTTGATTTTTTGAATATTCGGTGTATAATCAATGCATAACATTAAATTCAAAGATTGGAGACATTCAAAATGAAAGAAATCAAAAAAGTTGTTCTCGCCTACTCAGGCGGTCTTGATACCTCAATCATCATCCCCTGGCTCAAAGAAAACTACAACAACTGCGAAGTTATCGCTGTTTCAGGTGACGTAGGTCAGGGCACAGAGCTCGACGGTCTTGAAGAAAAGGCTATCAAGACAGGTGCATCGAAGCTCTATATCGAAAACCTTCAGGACGAATTCGTTACAGACTACATCTGGCCCACCCTCAAGGCAGGCGCAGTTTATGAGAAGGAATATCTTCTCGGTACATCTTTCGCACGTCCCATCATCGCAAAGAGAATCGTTGAAATTGCTAAAGCTGAAGGCGCTGACGCTATCTGCCACGGTTGCACAGGTAAGGGCAATGACCAGGTAAGATTCGAACTCACAATCAAGGCTTTTGCTCCCGAGATGGAAATCATCGCTCCCTGGAGAATCTGGGATATCAAGTCCCGTGAAGAAGAAATCGAATATGCAGAAGCTCACAACATTCCCCTCAAGATCAACCGCGAGACAAACTACTCCAAGGACAAGAACCTCTGGCACCTTTCACACGAGGGTCTCGATCTTGAAGATCCCGCAAACGAGCCTCAGTATAACAAACCCGGCTTCCTTGAAATGGGCGTTTCTCCCGAAATGGCTCCCGACGAAGCAACATATATCACAATCCACTTCGAAAAGGGCGTTCCCACAGCAGTTGACGGCGTTGAAATGGACGGCGTAACTCTCATCAAGCATCTCAACGAAATCGGCGGCAAGAACGGTATCGGTCTCAACGACATCGTTGAAAACCGTCTTGTAGGTATGAAGTCCAGAGGCGTTTATGAGAATCCCGCAGGCTCCATCCTTTTCAGAGCACACGATATTCTTGAAACAATCACTCTCGACAGAGACACTCATCACTACAAGGAAATCATCGCTCACAAGTTTGCAGAACTCGTTTACTTCGGTCAGTGGTTCACACCTCTTCGCGAGTCTCTCTCCGCTTTTGTTGACAAGACTCAGGAAACAGTTACAGGCGACGTCAAGCTCAAGCTTTACAAGGGCAATATGATCAACGCAGGCGTAACTTCACCCTATTCACTTTACAGCGAACAGTTCGCAACCTTCGACGAGGATGACGTTTACAACCAGAAGGATTCCGCAGGCTTCATCAACCTCTTCGGTCTTCCCATCAAGGTTAAGGCTATCCTTGACGCTGAAAGAGGCAACAACTGATCTTTGTTTAAAAAACAGAGCCGTCACAGTCTGGCGGCTCTTTTCCCGTATATCAACGAGGTGTGGGCAACACCCACCCTCAACTATTCACTTAAGTTGCTTTTCACTAAAAATGGGTGTGGGCAACGCCCACCCTTAACTCTTCACTTTTCACTCAAGTTATTCTTCACTAAAAATCAGGTGCGGACAGAGTCCGCCCTCAACTCTTCACTCTTCACTTAAGTTGCTTTTCACTGAAAATGGGTGTGGGCAACGCCCACCCTTAACTCTTCACTTTTCACTCAAGTTATTCTTCACTAAAAATCAGGTGCGGACAAAGTCCGCCCTCAACTTTTCACTCTTCACTTAAGTTATTTTTCACTAAACCATAGGAGGATTCATATGAAACTCTGGGCAGGACGCTTCTCAAAGGAAGCCGACAAAAAAACAAATGACTTCAACTCCTCAATCTCAACAGATTCGAGGATGTATTATCAGGATATCGAGGGCAGTATCGCTCATGCAACGATGCTTGCCGCAAAGGGTATCATCTCGCAGGATGACGGTGCGCTGATTTGCTCCGAGCTTGCAAAAATCAGACACGAAATATCTTCGGGCGAACTTCTTATCGATCCCAATGCCGAAGATATCCATACTTTCGTTGAGCAGACACTCACCGAGAGAATCGGCGATGCGGGCAAACGTCTGCATACGGGCAGAAGCCGTAACGATCAGGTTGCGCTTGACGTCAGACTCTATCTGCGTAACGAATGCGAAGAAACACTCGTTCTCGTCAAAAAGCTCATCAAGGCTCTTGAAGAAAAGGGCGACGAATACGCAAACGCAATTATGCCCGGCTACACTCATCTTCAGAGAGCGCAGCCCATCACCTTCAAGGCTCATCTGACTGCATACACCGAGATGCTCACCCGTGACCTCGGCAGAATCGAAGATGCGAAGAAGAGAATGAATTCTTCGCCTCTCGGCAGTGGCGCACTTGCAGGCACAACCTACCCCATCGACAGAGCAATGACCGCCGAATTCCTCGGCTTCGATTCATACACCGGGAGCACTCTCGACGGTGTATCCGACAGAGATTTCTGCATTGAACTTGCATCCGCACTTTCAATCTGTATGGTGCATCTTTCAAGACTCTGCGAAGAAATCATCCTCTGGTGCTCGTGGGAATTCAAATTCGTCGAGCTTGACGATGCCTTCTCAACAGGCTCCAGCATTATGCCGCAGAAGAAGAATCCCGATATTGCAGAGCTTGTCAGAGGTAAGAGCGGCAGAGTATTCGGCGACCTGATGACTCTTCTGACGGTTATGAAGGGTCTTCCCCTCGCATATAACAAGGATATGCAGGAGGATAAGGATGCGATTTTCGATGCGTTTGACACCGTTAAAATCTGCCTTGTTACCCTTGAGCCGATGATTGCAACAATGAAGGCAATCCCTGAAAACATGAGAAAAGCGGCAGCAGGCGGCTTCATCAACGCAACCGACTGCGCTGACTACCTTGTTTCAAAGGGACTCCCCTTCCGTGATGCATATAAAGCAACGGGCGAACTTGTCGCTCTCTGCATCAGAGAAAACAAGACCCTTGAAACCCTCTCTCTTGAGGAATATCAAGGTATCTGCGAACTTTTTGATGACGGAGTATACGAAGCAATCAAGCTCGAAAACTGCGTTTCAAGAAGAGGTATGTAACAATTAAGCAGACAAAAACGGCGTACACCGCTTGGTGTGCGCCGTTTCCTTTTAACCCTCAATCGGGATGAACTCTGTGAAGACAATCTTGACTGTTTCACGCTTGAAATCCATTCTGTTTTCCTTGCTGATTTCACCGACCTTGAGACCGAAAAGGTCAACGGTAATCTGGCTTCTGCGTGTGATTTCGCCGTTTTCATCGTAGCCGATGTAGGAAATCTTCACCTTATCCTCATTTGCGCCTCTTGCAAGCACCTTGAAATCAACGTAAGCATCTGCTCTTGCAGTGAAACCGAGGTCATCAACAACGATTTTGTCGATAGCGACGTAGGAGTTACCCTGAGCAAAATATTCGGGATAAACGAATTTCACTGCGCCGACTTCGGTAACGAAGGTGCCGTCACCGTCAGGCTTTGTGGCATATTCGTTGATTCTCGAAATGTCTTCTTCAACAGTATTTGCGGCAGACGCAGGCTTTGTTACGTTGGGCTCATACTGCACGTCGGTAGCGGCGGGTTTTGTTGTTGCGGCGGTAGGCGGCTCGGTGTGGCTGATTTCGGGTTCCTTGCCGTCACAGGCGGTCAGCGAAAGTACCGATACGAGTGCGATTGCGATAACGAGGATTGCCGAGATGAGTTTTGATGCTTTCATAATGTTTACCTCACTTTATATTAATCTGTAATATACGTTTTTATTCCGCACAGTCAAAGAATTCGACCCTTGCCGTGCCGACGGGTGCAAGGAATACCATGTCAAAAATTTCTCCGTCTTCGATTCCGTCAATATTCCTTGTCAGGCAACCGTTTGCCTTGATGCAATTGCCGTTTTCGTCATATGCCTTATAGTCAATCTTCATCTGATCTTCTCTGCCTGCGGCAATCATTTTCACCTTGGCAATGGCGTAAACGTTCGTTGCAGGCATATCGATATTTTCGAATTCAAGCGTTTCAATCGTTGCAACGGTGTTGCCGTAAACATAGTAGCTTTTGAAATTGCATTCAACGTTATGAACGGTTTCGATATATTTCACGGGCTGAGTGAGACCGGGATAATTGCCGATGTTTTCCGCAACGGGAACGGTCTCCCCGAATGCATTTTTATAGGTAAAATCCTTATTGCTTGTGACTGCGGGCTCATCGGGAACGTTAGAGCAAGCGCAGAAACAGGCTATAATCAGTATCAGCACCGCCGCTGTTTTAATGAATTTCATATGAACCAACCTCCGTTATTCATTCCAGTTGAATTTTGTCAGCTCTCCGCAAGTTTTCAGTTCAGGGAATCCCCATTGTTTGAGCACCTCGTAAACTCCGATTGCAACGGTGTTCGAGAGATTCAGGCTTCTTGCGGCAGAGTTGTCAATCATCGGCAGTCTGACACATTTTTCGGGATTGGCATAGAGCAAATCCTCGGGCAGACCCGCCGTTTCCTTGCCGAAAACAAGATAGCTGTTATCGGGATACTCCGCATCGGAATAAATTTTTGTTGCTTTTGTGGAAAAATAAAAGAAATGACCGTCTTTATTTTTTTCAAAAAAGTCGTTTAAATCCTTATAATATGTGATATCCAGCAGATGCCAGTAATCCAGCCCCGCTCTTTTGAGCTTCGCATCGTCAACACGAAAACCCATCGGCTCAACAAGATGGAGCCTTGCGCCCGTTGCCGCACAAGTTCGGGCGACGTTGCCCGTATTCTGCGGAATCTGCGGTTCAACGAGAACTATATTCAGCACAGACATTTTAAAACTTCCTTATTTTTCGGATAATTTTTTCAATGATTTTATCTCTCCGCAGGGGCAGAATATTAATGATTCTGTAATGATTGGAGGGATAAGAATGTTTTCATCAAGCAAAGGCACCGATATCGCAATGGGTATGGGTATCGGTATCGCCGTAGGCTCGGTTGCCGCTTATGCAGGCAGCAAAATGATGACCAAAAGCGGCAGAAAGATGTGCAAGAAAACCGCCACAAAGTGTATGCGCACAATGGAGGATGTGCTTGACAGTATCTCCGCAATGACCCGATAAATCAGCTGTTGAATTTGCTCATCGCTTTATCGGTATCGCCGCCGACCATCAGTTCAGCTGCTTCGCAAGCTTTTTCGCAGGTTTCGGCGAGAGCCTTGAACTCATCCTTTTTAAAGGTGGAAAGCACCCAGTCCGCAAGGTCATAGTCGGGGTGGGGCTTTTCACCGACCCCGAGTTTGATCCTCGGGAATTGGTCGGACGTAAGCTGATAAATAATGCTCTTCATTCCGTTGTGACCGCCGTCACTGCCCTTGCGTCGGATTCTCATCTTGCCGCAAGGCAGAGAGATATCGTCAAAAACGATAATGATTTTTTCGGGCGGAATCTTATAGAATTGTGCCGCCTGGCGGATTGCTTCACCGCTGAGATTCATCATCGTCTGCGGCTTCATCAGCAGACATTTATGACCGCTGAGTTCAAGCATCCCCGTGACAGATTTGAACTGAATTTTGTTGATGCTCACACCGTGCTTTTCAGCAAGCATATCAGCAAAAATGAATCCTGCATTGTGACGGGTAAGCTCATATTTCTTCCCGGGATTTCCAAGACCCGCAATGATAAACTCGGGTGGACCCGATGGTGTTCTGTTTCTTGAAAAGAATGCCATTGTTTTTCCTCTTAACCGATACTGATTTCAACGGTTTTGCGCTCTCCGACCTCTTCGGAATCCGCATTGCCGTCAACAAGCTTTTCTGCATATGTGACATTGAATTTAAACGAATCAACGGTCGAAAGCACCTCGTCATCGAGTTTTTCGGTGTTACCGTTGATAACGTTAATCATAAAGGGCGGCAGAACGTAACCTGCGTCTGCCGATTTCTTCGGGATACCCATTTCACCGCTGAAACCAACCTTCACGAAAACGTCGTTCCTGCCGTTTTTGACAGGCGAAATGTCGTAGATAACGATATCGTGACCGCTGAGATTTTCAACACTGACCGCATATGTGTATGCATCGTACTTATCAGGATTTGCAAAGAAATCCTCGGCACCCTTTTTGCCCATGCCGAAATCGTCGGCAAGTGTTTTTGAGTATGTGTCCTTGTCTGATACATAAGTATCAATGAGTGACTCTTTTGCGCCGAATTCCTCGCCTCTGAGTGCAATAACCTTGTCACCCGAGGGAGCTGCCGTGATTTCAATATTTTCTTCAATCTTAAGGGTGAGTTCTTTCTCGGTTGTGCCGTCGGTGTATCTGACGGTCAGATTCATATCCATAACCGTTTCAACTACCTGTGCCATCGAAAGCTCAACGTTTTCGCAGAGAATATGCATAGTCATCGCATTTGCGAAATAATCGCTTTCGGGCAGCTTCGAATCCACGCCGTTTTCGCCGCCGTTGACGGATTTTCTGACATAAACACCGTTTTTGCCGTTTGAGTCAGATTCAACCGAAACGATTGTGAGATCCGATTCCGTATAGTTGAGAGCTTTGACGGTCATACCGTAGATATAGTATTCCGCAAAATTCTCATAGAAATTATTTGTGTTTTCTTCGCTGAGACCGAAATCTTCTGAAATGATATCACGGTATCTGTAAACGTCGTTTGCATATTTTTCAAGCAAAACGTCATCCTCAATGATATCCTCGTAGATAAATCTCAAGTCCTCAAATTCTTTTGTCGGATTCTTATTGCATCCCGCGAAAGCAAAAACAACTGCCGCAGCAAGAGCAATAACGAGTATCGATGAAAGTAATTTCTTCATTTTATGTCCCCCCGGATTTAAAATGGATCACAGACGTTTGCCTGTATTCCTTATCATTATGACAGATTTTAACTCAAAAAACAATACCAAGTATTAAATAATTATAAATATATTATAAATAATCATAATAGAATAAAATCAACCCTCAACTTTTCACTCTTCACTCAAGTTATTCTTCACTAAAAATCAGGTGCGGACGGAGTCCGCCCTCAACTCTTCACTATTCACTTAAGTTACTATTCACTAAAAATGAGTGTGGGCAACGCCCACCCTCAACTTTTCACTCTTCACTCAGATTACTTTTCACTTAAAATCGGGCAAGGGCGAAGCCCTTCCTTAACTATTCACTCTTCACTTTTCACTATTCACTAAAAAACGGGTGCATCCTAAGACGCACCCGTTTCTCAATTCAACCTATGCAGTTTTTATGCCTTTTTCTTTGAAACCGCTTTGATGCAGAGAAGAGCTGCAACAGTCAGCACTGCACCGACGGGAAGAGCAACGATTGCAAGACCCTTTGATGCAAGAAGACCTGAAATGATGTATGTTACGAATGAAATACCTGCAACTGTGAGTGCGTAGGGAAGCTGAGTTGAAACGTGGTTGATGTGGTTGCACTGTGCACCTGCAGAAGCCATAATCGTTGTGTCAGAAATGGGTGAGCAGTGGTCGCCGCAGACCGCACCTGCCATACAAGCTGAAATAGCAACGATCATAAGGGGATTTGTTGCCTCAAATACGCTGAGAACGATGGGAATAAGGATACCGAATGTACCCCATGAAGTACCTGTTGCGAATGAGAGACCGACAGCAATAACAAAGATGATAGCGGGAAGAAGTGCCTGAAGTGCACCTGCACTGCCTTCAACAAGCTGAGAAATATAAATCTTTGCGCCGAGTGAATCTGTCATTGCCTTGAGAGTCCATGCGCAGGTAAGAATAAGAATAGCGGGAACCATTGCCTTGAAGCCGTCGGGAAGAGAAGCCATAATATCCTTGAAGCTGATAACTCTTCTGATAAGGAAATAAACAATTGCGAATACGATTGCGATTGATGAACCGATAACAAGACCGACGGATGCATCGGAATTTGAGAATGCGTCAATGAAGTTTTCGCCGCTGAAGAAACCGCCTGAATAAATCATACCGATAACGCAGGTGATAATGAGAACAACAACGGGAAGAACGAGGTCGATAACCTTACCCTTGGGATTAGCTTCAACGTCTTCATTTGAAACCTTGTCACCCATTGTGAAAAGATCTCCCTTTTCAAAAGCATTCTTTTCATGGAGTTTCATCGGACCGTAGTCAATCTTTGCAACAGCGATAACAACCATCATAAGAATGGTGAAAAGTGCGTAGAAGTTGTAGGGAATAGCCTGAATGAAGAGGCTGATGCCGCTTTCAGCGCCTGCACCTCTTGCAAAACCTGCAACTGCTGCAGCCCATGATGAAATGGGAGCGATAATGCAGACAGGTGCTGCAGTTGCGTCGATGAGGTAGGAAAGCTTTGCTCTCGAAATCTTCTTTTCGTCAGCAACGGGTCTCATAACCGAGCCGACTGTGAGGCAGTTGAAGTAGTCATCGATGAAGATAAGGCAGCCGAGAAGGATTGTTGCAAGCTGAGCGCCCGTTCTGGTCTTGATGTGCTTTGATGCCCATCTGCCGAAAGCTGCCGAGCCGCCCGCCTTGTTCATAAGTGAAACAAGCATTCCGAGAAGAACAAGAAACACGAGAATACCCATATTGTAGCTGTCTGAAAGGCTTGAAACGAAACCGTCGAAAAGAACGTGGTTGACGGCAGTTTCAAAGTTACCGCCCGCATAAATGAAGCCGCCCGCAATTATACCGATGATGAGTGAGGAATAAACTTCCTTGGTGATAAGTGCAAGAACGATAGCGATAACAGGTGGAACAAGCGCCCAGATTGTGGCATACTTGCTGATGCTTTCGCGTACCTTTGCGATAGCCTTGACGATGTTTTCCTTGAATCCGGGGTCATTTGTGAGATTATCGGCATAGCTTTCTGCATATGCAAGTGCCGAGTCACCGTCGGAAAGGTCGTATTCAACAACCTCGCCGTCAACCTCGAAAGAAACAACGTTGCTTTCAACAACAGCACCGATTGTTTCAACGGGAGCTGAAAGAACTGCCGCTTCATCCGCAAATGCGCCGAAGCTGAACATTGAGCCGAGAATGGCGATAACAAAAAGAATCGCCGCAAACTTTCTCTTGTTTGTCATGGTGTTACCTCCATAAAAAATAATATGCTCCGATACACGGCTGCATATCGGAACATAATCAGTAACATTAAAATATCAAAGATTATGATAGCGCTCCACAACCGTGACAGTACACTGCATATTTTACAGTGTCCCGACGAACGCCGCCTCGGGCAAACTGACGTTCATCTCGGCGAAAGCTCCTTTCCGTCTCTGCGATTTCCCTGCGCAAAGATTTACTTTTAGCTTCCGCACCTCTATCTCCTTGATATTACCTTATATAACCTTTTTTGTCAAGAAATAATTAATTGTTTGTTAACAATTCGCTGATTTTCTCGCTGAGAGCGGCAAGCTGATTCATTCCGAGAGTTTCCGCTCTGACCGAAGGCTCAAGACCGCATTCCGCAATCGCTTTTGCAACAATATCCTTCGGAATACCCATACCTGAACTGATCGAGTTGGATGCGGTTTTTCTGCGCTGACCGAAAGCGGCGTGCACCATCCTGAAAAACAGCTCCTCGTTGCTGACGGGATTTTCGGGCTCGGGTCTGATATCCATACGGATAACCGAGCTGTCAACCTTCGGGGCAGGCATAAACGAGCCCGAGGAAACATCGAAAAGCTTCTTCGCATCCGCATAATAATCCACCGCAACGGTAACCGCGCCCGAAAGTCTGCTGCCGACGGGAGCGCAGAGTCTCTGTGCAGCCTCTCTCTGCACCATAACGGTTATCGCCTTGAGCGGAAGTCTGCTCTCGAGCAGAGACATAATAACGGGTGACGTAATATAATAAGGCAGATTTGCGCACACGTAAACGGGCATACCCTTGAATTTTTCTTCAATTACAGCGGCAAGGTCAGTTTTCAGCACGTCCTGATTGATAATTTCAATATTATCGAAATCTCTGAGGGTTTCGTCAAGAATCGGCAGAAGCTTTGTGTCGAGTTCAATAACCACAACCTTCTTCGCTCTTTTCGCAAGTTCAGCGGTCAACACGCCGATACCTGCGCCGATTTCGATGACTCCGCTGTTTTTATCAATACCGCTTTCCTCCGCCATTCTCGGGCAGACCGACGGATTGACTATGAAATTCTGACCGAGAGCTTTTGAAAAATGGAAGCCGTGTCTGGCAAGGATATCCTTGACGGTTCCTATATCAGTTAAATTCTGCATCACAACAACCTCGTATCGTTGATTATAATTTCAAAATCGCAATCAAGGAACTCTGCCGATTTCTTGCAAAGCACCATTCTTTCAAGGAATATCTCAAAATATTCCATAACGGGGCAGATTTCCGTATCGATTTTCAGCGTCAGGATTATCATCTTTCTGTCGCCGTAAACCTCAAGATCTGAGCTGATGACGGCATAGTTTACTCTGTCGTGAATATCGTCGATTATTGTATCTTCACGGCGCACTCTCGTTCTTCTTACGTCACTTTTATCAGCGAGAATAAGTGCGGCAGCAACGGGCGTTACGGCGGCGGCAGTTTTGTCGTCGTGATGCCCGATTGCCGTTGTAACCGCAATCACGTCATTAAAATCCCAGCCTCTCGCACGGAGAAGTTCCGAAGCCAGGAGAGCACCGCTCTGTGCATGGTCGGTGCGGTTGACAGTGTTTCCGATATCGTGGAGCAGACCTGAAATTTTTGCCAGTTCACAGGTATGCTCATCATATCCGAGAATTCCAAGCACACGGCTCGCATCCTCCCCTGTTTTGCAGGCGTGGGCAAGACCGTGTTCAGTGAATCCTATTGCATCGAGTACGCCGTCTGCGGCTTTGATATATGCCTGTATTTCGGCATCCTTGCGTAATTTTTCGAAGCTGACCAAAAATTGCACTTCCTTTTAAAATAATTTGTCAACACTTACATTGATTTTTCTGTAAAATACAATTATAATTAAGTTTGTATATATTAATATAATACGGAGGTCGGATTATGTCAATTCTCGTTACCGGCGGTGCAGGCTTCATCGGCTCTCATACCGTTGTTGAACTCCTTAACGCAGGCTATGACACCATTATACTCGATAATCTCTGCAACAGCAAGAGCGAAAGTGTAAATCGTATCAAAGAAATTACGGGCAAAGATGTTAAGTTCTATGAGTGCGACATCCGTGACCGTGAAGGTCTCGACAAAATCTTTGCAGAAAACAGCATTGATGCCGTCATCCACTTTGCAGGTCTCAAGGCAGTAGGCGAAAGCTGCGAGAAGCCCCTTGAGTATTACGATAACAACATCGGCGGTACGGTCATCCTTTGTGAAGCAATGAAGGCTGCGGGCTGCAAGAAGATTGTTTTCAGCTCCTCCGCAACGGTTTACGGCAGCGAAAACCCCTCCCCTCTCAGAGAGGATATGCCCGAGGGAAAAACAACCAATCCCTACGGCACAACGAAGCTCTATATCGAGAGAATCCTCAAGGACCTCTACGCATCGGATAATGAATGGAGCATCTGCCTTCTCCGTTATTTCAACCCCATCGGCGCTCACAAGAGCGGCAGAATAGGTGAAGACCCCAACGGTATTCCCAACAATCTCGTTCCCTATATTGCTCAGGTTGCCATCGGCAGAAGAGAATTCCTCAGCGTTTTCGGCGACGATTACGATACCCACGACGGCACCGGCATACGTGATTACATCCACGTTGTCGACCTTGCACTCGGCCACATCAAGGCGGTTGAAAAAGTTCTTGCAGAAAAAAGCTGCTCAACCTATAACCTCGGCACCGGTACCGGATACAGCGTTCTCGACGTTGTGAAGGCATTCGAAAAGGCAAGCGGCAAGAACGTTGCATATAAGATTGTTGACCGCCGCCCCGGTGACATTGCAACCTGTTTCTCAGACCCCTCAAAGGCAAAAGAAGAACTTGGTTGGGTTGCAGCAAGAGGCATTGATGAAATGTGTGAGGATTCCTGGCGCTGGCAGTCGATGAATCCCAACGGTTTCTGATATGAAGAATTACATATGGGATTTTGACGGTATGCTGTTTGACAGCTATCCGCATATAACATCTGCATTCATTAAAGCAATGATGCAATGGGGTATCGAGCCTGATTATGACGAGGCGAAAGCTCTGCTTGAAATCACTTTTGCGGACTGTTTCGAGCATTACGGAGCAACCGAGGAGCAGAAATCGGTTTTCAGAATGCACGAGCATAACTATGACCTTCGTCCGATTGCAGTACCGTTCGAGAATACGTACTCAACACTTGAAACGCTTTTCAACGACGGCAAGAAACATTTTCTCTATACCCACCGAGGCTTTGAAACCTCTCAGCATTATCTTGAAAAATACGGTATGAAAAAATTCTTCATCGCATTCGTCGATTCGTCAAACAATTTTCCGATGAAACCCGCTCCTGACGCAGTGAATTATATCTGCGACACCTACGGGCTTGACCGCAGTGAAACAGTTATGATCGGCGACAGGGAAATCGACGTTCTTTCGGGCATCAACGCAGGCTGTTACGGTTGCCTTTTCACCAAAAAAGAAAACCCCGATACCGCCGCACAGTTCGTTGTGCACGATATTTCGGAGATTCTGAAGGTTATCAGATAAAATCAGGTGCGGACAGAGTCCGCCCTCAACTATTCACTTTCCGCTAAAAACGGGCAAGGGCGAAGCCCTTCCTTAACTATTCACTATTCACTCAAGTCACTTTTCACTAAAACGGGTGTGGGCAACGCCCACCCTTAACTATTCACTATTCACTCAAATCACTTTTCACTTATAATCAGGTGCGGACAGAGTCCGCCCTCAACTTTTCACTCTTCACTAAAGTTATTTTTCACTAATTAACGGAGGTTCATTATGAGAGCTGTTATCACAGTAATAGGCAAAGATATGGTCGGCATTCTCGCAAAGGTTGCCGCTGACTGCTCCGAGCATAACATCAACGTTCTTGAGGTTACGCAGTCAATTCTTCAGGATATGTTTGCAATGATTATGATGGTTGACATCAGCAAATCCGATATCCCCTTCACCAAATTCGCAGAGATGCTCCAGAAGAGAGGCGAGGAAATGGGTCTTTCCATCCACGCAATGCACGAGGACATCTTCAACGCAATGCACACAATCTGAGAGAGGTGAAGCGCAATGCTCAATGCAAGAGATATTCTTGAAACAATAACCATGATTCAGGATGAACACCTGGACGTGCGCACAATAACTATGGGAATTTCCCTTCTCGATTGCTGTCACAGTGACGTTGACGTTATGTGCAACAGAGTCTATGATAAAATCACCCGTTACGCAAAGGATCTTGTCAGAACGGGTGAAGAAATCGAAAAGGAATTCGGTATTCCCATTATCAACAAAAGAATTTCCGTCACGCCCGCAGCAATGATTCTCGCCGCCTGCGAGGATAAGGATGCCGTCAAGCTTGCAAAAACGCTCGAAAGAGCGGCAGTTACCTGCGGAGTCAACTTTCTCGGCGGATTTTCGGCACTTGTTCAGAAGGGTTTCGGACCCGGCGACAGAGAGCTTATCGAGGCAATTCCCGAGGCTCTGAGTGTCACCGACCACATCTGCTCATCTGTCAACATCGGCTCAACCAAGGCGGGGATCAATATGGATGCCGTCGGTCTTATGGGCAAGGTTGTCAGAAAAAGTGCGGAGCTGACTGCAGACAGAGACTGTATCGGTCCCGCAAAACTTGTTGTTTTCTGCAACGCTCCCGAGGATAACCCGTTTATGGCGGGTGCATTCCACGGTGCAGGCGAGCCTGACTGCGTTATCAACGTCGGTGTTTCGGGTCCCGGTGTAGTACGTGCGGCTCTCGCAAAGGCGGGTGACTGCGACCTCACCGCGGTTGCCGACCTCATCAAGAAAACCGCATTCAAAATCACAAGAATGGGCCAGCTTGTTGCAAGTGAAGCTTCACGCAGACTCGGTGTGCCCTTCGGCATCGTTGACCTCTCACTTGCCCCCACTCCCGCAATCGGCGACTCCGTTGCACATATTCTCGAGGAAATGGGACTTGAATGCTGCGGTTGTCACGGCACAACGGCGGCTCTCGCTCTGCTTAACGACGCAGTCAAAAAAGGCGGTGTTATGGCATCGTCTCACGTAGGCGGACTTTCGGGTGCATTCATTCCCGTAACCGAAGATGCAGGTATGATCGATGCGGCAAGATGCGGCTGCCTGACACTCAACAAGCTTGAAGCAATGACGGCAGTTTGCTCCGTCGGTCTTGATATGATCAACATTCCGGGCGATACACCCGCAGAGGTTATCTCCGCAATCATCGCTGACGAAGCGGCAATCGGTATGGTCAACTCCAAGACAACCGCCGTCAGAGTTATTCCCGCAATCGGCAAGCAGGTCGGCGAGGAATTAAGCTTCGGAGGACTTCTCGGAAGCGGACCCGTTATGCCTCTTTCAACTTACTCCCCCGCAAAATTCATCAGCAGAGGCGGAAGAATCCCCGCCCCGATGCAGAGCCTTAAAAACTGATAAATACAAATCAAAATCCCCAACCGCGGTTGGGGATTTTTTTATTCAGCTTCGGTGAAAACGAACTCACCGTTTTCGTAGCCGCAGATATATTTTTTGCCAGTTTCGAGAGAGCCTTCCAGCATTTTTTCCGAAAGCTTATCTTCGATTCTCTGCTGAATTGCTCTGCGCAGCGGTCTCGCACCGTAAACGGGGTCGAAGCCCGCATCGCCGATTGCCTCAACCGCCGCTTCGCTGAATTCAAGTCCGATATCGAGTCCGCTGACTCTCTTTGAAAGACCCGAAAGCATTCTGCGGGCAATTTCGTTGATGTTTTCTTTTGTAAGCTGACGGAAAACGATGATATCGTCAACTCTGTTGAGGAATTCGGGACGGAAAACGTTTTTAAGCTCCGCCATAACCGCATCATGAATACTCTTGTCGGTGCGTGTCTGCTCTCCGTCTGCCGAGAATCCGAGAGTACCGCCCTTGCCGCCCGCAATCTGCTTTGCGCCGACGTTTGAGGTCATAATAATTACGCAGTTTTTGAAGTCGACTCTTCTGCCCTGCGAATCGGTCAGAATACCGTCCTCAAGTATCTGCAGAAGCATATTGAAAACGTCGGGATGTGCCTTCTCGATTTCGTCAAAAAGAATAACGGAATACGGTCTGCGGCGCACCTTTTCGGTGAGCTGACCGCCCTCGTCATAGCCGACGTAGCCGGGAGGTGAGCCGACAAGCCTTGAGACGGTGTGTTTTTCCATATATTCACTCATATCAAGCCTGATCATCGCATTTTCATCGCCGAACATCGAAGCCGCAAGTGTTTTGCAAAGTTCGGTTTTGCCTACACCCGTCGGACCGAGGAAGATGAACGAACCCGTCGGTCTTTTCGGGTCTTTGAGACCTGCTCTGCCTCTGCGTATTGCTCTCGCAACGGCGCTGACAGCCTCATCCTGACCGACGATTCTTTCGTGAAGTTCGCTCTCCATATTGAGAAGTCTCTCGCTCTCCTCACGGGTAAGCTGAACAACGGGAATTCCTGTCCACTGCGATACAATGGCTGCAATTTCCTGCTCGGTCACTTCTCCCGCCGTACGGGTATTTTTTTCTTTCCAGAGCTTCCTTTCGTTTTCGAGTTCCTGAGCAACACCGTTTTTCTCGTCTCTGATTGCGGCGGCTCTTTCGAAATCCTGCGACTTGACTGCTGACTCCATCTCCTCACCGAGTGCCTTGACCTTGTCTTCAAGCTCCTTGAGGTCGGGCGGAGCGGTGAATGCGCGTAGTCTGACTCTTGATGCCGCCTCGTCAACGAGGTCAATCGCCTTGTCGGGCAGATATCTGTCGCCGATATATCTCGATGACATTTTAACCGCCGCAACGATAGCGTTATCAGTGATTCTTACCTTATGGTGAGCCTCATATTTATCCCTGATACCCTTGAGAATTTCTATTGCTTCATCCTCGGAGGGCTCTCCGACGGTAACCGGCTGGAATCTTCTTTCAAGTGCGGCATCCTTCTCAATGTGTTTGCGGTATTCCTCGAGCGTTGTTGCGCCTATGACCTGAATTTCGCCTCTCGCGAGTGACGGCTTGAGAATGTTTGCCGCATCAACCGCACCCTCCGCAGAGCCTGCACCGATTAGCGTATGCACCTCATCAATAAAGAGGATGATGTCACCCGCCTTGCTGACTTCTTCGATGACGTTGCGGATTCTTTCTTCAAAATCGCCTCTGTATTTCGTACCTGCAACCATACCCGTCAGGTCAAGCGTAATAATACGCTTGTTTCGGAGAAGCTCAGGCACTTCACCCGTTGCAATCTTGAGCGCAAGACCCTCTGCGATTGCAGTTTTACCGACACCCGGTTCACCGATAAGACACGGGTTGTTTTTCGTTCTGCGGCTGAGAATCTGAATTACTCTCTCGATTTCGGTCTGTCTGCCGATAACAGGGTCAATTCTGCCCTGATTCGCCATTGCGGTCAGGTCTCTGCCGTACTGTGCGAGCGTGGGAGTATCGGATTTCTCCTTACCGCCGCCCTGACCCTTGGATTTTTCACCCGATGAGCCGCTGCCGAGTGCATTCGTGATATCTGTCAGCAAATCCTGAGGCTGAATGCCCATCTGTGAAAGAATTTCAGTTGCGGCACCCGTACCTTCACGGATAATGCCCATAAGAATATGCTCCGTTCCGATGTAGGAATGACCCATCCCTCTTCCCTGAAGGATAGCGGTATCAATGATATTCTTCGCTCTCGGAGTGAAATCATTGGGAGAAAGGACAGTCGGCGAGCCGACACCGATGCCCGATTTGATTATCGATTCAACCTCGTTATAGGTTGCTTTTCTGGCGGTAAGGGCAGTGTGAGCCATACCGCCGCTTTCCGCAAGCAGACCGAGCAGAATATGCTCGCTGCCTACGTAAGTGTGGCCAAGATTTTCGGCCGATGAAATTGCGCTGTTGAGCGCCGAATTGGCTTTCTGAGTAAAGCCCGTGAATCTGTACATACTTAACTCCCTCCCGTGACAGACTTTATGCAAGTGCCTCACGTACAGCGGTCGCTCTGACGGCATCCCTTGCCGCCGCAGTATCTGCGTTCTCATTGGCAACGCTGACGGTGGCAGGCTGCATATTGACTATCAGTTCATTTATTTTTTCAATATTGACGTCGATAATTCCTCTTGCCGCACCGAGACGCACAAGGGAAATAAGCTCCATAAACTCCTCTGTGCTGAGCAGACGTGCATGCTTGAGAATGCCGTATGCTCTGAAGATTTTATCCTCATCTGCGGGATTCTTCACCATTTTCGCCGCTGCGGCTCTTTCCTGACCAACAAGCTGAAGCACAATGGATTTAAGGTTTGCGATTGCCGTTTCCTCGGTGATACCCAGAGTGATCTGGTTGCTTATCTGATAAATGTCACCGCTTGAGCGTGAGCCCTCGCCGTAAGCACCTCTGATAGTCAATCCGAGCTTTGAAACTGTGTTTGCAAGGCGGTTTATCTGACCGCATCTTGTAAGTGCGGGCAAGTGGAGCATAACCGACGCTCTCATCGCCGTGCCGAGATTGGTCGGGCAGGCTGTAAGATAGCCGATTCGCTCATCGAATGCGTAGTTGAGTCTGGAGTCGAGCAAACTGTCAATCTTATCAGCAATGTCATATGCTTCCTCAAGTGCAAGACCCGCTTTCATAACCTGAAGTCTGATATGGTCCTCCTCGCAGAGCATAATACTCACACCCTCGTCACCTGAAAGCATAAGCGCACTGCCGTCTTTCTTGGCGGCGAATTCGGGACTGATAAGATGTCTTTCCGCAAGCGAAACCGCCTGTCTGCGTGTGAGGTCCTTCATTTCAATATAGCTGAAATCCTTGCTGTCATTTTCAAAAAGCGCTGTCTTGATGAGTGAATTCACCTTATCCTTGCCGTTAACGTCGAGCCTTGCGGGAAAAGGTATTTCGTCAAGATTTCTTGCAAGACGTATACGTGTGCTGAGCACAACGTCACCCTGATCGCCTTTTTCAATATACCATTTGCTCATCAGTTTTCGCCTCCCTCTTCAAGAGCCTTGATATCGTCTCTGATTTTTGCCGCCTGCTCGAATTCCTGCTTTGCGACGGCTTCATTCATCTGCTGTCTGAGTTTCTCAATTTTCTCTTCTTTAGTTTCGACCTTCACCTCGGCAGGAACGCTATGACTCGTTTTGCCGCTATGCTTGATTTTGCCGTGTATTCTCTGTATTGACGGCAGAAGCTTATCGTAAAACGCTCTGTAGCATTCCGCACAACCGACCTTGCCTTCTCTGACAATATCGTTGAATGACGTGCCGCATCTGGGACATCTGGGTGCGGATGATGCCGAAATCGAAGGAAGTGTATCACCGAGAAGACCGCCGAAAAGCTCCGAGAGATTCAGACCGAAGCCCGAAAAAACGTCGGAATATCCGAGGTGGGACGCACACTCCGAGCAAAGATGGCTTTCCGCCATATCGCCGTTGATTATCTGCTTGATGTGGGTTGTTGCTTCGTTTTTACCGCAATTCTGACATAACATAATCTTTCATCCTTTCTCCGTTTTATCTCTGTGTATCGTAGGCAATGAGCATCTGTTTGAATACCGATGCCCTGACTCTGTCTCTGACGGGCGGAGGAAGCATACGCAACGCATTCTCTCCCGTTGCGGCAAGCATCAGCTTTGCCGACTGTTTATCGAGCACCCCCGCATTGAGCAGATTGAGAATATGTGCTCTGCAAAGGGCAAAATCCGCATCCTCGCCGATGTGGTTAACCGTATGCATTATCGCAGATGGCTTATCGAGACTGACTCTTGTTATCTTGATGTAACCTCCGCCGCCTCTACGGCTCTCGACAATGTAACCGTGCTCAGGTGTGAATCTCGATGAAATAACGTAGTTTATCTGACTCGGAACGCATCCGAGAGTCTGTGCAAGTTCATTTCGCTGAATTTCGGTTGTGCCATCCTGTTCAAGCATCTCCATCAGCATTCTTGCAATATCGTTGCTAAGACTCATTATATCTGCTCCTTACGTCCGAAATTTGTCCTGTTTTGACTTTGACTTTCTTTGACCTTTGACTATATTATAGACCGCAAAGGTCAGAAGGTCAAAGGTCAGAAAAGGTCAAAAACGATTATTTGACCTTCAATTTCAGAGTTTATTGCCGTTTTTCTTTTATTTTCTCTGTTTTTCTTTAATTTTTGAAATTTATTGACTCCTCTGACTTTTGACCTTTGTTCAATATAAAGTATCGCACAATACCGTCTGATATAATCGGCAATCTGTTGCAATTTAAAATATAATATGGTATGATTCATTGAAATACCTGAATGAATGAGAATGCATATGAATCAAAACAAATCCAAAACCGCCATTGGTATAGCACTGACCCTGACCAGCGGTATTTTCTGGGGCTTTTCAGGCTCCTGCGGTCAGTTTATTTTCTCCGAATGCGGCGCAACCTCAAGCTGGCTCGTGCCGATACGAATGCTTTTTTCGGGTCTGATTCTGCTGGTTTTCTGCACCGTCAAAAACAAAGGGCAGATTTTCGGAGTATGGAAGGGCAAAAAGAATATCACGGTTATGCTTCTGTTTACGGTGCTCGGTCTGGTGATGTGTCAATTCTCCTATTTCCGTGCAATCGAACTTTCAAACGCAGGCATAGCAACGGTTTTGCAGTATCTTTCCCCCGCAATGATTCTGATATTTATGTGTCTGAAAAACAAATCTCTGCCGATATGGACTGAAGCGGTATCCATTATCCTCGCAATCGGCGGCACGTTTCTGATTGCAACGGGAGGCTCGTTTGAGAGTCTGAAAATCTCAACGGAAGCACTCGTCTGGGGTCTGCTTGCGGCGGTGTTTCTCGTCTGCTATTCTCTCTTACCCGCCCCTCTTTTCAAGGTTTCCGATACTCCGACTGTACTCGGCTGGGGTATGACTCTCGGCGGCATCGGATTGTTGCCCGTTTTCCGCCCGTGGGAAACAACGCCTCAGATTTCGTCGCAGTTACTTTTCTCAACGGCGGCAATCATTGTTTTCGGTACGGTTATTGCATACGCATTTTATCTTGAAGGAATCCGACTCATCGGTGCAACGAGGGCAAGTATCATCTCGAGCATCGAGCCCGTTTCGGCATCAGTCATCTCGGCGGTATGGCTTGGGAGCGAGTTTTCTTTAACGGATACGGTCGGTATGGCAATGATAATCTCAACAATCTTCATCATCGCCGTTTCATCGAAGAAAAAAGAATAATTTCCAGAAAGAAATCGCATTCCGATGTGATTTCTTTTTTCTTTACATTTGCAGACGTCAATGTTATAATATAATGTAATATCAATTCAGGTATCGGAGGCGCTTATGGAATTTCGGCAGGAATATCTCGGCAGCGGAATAACCGCATTCGTTTCGGATGCCCACACCTTCGGCACCGATGCCGTTTTACTTGCGGATTTCGCATCACCGTCAAAAAGAGCCGTCTGTTGCGACCTCGGGTCGGGCTGCGGAATTATCCCTCTGCTCTGGTGCAAAAAACAGACGGGTAAGATTACCGCCGTTGAAATACAGCCTCTCGGTGCGAAGCAAATTGAAAAAGCGATTGAATTCAACTCACTCGGAGACAGATTGACCGCCGTCAATGCCGACCTCAAGGCGCTCAAGGGAATCGTACCCTTCGGTTGCTTTGACCTTGTCACGATGAATCCGCCGTATAAGGCAAACGGTGCGGGAATCGAAAGCACATCAGGTTCCGATAAAATTGCAAGGCACGAAACAATGTGCACCTTCACGGATATCTGCGCAACAGCGGCAAAACTCCTTAACTTCGGCGGCAAACTGTGTATGTGCATCCGCCCTGAGCGTCTTTGCGAGCTTTTCTGCGAAATGAAAAGCGCAGGCATCGAACCCAAAAGGCTCCGCCTTGTTTCAAAATGTGCGGGCAAAGCACCGTGGCTCGCTCTCATCGAGGGCAGACGCGGCGGTAAAAGCGGTATGACCGTTGAACCCGAGCTTTTTGTTCACGGTGAAAACGGATATTCCGACGAAATGAAAAGAATCTACGGAGATTATCTCCTTGAAAACCGAGGTGAAAACACTTGAGCGGAATTTTATACGTTGTCGGCACACCGATAGGCAACCTCGGTGATATTTCACCGAGAGCGCTTGAAACCCTTGCGAACTGCGACTTCATTGCCGCCGAGGATACGAGAGTCAGTCTCAAGCTGCTCAATCATTTCGGAATCAAAAAACCGATGATAAGCTATTTTGAGCATAATAAGTTTGAAAGAGGTCCGATTATCGCCGACAAACTTCTTGCCGGCGAAAACGGAGTCATCATCACAGATGCGGGTATGCCCGCTATCTCAGACCCCGGCGAAGACCTCGTCAGGCTCTGCATTGAAAAAGGCATTAAGGTCGAAGCCGTACCGGGTCCGTGCGCATTCGCGACCGCACTTGCCGTTTCGGGTATGCCGTCAAGACGCTTCACCTTCGAAGGCTTTTTGCCCGTTGAGAAAAATGAACGCAAATACATTGTCAATTCGCTCGTGAGCGAAGAACGAACGATGATATTTTACGAAGCACCGCATAAGCTCTCGGCAACGCTCACAGACCTTGCCGCCGCACTCGGTGACAGAGAAATCGCAATTGTTCGTGAACTGACAAAAATCCATGAGCAAGTTATAAAAACAACGCTTTGCGCCGCTGCGGAAAAATATTCCGAGGAACAGCTCAAAGGCGAAATCGTACTCATCATCTCGGGAGCTCCGAGAAAAGAAGCCGAGGAAATGACGCTTGAACAAGCCGTTGCCTATGCAAACGAGCTTATCGCAAAGGGCGAAACCAAAACTTTCGCCGCCAAAGCTGCCGCAAAGGAGAGCGGTTTCAAAAAAGGCGATATTTATAAAATTCTCACCGAGGAGGAATAACAGATGATACAATATTTCATCGACCATCCCATCTGGATTGCGGTATTTGTTGCCGTTATTCTGTTGACGGTTTTCGTCTGCTTCAAAGCGGCTCAGGCAAGTTCAAGAAGATATGCCGCCAACGAAAAGACAATGAAAAAAATCAAAGAAGAAAACGCTCTGCACAATGAATTTTCAATTCTGACAGAAAATCTCATCGCCACCGCTGAGCCTGACCGCCTTTTCAAGGGCGTTGCCCTCAATCTTCAGAAAAAGATATCCGATGCCGACAATATGATTGCCGAATTCAACGCACTCAGCGACGGACAACAGTATATATACGCCCTTTCATTTGTTATTGAAGACGGTGAAAATGCTCTGAGTAATTTCTTCAGAACAAACGGTCAACCCCTCACCGGTGCATCATTGGGCGCTGTCAGAAAGCTTTTCGGTGAAAACGTCTGCACTGTTTTCGAAAAAGAATATAACGCATTCGACTCGGATAACGAAGAAGTCTCCGTTATTCCCTCGGAAATAACTGCTCTCGACAAAGAATTCTCTGAGCTTGTTTCCGCCGAAGAAATCTGCAATATCGCAGGTGCATATATCAAAGAAAATCCCGAAAAATTCATAAATTTCTGTTGACTTTGTGTTTTCCGGGCATAGAATGTAGTCGAAATCCTTATAAATAACAACGCATTTTAAAGGAGCAAGAAGAAAGACTCCCAAGGATTTATGGACAAACATTGATTAATAAGGAGAAAAACAATGAAAAAAATAACCAGTATAATTCTCGCATTATCGTTCGTCTTTTCCCTTTGCGTCTGCGCGAATGCAGAAGATGACTCCCTGAGTTTCGATGAAGACGGCAATTTCAGAATTCTTCAGATTTCCGACCCTCAGGATGACCACTATCCCGCATATGACCTGGTTAATTTTATCAGGCTTGCCATCGACGAATTTGATCCCGACCTCATTGTTATGACAGGTGACATCGTTGAAGACAGCCGTGCAGGTGACTTTGGTATTGACGGTGAAAACTTCAGAGAAGGCGTCAAGGTCAACGGCGACTATTATCAGACCGTTATGAATGTGACAAAAACCTGTGAAGCCATTTTCTCCGAGGCTGAAAGAAGAAAAATCCCCTTTGCAATCACTCAGGGCAACAACGATTACGGCAGCGGAGTCACAAATGAAGACTGGCTGAAGATTTATTCGGAATATGAATACTGTCTGACCACCGATATGAGCAACGATACCGACGGCAGAATCGACTACAACCTTGAAATACTCGGCTCCGACGGCAAGCCCGCATTCAATCTCTGGATGATGGATAACGGCAGAGGCATCAGCGCAGAACAGATTGCGTGGTATGAATCCGAGAGCACGAAACTCACCGAAGCAAACGGCGGCAAGCCCGTACCCGCCATTGTTTTCGAACACATTCCCGTTGACGATATGGGCAACCTCTTCGAGGAGTGCAATTTCTGGGATGAGGGTGCCGTGCTTGAAGGCGGCAAATGCTACCGTCTCATCGACGGTCTTGCTGACGGCTACTATGCAGGTGCGATTATTCCCGGTCAGTCAAGCGAACAGTTCGCTTCCTGGAAGAAACAGGGTGATGTAATCGGAGCATATTTCGGTCATTGGCACACAACAGGCTGGACAGGTATTTATGACGACATAGAGCTTGGCTTCACCTACGGCTGCGAATTCGCAAAGCCCGGCCCCTACGGCGTCAGAGTATTCGATATCAATGAAAATGACGTTGAGAATTTCGAAAGTGTACTCTACACCTACGAAGGCAGTGTCAAAAAAGGTAACGCAAGATTTGAGCTCCAGACAGACGAGCCTTACAAGGTATATTCCAACCCCATTGAAGAGTTCTTCGGAGCAATCAGAAATACGTTTGAACTTATATCCAGAAAAATCAAACAGCTTCTCAGCTGAAATATTTGAATAAATACCGATAAAACAACAAAAACCGGTGAGTTTTCGCTCACCGGTCATTTTTTAATATAAAACTCAAATTAAAGCATATCCGCCAGGTCGAGGATAAGTCTTTCGGTTTTCTCCCATCCGAGGCACGGGTCGGTTATCGATTTGCCGTAAACGCTTTCTTCGGGTTTTTGTGCGCCGTCTTCAATATAGCTTTCTATCATCAGACCTTTTACGATTCTTCTGATGTCATCGGAATTACGGCAGCTGTGAATTATTTCCTTTGCGATTCTCGGCTGCTCCATCCACTTTTTGCCTGAGTTAGCGTGGTTTGTGTCGATGATAACCGCAGGGTTTTTCAAGCCTGATCTGTCATAGACTTCAGCAAGATTGATAAGGTCTTCGTAGTGATAGTTCGGCATTGACCGGCCGTGTTTATTGACGTAACCTCTCAGGATTGCGTGGGCAAGCGGATTGCCGTGGCTCTCAACTTCCCAGCCTCTGTAAATGAAGGTATGGGAATGCTGAGCCGCCGTTATCGAATTCATCATAACCGAAATATCACCCGCGGTGGGGTTTTTCATACCGACAGGAATATCGAAGCCGCTTGCGGTCAGACGGTGTTGCTGATTTTCAACGGATCTGGCACCGATTGCAACATATGAAAGCACGTCGGAAAGGTATCTGTAATTCTCGGGGTAGAGCATTTCATCTGCACAGGTAAAACCGGTTTCATTCATCGCCCTGATATGCAGATTTCTGATTGCAACAACACCCTTGAGCATATCCTCTCCCTTGTGGGGGTCGGGCTGATGAAGCATACCTTTGTATCCGTCACCCGTTGTGCGGGGTTTGTTGGTATATATTCTCGGGATAATGAGGATTTTATCCGAAACCTTTTCCTGTACGCCTCTGAGTCTGGTGATATAATCGATCACGCTGTCATCGTTATCCGCAGAGCAAGGTCCTATAATAAGAATAAATCTGTTATCTCTGCTTTCAAAAATCGACTTGATTTCCTGATCTCGCTTTTCCTTCATCTGCTCAAGCTTATAAGTGATAGGGTACTGTTCCTTGATTTCCATAGGAATCGGCAATTTTCTTTTGAAATTCATATTCATTTTTTGGGCCTCCGATATTATTTTTTATCAAACAACGCTCTGCGTACGGTTGAGTGACGCATCATTTTTCGCATCGCTTCAACATCTTCGTTTTCAAGCATTGATTTCAATTCATTGAATTTATTTATAAAAAGAGTCATCTGTTCAAGAAGAGCTGATTTATTTTCTATGAAAAGTTCGCTCCACATCAGGTCATTTATATGTGCGATACGGGTAAGATCACGGAACGAGTCACCCGTAAACTTCTCCATATTCTCCTTATCATTGCACGTCATAAGAGTGATTGCAATGCAATGAGTAAGCTGAGAGAGAAAACCTATCATTTCATCGTGTTCTTCGGGCGAAAGTGTTGTGACGTTCGAAAATCCGAGCAACCTGCCAAGCTCCATACAGGTGTTGATTGCCTCGGGAGTGTTTTTTTCAGTGGGAGTAACAATATAGTTTGCTCCCGCAAACAATTTATCGGTGCTGTTCTCAACACCTGAAACCTCACGGCCCGCCATCGGGTGAGCCGCAATGAATTCGACGTCAGGGCGAAGCATATTCTGAACTTTATAAACAATACTGCATTTGACGCCCGTTACGTCGGTTATCATTGCACCGCTTTTCAGAAGAGACTGATTCTGTTCGATCCACTCCACGAAGATGTGGGGATACAAGGCAAAAATCACGATATCCGCCTGACCGATCATATTTTCATCAAGTTCAGTCGATCCCTCATCAATCATACCTTCACGAAGAGCGTAATCAATTGAACTTTGCTCCTTTGTTATCGCACTTATGTGAAACCCGAATCTTTTCAGCACTCTCGCATAACTGCCGCCCAGAAGACCGAGACCGACAATAAGTATTCTTTTGCTTACGTTTACTATCATTCCGTTATCACCTCTGCGCCAAGAGTTTTAACTACCTCAAAGAATGAAGGATAGCTTTTTCTGACAGCCTCAGCTCCTTCAATTGCTCCTCCGCACTTTGAAAGAATCAACGACAGAGCCATAACAATACGGTGATCGTTGTGTCCGTCAAGCCTGACGTTGCAATTAAACTCCTGTCTCGGAACGGTTATCATATTATCGCCGAAAACCAGCCCTCCGCCGAGCTTCCTGAGTTCTTCGTGCATTGCCTGACCGCGGTCGCTTTCCTTTATCTTCAATCGGTCTGTGCCTGTAAGCACCGCACCGTTTTTCAGCGAAGCAAGTGCAATAAGCACGGGACCAAGGTCGGGGCAATCCGAAATATCCAGAGTCGGAGTACCTTTTGCGATTGCTTCAAAATATTCTTTGTATATGCGGTCGCCCTGAAGACTGTCCGCATTGAGATTGCCGATTTCAACCTCCGACCCGATATAATTGAACGCATCAAGAAAAGCGGCATTCGAATAATCGCCCTCTACCGAGCCCGAAAAAGAATGCAGTTTTGCCTTCCTTATCATAATTGTATATTCATCAGCAAACTCCACGTCCGCCCCGAAGGTTTTCAGCACTGAAACGGTGAGATTTATATATGATCTGCTTTCGAACGGCGGAGAAATACGGATTGACGATTCTTCTCCGAGATAAACAAGAGCAAAAATGAGCCCCGTTATAAACTGACTGCTGATATCACCGCTGATTTCATAATTTCCGCTTTTAAGATTGCCGCAGACGGTCACTGAATTTTCATTCTTTATGAACTCAAAACCGTTATCGGCACAAAGCTTTTCATACACGCCAAGAGGGCGTTCAAAAAGCCTCGGACTGCCCTGCAAAGTAATTCTCTTGCCCGCACACAATGCGAGAGGAATAAAAAATCTCAACGTACTGCCGCTTTCTCTGCACTTCATAACATCCGAATCGGATCTCATGAAGTGTTCAGGGTTTACGGTTACCGTATCTTCCGCAACCTGAATTTCAGCACCCATAGCTTTCAGGCAATCGATTGTTGCGAGAATATCTTCGCTGAAATCAACGCCCGATATAACACATTTTTCTTTTGACAGTGCAGCGCCGATAAGGTATCTGTGTGCCATACTTTTCGACGGCGGAGCATTCACTCTGCCCCTGAGTCTGCACGGTCTGAATATTGCTTTCATATCATTTACCTTCTGTCAGATAATCAATTGCTTCAAGGTATCCGTCTGTGCCGTGACCTGTTATTGTTTTTGCGCAGGCAAGACGCACATAGCTTATCTGCCTGAAATCTTCTCTCTCTTCCACCTTTGAAATATGCACTTCAACAGTTGGAATATTCACTGATTTCACCGCATCGAGAATCGCAACACTCGTGTGTGTGTAAGCAGCGGGATTGATGACGATTCCGTCGGCATTTCCATATGCCTTCTGAATTTCATCAACAATATCGCCCTCATGGTTGGATTGAAAAATCTTCACTTCAACATCCTTTGAGTCGCAGTGCTTCTGAATTTTTGTCACAAGGTCGGCATAAGTTTCTTTGCCGTAATGCTCAGGCTCTCTTATGCCGAGCATATTGATATTCGGACCGTTTATAACAAGTATTTTCACTTTATCAGCTCCGTTCTTGCTTTGAGGATAAACTCCGCCTCTTCTTCGGGAGTCGGCATATCGGGAACAGTCACGTCGGCAGTTCCTTTATAAATCTCAATTCTTTCCTCATAGAGTTTTTTCAGCTTATCCGCCGTATCGGAAAGCGGTCTGCTATCCGTTGGCAAAAGTCTGTCGGGATCGGCATTTATAAAAAAGATTTTTCCGTTTCTTTTCAGGGCATTTACATTTTTCCCGCGCAACACTGCGCCGCCGCCTGTTGAAATCACCCGACAGCCTTTTGATGAAATCTCTTTTATGATTTCACTCTCCAGATTGCGGAAGTATTCTTCGCCATTCCGGTTTATAAGTTCTTTTATTGTGCAGCCGCAACGCTTTTCGATTTCTTCATCTGTATCGACAAGCTCAAAACCGTCAATACAGAGAAGCTTTCCGACCGTACTTTTTCCGCTTCCCGGCATTCCGGTGAGAACGATATTTTCCTTCGATGCAAAAACAGAAGCGAATACTTTATCTGCAACCGTTTCGGAGATTTCTGTGCCAAGGAATTTCTCAACTGCAACAACCGCCTGCATCACAAGCATATATAGTCCGCCCTCAGCTCTTATGCCTCTTGCCCTTGCGTTCAGCACAAGATTCGTGTAAAGCGGATTATAAACCGCATCAACAATACCCTCAAGATTCCCGAAAACCGAAATATCGATCGGCTGAGAATCGCAATCGGGATACATTCCCGACGGCGTAGTGTTGACGATAATCTGTGCATCCGAATGATTCTTCACCACGTCTTCGTAGGTAACGTAATTTTCATTTTTGCTTCTGCTGACCGTAATTACTTTTTCAGCACCCATATCTTCCGCTAAAACACGTGCGGTTTTGCTCGTGCCCCCGGTTCCGAGAATGAGAACTTTTTTCCCGTTCAGATCAACACCGATTTTTTCAACAAGTGCTTTCATACCGTAATAATCGGTATTGTATCCGAAAAGTCTGCCGTCTTTGTTGACTATTGTATTAACCGCACCTATTCGTCTTGCAACGTCACTCATCCAATCAAGATAAGGAATCACCGTCTGCTTATAGGGAATCGTGACGTTGATTGCGCTGAAATTCCTTTCCGCGAAGAATTCTTCTATATCTTCTTCATTCAGTTCAATCAGTTCATATTCATAATCGGCAAGGCGGGAGTGAATTTCTTTAGAAAAGCTGTGAGTCAGCCTTTTGCCTATGCATCCGTATTTATTCATAACTCATTTATCCAATCCGTACCGAATCTCATTGCGAGCATATCGCAGATAACGATAGCCGTTGCCGCATCCTGAACAGCTCTTGCTCTGTGAACGATTGCAGGATCGTGTCTGCCCTTCGGCTCGGTAACAGTCTCTGTCATATTCTGATAATCAACCGTATTCTGCGGTTTGAAAATTGTAGGAGTCGGCTTTATCGCTGTTCGGAAAACTATCGGCATTCCGTTCGTGATACCGCCGTTGATGCCACCGTTATCGTTCTTTTCGGTAACTATTCTGCCGTTTTTAATTATCAACGGATCGTTTGCTTCGCTGCCTTTCATATCAGCGAGACCGAAACCCGCACCGAATTCAATCCCCTTAACCGCAGGGATTGAAAACATCATATGGGAAATAACACTCTCCGCAGAATCAAACCACGGTTCGCCGACGCCTTCGGGGATGCCGATAACCGCCGTTTCAAGAATTCCGCCGACACTGTCACCTTCCGATGCCGCTTCAATAATTCTGTTTTTCATCGCTTCTTCGCAGGCTTCGTCAAGCACGGCAAAGCCCTTTCCGCTCAGAGCCTGAATATCTGCAGAATATTCACCGAAATCTCTGTCTGCAACTCCGCCGCATTTTTTAACGTGAGTACCGATTAAGATTCCTTTTTTCTCCAATGCGGATTTGCAGATTGCACCCGCCGCAACAAGCGCCGCAGTTATTCTGCCGCTGAAATGTCCCCCGCCTCTTGAATCCTGAAAGCCGTGATATTTGCACTGCGCGGTATAGTCAGCATGAGAAGGACGGGCAACGGTTTTAAGGGCTGAATAATCCGAACTGTTGACGTTTTCGTTGGGAATAAGAACCGTCACGGGAGTTCCCGTCGTTTTCCCGTTCACAACACCGCTGATAATCCTGAATTCATCTTTTTCTTTTCTGGGTGTGGAGATTTTGCCGTCAGGCCTCCTGAGAGTAAGCATATGCCCGATATATTCTCTGTCAATTTCAATTCCGGGTGCGAGGCCGTCAACAACGGCGCCGATATATTCGCCGTGACTTTCGCCGAACAACGTGACCGCCACACTGTTTCCGAACGTATTTTTCATCTGTATCATCCTTTCAGACAGCTTTCAGCCATATCTATAACCTGACTGCATTTCAGAGTTCTGATTTCGAATTTTCCGACTTCGTTGACGAGCGTCACGCTGACCGAATCTCCGTCGGCTTTTTTGTCGTGAAACGCCGCATCGCCGATTTTTTTCCAATCGAAATCTATCTGATTATAAAGGTTGCATTTATTTAATACATTTATTACTCCCGGTCTTATTTCTTCACTGCACATAGGGATAAGTCCGAGCGCAACACATTCGCCGTGATAAAGCCCCTGTGTGTTACTGATTTCTATTCCGTGCCCGATTGTGTGACCGAAATTCAGAATTTTTCTGATTCCCGATTCTTTTTCATCCTGCTCCACAACCGATTTCTTGATGTTCAGTGAACGGATGATAATTTCATCAATATTCTTCTGAATATCTCCGTTCTCAAATATTTCGAAGAGCTTCTTATCAGACGTAAGTGCCATTTTTATTGCTTCGGCAAGACCGTTTGAAATCTGTCTGTCAGGAAGTGTTTTAAGCAGATCGGGATCGATTAGAACCTTCTTCGGCTGATAAAATGCTCCGACAATGTTCTTTATGCCGCCGAAATTGACGGCGGTTTTTCCGCCGATGGATGAATCTATCTGCGAAAGAAGTGTTGTCGGAATATTATAGAAATCAACGCCTCTCATATATGCCGATGCAACAAAGCCCGAAAGATCTCCGACAACTCCGCCGCCGACGGCAACCACGCAGTCGTTTCTCGAAAAGCCGTTTTCAAGCATTTTCTGAAGAAGCATAGAAAAAACTTCAATGCTTTTCGAGTTTTCTCCCGATTCAACGGTGACAACAACGGGAATTTTGCATTGCTCTGCAACTGTCTTTGCATAAGCCTCAGGCACTCCCGAATCAGTCACAACAAGAACACGTCTGTTCAGATTGAGATGCTCCCCGGCTTTGCAGAGAATTCCCCTCTCAACAATAATATCGTAGCTGTTTTCTTTTAAATCAAGATGTATATTCATGTCTATAACCTCTATATCTCACTGTGCGGAGCAAAAGTTCCCGCAATTTTAAGTCTGTCACAAACTCCGTTCAATTCCGCAATCATTTTCTGACCGTCTTCATTATCCGTCGCACCGTCAATTTCTATATAGAAATAATACTGCCACGAATGTTTTTTCAGAGGTCTGCTTCTGAGTGCGGTCATATTGTATCCGTATTTACCGATAATGCTTATCGCATTTGCAAGTGAACCCGCCTCATTTTTAACCGTAAACATCAGAACTGAGCTTGTAAGCGAAGATGACTCCGCTCTGACCTTTGAAAGAACGGCAAAACGGGTCGTGTTTTCTCCGCTTTTATTGATATTCGCCTCAAGAATTTTAAGTCCGAATATCTCCGCAGTTTCGGCACTCGCAATCGCACCGACAGATTTATCTTTCATTTCCGCAACCGTTTTGGCGGCAACCGCAGTATTATTCGCCTCTTCGGCATCAAAACCGCGGAATTTGATATAATCATGGCATTGACCGAGCGCCTGAGGATGGCTTACAACCTTTTTGATATCATCAACTGTTGACCCCTCAATGCCGAGAAGATTCTGATGAATATCAAGCTCATAAATTCCGTTGATGAAGAGATTGCCTGAAAAAATAAGATCAATCGTCTGTCCGACCTCTCCCGCATAACTGTTTTCTATGGGAAGCACTACAACGTCACATTCGCCGTTGACAACGGAATCATATGCCGATTTGAAATCTCTGAATGAAATTCTGTTGCTTTCGGGAAAGATTCTTCCTGCTGCGATATGTGCGAAAGCACCTTCAACACCGCTGTATGCAACCTTAAGTCCGTTCTGCAACCGATACTGATAAGCACGTGAAACACTCATAAGATCTCTGATAAAATCAATATAGTAAGCCTTGAGAATACCGTCTTCTATCAGAGCGGCGTTTTTTTCGATGACCTCTTCTTCTCTTCGGGGATCGAGAATCGGGAGACCGAATTCCTTTTTGTATTCGAACACCTTCTCTGCGGCATGCATTCTTTCAATAAAAAGCTCCGCCATCTGAGAATCAACTCTGTTGATAATTTCTCTTGCTTCCTTCAGCTTATCCGACATATCCGAAACCACCCTTTCAAAACAAAAACCTCACTTGCTGAGTTACAAGTGAGGCTTTAAAAGTACTGTTAAATATATCAAGTAATATCAAAAACTTTTTATGCTCTCACAAGTGTCTTTTCCATAGCAAAATAAGCATAGCCAAAATAAAAGGCTACGCTGAAGCTAAAGAAATATTTACTTGTGTTTGAGAGTATTGCGTTCATAAATATTACCTTCATCTCAGGATTTTTCTAAATTATATGCCTGTAAAAATGAAATGTCAAGAAAAATTTTTCAAAAATTTCCGAATACCCGATTCATCGCCCTGTTTCCGTCTCTGAAAAAAGAATATAACGAAAGAATTATTTGTTCCTTGTCGAGAAAAAAACCGGTGAGAAAACTCACCGGTCATTCTTATATTCAGATTGTGCGGATTCTGATTGCACCGTCAATGTTTGCGGTATCGAGAGGCTTGTCGGTATCGATAACCGTGTAGCCCATACCCTTCTTGCTTGCGCTGAAGAGATTCCTGATTGCCGCACCCTGTGCGATTGCTTCTGCGGAAACCTTTGTGCCGAATGCTTCGTCTTCCTTGTGGATGAAGCAGGTGCGGCATTCAAATGCCTCGGGAAGAGCCGCATTGGGAAGGTTGACGGAATTCTTGATTACGCCCTTTTCAAGGTAATCTGCAAGCTCCTGAGCCGCCATAGCAGCGCAGTTTTCTTCGCTCTCGGGTGTTGATGCACCGAGGTGAGGAATAGCTGTGATACCCTCAACGCAGAGCTGCTCATCATTGGGGAAGTCCGTAACATAAGCCGCAGCCTTGCCGTTTGCGAGAGCATCGATGATTGACTTGGAGTCAACAAGCTCACCTCTTGCGAAGTTGAGAATTCTGACGCCGTCTTTCATTGCTGCAAGTGTATCTGCGTTTATCATTCCTCTTGTGCCGTCGTTGAGCGGCAGATGGAGGGTGATATAATCGCTCTTTGCATAAATTTCGCTGATATCGGATGCGACCTCAACACCGTCTTTTTCCGAAACGAAGGGGTCATAACCGATAACGCTCATACCGAGAGCCTTTGCGCCGTCAGCAACCATTGCACCGATTGCGCCGAGACCGATAACACCGAGAGTTTTGCCGAGGATTTCGGGACCGGCAAAAGCTCCCTTGCCTTTTTCGACAAGCTTACCGACTGCTTCGCCCTCGCCCTTGAGTGTCTTTGCCCAGTCAATAGCCGCACCGACTTTTCTTGAGGAAAGGAAGAGTGCGCAGAGAACAAGTTCCTTGACTGCGTTTGCATTTGCGCCGGGAGTGTTGAAAACTACTACACCCTTTTCGCTGCAGGCAGGAATCGGAATATTGTTGACACCCGCACCCGCTCTTGCGATTGCAACAGTGTTTGCATCGAGTTCAAACTCGTGCATTGAAGCGGAGCGTACAAGCACCGCATCGGGAGTCTCAACGCTGTCAGCGCAGACATATTTTGCCGCATCGAGCTTATCGAGACCGATTTTTGAAATCTTATTTAAAGTAAGAATATTATACATTGATAATCAGACCCTTCAGATTAAATCAGTTTTTCTTCTCGAATTCCTTCATAAATTCAACAAGCTTTTCAACACCCTCGATGGGCATAGCATTGTAGATACTTGCTCTCATACCGCCGACTGAACGGTGACCCTTGAGGTTGACGAAGCCCGCTTCCGTTGCTTCCTTGACAAACTTTGCGTTGAGTTCGTCGCTCTCGGTAACGAAGGTTACGTTCATCATTGAACGGTCGCTCTTCTTGACGGGATTATGGAACATATTGCTTGAATCGATGAAATCATAGAGGATTGAGCATTTCTTTTCGTTGTGAAGCTTCATTGCTTCAAGACCGCCGAGATTCTTGATCCACTCAAGAACGAGTTTGCACATATAAATGGAATAGCAGGGCGGTGTGTTATACATTGAATCGTTATCTGCAAGAACCTTATAATCGAGCATTGTGGGAGTGTAATCTCTTGCATTGCCGAGAAGGTCTTCTCTGACGATAACAACGGTCAGACCTGCGGGAGCAACGTTTTTCTGTGCACCGCCGTAGATAACACCGTATTTTGAAACATCCATAGGCTCTGAAAGGAAGCAGGATGAAACGTCTGCAACGAGAGGAACGTTGCCCGTGTCGGGAAGCTGAGCAAAACGTGTGCCGTAGATTGTGTTGTTCTGGCAGATGTAGAAATAGTCTGCATCGGGAGTGAAGGTTGATTTGTCAAGCTCGGGAATGCAGCTGAAATTCTGCTCCTTTGAGGACGCAACAACCTTGATATCGCCGTACTTTGTGGCTTCTTTGTAAGCCTTGGTCGAGAACTGACCCGAAAGAACGTAGTCAGCCTTGCCGCTTCCGTTAAGGAAGTTGAGGGGGATAGCCGCAAACTGAGTTGAAGCACCGCCCTGGCAGAAAATAACCTTGTAGTTATCGGGAATGTTCATTACCTCTTTGAAAAGGTCACGTGCGCCGAAGATGATTTCTTCATAAACCTTCGAGCGGTGGCTCATTTCAAGAACCGACTGTCCGCTGCCCTTATAATCGAGCATCTCCGCAGCTGCTCGGTTAAGTACGCTTTCGGGAAGCATTGAGGGACCTGCCGAAAAGTTGTAAACTCTTGCCATTTAAAAAACATCCTTTCTATAAAAATGCTTTCGCATTATTCTATGTGACAATCAGAGTAACGGTGAAAATAGAGACAGGCAAGAAAAAACTCTCCTTGACTTTTCACTATTCACTTACTCTTCTGTTGACATTTCTGTTATTCCGAGATCACGAAGCTGAATTTCATCAACAACTGCGGGACAGTCTGTCATCGGCTCGCTTGCATTCTGTACCTTCGGATAAGCGATAACGTCACGAAGCGATTCACATCCGAGCATCTGCATAACGAGTCTGTCAAGACCGATACCCATACCGCCGTGAGGAGGTGCACCGTATTTGAACGCATCAAGAAGATAGCCGAACTTTGTATGTGCCTCTTCTTCGCTCAGACCAAGGAGCGAGAAAATTCTGCCCTGAAGGTCGGGATTCGTGATTCTGATTGAACCTGAACAAAGCTCAACGCCGTTGAGAACAAGGTCATATGCCTTTGCTCTGACAGATGCCTTGTCCGTTTCGAGATAATCGAGACATTCATCCATCGGCGAGGTAAAGGGATGGTGCATTGCAACGAACTGCTGACTGTCCTCATCCCAGTCGAAGAACGGGAATTCGGTAATCCAGAGCAGATTATATACGCCCTCGGGAATGATATCGAGTTTCTTTGCAACGATCTGACGAAGTGAACCGAGAACCGAAAGAACAAGTGAATTCTTTGTATCGCCGACGATGATTACAACGTCGCCTGCTTCTGCACCTGCTTTTTCAAGCACAGCCGCCATTTCTTCCTCGGTAAGGAACTTTGCGAACGATGAGCTGTAAGTACCGTCTTCATTCATTCTGACCCATGCAAGACCCTTTGCACCGATACCTCTTGCCGTTTCGGTGAGCTTATCGATTTCTTTTCTTGTGTAAATGTTGACGGCATTCTTTGCAGTGATACCTCTTACGCTGCCGCCCGCTTCAATCGCACCCGTGAATACACCGAAACCGCAGTTTCTGACGGTATCGGTCAGGTCATAAATTTCCATGCCGTAACGGGTGTCGGGCTTATCGGAGCCGTAGCGCTCCATAGCCTCTTTGTAGGTGAGTCTGGGCAGAGGAAGCTTGATTTCAGCGCCGATTGCTTCTCTGAAAACTCTTTCCATATAGCCTTCGCCGATTGCAAGAACGTCTTCCATATCAACAAATGACATTTCAAGGTCAATCTGTGTGAATTCGGGCTGACGGTCTGCTCTGAGGTCCTCGTCACGGAAGCAACGGGCAATCTGCATATATCTGTCAAAGCCCGCAACCATCGAAAGCTGCTTATAAAGCTGGGGTGACTGGGGAAGAGCATAGAACTTGCCCTTATGGATACGGCTGGGAACGAGATAGTCTCTTGCACCCTCGGGTGTTGACTTGATGAGGATGGGTGTTTCAATCTCGATAAAGCCGTTTTCGTCAAAATAGTCTCTTGTGATTTTGGTAATCTTGTGACGGAGAAGAATATTCTTCTGAAGGTCGGGGCGGCGAAGGTCGAGATAGCGGTACTTGAGTCTTGTAAGCTCCGCTGTCTGACAGTTTTCGATAATTTCGAAGGGAGGTGTCTCACTCTTGTTGAGTATGCGAAGCTCCGTTACTTCGATTTCGATTTCGCCCGTGGGGATTTCGTTATTCTTTGATGAACGCTCTCTGACAATACCCTTTGCCATAAGTACGTATTCGCTTCTTGCAGATGAAGCCTTTTCGAAAACTTCCTTTTCGGTTGCTTCACCGAAAGCAAGCTGAACAATGCCTTCTCTGTCTCTGAGATCAATGAAAATAAGTGCGCCGAGATCTCTCTGACGCTGAACCCAGCCCGCAACAACAACCTCTCTGCCGACGTCGGAGATTCGGAGGTTGCCGCAGTAATCGGTTCTTTTAAGTCCTGTCATAAAGTCCATTTATATTTTTACTCCTTCATTTTCTGATTAAAGAAGAGACGACCAGTCGAAATCGCCCGAGCCTTCGCCGAGGCTCTCCTGAAGAGCGGCTGTCTGCTGTCTGATAAGGAATTCCATAAAAGTCTCCGCAATGTCATTGAGTTCAACCTCGGTAACCTCACCGTTATCCATGTTTTTGAGGTTTGCCTTGCCCTGTTCAATCTCATTATCGCCGAGCACCATCGTATATCTTGCGCCGATTTTATCGGCATATTTCATCTGAGCCTTGAGCGATCTGCCTGCAACGTCAGTCTGAGCGCTGATACCGTTTGAACGGAGTTCTGAAACCAGTCTCATTGCTTCAAGAGCGGCATTTTCGCCCATCGGAGCAATATAAACCTCACACGCTGCGGGTTTGGGAAGTTCGATACCCTGAGCTTCAAGAAGCATCAGCAGTCTGCCCGTACCCATCGCAAAACCAAGCGAAGGAGTGTGCGGTCCGCCGAGTTCTTCAACGAGACCGTCATAACGTCCGCCGCCGCAGACGGTACCCTGAGCGCCAATCTGATTCGAAACGAATTCGAACACGGTGCGTGTATAGTAATCAAGACCTCTTACGATTCTCGGATTGACAACATAGTTGATGTTCATAACGTCGAGGTATTTCTTCACGCTCTCGAAATGAGCCGAACAATCCTCGCAGATATAATCGATGATCGCAGGTGCTCCCTCACAGATTTCCTTGCAAACAGGACTCTTGCAGTCGAGGATTCTCATAGGATTCTTGCCGAGTCTCTCGAGACAGGTGGGGCAAAGATTCTCTTTCTTCGACTCAAAATATTCTCTGAGTGCATTATGGTAATTCTTTCTGCATTCGGGGCAACCGATGGAATTAAGTTCAAGCTGAAGATTCTCGATGCCGAGGAAAGCAAAAATTTCGTTTGCAAGTGAAATAACCTCTGCATCCGCTGCGGGTGACGAAGTGCCGAGCATTTCAACACCGAACTGCTGGAATTCTCTCCATCTGCCTGCCTGAGGCTTTTCGTAGCGGTAGCAATTGATTACGTAGCAGAGTTTCTGGGGCAGAGCCTCGTTGAAAAGACCGTGCTCAAGAAATGCTCTTGCAACGCCTGCAGTACCTTCAGGGCGAAGTGTTATTGATCTGCCGCCCTTATCATCGAAGGTATACATTTCCTTTTGAACAACGTCAGTTGTTTCGCCGACCCCTCTCTGAAAAAGCTCTGTATGTTCGAAAACGGGAATACGAAGTTCTCTGAATCCGAATTTGCCCGCAATGTCGATAACAACCTGCTCGATGAACTGGTTTTTATAGACCTCTGAGGGCAGAATATCCTGTGTGCCTTTGACGGCTTTTGTAATGAGTGCCATGTTTTATTCTTCTTTCCTGAAAAAATATCAAGTCATATTAATGTGCAAATGGGGTCGTCATTCAAGACGACCCCCGAAAAAACATTTTTATCCCTGATTGTTTTTGGGATTTACGATTTCACGCCAGTCAAGGTCGCCTCTTGCAAGAGAGTGAATGAGCGCCTCAGCCGTGGCGATATTTGTTGCAACGGGAACATTATGAACATCACAGAGTCTGAGAAGAGTTGCTTCGTTAGGCTCGTGAGGTTTCGCCGTCAGCGGGTCCCTGAAAATAAGCAAAAGGTCAATTTCATTGCAGGCGATTCTGGATGCCACTTGTTCAGCACCGCCCTGAGTTCCGCTAAGGAATCTCGTAATATCAAGACCTGTTGCCTCTGCAACCATTTTACCCGTTGTGCCCGTAGCATAAATATTGTGACGGCTCAGAATGCCGCAATATGCAATACAAAACTGGGTCATAAGTTCTTTTTTTGCGTCGTGCGCAATAATCGCAATGTTCATATGCTTCCCCTTTCTTTTTGATTTGAATAACTGCTAATATAGGATATAATAACAACATATTGTTTAATCTGTCAAGTGTTTGAAAAAAATTTTTTGTTATTATTATCCATAAGAATTATTTTACTCTTCGGTCTGTACCTCTGCGGTTTCTTCAGCCGTATTTCCGTCATCAACCGTATCGGCTGAAGCATCATCATCCTCAACGGCAACCGCAACAGCAGTGATAAGCTTTTCACCCTCGGTCACCTTCATAACACGAACTCCCTTTGAAGGTCTTGCGCAAAGGCGGATACCTTTTTCGCCGCCCATCGGAATTCGGATGATAATACCGTCGGTCGAAATAAGCATCAGATCATCAGCGGGATCAACAACCTCAACGGTTGCAACGTCGCCGTAATCCTTGACGTGGTAGTTTGTCAGACCCTTACCGCCTCTTGACTGCAGACGGTAATTATCAATCTCACTGAGTCTGCCGTAACCCGTTTCGCTGACGGTAAGCACCTTTTTGCCGGGAACAAGAATATCCATTCCGATAACCTCGTCACCCTCTTTAAGCTCGATGGCCTTAACGCCTCTTGCGGTTCTGCCGATGGCTCTTGCGCCCTGCTCATTAAAGGAGATTGACATACCCTTCTTGGTTGCAACGATGAGGTTATCGTTGCCCTCGGTCAGCTTGACCCATGCAAGTTCATCGTCGTCATCGAGATTGATGGCAATAATACCGCTCTTGCGAATATTCTTATAGAGATCAAGTTCGGTACGCTTGATGATACCGTTTCTTGTTGCCATGCAGAGGAAGTAATTCTCCTCTCCGAACTCAGGAACTCTGATCATTGCCGAAACACGTTCGCCCTCTTCAATCGGAAGAAGGTTGACGATATTCATACCCTTGCTCTGACGTGAACCCTCGGGGATTTCGTAGCCCTTGAGTCTGTATGCTCTGCCCTTCGTTGTGAAGAACATAACGTAATCGTGAGTCGAGCAGGTGAACATTGTCTTGACGACGTCTTCTTCACGGCGTGTGAGACCCTTGACGCCTCTGCCGCCTCTGTTCTGCTGCTTATATTCACTCATCGGGATGCGCTTGATATAGCCCATATTCGTGAGAGTGAATACGCAGGTTTCTTCGGGAATAAGGTCTTCGATATCAACCTCGCCCGAAACGTTGACGATTTCGGTATTTCTTTCGTCTGCGAATTTGTCACGGATTGCCATAGCCTCTGTCTTGACGATTTCAAGAACCTTTGCTTCGTCGGCAAGGATGGAGTTATATTCGGCAATCTTCTCTTTGAGTTCATCGAGTTCGTTCTGAATCTTGAGAATTTCAAGACCTGCGAGCTGACCGAGACGGAATGCCACGATAGCAGCTGCCTGAGGCTCGTCGAAATCGAATTTTTCCATGATTGCGGTCTTTGCTTCCGCCTGACCGCCCTTACAAGCTCTGATTGTTGCAATGATATCGTCAACGATATCAATAGCTTTTGCAAGACCTTCAAGGATATGTGCTCTGTCCATAGCCTTTTTGAGGTCATATCTTGTTCTTCTGACGATAACTTCAGACTGGAATTTGATATAGTGATTAAGCACTTCCTTGAGAGTAAGCTGCTTGGGCTCACCGTTGACAAGTGCAATCATAATAACACCGAATGTATCCTGAAGCTGAGTATATGAGAAAAGCTGATTGAGAACAACCTGAGGATTTGCATCTCTCTTGAGGTCAATTGAAATCAGCATACCCTTCTTTGACGAATAGTCGTTAACGTCAGAAATGCCTTCGATTCTCTTATCCTTGACAAGGTTTGCGATACTCTCTATGAGCCTTGCCTTGTTGACCATATAAGGAATCTCGGTGACCTGAATTTCAAATCTGCCGTTCTTTTTCTCAATAATTTCGGTCTTTGCGCGCAGAGTGATTTTACCCCTGCCCGTTGAATAAGCGGCTCTGATACCCGCTCTGCCCATAATAACGCCCTTTGTGGGGAAATCGGGGCCTTTGATATGCTCCATAAGACCGTCGAGGTCGATATCGGGATTATCGATAAGAGCGCACATACCGTCGATAACCTCTCCGAGGTTGTGAGGCGGAATATTTGAAGCCATACCGACAGCGATACCGACAGAGCCGTTGACAAGAAGATTAGGGAACCTTGAAGGCAGTACGGTGGGTTCTTTGAGACGGTCGTCGTAGTTGGTTGTGAAATCAACGGTATCCTTGTCAATATCGGTGAGCATTCTCAGTGCGATTTTGCTCATTCTGGACTCCGTATAACGGTATGCTGCCGGGGGGTCACCGTCAACGGAGCCGAAGTTGCCGTGACCGTCAACAAGAGTATATCTCATTGAGAAAGTCTGGGCAAGTCTTACCATTGCATCGTAAACCGATGCGTCGCCGTGGGGATGGTAACGGCCGAGCACCGCACCGACGGTATCGGCGCACTTTCTGTACGCCTTGTCGGGGGTAAGACCGTTTTCGTGCATTGTATAAAGAATTCTGCGATGTACGGGCTTAAGGCCGTCTCTTACATCGGGAAGCGCACGGGATGTGATAACCGTCATCGAGTAGTCGAGGAACGATTTGCGCACTTCCTTATTCAGATCAACGTTTATGATTTTCTGGGTGTCGCGTGCGTCACCAAAGCTCATAATCTGTTCAGTCCTTTCTTGAGTCGGTACTCAGATTTATATATCAAGATTCTGAACGAATTTTGCATTCTGTTCGATAAATTCACGGCGGGGCTCAACCTTGTCACCCATAAGGATTGAGAAGGTTTCGTCAGCCTCCATGGCATCCGCAAGTGTTACGCGGAGCATAATTCTCGTTGCGGGGTCCATGGTGGTTTCCCAGAGCTGGTCGGGGTCCATTTCACCGAGACCTTTGTATCTCTGGATATCACAGCTTCCGCCGAATTCGGCAATCTTTTCGTCTCTTTCTTCATCCGAGAAGGCATAGGCAAACTTTTTACCTTTGCTGACCTTGAACAGAGGAGGCTGAGCAAGGAATACGTGGCCCTCTTCAATCAGAGGACGCATATATCTGAAGAAGAATGTGAGAAGAAGAACTCTGATATGAGCACCGTCGACGTCAGCATCGGCCATGATGACTATTTTTTCATAGCGGAGTTTGCTCAGGTCGAATTCGTCACCGATACCCGTACCCAGAGCCATAACAACGGGCTGAAGCTTTTCGTTTCCGATAACTTTGTCGAGTCTTGCCTTTTCAACGTTGAGCATCTTGCCCCAGAGGGGAAGAATAGCCTGATAAGTTCTGTCTCTGCCTTCCTTTGCAGAGCCGCCCGCAGAGTCACCCTCTACGATGTAAATCTCGGTGCCTTCAGCCTGCTTTTCTGTGCAGTCTGCGAGCTTACCGGGAAGCGAGTTACCCTCAAGAACGGATTTTCTTCTTGCCTGTTCGCGGGCTTTTCTTGCGGCTTCTCTTGCTCTTGCGGCATCGAGAGCCTTTGAGAAAATCGCCTTCGCAACAGCGGGATTTTCTTCAAAATAAGTCATCAGCTTATCGTAAACAAGTGCGTTTACGAGCGACTGAATATCTGTATTGCCGAGTTTACCTTTGGTCTGACCTTCAAACTGAGCTTCAGTCAGCTTGACGGAAATGATGGCGGTGAGACCTTCTCTGACGTCGTCGCCCGAAAGCTTTTTGTCGCCGTCCTTGAGAATTTTATATTTCTTTCCGTAATCGTTGAATACTCTCGTCAGGGCATTCTTGAAGCCCGTTTCGTGAGTACCGCCGTCAACGGTACGTACGTTGTTTGCAAACGAGAGAATAAGCTCGTTGTAGCTGTCATTATAGAAAAGCGCAACCTCTGCAAATCTGTCTCCCTTTGCGCCCGAGAAATGAACGGGAGTTTCGTGAAGAGGAGTCAGACCTCTGACGCCCGTAAGATACTCCGCAAAGGATGAAAGACCGCCTTCGTAGCAGTATTCGTGCTTGACGATGTTTTCGGGGTCACGGCTGTCTGTGAGAGTAATCGAAAGACCTGCATTGAGGAACGCAGACTCTCTGAGACGTCTTTCAAGAGTTTCGAAGTCATAGACGGTTGTTTCCTGGAAAATCTTTGCATCGGGTTTGAATCGGATGAATGTACCCGTTTCATCCGTATCGCCGATGATTTCAAGATTTGTTTCTATATTACCGCCGTTGACGAAGCGCTGACGGTGAACGTGACCCGCCTGAGAAACCTCAACCTCGAACCACTCGGAAAGAGCGTTGACAACGGATGAACCAACACCGTGAAGACCGCCCGAAACCTTGTATCCGCCTCCGCCGAACTTACCGCCTGCGTGAAGAACGGTAAGAACAACGGTAACAGAGGGCAGACCCATCTTTTCATTGATGCCGACGGGAATGCCTCGTCCGTTATCGCGGACGGAGATTACGTCTCCGGGCTCAATTTCAACTTCAATATGTGTGCAGTATCCGGCAAGAGCCTCGTCGATTGAGTTGTCAACAATTTCGTAAACGAGATGGTGCAGACCCCTGGGGCCTGTTGAGCCGATATACATACCGGGTCTTTTGCGAACAGCCTCCAGACCTTCAAGAACCTGAATCTGACTCGCATCGTATTCCTCGGTAACGACGGTATTCATTTCCTCCGAATCGCCCTCAAACACGGGAACTTCTTCCTGAATATCGTTGTCGTTAATAATGATGTTTTCGTTATCCACTTTGATTGCCTCCCAATCACATTCCAAGGCTTGACATTATGCCTTTATTCTTCTTAGCTTTCTTCGGCTTGTATTTCGGGGGATTTTCGAGCTTCATTCTTGCGCCCTTGCCGTTCTTTGAAGCAAGGAATTTGTTGACGCTGATAACAACAGATGTCATATCATCGCTCATATAATCGCAGCAGTTTGCGAGAAGCTGTTCGTCGACAGTATTGAGTGATCCGAGAATGGTAACCGCGATAACGCCCTGAGTTTCGTTACTGCCATCCTCATAGATATCATTGAGAAGATTAAAGAGCTTTTTCATCTTTGCGGGATTATTTTCTTTGATTGTTTCAATAACAACGGGTGTGCCGTGTTTCACAAAAAACTCTTCTGCAAGGAACTGACCGTATTTCTCACAATTCGCCTTGTATTCATCACGGAGTTCGGGATAAATTGCGGTAAATCTGTTTGCGAGGGTGTTGGGGTCATAGGTGACCATACCGCTCTTTGCCGCAGCCTTTGAAACGGGCTGGGGAAGCTTTGATTTTGTGGGTTTCTGAGTCTTGGTGCCGAACGTTGCAACGAGAGTATCACTGAACTCGTTCACAAAATATCGTACGTCCTTGTCATTTGCGGTTTCAGCCTCAAGAAGTGAGGATGAAAGCACCGAGAAATCACTTGCGATGATTTCGCCTTCTTTTTTTGCGCCGAAGAGAGTGATTTTATCGTTGAAATGCTCGATTTTGAGAGCCTTGTTTTCACCTTTGTATTCGATAGTGATTCTGCCGCTTTCAGCAACGGCCGGGAGGGCATCTTTTTCGCAATCGGCGGGGATTACGGGCTCAAAACCGCACTCCTTAACGGTCTCGCTCATGCCCTTGAAAATATCGCCGAGGATGGAATAGATATCAGCCATAGTGATTCTCCTTTTATAAGAAAATATTTACACGTTATTATAACATATTCTATCTATATATTAATTCTATATTAGAATAATAATACAATTATATAAAAATATTTTTATATTATAAAGGCATTTCAGGAAGAAAACCGACATAATCACAAAAATAATTCCGTATTGCAGACTCCGTAATAAAATCAGACGTGAGCATCTGCGACCTTTTCACTCATAACACTCTTCACTTAAAATGGGTGTGGGCGCAGCCCACCCTCAACTCTTCACTTTTCACTCAAATTACTTTTCACTTTACAAAGGGCGTGGGCAACGCCCACCCTCAACTCTTCACTATTCACTCAAGTTACTTTTCACTTTACAAAGGGCGTGGGCAACGCCCACCCTTAACTTTTCACTATTCACTCAAGTTACTTTTCACTTTACAAAGGGTGTGGGCGCAGCCCACCCTTAACTTTTCACTATTCACTATTCATTCTTCACTCAAATGATTGTTGACTATTTTCAACCGTTGTGATAATATAATAAAATTAGAAAACTATAATGGATGTTTATGCGCATTTATATATTTTGACCGAAGGTGATTGAAATGAAGAAAAAGGTTCTTGTTCTTTTCGGCGGTGTTTCAAGCGAGCACGATGTTTCGCTCAATTCCGCCTCATCAGTAATGAAAAATATTCCTGCAGAAAAATATGACGTCGTCCCGATGGGTATCACAAAAGACGGCAGATGCTTTGTTTTCAACGGCTCTCCCGACCTCCTGCCTGACAGCGGATGGCTTGCCGACGAATCTCTGCTTGAACCCGCAGTTATTTCCTGCGACCGTTCACACCACGGCATCATCCGTCTTGCAAGCGGCACTGTCGAGCATATCGATGTTGTTTTCCCCGTGCTCCACGGCAAAAACGGTGAAGACGGCACAATGCAGGGTCTCCTCGAGATTTCGGGCATACCCTACGTCGGATGCAACACTGCAGCAAGTGCAATTTGCATGGATAAAGCCTTCACAAACGCCATGGCAGACTTTCACGGCATCCCCCAGGCAAAGTGGACTGCATTCGACAAATACGCTTATAAAGGCAACAGAACCGCCCTTCTGGAAGGTGCGGCTGAAAAACTCGGCTTCCCGATTTTTGTAAAACCCGCAAACGCAGGTTCGTCAGTCGGTATCAGCAAAGCAAAAAATATCGAAGAACTCGCAGCCGCCTGTGAAAAGGCTTTTGAGCACGACGTCAAGGTTGTTCTTGAAGAGGGCATCGTCGGTATGGAGGTTGAATGCGCCGTTATGGGCAACAGCGAACCTGTCGCTTCAGTCATAGGAGAGGTCGTGCCTTGCAACGAATTCTACGATTACGATGCGAAATACCTTGCAAATGAAAGTGAACTCCATATTCCCGCAAGGCTTTCCGACGATATGCTCAAGGCCGTTCAGAACGCCGCAATCAACGCATACAGAGCACTCGGATGCTCAGGCTTCACAAGAGTCGATTTCTTCGTGCGTGAAAACGGAGATATCCTTCTCAACGAGCCCAACACCATCCCCGGCTTTACCTCAATCAGTATGTATCCCAAGCTTTTTGCCGCTTCGGGTGTCCCCTATTCCGAGTTGCTTGACAAACTTCTTCAGCTTGCAATGGAAAGATAAGGTAAACAAAAATGAAAGATGCAGTAGTTAAAATTACGGACCGCCACATCCAGGACGGTGAAGAAATGTCCTGCGAACTGACGACAAGCGGTACTCTGGATTTCAAACCCGACGGGTTCACTGTCACCTATCTTGAAACAGACGAGGAGCTGCGAGGATGCACAACCACGCTGAAATACAGCAACGGCACTCTCACTATGACCCGTACGGGTAAATACAACACCGAGCTTATCATCGAAAAAGACCGCAGACATACCTGTTTTTATCAGACTCCGTTCGGCGAGCTGATGATGGGCGTTTACACAAAAAATATGTTCACCGATATGAACGAAAACGGCGGAACACTCCGTTTTTCATACACGATTGATTTCAACAATGACCTTGCATCGGAGAATGATCTGAATATCACCGTTGCAGTTAAAAATCAGGAGGTATAAAAATGTCACTTTTAGTTAAACAGGCTGTCAACGAAATCAGAACAGCTATCCTCGAAGCAGCAGGCAGAGCCGTTGCAGACGGCGAATTCCCCGCCGCACCCTTAAGCGATTTTATCGTCGAAGTCCCCGCAAACAGAGATAACGGCGATTATTCATCAAACGCCGCTATGGCTTGGGCAAGAGACCTTCGCTCCGCTCCCAGAAAGATCGCCGAGGCTATCATCAGCCGTCTTGAGCTCTGTGATACCTTCATCGAAAGATGCGAAGTTGCCGGCCCCGGTTTCCTCAACTTCTATCTCAGAGAAAGTTTCAATGCATGCATCATTCAGGATATTCTCGAAAAAGGTGCTGACTACGGCCGTTCCAACTACGGCGGCGGCAAGAAAATCAATATCGAATTTGTTTCCGCCAATCCCACAGGTCCTATGCATATGGGCAATGCCAGAGGCGGTGCACTCGGCGACTGCCTTGCATCCGTTATGGACTGCGCCGGCTACAACGTCAGCAGAGAATTCTACGTAAATGATGCAGGTAACCAGATTGATAAATTCGGTCTTTCGCTCGATATCAGATATCAGCAGCTTTACCTTGGCGAAAATGCTCCCGAACTTCCCGAGGACAGCTACCACGGTGAGGATATCATTGTTCGAGCCAAGGAATTCGCAGAGATTCACGGCGATAAGTACATCACCGCAACCGAAGCCGAGCGCAGGAAGGCTCTCGTCGACTACGCTCTGCCCAAAAACATTGCGGCAATGAAGGAAAACCTCACAAAGTACCGCATCGAATACGATACATGGTTCCTTGAAAGCACGCTCCACAACGGCGGCGAGCTTGCCGAAACCCTTGATATTATGAAGAACAAGGGCCTCACATACGAAAAAGACGGTGCCGTATGGTATAAGAATAAGGAAGTTCTCGGCGCAAGACTCCTCAAAGAAGGCAAGACTCCCGAAGAAATCGAAAAGCTTGAACTCAAGGACGAAGTTCTCATCAGAACAAACGGCAACCCCACGTATTTTGCCGCTGACATCGCATACCACCGCAACAAGCTTCAGATAAGAGGCTTCGACAGAGCAATCAACATCTGGGGCGCAGACCACCACGGTCACGTAGCCAGAATGAAGGGTGCGCTCGATGCAATCGGCTGCAACGGCGATGACCTTGATATCATCCTTATGCAGCTTGTACGCCTTACCCGTGACGGTGAGGTAGTCAGAATGAGCAAACGCTCGGGCAAGGCAATCACTCTCGTTGACCTGCTTGAAGAAATCCCCATCGATGCAGTCCGTTTCCTATTCAATATGAGAGAGCCGGGTTCACAGATGGATTTCGATCTCGATCTTGCAGTTGAACAGAGCTCACAGAATCCCGTTTACTATTGTCAGTATGCTCACGCAAGAATCTGTAGCATCCTCAAGAAGCTTGAGAGCGAAGGCAAGAGCGCAAGAGAATGCACAATCCCCGAACTCGCACTTCTTTCGGCAAACGAAGAAAAGGAACTCATCAGACATCTTTCGGCCCTCACCGATGAAATCATCCTCTCTGCAAAGAACTATGACCCCGCCAAGATCACACGCTATGCCGTTGACCTTGCAACACTCTTCCATAAATTCTATAACGCTTGCAGAGTCAACTGCGAGGATGAAGCTTTGATGCAGGCAAGACTCAGCCTGTGCCTGTGCGTCAAGAACGTTCTGAAGAATATCCTCACAATGTTCAGCATCACCGTTCCCGAAAGTATGTAAGACCAACAAAAAACCGCCGAGGTCAGCAGACCAAGGCGGTTAATTTTATGTACTAATCTGAAATTAAAGGATTTCACCCATCATACCGGGAACTGCGCCTGCAGCGTTTGATTCGTCGGTATCGATGTGCATTGCAAGAGCAAAGTTGGGGTTGACTCTTACAACAACGTCATCAAAGATAAGGCTTCTGCCGTCGGATTCAACCTTAACGCAGACAACCTGCTTATCCTCAAGACCGTATTTCTCTGCGTCTGCGGGAGTAGCGTGGATGTGTCTCTTTGCAGTGATAACACCGCATTCGATTTCAACTTCACCCTTGGGGCCAACGAGTTTGCAAGTGCCTGTACCTGCGATATCGCCGCTTTCTCTTACGGGAGCGCTGACACCGATGCTTCTTGCATCTGTGAGTGAAAGTTCAACCTGAGTTGAGGGACGAACGGGACCGAGGATTGAAACTGCGGGGAAGCTTGACTTTGAGCCGACAACTGCAACTCTTTCTTCGCAAGCATACTGACCGGGCTGTGAGAGGTCTTTTTTGTGTGTGAGTTCATAGCCTTCGCCGAAAAGAATATCAAGGTCAGCGCGGCTTACGTGCACGTGACGTGCAGATGTTTCAACAAGTACTTCTTTCTTCATAATAAATCACCTTTATCCAAAATTTTATTATATAACGCAATAATGGTGACCGCCCTGAGACGGTCACCTCTTATTTTTTATGTAATCAGAAATTGATTGTGTATAAATCGTGTGTGGTGAAGGGGAGAACAATGTTATCGCCGAAATTGATTGTCCAGTTAACAAAATATTCAGCATTAACAACGTTACCTGTTGCGGGATCGATTGTCGCAATAACCTTGCAAGCGGGATAGTTCATTTCAGCCTCGCCGCCGAGCATACCTGCTACGGGACCGGGAACGTTGTCGTTAACAACACCGGGAAGAACAACGTTGAAAGCCTTGGGAGCGTGACCCTGACCGTGCTTAACGGTTGAGCTCTTTGCATCGCTGACAAGAACGAGAGTAACAACGTACTTGCCGTCCTTTTCAACAACGTTTGCTGAGCTTACGTCAGCAGCGGTAAGCTTACTTGCGTAGCTTTCTGTTTCAACGGGGAACTTAGCCTTGATGTCTGCGCCTGTATAGGTCTGTTCGCCCTTGCTCTGTTTTGCAAGCTGATCGTTGATGAATGCATCAGCGCCGCCAAAAAGCTTCATAGCTGTGTCAATAAGCTTGGGGAACTTTGTCTGACCTGTGATTGAAATGCTTGAATAGTGGTGCTTAACGCTCTTTGCGTTTGTCTTGACAGCGTTGACAGCTGTGTTGAAATATGCAACGATAGCTTCCTTGCCCTCGGGCATAGCTGTTGCTGCGGGAGCAGAGGGATCAACTGCTGAGGGGTCAGCTGTTGAAGGATCTGCAACTGAAGGATCGTCAACTGCGGGTGCGTCTGTTGCGGGAGCATCTGTTGCAGGTGCGTCTGTTGATTCTTCAACGGGAGCTGCTGTTGTGGTTTCGGGTTCTTCGTTACCGCCGCAAGCTGCGAATGAGAAGAGCATTGCAACTGCGAGGAGAACTGCGAGA